>CAWGKS010000019.1:0-30145 GCA_963823235.1 uncultured Gammaproteobacteria bacterium | reverse complement strand
GCCGGCGCGGTCGAGCCCCTGTACGACGTGCCGATGTACCAGATCGACCCGCTGTTGCGCCGGGCCACTGACCTGCAGCTGACCTGCATCGGGCAGACTCCTGCCGCGGAGTATCCGCCGTGAGCGGGCTGGTGCAGTGGCTGAGTGCAAGCTGGCTGGCGCTGCCAGGTTTCGCCCGCTCTACGGCCTTCATACTGGTGGTTACCGTCATCCTTATCCTCAGCGTTGCCTACCTGACGCTCTGGGAGCGCAAGCTCATCGGCTGGATGCAGCAGCGGCGCGGCCCGAACCGGGTGCGGCTGTTCGGCATTCCGCACACCGAGTACATCGGTCAGCCGTTCGCCGACGTCGTCAAGCTCCTGATCAAGGAAGTCGTCACTCCGGCGCGCTCCAATCGGGTGCTGTTCCGCCTGGCGCCGGCGATCACGCTGATTCCGGCCTTCGCCGCCTGGGCGGTGGTGCCGCTGGCGCCGCGCTTCGCGATCGCCAACGTCGATGCCGGGCTGCTGTACGTACTGTCGCTGACCTCGGTCGGCGTCTACGGAGTGATCCTGGCCGGCTGGGCCTCCAACTCCAAATACGCGTTCCTGGGCGCGATGCGCTCGGCGGCGCAGATCGTCGCCTACGAGATCGCCATGGGTTTTGCATTGGTCGGCGTGCTGATGGCCTCCGGCAGCCTGAATCTTGGCACCATCGTGGCGCGCCAGCAGGCAGCTGGTCTGGCCTGGAACTGGTTCTGGCTGTTCCCGCTGCTGCTGGTGTACTTCATAGCCGGCGTCGCCGAGACCAACCGCGCGCCCTTCGACGTCGCCGAGGGCGAGTCCGAGATCGTGGCCGGCTTCCACGTGGAATATTCCGGCATCGGCTTCGCGCTGTTCTTCCTGGCTGAATACGCCAACATGATCCTGATCGCCGGGCTGACCTCGGTGTTCTTCCTGGGCGGCTGGCTGAGTCCCTTCGACGGTCATCTCCCGGCTGGTAACCCGCTGCGCGCGCTACCCGCTGCTGGGGCTGATGATCGGTGATGGCACGCACTGGCTGGTACTGAAGATATTCCTGCTGTTGTGCGTGTTCCTGTGGCTGCGCGCCACGTTCCCGCGTTATCGCTACGACCAGATCATGCGCCTGGGCTGGAAGGTGCTGATTCCGATCACCATCGTCTGGATCGCGGTCGAAGGGGTGCTGGCGTGGTTCCGGGTCGGTCCGTGGCGGGCATGAGGAGGGCACGATGAGCATCGCCAGCAGTATCAAGACCTTCACCCTCTGGGAAATGCTCAAGGGCCTGGCGGTGACCGGCGCTCACTGTTCCGGCGCAAGATCACCATCAACTATCCGGAGGAGAAGACGCCGCAGTCGATCGTTTCCGTGGCCTGCACGCACTGCGCCGTTACCCCAATGGCGAAGAACGCTGCATCGCCTGCAAGCTGTGCGAGGCGGTGTGTCCGGCGCTCGCGATCACCATCGATTCCGCCGCGCGCCGACGGCACGCGTCGCACCACGCGCTACGACATCGACCTGTTCAAGTGCATCTACTGTGGCTTCTGCGAGGAGGCCTGCCCGGTGGATGCGATCGTCGAGACGCGCATCCACGAGTATCACATGGAGCACCGCGGCGAGAACATCATGACCAAGCACAAGTTGCTGGCGGTGGGCGAGCGTTACGAAGCCATGATCAGCGCCGACCGGGCGGCAGACGCGCGCTACCGCTAGGCAGAGGCAGGCAGAGAGGGTCTACATGCTGGTTACGTCTGCTTTTCTACGGCTTCGCCACCATCCTGGTGGCGGCCGGCATTGGCGTCATCACCGCGCGCAATCCGGTGCACGCGGCGCTCAGCCTGGTGCTGTGCTTCTGCACCAGCGCCGTGCATCTGGCTGCTGGTCGAGGCCGAGTTCCTGGCGATCGTGCTGGTGCTGGTGTACGTGGGCGCGGTCATGGTGCTGTTCCTGTTCGTGGTCATGATGCTCGACATCAAGGTCGAGGAACTGCGCCGCGGCTTCACGCGCCACGCCTGGCTGGGCTGGATCGTGACGGTGACGGTAATCGCCGAGATCGTCGGCGTGATCGTGCAGCGCCGCCTCGGGCTGGACGTCACGCGCGGCGCGGCGCCGCTCCCGGCTGGCTACAGCAATGCCACCGAGCTGGGCACCATGCTGTTCACGCGCTACGCCTACGCGATCGAGATTGCGGCGATGCTGCTGCTGGTGGCGATCATCGCCGCGATCTCGCTCACGCTGCGTCGCCGGCGCGGGCCTCAAGGTGCAGGACATCAGCGCGCAGGTGGCGGTGCGGGCCTCCGACCGGCTGCGCATGGTCAAGATGAAATCCGGCGGGACGCAGCCATGATCACCCTCGGCCATATGCTGACGCTGTCGGCGGTGCTGTTCGCGCTCTCGGTCGCCGGCATCTTCATCAACCGCCGCAACGTGCTGCTGCTGCTGATGTGCATCGAGCTGCTGCTGCTGTCGGCCAACTTCAATTTCGTCGCCTTTGCGCGTTACCTCGGTCAACTGGACGGGCAGGTGTTCGTGTTCTTTATTCTTACGGTGGCGGCGGCCGAATCGGCCATCGGCCTGGCGATCCTGGTGGTGCTGTTCCGCGAGCGGCGCAGCATCAATGTCGAAGACCTGAACACGCTGCGCGGCTGAACATGAACCCGCAACTGCTGCTGGCCATCCCGATGCTGCCGCTGCTGGCGGCGCTACTCGCCGGACTCGGCGGGCGGGTCATCGGCCGGGCGGGCGCGGCGGCCGTGACCATTGCCGCCGTGGCCGCATCCTGCGTGCTCTCGCTGCAGGTGCTGAGCTCGCTGCTGCATGGCGCTCCGGTCTTCAATGGCGCGGTCTACACCTGGCTGGTCAGCGATGGCGTCAACATGCAGGTCGGTTTTCTGATCGACCGGCTGTCGGCGCTGATGATGGCGGTGGTCACCTTCGTGTCGCTGTGCGTGCACGTCTACACCATCGGCTACATGCACGACGACGCGGGTTACCAGCGCTTCTTCGCCTATATCTCGCTGTTTACCTTCGCGATGCTGATGCTGGTAATGTCGAACAACTTCCTGCAGCTGTTCTTCGGCTGGGAAGCGGTGGGCGTGGTGTCCTACCTGCTGATCGGGTTCTGGTACACGCGGCCGAGCGCCATTTTTGCCAACCTCAAGGCGTTCCTGGTCAATCGCGTTGGCGATTTCGGCTTCCTGCTCGGTATCGCCGGCGTGCTCTATTACACCGGCTCGCTCGACTACGAAGTGGCGTTCCGGCAGGCGCCGCAGATCGCCGCGCATACGCTGCACGTTGCCGGTACCGCCGCTGGCTGGCCGGCACTGACAGCGATCTGCATCTGCCTGTTCATCGGCGCCATGGGCAAGTCGGCGCAGGTGCCGCTGCACGTGTGGCTGCCCGATTCCATGGAAGGCCCGACCCCCATTTCCGCGCTGATCCACGCCGCGACCATGGTGACCGCGGGCATCTTCATGGTGGCGCGCATGTCGCCGTTGTTCGAGTACTCCGATACCGCGCTGTCCTTCGTGATGGTGATCGGCGCCACGACCGCGTTGTTCATGGGGTTCCTGGGCGTGATCAACAACGACATCAAGCGCGTGGTGGCTTACTCCACGCTCTCGCAGCTGGGCTACATGACCGTGGCGCTGGGGGTATCCGCCTACAGCGTCGCGATTTTCCACCTCATGACCCATGCGTTCTTCAAGGCGCTGCTGTTCCTGGCCGCGGGCGCGGTGATCGTCGCCATGCACCACGAGCAGGACATGCGCAAGATGGGCGGGCTGCGCCACCGCATGCCGGTCACCTACTGGACCTGCCTGATCGGCGCCCTGGCATTGATCGGCACGCCGTTGTTCTCGGGGTTCTATTCCAAGGATGCGCTGATCGACGTGGTGCATGCCTCGCACCGGGCTGGCGCCGGCTATGCTTTCTTCTGCGTGACTGCCGGCGTGTTCGTGACGGCCTTCTATACCTTCCGGCTGATGTTCATGACCTTTCACGGCGCCTCGCGCCTCGATCATCACGCCGAGGAGAATTTCCACGACGTAGGCTGGAACATGAAAGGACCGCTGGTGGCGCTGGCGATTCCTTCGCTGCTGATCGGCTATTTCACCATCGGACCGGAGCTGTTCGGTGGCTACTTCGGCAACTCCATCCGGGTACTCGAATCCCACGACGTAGTCGCCGAGCTCGGCCGGGAGTTCCCGGGCGCGGCGGTCTTCGCCGAGCGCTCGGTGCTGACGCTGCCATTCTGGCTCGCGGGCGCGGGCGTGCTGTGCGCCTGGTACTTCGTGCTGCGCCGGCCGGACCGGGCGACGGCTATCGCTAAGCGGGCAGGGTGGATCTACCGACTGCTGGAGAACAAGTACTATTTCGACTGGTTCAACGAGAACGTGCTGGCCCGCGCGAGCCGCGGTCTCGGCGCGGCGCTGTGGCGCGGTGGTGACCAGGCCGTGATTGACGGCGTCGTGGTGGACGGCTCGGCCGGCGCAGTGGCCTGGCTGGCGGCGCGTGCGCGCCTGATCCAGAGTGGTTTTCTCTATTCCTACGCCTTCTGGATGATCGTCAGCCTGGTGCTGCTGCTCGGCTGGTTCCTGGTCCGGGCGTAGCGGCGGCAAACCACCATGCACGGAATCGACCTGCTGTCGCTGCTCATCTGGTTGCCCATCGCCGGGGGCCTCGCTGGTGCTCGCCGTCGGCGACGCGCACGCGCGCCTGGCGCGCTGGCTGGCGCTGATCGCGTCGCTGGCGACGCTGGCGCTGTGCGTGCCGCTGTGGCAGGGGTTTGATGCCACGACGGCCAGCTTCCAGTTCATCGAGCGACTGCCGTGGATTCGCCCAGCTGCATGCCGACTATTACCTGGGTATCGACGGCATCTCGCTGCCGCTGATCGTGCTGACGGCCTTCATGACCGTGCCGGTGGTGATCGCCGGCTGGAGCGTGATCGAGCAGCGCGTGGCGCAGTACTTCGCCGCCTTCCTGATCCTCGAGGGGCTGATGATCGGCGTGTTCTGCGCCCTCGATGCGCTGCTGTTCTATTTCTTCTGGGAAGCGATGCTGATCCCGATGTTCCTGATCATCGGCATCTGGGGCGGGCCACGGCGCGTGTACGCGACGCTGAAATTCTTCCTGTACACCTTCCTCGGCTCGGTGCTGATGCTGGTGGCGCTGGTCTACCTGTACCTGAAATCCGGCGACTACACGATCGCCGGCTTCCAGTCGCTGCCGCTGACTCTGCCGCGAACAGTGCTGGATCTTCCTGGCGTTCCTGGTGGCCTTCGCCGTCAAGGTGCCGATGTGGCCGGTGCACACCTGGCTGCCGGATGCGCACGTCGAGGCGCCGACCGGCGGCTCGGTGATCCTGGCGGCCATCATGCTGAAGATGGGCGGTTATGGCCTGCTGCGCTTCAGCCTGCCGATCACCCCGGACGCCAGTCGCGCGCTCGACTGGCTCGTCATCGGCCTGTCGCTGATCGCTGTGGTCTACATCGGCTTCGTGGCGCTGGTACAGACCGACATGAAGAAGCTGATCGCCTATTCGTCGGTCGCGCACATGGGTTTCGTCACGCTCGGCGCCTTCCTGGCCTTCGACATCCAGGCCAGCACCGGCGCGCTCAGCGGGGCGGTCAATGGTCTCGATGGCGCCATGGTGCAGATGATCTCGCACGGGTTGATCTCGGGCGCGCTGTTCCTGTGCATCGGCGTCATGTACGACCGCCTGCACAGCCGCGAGATCGGCGCCTACGGCGGTGTCATCAACGTCATGCCGAAGTTCGGCGCCTTCATGGTGCTGTTTGCGCTGGCCAATTCCGGCCTGCCGGGCACCTCCGGCTTCGTCGGCGAGTTCCTGGTGATCCTCGCCGCCTACAAGGCGAATTTCTGGTACGCCTTCCTGGCGGCGACCACGCTGGTGCTGGGCGCGGCCTACACGCTCTGGCTCGTCAAGCGCGTGATCTTCGGACCGGTGGCCAACGACCGGGTCGCGGCGATGACGGATCTCAACGGCCGCGAATTCCTGGTGCTGGCGGTGCTGGCGCTCGCCGTGTTGCTGCTCGGTCTCTGGCCGGCACCGCTCGTGCACACCATGGAAGCGTCCATACAGCACCTGCTGCAGCAGCTCAGCGTCAGCAAGATCCCGGCAGGCTAGCGATGAACCAGACTGTCATGACTCTCGATTCACTGCGGCCAGCCTGCGCCGAAATATCGCTGGCCGTAGCCATCTGCGTGATCCTGCTCGCGGACGTATTCATGGCTCCGGGGGTACGGCGACGCGTGACACCGGCGCTGACGCTGGTGGCGTTGGCCGTGTGCGCCTGGCTCACCGTTACCGTCGGCGCGGTAACCGAGCGCACCGTGCTGTTCGACGGCCTGTACGTCGCCGATCGCCTCGGCATCTTCCTGAAGCTGGCGGCGTTCCTGAGTGTCGGCCTGGCGCTGTTCTACTCCCAGGCCTACCTCGAGCGCCGCCAGATTCGCGGCGGCGAGTACCAGGTGCTGGCGCTCACGGCGCTGCTCGGCATCTGCGTGCTGACGGCGGCCGGGAGCCTGCTCACCGTCTACCTGGGCATCGAGCTGCTGTCGCTGTCGCTGTACGCGCTGGTGGCTTTCGACCGCGATTCCGGGGTGGCGGCGGAGGCGGCGATCAAGTACTTCGTGCTCGGCGCGATTGCCTCGGGAATCCTGCTCTACGGCATGTCGATGCTCTACGGCCTGACCGGCTCCCTGAGCCTCGACCAGATCGCCACGGTCAGTGCCGCGCACGGCGCAGGATTCGTGATCGCCGTGACCTTCATCGTGGTGGCCGTGGCCTTCAAGTTCGGCGCCGTGCCGTTCCACATGTGGGTGCCCGACGTGTATCAGCGGCGCCCCGGTGAGCGTGGCGCTGCTGGTGTCGACGGCCCCGAAGCTGGCCTCCTTCGCCCTGGTGATGCGGCTGCTGGTTCATGGCCTTGGCGCTGATCCGGCCCTGTGGGTCGAAATCCTCACGGCGGTCGCGGTGCTCTCCCTGCTGGCCGGGAATCTGATCGCCATCGCGCAGAGCAGCATGCGCCGCATGCTGGCCTATTCGGCCATCGCCAACGTCGGCTTCATACTGCTGGGCTTCATCACGGCGGACGCCGGCGGCTACCGCGCGGCGCTGGCCTATACCCTGGTGTATGTGCTCACGACGCTGGGCTCGTTCGCCGTGGTGCTGCTGGCCGCGCGCACTGACGGTGAAGCAGAGGAGCTCGATGACTTCAAGGGCCTGGGCGCGCGGGATCCGCGGCTCGCGCTGCTGATGCTGGCGCTGATGTTCTCGACCGCGGGCGTCCCGCCGTTCGCGGGCTTCTGGGCCAAGCTGTGGATCATCCAGGCGCTGCTCCGTACCGGGCACGCGGGGCTCGCCACGCTTGCGGTGCTGGCGTCCGTCGTGGGGGCCTACTACTACCTGCGGGTCGTCTGGTTCATGTATTTCGACGCCGGGCGGGCGCAGTCGCCCATCGCCCGGCAGCCTGCGGTCCGCGGGGCGCTGACCCTCAATGCGCTGGCGGTGCTGGCACTGGGAATCATGCCCAACGCCCTGCTGGCGCTGTGCGCGAACCTGATCAACTAGGCACCCAGTTTCCATTTGCCGCGATTGGTGTAGAATGCGCGGCCCTTCTGGTGCGGGGTGGAGCAGTCTGGCAGCTCGTCGGGCTCATAACCCGAAGGTCGCAGGTTCAAATCCTGCCCCCGCTACCAAAAAAACCGGGTCCATTCCGATCACATGGGTGACTATGTGCCCGGAATGATCTGTAACCTATGTGCCCGAACGGGCAAATCGAGTTAAGAGGGCGGCGCTGGTGAGCGCTGTCCCGACTGGGGTTCACGTAGGCGCTGTGTAAGCGTAGCCCCCGCTTTCAGCGCTTCGCATTCAACCGTTCCTTAATAAGAACACAACAATGGTCATCCGTGGACGCATTTACTGTCGATTTTTCGATGCGGCGTCGATTGAGACGTGAAGGTTTCACTGCACGCTGCGGGCGATGGCGCGCAATTTCGCTCCGTTGTTATCGAGCCACCACAGACCAACATTCAGGATCATCAGCGCAGGAGAACTTGGCACGCAATGCGCCCGTTGGATCGTGCGCTCGCGCTAATTACTGACGGTCACCGGTATGGGTGAAAGCGAGGCTTCATTTTTGGCCGTGTCGATGACGTGGATGACTATCGAGTGCACTCCATTCGTAAGTGTCGTCGAATCGAGCAAGTACGTCCAACCGCAATCCACCGGTGCCAGATGAGGGTACGCCGCAGCTACATCTGGACGTGAGATGCCGAGCGTGGCGGTACCCTTCAGTGCGCCATCCACATATATCTTGACAGCCGACACGTCGACGTTGTCGAACGCCCAACCAGTAATGGAAGTGCTGGCGCCAGTTACCGTGGCATTTACCGCGGGCAAGTCTACTGTGGCTTCTGGTGTGGAGATATCGACAGACGATAGAGACTTGTGAAGATCGTAGATTACGGTGCGTGCGGCGTCCGCGTCTCCAGGGATGAGGAATGCGTCACCTTCCATGACGGCACCGGGCGCAACGGTGAATGACATCATAGGACGCATGTACACGGTCGCATCGCCCATTGAGCCGCTCCCGCCGCCGCCGGGAAAGGACGCGGAGTACCAAGCCGGAAAGGTGCCGGGCACGAATACCGCGAGTCCCTGATTATTGCTGTCCACCAAAGCGGCCCATTCCTCAGGCGCATAATTATTTCCCGCGGATATCAATTGAGCCGGCGTCTTTGTCAAGGCGCCGTTGTTCCATGGGCTCGTGCCTGAATAAAAAGTAAGGGTCGTGTATGGGGAGTTCACATAAACGGCGGGAAATTCCTGTTCAGCGTTGTAATGGAAGTCGACACCATTGTGCGTTAGCTTGAAATGCACTTTGAACGCTAGCGGGCTCCCGATGCAACGCCAACTGTTTGTTCGAATGTGGCATCCGATGGAATACCGATGCCTGGGCCACCACCAAAGTTGTCCGGATACCATTGCAGCGGGGTCGATTTTGTATATAGCGATGTTGATGCCAGATTCTGATCTAGCGTTGGGCTACCATGGTTGTACCGATCGCCGCCTAGCGCGGGGTTCCATCCCCAGGCGCCGTTACAACCGGCACAGTCGTCGTACTTCCCAGCACCGTCGTACAGTGCAGGCTGCACTTCACGCCCTGTATCGTGAGCGTTTACAAAGTTCGTCCCATCAAGGCTTACTTCTACGATGGACCCGCCCCAGGCTGTATCGAGACCAATGCGCGCTGTGTGGCCATTTGCGTGGCTCTGAAGATAGAGGATGGTGCCCACCTGCGAGGTCTGAATTACAGGGTCGATCGTCAGATTGGCCATTGCGGAGTGAACCAGAGTGCCGCTTGTCGCACGCAAAGTAAGTGGGACAGTGCCAGTGGGGGTGGCGTCGGCCGCCCGCACGGTGAACGATTGCGGAGAGTTAGCCGAGACGATCAAAGGCGAGGTAGGATTCGTAGTCGCGCCGGCCGGCAATCCGGATATTGTGACCGATACACTACCCGTGAATCCGTTTGAAGCGGTAACTGATATTGTTGACGCGCCGCTAACGCCACCTTCGATCGCGCTCAATGATGGAGGTGTAACCGTTATTGAAAAATCTGGCAATGGCGGCGGTGGAGATGACCCGCCTCCGCCGCCACAAGCCGTCAAGTTCAGCAGGGTTGCTGTAACCCCGACGAGAAACGGAGGCAATGCATCGGCTACCGCGACGCTCCGGGAGAGTGTCAGGACGAGGAAACCCCCGAGAATGCGTCCCATTGGGGCACAGCCTACCACGCAGCGGCTCACGCCGCGCTGCGCTGCGCAATAGCCCGAGGCGACGTAGGGTAGGGGGCTAGTCAGGCAGCGGAAAGGCTCATCCGCGCCCGCCAATATTGCGGCGCCAGCGTCCCCCCGCTACCAAACCTATCTGGGTCCGTTCCGGACACATCGTTGGCGGATTATTCCGGAGACATGGTTGACGCCGGCTCAATGGGTCATCGAAACATTAGTGCCGAATATATACGCTGGCGTCTTCCAGCGCAGTGTCTCTCGCGGTCGTGTATTTAATTTCCTGGCTACCGTATCCAATTGGGCTTGGCTTACAACCGATAGGTCCGCCCCTTTAGGGTAATACTGTCGTAGCAGCCCGTTGGTATTCTCGTTGCTTCCTCGCTGCCAAGGGCCCGAGGGATCGCAGAAATAGACCTGCACGTCGGTCGCCACAGTGAACTGAACGTGGTTGGCGAGTTCAGCTCCTCGGTCCCAAGTGAACGATCGCCTTAAGGCTATCGGCAGCTTGCGCACCGCCTTGATGAGCGCCGCCACAACGACTTCGCTGCTCTTGTCAGCCACCTTGACGATGATCACGAAGCGCGATTGCCGCTCGACGAGCGTCGCTATGAAAGTGCCTCTGGAGCCCTCGACCAAATCCCCTTCCCAGTGACCCGGGATGGCTCGATCCTCAGCTTCCGCTGGCCGCTGCCGAATTGAAATTGCATCTGTGATCTGGCCTCGGCCCTGTCCGTAATAAGTAGCGTGACGCGAACGACGGATACGGCGCTTCGAACGCAGATGCCCAATCAGCTCCTTTTTCAGGACGCCGCGGGCTTGCACGAACAGGCTTCGATAGATCGTCTCGTGTGGCACCCACAACTCCGGGTTGCCTGGATACTCGTCTTTGAGCCAGCCGGCGATTTGCTGTGCAGCCCAATCCTGCTTCAGTTTAACCGCAACGATCCGCTGCAACTCCCGATTCTTGGCGAGCAGGCACCGCTTTGGACGAAGCGCCGAATTCCACGCTGCCAGATCGGCTTCAGCCGCCCGATAGAGCTCACGCCCACCATGCCGAGATACCTCTTGGCTCACCGTCGAGACAGCCCGGTTCAGTCCTCGGGCGATGGCGCGGATCGTACCGCCTGCGGCGATACCGCGAGAAACCTCCTCGCGCTCAACCAGGCTCAATACCCTTGAAGATCGGCGTCGCGCCGCAGGCTCGATGCCGCCCGTATATTGGAGTTCTCGGTGCACCGTTGTGCAAGCGCGGCCCAGCGCTCCTCCGATACCGAGAATCGACTCACCGGCTTTGTACCTGCTCCACATCTCGGCACGCTCAGCCGCCGGGACGCGCTCACCTGCTCGATCAAGTGCCGCGTGGCGAAGCATCGCTCGTAGCGCAACTGTTTGAAATATTAGGCTGTGCGCTGCGGCCATTACCTAGCCTAGTGCGCTTTGCCCGGATGGTTGGCACCTTCAATTGTGGCATGGTGCACCCTATTAGGGAGAGCGCCATGACCTCCTGCTACGGTGACCGTCAACCACTTTCCGGCTGGCAATTCCCCGCTGTGCCCAAGCATATTAGTGTTCGCCCATGAACGCCTTGAAATTTAAGGCGGGCATTGAACTGCGCTACGGTCACGACAACACGACCGAAGCTCCCCAGCCCAGCACGCCACGCCCTCCTTTGCTTAAGCGCATCGAAAAGCGCATCGACCGCTCCAAGCGCGTCAAACACGGCAATACTCGTGGGCGTTACCTAACCAACGAGAAGCCAGGTGCGTGTGTTCACAACTCTTGAAGAACTCGCCAAGAAGCGGCGCAGGGAGGTCTGCGATGCACGCGTTACTGGTTGCATTTTTCATGCAAGGGGGCGTAGCGGCAATGAACTCCCCGCCTGACGCCGACGACTACGGGTACACCTACTGGCTCTACGATGAAAACGAAGTGCGCAATCCGTATGGCATCGTGGAGCTAGGCTTCGAGCATAACTACGGGCGCTGGAATGTCAGCCTCGCCGGACGCCACATCAGTTCACTCACCACAGCTAAGGATCACGGCACCAATACAATTGAATTCAATGTGCGGGTGCACCCGTTTCAGTAGGGCGCGTGGCGAGGTGTAGGGCACCGCCTAAGGCTACGCCGCGCGACGCCTCACAGGTACCAGCAAAGTGCGCTCTATAACCGAAACACTACCCCCCGCTACCGTTCCATTCTGGGTCCGGCAAGTAGTTCACTCAAGGATGCTCCCGGGCCGCCTTCTCCGCGGCAAATGCGCAGTTATCGTATTTGCGCTCTATTTTTTTCAATTCCCCCTTATCAAGTCCGCACGTGGGGAAATGCTTTAAGAGCTCATGTTCGGCATCTATGAAGGCAAAGTAGCCACGTCTATTGATACGGGCCAAGTTGTCATGCTGAAGCCACCAGCGCTGGACGGTGCCGATGGTCCAGTGTCCGCCGATCTTGGATAGGCTGAGGCCCACAGTTCCAGAGGGCAGATACGCCAGCACCCAAACCTGATCGGTGCACGCGTCGCCGTCCTCGCACGGGCACGTCTCTGTAACCTCGGCAATCGTAACCAGAACTTTGCCGACGACCTCGGACGCAGCGGCCTGAACCTCCCGAACTTCCTCGTCACTGATATTCAGATATCGGACCGGGCCGGCGCGATGTGGAGGCTGAACCGTAAACGCGCGCGTCCGAGTCACCCCGAGGTAATCATCCGCCCGTTGGTCGGCGCATTGTTGAAATAAGTCGGCCGATGCGGCCGCCTGCGACAGCGCCAGGACGAGGAAGCCCACTAGGGTGCGCGGCATTTGGCCGGAGCCTACCACGCGGCCATATAGGTCGCGCTGGATTGCACCAAAGCCCGGTGCGGCGTCGGACAGGGGGTGTCATTGTGTATAAAGCCTCTTCACGCCCTTTGTCACAGAGGTCAGGCAGGCAGCGTAAACTAACCTGTGAGCTGAACCGGTCAAGCGGTGCGGCGCATTCAAGGAGAGGACTGTGACCGACAAGCTCTTGGGCTCCATCGCGATACTGGGCGCCGGAAATGTCGGCCAGGCGCTCGCGCGCGGGCTCGTATCATCGGGGCGCGTGGCCCCCGGCGACATCACGCTGACGCGCCGCCACGCCGACAAGCTCGGGGAACTCACACGCCGCGGGCTTTCACACGACCACCGACAATTGCGCCGCCGTGGCGAAGGCGCGCCAGGTCATCGTTGCGGTGCAGCCACGCCAGCTCGACGACTTGCTCGCGGAGATCCGGGGCACCCTGGACCCACGGCGACACACGCTGGTGTCCGTGGTGACGGGCGCCGCCGTGCAGCAGATCCAGACGCGGGTCGGACAGGAAATCCCGGTCGTGCGCGCCATCCCCAACACCGCAATCGCGATCGGACAGTCGATGACCTGCCTGGCCGCCCCACCCGCGCACCACGAAGCCCTGGAACGCGCCCGCGGGCTGTTCGAGTCAGTGGGCGCAACGCTCGTGATCGACGAATCCATGGCGGAGGCCGCCACTGCGCTCTGCGCCTGCGGAGTCGCATTCTTCCTGCGATCGATCCGTGCCGCTTCACAGGGTGGCATAGAGATCGGAATGCACCCTGACGAGGCACTCATGATGGCGGCGCAAACCGCCCGCGGCGCCGCAGGTCTCCTGATCCGTGACGGCTCGCATCCGGAGGCGGAAATCGACCGTGTCACCACGCCGCGCGGATGCACCATCGCCGGGCTCAACGAGATGGAGCATCGCGGATTCAGCTCCGCGATGATCAAGGGAATCGTCACCTCGGCGCGCAAGGCCCAGGAACTCTACCGGCAAGGCTGATCGGGCACGCCGCCGGAACTTTGAGGGTCGTGTAGACTCGCGCCAATAACGGTCCTCTGCAATCACATAAAGGGTAAGCATCCGTGAAATCAATCGCAAAATCACTCTGGGGCGGCTGGTCTCCCCTGGTGTTGATGGCGGCGCTGCTCGTCGGCATGGCTACAGCACAGGCTGCCGGCAAGAAACCCAACATCCTGGTGCTCTGGGGCGACGACATTGGCTACTGGAACGTCAGCGCCTACAACCAGGGCATGATGGGCTACAAGACGCCCAACATTGACCGCATCGCCAGAGAAGGCGCGCTGTTCACCGACTGGTACGGCGAGCAGAGCTGTACCGCCGGACGCTCCGCGTTCATCACCGGGCAGAGCGGCTTCCGCACCGGTAACCTCAAGGTCGGCCTGCCCGGCGCCAAGGAAGGCCTGCAGGCGCGCGACGTGACACTGGCGCAGTTGCTCAAGGCGCAGGGCTACGCGACCGCGCAGTTCGGCAAGAACCACCTGGGCGACGCCGACGAGACCCTGCCGACCGCACACGGGTTCGACGAGTTCTTCGGCTCGCTCTACCACCTCAATGCGGAGCAGGAGCCGGAAAATCCCGACTACTTCAAGGATCCGGCCTTGAAGAAGAAGTACGGGACGCGCGGTGTGATTCACTCCTGGGCAAATCCGGACGGCACGCAGAAGATCGAGAGCACCGGCCCGCTCACGATCAAGCGCATGGAGACGGTCGACGAAGAGTTCACCAAGGCCACGCTCGACTACCTGGACAAGCGCAAGGCCGACGGCAAGCCGTTCTTCCTGTGGTGGAACTCCACCCGCATGCACATCTTCACGCACCTCAAGAAGGAGAGCCAGGGCGTGACCGGCCTAGGCGTCTATCCCGATGGCATGGTCGAGCACGATGCGATGGTCGGCCAGATCCTCGACAAGCTGCAGGCGCTCGGCCTCGACGACAACACCATCGTGATGTATTCGACCGACAACGGCGCCGAGGAGATGTCCTGGCCCGATGGCGGCACCACGCCGTTCCGCGGCGAGAAGAACACCAACTGGGAAGGCGGCTACCGCGTGCCCGCGGCGATTCGCTGGCCCGGCGTCATCAAGCCCGGCACGATCAGCAACGACATCTACTCGCACATGGACATGATCCCGACGATCATGGCCGCCGTGGGCGTGCCCGATGTGAAGGAGCAGCTGCTCAAGGGCATGCAGGTCGGCGACAAGACCTTCAAGGTGCACCTGGACGGCTACAACATCACCGACTCCCTGGCCGGCAAGGCGCCAGACCCGCGCCATGAATTCTTCTACTTCAATGACGATGGCTCGCTGGTCGGGCTGCGCTACAACCAATGGAAGATCGTGTTCGCCGAGCAACGCGCCGAGGGCTTCGATGTCTGGCAGGAGCCGTTCGTGACACTGCGGGTCCCGAAGATCTTCAACCTGCGCTCGGATCCGTTCGAAAAAGGCGACGTGGTCGGCATGGACTACACTCACTGGCGGGTCGATCGCGTCTTCCTGCTGGTGCCGGCGCAGCAGTACGTCGCGCAATTCCTCGCCTCCTTCAGGGAATACCCGCCCAGCCAGAAGGTCGGCAGCTTCAGCCTCGACAAGGTGCTGAAGTCGCTGTCCGAGCCGCAGCCGGGCCAGGATTGACGCTGCGCTAGCGCTGCATGAAACGCAGTAGCCGTCCTCGATCGCTGCCTTACGGTGGCGCTCGGGCTCGTGTGCTGCCTATCCGCAGTGGGCGAGTGCAGCGTCTGCGGCACAGCAGGAATATCCAGGCGGCGCTGCAGCGCGTACCCGATCCGGCTCGTGGCCGCGAGTTGTTCCCGACCTGTGCGGGCTGCCATGGCATGGACGGTGCGGGCGCAGCGGATGGGTCCGTCCCGGCCATCGCCGGGCAGTACTATGCGGTGATTCTCAAGCAGCTGGTCGATTTCCGCGAAAATCAACGGTGGAACCAGCGCATGGAGAAGGTGCTGTACCAGCGCCATCTCATTGACCTGGCCGATTTTGCGGATATTGCAGGCTATGTCAGCGGACTGCCGCGCCAGGCAAATCGAAATATCGGTGATGGGACGGCCCTGAGTGCGGGAACGGGGGCTTATTTTCGCGACTGCGCCGGTTGCCACGGCGCGGTAGGCAAGGGCAGTGCCGAGCATGTGACGCCGCGGCTCGGCGGTCAGCATTACGCCTACCTGGTGCGCCAGATTCATCTGGCGGGGGACCTCCGGCGACCCAACATGACCGCTGTCCACGCCCAAACGGTGCGTCAGCTTTCGGCCGAGGAAATCGACGGAATAGCCGACTACCTTTCCAGGATCGATCCGGCGGCGGAGCGTCGATAATCCGCAGGCGCGCCCCTGGCTCCTCAGCCAGCTGGCGACCTCGCGCCAGCTGCGGGGCGCACGCCGCCTAGCCGGGTCTGGACTCCTTATTCTGCTCAATCCAGACGATGGCCGCCTCGATATCGGCCAGCTCCGCGGCGGTGAAGCCAGGCACTCTGCCGCCCGCGGCAGCGTCCCTGAGGCGATCGTGCTCGGCCTTTGCCTGGGCATGCACCCAGTTGAGCCCGCGGCGGACCTTGGACGTGAACTTCTGCTGCTTTTCTTCGGTCATGGTCATCCTCTTTCAGTGGTCAGGCTGGCGTGGCTCCGTCCCAACGGAGCGACCGCATCCCGGCACTCTGCCCGGAAACGCTCACTTCGTCCAATGGCAGTTATCCGGTGGCCGGTTGTTGCGCCCTCAAGCGATACGCTGCCGCCTGTCGTACCTGCCTCGTCAGCGGTCACGACGCGGTCCGATGGTGCGATAGGCCAGGAAGGCAAGCAAGGCCGTCAGGGCCGCGGCGACGGTGACGACCGCGAGGAAGCCGTGCCGGAACGCGGAGAAGGGAATACCGCCCACGTTCATGCCGAACAGCCCGGCGATCAGGTTGATCGGCAGGGCCAGCACTGTGACGACGGTTAGCACGAACAAGGTGCGGCTGGTCTGTTCGTTGAGCTGCGCGATCAGCTCTTCCTGCAGCAGTCTCACGCGTTCCGACAGTGCCAGGGCATCGGCTACCGCTGCCGAGAACTCCTCGGCAGCCTGCCGCAGCTCCTGCGTGTCCCGCTCAATGATCCAGCCCGCCGGCCGGCTCAGCAGCCGGAACAGGGCCGCTGGCTCGGGTGCGAGCAGGCGCTGCAGTCGCACCAGCGTGCGGCGCAGCGTGCTCAATTCACCACGACTCGCCGCGATGCGGTTGGCGAGCAGCGTGTCCTCGATCACGTCGACCCGCGTGGTCGACTGGCGCACGATTCCCACCAGTACTTCGGCCTGATCGCGCAGCAGGTGGGACAGCAGTTCAGCTGCCGAGCGAAAATTCTGCCCGGCGCGCACGGCCGCCCGCAACCGGTCGAGTGAGCGCAGCGGCCGCAGGCGCGCACTGACGACCATCCGGGGTGTGACGCACAACGTGACCGTGGAGACACTGGACGAGTCGAGGTTGGCAGTGTCGAAAAGCACGTCATGGATTACCGCGACCAGCGTATCGCCGGCTTCTTCCAGCCGGGTCGAACCCACGCTTTCCCGCAGCGATTCGTAGTAGGCGGCCGGGAGTTGCAGATTCTGGCGCTGCCAACGCTCGGCGGCTGCATTCGACAGGGAGAAGTGCAGCCAGACGAAGCCTGCGCTCGCATCGGACGAATTGAGCCAGAGCGCGGCCGCGTCGGAATCGATCTCCTGCGGCGCCTGACTGTGCGCAAACCGATACGCCCAGATGAGCCCGTTGCGGTCCGAACCGTAGGAAACTTCGGCTACATTTGTTTTCGCCATGGCGCAGATGATATACCCGGAGAATTCACCGGGACGACAACCCTCTCCGCTACCGGCAGACAGGGAGCGATTTGCAAGCCCGGCTGGACCCTCCTAGACTCTCCCATGAAGGTGGCGCCAGCTCTGGCGCCGACCCGGAATCGCGCTTCCCACTGGAGATGCATGCCATGTTTATTCGACTGAGCGCCTTTGCCGTCTTCGCGGTACTGCTGTCGAGCACCGTGTCGAGCTCTCAATATCCGATCCTGGACGACGTCGCACAGAAAGTCATACAGAAATACCAATCCGCAACCTGCGAACAGCTCTGGGCGGCGCGTGGCCAACCCAAATCTGCGGAGGAGCAGAAAATTGTGGAGTTGCTGCGCGGCGACCCGCAGATGCGCACGGTCTTCATCAACGAGATCGCCGCGTCCGTGGCGAACAAAATGTTCGAATGCGCAATGATTCCCTGAGGCAGCCGTGAACCGTATCGCTGATCGCTCACGCGTGCATCGCGGCGCGTGCACGGCACTGGCGCTGCTGGCTGTGTTACTGGCGGCGCCCAAAGCCAATACTGCACCGGCCGCCAACCCAGCCGGCGCGCCGGCGCAGCTGGAGCCGAAAGCCCTGGAACTGCTCAAAGCCGCGAGCGCGCGACTGGCCGGCAGCAGGGTAATGTCCTTTACCGCGACAGTCAGCTACGAAAGCCCGAGCGCCCTGGGCCCCGCGCTGGTCTACTCAACGCGGTCGGAGGTCACGATGCAGCGTCCCAACCGGCTGCGCGTCATCACGCCAGGCGACGGGCCCGCGACGGAGTTCTATTACGACGGCAAGACGATGACCGCTTATGCGCGGGACGAGAACCTGGTGGCGACCGCCGCGGCACCGGCCACGGTCGACGCCGCACTCGAACAGGCCTTCAACAACGCCGCGATCTATTTTCCCTTTACCGACCTGATCGTGGCTGATCCCTACAAGGACCTCGCCGAGGGGCTCAAGGTGGCGTTCTACATCGGGCGTTCAACGGTTGTTGAAGGCACGGCCACGGACATGGTGGCTTTCGGCAACGATGCAGTTTTTGCACAAATCTGGATCGGCGTCGACGACAAGCTGCCGCGCAAGCTCCGGGCTGTCTACATGAATGACCCGGCGCACCTGCGTCACGACATGAATATCTCAAACTGGAAGCTCGATGGAATGGTGGCAGCGGATGCCTTCGAGCCCAAACTCGCCGCCGGGGCGACTCATATTGCGTTCGCGCGCCCTGACGTGATGCCGGCCGGTGCGGCAGCACGGCCGACCATGACGGCGCCGAATCAGCCCAAACCCGCGGATCGACCCTGAGAGCGCCGCCGACCCCTCAATTACGGAGCACTCCAGAAATGAAGATGTATGTCGCAGCGTGGGCCGGACTTGCTGTGCTGGCTTTGAGCAGTCCGGCGATCGCGTGGCAACACGCCAGCTCCTATGGCGGGCATTCGTCGGGCTCGGAGGGCTCCGGTGGCGAGCATACCAACGCCTACGGTGGATCGATGTCGGCTAATGCCTCGGGCGTTGACCATACCAACGCATACGGTGGTACCTCATCGGCCACGTCTTCCGGCGTCGACCACACCAACGCCTACGGTGGCACCAGCTCGGCCACCGCCAGCGGGGTTTCCCACAACGGATATTACGGTTCGACGACCGCGACCAGCAGCGGCGTGTACCACGCGCCGTACTACGGCAGCACGGCGTATCCGGCCTACCACCCGCCGACTACGGTGAATTATTACGGCTCGAGTTGCGGCAATTGCGGCGGCTGGTCTACGGCCGGGGCGGTGGCAGCCGGGGTAGTGGTCGGCGCGACGGTGGCCTCCGCCAATAACCAGGCAGCTGCCGCCAACGCCTACAATGCCGGCGTCGCCACGGGCAGCTCAAACGCCTATGCGGCCGGTTACAACAATGGTAGCGCGGCCACCTCGAATGCGTATGCGGCCGGCTATGCCAACGGCGCTGTGGCCGGCGGTAACCCGGGTGGCGGTGGCTATGCGATCGGCGCTATCTATGCAACGCTGCCACCCAACTGCGGTACGGCGACAATAAGCGGTGTCACCTATTACCTGTGCGGTAACACCTGGTTCCTGCCTTCCTATGGCGCCAACGGCGTCTATTACCGCGTCGTCAACACGCCGTAGTGATGGCACCCGGCGCCACATCCGGCGTGAGGGAGCTGCTGAAGCGTAGCCTGGTGGTAATCGGCGCGGTGACCTGGCTGGCACCGGCGCTGGTTCAAGCGCGCGAATGCCTGAGCGTGAGCTTTCCAGAGCAAGTGCAGGTGGCGGGGGCGCCGCTGGTGCTCAACGGCTTGGGCCTCCGGCAGGCCACCATATTCAAGGTCAACGTGTACGTGGCGGCGCTGTACGTGTCCAGGTCAACAGCCGATGCCAACATCATCCTGACCGCGACTGCCCCGTACGAAATGCAGCTGCACTTCGTGCGCAACGTGGGAGCTGCGGACATCGCCAAGGGATGGACCGAGGGGTTTGAACGCAACGGGCAGGGTGCCCAGGCATCCAGCGACGAGCGCGTCGCGACATTGCGGGGCTGGATGGCCGACATCAAATCCGGGCAGTCGATGATATTTTCATTCCAACCGGGAAGCGGTTTGGAGGTAAGTGTGAACGGCAGCGTGAAAGGCACGATTCGTGGCGACGATTTCGGCAAAGCCTTCCTGTCGATATGGCTTGGCGTTCCACCGAATCCCGAGATCAAGGCCGGATTGCTGGGTGGCCGATGCGAATGAAATACATGGTATGGCCAGTCGTGGCGCTGCTGTCCGCTGTGACCGCTCCGGCCTGGGCCGAGAGCCAGGATGAATTGCTGCCGGAATTGGACGCCTACCTTCCGTTCAGTGACACCCTGCGCGGCCACCTCTACAGCCAGGCGACGGTTGTAAATTCCACATCGGGGGTAAAGGACGCCGCGCCCAACGGCCTGACCCAGGCTACTTACGGCGCGTACCTGGATGTCACGCTGACTCCCCGGCTGCGCAAACGACTGAAGGAGGGGGACTGGCAGCGCGACCGGTACCTGTGGAGTCGCATCGGCTATGAGTATTCGCAGAGTTACAACGGGTCCAAGGAGAACAAGAGCTTCTGGCAGAATGCCTTCATCTGGGAGCTGACGACGCACAGTCGGCCGCTGGCGGGCGGCCTGGAACTGGAAGGCCGCGCGCGCCTGGATCTGCGCGACAAGAACGGCGAGAATTCCAGCCTGTACCGGTTGCGACTCACCATCGAGCGGCGCTTCGAAGTCCGCGGCCGTGCCACCACGCCCTATGTGCGGGCGGAGGACCTCTATAACACGAAGTACGACCAGTGGAACCAGCAGCGTTACCAGGCCGGCGCGGAACTGGAGCTGACTGACCGCTGGCGCATCGATCCCTATTTCGAATGGCGTCACGACGGTCGCGCGCAGCCGGATACGGTTCGCGCCTTCGGCCTCGAGGTGGTTTACTACAGTCCGTGAGCGCTTTTTGACCCGCGCGATTAACCGCTGATACAGTCGGCCTCGGTGGGGAATGTTCAGGCGCTACGTTTTTGCGAGCGCCCTGAAAAGAAAGGGGGAAACCATCGGAACAGTACCGTCTGGCCCGGGCGGCGTACGCCGTACGTCGGGCCTGGTGCCTGCCGGCGTCGGCACCGCGCTGCTGCTTGCCAGCAGCACCTATTACGACCCGCAGGACCGGCACAACACCACGCTCAGGCCGCGCACCTATGGCATGACCGTGGCGTGGCGCAAGTGATGCGGCGCCGGGCGATCTGGGTGGCGCTGGCGGCCTGCATGACCGTGGGCATGGCGTTTGCCGCCGAGCCACCTGCCGACGTGGCCTTCACCGACGCGAAGGTCTATACGGCGGATGCCGCCCACAGCATGGCCGAGGCGGTGGCCGTGCGTGGTGGCCGGATCGTCTACGTCGGCTCGAACGCCGGCGTGCAGGCCTATATTGGCGCGGGCACCAGGGTTGAGCAGCTGAAAGGACAGCTGATGCTGCCCGGACTGATCGACTCCCATATTCATCCGAGCGGCATCGTCGATCTCGAAGTCTGCGATCTCAAGAGCGCGGCCAGGTCGCTCAGCGAGCTGACGGCTTTCGTGCGCGGCTGCATCGAGCGCTACAAGATTCCGGAGGGTCAATGGGTCAGCGCGCAGTTGTGGAATTTCAGCGACGGCAATGTGCCGGACGCCGATCATCCAACGCTGCGTGCCACCCTGGATCGGGCCTCCACCCGGCATCCCATCCAGCTGCTCGGCAACGATGGGCACCATGGCGCCTTCAACAGCATGGCGCTCGCCCGGGCGCGGAATAGCGCGGGCAAGGTGGTGGGTTTCTCAAAAACCACACTCAATGCTGATTTCCGCGCCTTCCGCAGGCTCGTGGGGGTGGATGCGAGCGGTGAGCCAAATGGCACGGTGAACGAAGATGCGCGCCATGCCATGGATACGCCTTCGTGGATAATGCTCGGGCTTTCTGAAGTGATGAAGGCGCCGGGGCGCGTGACTGCCCGGCTCAACAGCGTTGGCATCACGGGCATGCTCGATGCTTCTGTAAGCCCGCAGCTGTTGCCGTTCTACGATGCGCTCGAAAAGAGCGGGCACATGACGGTGCGGGCGTCGCTGGCGCAATACTACGACCCGGATGTGATGCGTGCCGCGGACGGCAAGCCGGACTGGACCCGCATGCTGTCGCAGGCGCAGGCGACGCGCGCAAGGTATGCCCACGATCCGCTGATTCGCGCCGATACCGTCAAGCTGTTCGCCGATGGCATTCTCGAAGGCAACCCTTATGCGGTTCCACCGACGCTGCCCGAGGTCGGGGCGATCAGGCCGTACCTGCAGCCCATTTTCAAGGCCGGCAAGGATGGCCACATGTCGGTCATGGGTTACGTCGACACCGCGAGCCCACTGTGTGCGGAGGCACGGGCGCATCCGGAGCGTTTCGACTCTGCGGGTGCGACCGCGGCGTTCATGCGCAAGCACGGTTACCACCCTGACCAGTGCCAGATTTCCAGCGGCCAACTGCAACATGACCCTGCCGTAATCATGGAATTCGTCAAGCGCTTCCATCTGGCGGGCTTCGCCGTGCACATCCACACGGTCGGTGACCAGGCAGTGCGCACGGCGCTGGATGCGATCGAGGCTGCCCGCGCGGCGGGCGGCGCCTCGACGCTGCACGACGCGCTCGCCCACGTTCAGCTCGTGAACCCGGCGGACGCGCCGCGCATCGGTCGGGACCACCTGTATCTCGCCTTCACCTTTGGTTGGGCCGTGGCCGAGGACGACTACGATTTGTCGGTCGTGCCGTTCTTAGACAAGGTGAACGGCAGCGACAGCGTCGCACTGCATCCGGCCAACGGCTACTACGAAAGAAATGCCTACCCGGCGCGCACGCTCAAGGCAGCGGGCGCGGTGCTCCTGGGCGGTTCCGATGCCCCGGTTGACACGCGCGACCCCAGACCCTTTGTCAACATGGCAGTGGCGGTGACACGGCGTATCCCGGGACAGCGGGCGCTCAATCCAGCCCAGGGCATCAGCATTCGCGAAGCCATCGATGCCTACACCATCAGCGGAGCGAAATACCTGAATATCGACCGGGATGCGGGCTCCATCGAGGTGGGCAAGTCCGCGGACCTGGTGATCGTCGATCGCGACATCCTGGCGCTGGCCGATGGCGGCAAGCCCGACGAGATCGTGGACACCAAGGTGCTGGAGACCTGGTTCATGGGCAAGGACGTGTATCGCCAGGCGGGTCATTGAAGGAGCTGGACGGCAAGGTAGCGCTCATCACCGGAGCCACCTCGGGAATCGGGCAGGCAATTGCCACTCACTTTGCCGGCTGTGGCGCACGCCTGTTGTTGACCGGCCGAAATGTCGTCGCCGGCGTAGAGCTTGCAGCGGCGCTCGGGGCCCGCTTCCTGCCGGGCGAGATCACCGATCCTGAGATTCCGGATCGGCTGGTTGCAGCCGCGATCGGCGCCTATGGCAGGCTGGATATCCTGGTCAACAACGCCGGCGTCACCCATCACGGCACCCTGCTCGAGACGACCGACCAGGACTGGGCGCGGGTCATGGAAGTCAACGTCACCGCCGCCATGCGCTGCGCGCGCGCCGCGCTTCGCTACATGGTGAGCGCGGGCGGCGGCAGCATCGTCAACATCGCTTCCGATTTCGCAGTGGTGGGCGGGCGACGCGAACCGGCGTACTGCGCCTCGAAGGGCGCGCTACTCCAGCTGACCCGGGCGCTGGCCGTGGACCACGGGCGCGAGGGCGTGCGCGTCAACGCAGTGTGCCCTGGGGATATCGAGACGCCGATGCTGCTGGAGGGCATACGCTCTGCCGGGGAGGAGCTTGCGGCGGGCCTCGCGCGCAGGGGCGACGCGTTTCCGCTGGGCCGCGTAGGCCGCCCGATTGAAGTGGCTCAGGTCGTGGCTTTTCTCGCTTCGTCAGCTTCGAGCTACGTCACCGGGGCGGCGTGGCTGGTCGATGGCGGCAACACGGCGGCCTGAACAGGCGCACCGATGACTGGCCGTTTTGACGTTGCGGATGGCACACGCACAATGAAGGCGGTCGTGGCGATCGGCAACGGAGGTTACGACCAGCTCGTGTTCCGGGACGTGCCGATTCCGCAACCCGCAGTCGGGGAAGAGTTGCTCAAGGTGCTGGCCGCGGGCGTCAACAACACGGAGATCAACACGCGGCTCGGCTGGTACTCGGCGTCGGTAAGCGTCGCTACCAGCGAGGCGGCCGTTGCCGCACAGCGCCAGGCGTTGGCGAGGTCTGATGGCGGCTGGAGCGAGGCGACGCTGTTTCCCTTCATTCAGGGGACGGATTGCTGCGGCCGGGTCGTGGCCGCGGGTGCTGGGGTCGACGCGCGCAAAGTCGGCACGCGCGTACCTGCGCCTACGGCACGGCAGAGAACATGCTGCATCGTGACGGGCTGCGCAGCGGCGAACGGGTGGTGATTACCGGCGCATCGGGCGGGGTGGGCTCGGCGGCCGTGCGGCTGGCCCGTGATGCCGATTTACTCGCCAGCCTGGAACGGGACGAAATCCGCCCACTGGTGGCGCAGACCTTCGCGCTCGCTGACATCGCCGCAGCGCAAAGTGAGTTTCTTGAGAAGCGACACGTGGGAAAATTCGTGTTATCGCCACCGGCGATCAAGCAGGAGATACGCTCATGAAGACAGGGTCACCGGGTTTCGTGCGCCGCGCTGCCATGGGTTTGCTGGCCGCGGTTGTCGCCTGCGTTGCCTATGCGGGAACCGACGCATCGCCGGTTGGTGCGTCGCCGCTCGAGGGTACCAACTGGACGCTGGTGGAGGCGGGCGGGCAGGTCGCGCTCGCCGGCAGCTCGGCAACGTTGCAATTCGGTGAGGGCCGGGTCCAGGGCACCGATGGTTGCAACCGATATTCCGGGCCCTACACGCTGACCGGATCCGCATTGCGCGCAGGGCCCAACCTGGCCTCGACCATGATGGCCTGCCCGCAGGAAGTCATGGCACAGGCCGGAGCTTTCATGAAAGCCCTGCTTGATGCCCGAAGCTACCTGATCCGCAATGGCGAACTGCAGTTGCTGGCTGAGGACGGCAAGCCATTGGCGCGCTTCAGGGCCCAGCAGGCAGTTCGCGGCGCCGACGCAGCATTGCGTGAGCTGCTGGCGGACGAATGGGCCGCCCGGATGCGCAACGACCCTCTGTACGCCACCCAGTCGGGCGTGCGCGACTACGACGACCAGCTGCCAGCGGTCACACCGGCGGATTTCAGCCGCCGCGAACAGCAGGATGCCGGGTATGCGCGCCGGCTGGCCGCCATCGAGCGGGCGGCGCTCTCGCCGATGAATCGCGTGAACTACGATGTCTTCGACTTCGAGCTGCGCAACCGGCTGGCGCTGAGTCCCTACCAGAGCTGGCGTATCCCGCTCACCAGCGACGAGGGTTTCCACATCGAAGTGACGCGCATGGCCAAGGGCATCGCCATGACCAGCGTGCGCGACTTCGAGCACTACCTGGCCCGGTTACACGCCGTTCCGGCGTACTTCGCGCAACAGCAGGCCAACATGCGCGCCGGGATGGCCGCGGGTTTCACGCTGCCCTCGGCCATCATGCCGGGAATCATCAGCGTGCTGGATGGCCAGCAGTACCAGACCGCAGAGGCGACACCGTTCTTCGAGCCGTTCACGCGCTTTCCGGCCACCATGGACGCCACTGAGCGGGCGCGCCTCACTGCTGCCGGGCGTGCCGCCATCGAGGATGAGGTCATACCGGCTTACCGGCGACTCCGGGACTTCATGGTCAACGACTACGCGCCAGCCGCGCGCAGGACCATCGGCGCCAGCGAATTGCCTCAGGGACCGGCCTATTACGGTGCGCTGGTCAGGTTTTTCACCAACCTGGATGTCACGCCCCAGCAGGTACACGAAATCGGGCTGCAGGAAGTGGCACGCATCCACGCTGAAATGATGGAGGCCATGCGGCAAACCGGCTTCACCGGCGACTTCCCGGCCTTCCTGCGTTACCTGCGCACCGACCCGCAATTCTATGCACACACGCCCGAGGAACTGCTCAAGGATGCCTCCTACATCGCCAAGCAGATCGACGGACTGCTGCCCGGCTATTTCGGCAAGCTGCCCCGTATGCCCTACAGCGTGCAGCCGGTGCCCGCGGACCTGGCGCCCAACTACACGGGCGGCCGCTATTCGCCGCCGCCGATTGGTGGCCGGACCGGCGGGGAGTTCTGGGTCAATACCTTCCAGCTGGACAAGCGGCCGCTGTATTCACTGACTGCGCTGGCCCTGCACGAGGCCGTTCCCGGACACCACCTGCAGATCTCGCTTGGGCGCGAGCTCACCGATGTGCCGGCATTTCGCCTCAATTTCTATTCGCACGCCTTTGGCGAGGGTTGGGGGCTCTATTCGGAGAAGCTGGGCGTCGAGATGGGGATGTACAAGACACCCTACGATCAGTTCGGGCGCCTCTCCTACGAGATGTGGCGCGCCTGCCGGCTGGTCGTGGATACCGGCATGCACGCGCTTGGCTGGTCGCGTGAGCGTGCCCTCAAATACCTCGCTGACAACACGGCGCTGGCCGACCAGGAGGTGCGCACCGAGACAGATCGCTATATCGCCTGGCCGGGACAGGCGCTCGCCTACAAGATGGGGGAACTCAAGATCCTCGAACTGCGTGCCCGGGCGACGCAGGCGCTCGGCGGGCGCTTCGACGTGCGTGCCTTCCACGATGCCGTCATGGCCAACGGCTCCGTGCCGCTGCCGGTGCTCGGGCGCCAGATCGATGAATACATCGCAGCGGCCGGTGCGCCCGCCGCCAGCAGCGACGCGACGCATTGACACAAGGCATTGATCAGCGCTGAGGTGCCGGATCAGACGTGGGCCGCGTCGCCGAGCGCAGCATCAGCACGGCCGCATAACTGACTACGATCACGACCAGCCAGCGCAGCCACACCAGTGGCAACGACTTGACGATGAACGCTGCGATCAGCACTCCCGGCAGTCCGCCGAGGGTGAGGCCGAGCGCAGCCCGGCAGTCGTAGCGCCCGCTGCGTACGAAACGCGCCCCGCCGATCGGCATCAGGAATGCGCAGGAGCCCATCATGATCGGAAATGCTGCCAGCGGGTTCATGCCGAGCAGGCTGACCAGCACGAGGCAGGGCGCATACAGGCCGATGCCCAGCATCATGAGGGCACCCAGCAGGAAACTGACGCCGACGGCGAAAACCAGGCGGGCGCCATGCAGGCCGAGGGCCGCGCCCCCGCCCGGCAGCCAGTCGGCATTCTTGGCAGCGAACAGCGCGCCCGCCACCAGCAGGGCCAGGCCCATGCCGATCTGGATCGCCCGCCTCGGCAACTTCGCCACTACGCCCACCCCCAACCAGGCACCGACCACGGCCGCCCCGATCATGGTGACGAGCGTGGTGAGGTCGACGGCCACCACCGATATGAACACCAGCGCCTCGATCACCACGGGCAGGGCGTGGCCCACGTTCAGGGTGCCCGGGATATGCTCATCGGGCATCCGGCCCCGGAACTTGAACCATGCGGTGGTTGGGGCGAAGTTGCCGATGCCCAGGGTGTCGAAGAAATCGGTGACGAAGCCAACCAGGCAATCCGCGAAGGTGGGGCGATAGCTGCCCGCCGGGGCCGATGCGGTGCGGGCGCGTTCCAGCGAGCGCCAGCGCCAAATGTACCAGAGCCCCAGGGCGCCCAGGCCGGCCAGCAGTGGCAGGGTGGGTTTCAAAGGGGCACCCCGACCTGTAACCCGATCCAATGCATCTCAGCTCCCGGAATCCGGACTGCGTGAGCTCTTTTAGCGGATCCGCACCGGCAGTATAGCCCGCCGCCAGCAACCACGACCGAGGGCAAAGGACCGGAATAGTCCGCCCGGTAGTAGAATTGCCTATGCGCGCCGGTTATAATCTCGCCCCGCGTCCGCTCACGATAACTCGGAGAATTTTAATGTCCCCATTCAAGATACTAATGATGTCCGCTTTGTGTGCCGTTTCGTTCGGCGCCATGGCCGACGATAAAATCGAAGGCATTCAGGCCTGCATGCAAATCCATTGGAATGCCCAGTTCCTCAAGGAGCACCCGCGCGCTCCGGCCGGCTGCCAGTCCGTCGTCACCAGAGACGGCGCGAAGTACGCCAAGTTCTCAGGCACGGTCAAGTCGGTGTCCGCGACGGAAGCGACGGTTGCCATGAAGAACGTGGCCGGTACCGAGGGCACCACGATCAAGGTCGCGACCGGCGGCGATGCCATGGTCTCGATCAACGGCAAGGATACGAAGGCCGCTGACCTGAAGCCGGGCGACAGCCTGAATTTCTACGTCAAGGAAGGCGAGTTCGGCGCGTCGCCGACGATGGCCCCGCCGAAGCCGACGACGGTCACGCCGAAGGCGATGCCGTCGAACTGAGAGGGCGGCGGGCTGACTGGAAGCCTTCGGGTTCCCAGTCCTGATCGCAATGAAAGGGCTCCGCCATGTACTGGCCGGGGCCCTTTTTTTGCCAGCGGGAGGCGCGCGCAGTGGGCGATAACGATGTGGTCATCGAAGCCTGGAACACCGTGCTGTTCCAGAAATTCCTGCGTTTCAAGCATCTTTTGATCGACGGGCTGTCGAATCACAGCGACGCCGTGCTCTCGCGTGGCCTGTTCCCGAAGGGTGCGCGGGTGCTGGATGTCGGCTGCGGGTTTGGCGACAGCACGATTCGAATTGCGCGCGAGGTGGGGACGGCCGGCGCGGCGGTAGGCACCGATTGTGCAGCGAATTTCATCGATGCCTGTGAACAGGACGCGCGCTCAGCCGGCGTCACCAACGCAACTTTCTTCTGTGCGGATTCGCAGTGCGATGATCTGCGCGGTCCCTACGACCATGGCTTTGCCCGTTTCGGCACGATGTTCTTCACGATGCCGGGTGCGGCGCTGCGCAACATCCGCCGGGCACTCAAGCCCGGCGGCGTGTTCACGCAGGTGGTCTGGCGCAAGCGCGAGGACAATCCCTGGCTGCACGATGCCGAGCTGTGCGTGCGGGGAATCGTACCCGTGGTCTCGCATGAGGAGACCGACCAGGTACATTGTGGTCCCGGCCCGTTCTCGATGTCCGGGCCCGATATGGTCAGCTCCATGCTGCTTGCGGCGGGTTTCGACCGCGTCACTTTCGAACGCTTCGATACCGACATCTGCATCGGGCGCGATCTCGAGGATGCCGTGGAATTCGCGATGGCCCTGGGGCCGGCGGGTGAGATCATTCGCCTGGCCGGCGCCGACGGCGAGCGCCTTAGGCCCGAGGTGGTTCGGGCATTGCGCGGGACCCTGGCGCGCTACGTGCGGCCGAACGGGGTCTGGGCGCCTTCGAGCACCTGGTTCATCTCCAGCAGGAACCCGGCATGATCCAGTTGATATTCAGTGCTTTAAAGCACTAGAATCCGCCCCCGGTGGCCGGAGCACGCCGTAAGGGCAGCTCCGTGCAGTCGCAGATAGTGCGGCCAAGAGCTTGATTTAAAAGCCCCACTTGGGGCTTTTTGCGTTTTTGGTGGGCCGCCGGCCCTTTTTTTTGGCCTGTCGCTGGGGGCCCTAAGGAACCCATGACGTCGAGCGTACGGGAAAAACTGGTAGGGCTGGTCGAGCCGCTCCTGGAACGCCTTGGCTACGAGATGGTCGATCTGGAGTTCGCGGGTGGCCGGGGATCGGCGATGCTGCGGGTGTACATAGACCGGGAGGCGGGCGTCGGAATCGAGGACTGCGAGGCGGTGAGCCGCGAGGTGTCGGCGCTGCTCGACGTCCATGATCCGGTCCCGACCGGTTACCGGCTCGAGGTTTCGACGCCCGGGTTTGATCGGGTGCTGCGCACGCCGGCGCACTACGCGCGCTTCGCGGGCGCGCAGGTGGCGGTCGAGCTGGCTGTGCCGCGCGAGGGGCGGCGGCGATACACGGGGCGCCTGGAGCAGTCGGATGCGAATGGATTGGAACTGATGGTGGATGGCGTCCCGGTGGCGTTCCCATACGGGGAAGTGTTCCGGGCGCGACTGGTCCCGGAGTGGCCTGAAAAGTCCGTAAAAGGCAGAAGGCGATGAACAAGGAAATCCTGCTGGTGGTCGATGCCGTCTCGAATGAGAAGGGCGTCGACAAGGAAATCATCTTCGAGGCGCTCGAGGCTGCACTCGCCGCCGCCG
>CAWGKS010000018.1:0-15914 GCA_963823235.1 uncultured Gammaproteobacteria bacterium | reverse complement strand
ATGAAGTATTACGTGCTCGATCTTCGCCGCGCAACTCGCTGGTGAAATATCTGGTCGAGCAGGGCCATACCGTGTTCATGATTTCGGCGCAACCCGGGCGCCCGGGATCGCGATCTGGGCATGGATGATTACCTGCGCCTCGGACTGCGCGCCGCGCTCGATGCCGTGACCACCATCGTCCCGAACCAGCGCGTGCACGCAGTAGGCTATTGCATCGGTGGCACGCTGTTGTCAATTGGCGCCGCAATGCTGGCCGGCGAAGGCGATCAGCGCCTCGCCTCGATCACGCTGCTTGCGGCGCAGACCGATTTCAGTGAACCGGGCGAGTTGGCCGGTCTTTATTTCACCCAGTCAGCTGGCAACACTCGACGCACTCATGCAACGCGATGGGGTGCTGGGCAGCGAGCGCATGGGTGCCGCGTTTGCGATGCTGCGGGCCAGCGACCTGATCTGGGCTCCGGCCATCAACGCCTATGTGCGCGGCGAACGCGCCACGCCCAATGACCTGATGGCCTGGAACGCCGACGGTACGCGCATGCCTTGCCGCATGCACAGCGAATATCTGCGCCGGCTCTATCTGCACAACGAACTCGCCACCGGCCACTTTAGCGTCAATGGCAAGGACACCAGCCTGGCAAACATATCGGTGCCCATGTTCGTGGTCGGCACCGAGACCGATCATGTCGCGCCCTGGCCCTCGGCTTTCAAGACGCGCGCGCTGACACGCTCTGATGATTACACCTTCGTGCTCACCAGCGGCGGCCACAACGCCGGCATCGTCAGTGGACCCGTACATCCCAGGCGTCGCCATCGCTACTACCAATGGCGCGATGCCACCTCGACCATGAGCACCGCGCAGTATCTGGAAGCGGCCGAGCTGCGCGCCGGCTCATGGTGGCCCACCTGGGAACAGTGGCTCACCGAGCATTCGACAGCGGGGCAACAGCCGCCGCCGCCCATGGGCAACAGCGCGGCGGGCTACCCGCCACTGTGCGATGCACCGGGTGGCTACGTACGCGGTTGAACGTGCGCAGCCGCCGGGCCGCGACTACCCTCAGGGTCGCATGATAAATACGGCAGCGCGTTGCCGCTCGCCCAGTGCGGCGCCACCTTCTGGTTTGCCAATCGTCACGTAGAACATTTCCGTGTGCCGGCGTGCCGGATTGGGCAGGATGGGTACCGAGACTTTCAGCGCGTTCACGCCATCCGCCATCGCCAGGCGTTGCGCGGGTCGGCCACGAAAATCTGTGCCGGCCCTGGCCCCGGCACTCTGCGTCGACCATACAAAACTGACTACGCCATCCGTACCGCCGGTTCGCTGTACGGCTATCTGTGCACTGCTGGCACCGGGCTGCACGACAAAGGTGTCGGTCGCCAGACTGAGCTGCCCGGGAACCGGAATGCGAACCGGCATGGGTACGGGTCGCACGCCGCTGGATTTCAACGTCGCGTTCTCCCAGGCCCTGCGACGCGCCCACGGCCAGCATGAAAACCATGGCCGCTACTGCCTGCACGCGTTGCGCTGGCCACAGCGGCGCGGCGCGTCGCTGAATTTCTGCGGCCCGCTCCGCCACCACAACTTGCTGCGCAGTCCCGGCCGTTTCACTGGCAGCGAGCTGCCAGGACAACGATTTGAGTTGTTCGAGATAGGCCGCCGCCAGGCTGCGCGCCGTCTGCAATTCTTTGCGCAGTACCAATAGCTCGCGGCTCAACTCGACGCCGGCATCGGCATGGGCATCGGCCTTGGCATTGGCATTGGTACTGGTATTGGCATTGGTACTGGTACTGGTACTGGTACTGGTACTGGACTGGCGCCGGTGGTCACCGGCGCCAGTGTCGGCAATGGCTCGATCGCCTGCACCCCCAGGGCGCGTCGCTGAATGCTCTGGCTGACCGAGCGATAAAGATCGAGTGGCAATTTTCCGCGCCGATGATACTGATCGAGCAGGGCCAACACTTCCCAGGTGGCTTGCGGTGTCTGCGCACAGCGCGCCAACAACTCGTCGGCCAGGGCGCGCGGGCCACATTCGCCCACGACGTAAGCGTCCAGCCTCTGTTGCAGGTTTGCGTTCATCCCCATTTGCAACCAGCATATACAACGCTGGCAGATCGCTGGCAATCGCGACTGGGTGTTATGTAAACCCCGCAACTATTTCCTGTAGCTCTGCCGGGTGCAGTGCCCGCCTGCCGGGCGCGCTCGCCTCGCTCAGCGACGCTGCAACCAGTAGGCGATGGCCTGCGGCAGTTCGCGCTGCGAACGGCCGCTGACATACATGCCGATGTGCCCGACATCCAGGCCGAGCGCCATGTAATCACTGCTGCCGACGAGATTCTGCATGGCCGTGGAGGCAGCCGGTGGCACCAGATGATCCTGCTTGCCGTAAATATTCAGGACCGGATGAGTGACCATGCGCAGGTCAACCTTGCGGCCACCGAGCTCCAGTGTGCCTTTGCACAAGCGGTTTTCCTTGTAGCACCAATTGCTGAACTCGCGAAACGCCGCGCCCGCCTGATCCGGACTGTCGAAGATCCACTTTTCCATGCGCATGAAATTATCCATCTGCGCCTGATCGTCACCGCCATCGAGCAGATTCACATACTTCTGCTGCAACAGTCGAAATGGCATCAGCGACACGTAGGCGGCATTGAGCACCTCACCTGGTACTATCGCCGTGCGCTGCGACCAGCGCCTCGATGTCGATGCTTTGCACCCAACGCGAGAGCAGATTGTCGGGCGTCTGAAAATCGACCGGCGTCACCATGGTGATGAGATTGCGCACGCGCTCCGGGTGTAGCGCCGCGTAACACAAGCTGAAGGTGCCGCCCTGGCAGACCCCAAGCAGCGTAGTCGCCGGCAGGTTGTGCTCGCGTAACACCACCGACAGGCAGCGATGCAGATAGCCATTGATATAGTCATTCAGATCGAGGTAGCGATCAGCACCGTCGGGATAGCCCCAATCGATAAGGTAAATATCGAGGCCCAGTTCCAGCAGACGACGGATCAGCGAGCGATCAGGCTGCAGGTCCATCATGTACGGGCGATTGACCAGGGCATAGACAATGAGCACGGGTGGCAGGTTGGCACCGGGCGCAATGGCGCGATAGCGATACAGCGTCAGCTTGTCCTCGCGGTACACGGCATCTTTCTCTGAACAACCAAAGGTGACGCCAGCCGCGGCCTGCAGGCTCTGCAGGCTGTGCGCCAGTTTGCTCTGCAGCTCGGTGATTTCCTCCAGCGGCACAGTCATCGTTGCAGCGCTGCCTTGAGATCGCGCAGCTGCTGGTGAATGCTGTTGAGCTCCGCGCGGGTCGGCAGATCGAACTGCCTGGCCCATTCCTCCAGCAATTCGCGCTGCGCACTGCGCAGCTGGCTCATGGCATTGGTGAGTTCGGCCTGAGCCTGCACGAAGGCCGCGCCGCGCGCGGCCTGCGCGTAGACCGTCTCGGCCGAGTCGACCCACAGATCGTAAACCTCTTTCATCGACGCCGGCGCCGCGCCGCTCTTGAGCTTTGGGGTCAGCCGCTCGCCCAGTTCACGCAGTGCCTTGCCGATGATGTCGTTCCACTGCCCACTCACCTGCATCTGTGCCTGCGCACAGCGCGCGCCCAGTTGCGCGAGCCGTTGCATGGATTCCTGGCTCTCGCGCGTTGGCCCGAGCGCCGGCATTCCCGGGATCGGCGCGCCGAAACCCGGCATGGTCATGCCAGGCATTGCCATACCCGGCATCGTCATGCCAGGCACGCTTCCGGCCGCGAACGCAAAGGGGTTGGTGCCCATGGCGCCCGCACCGGCGCCAGGCGCACCAAAGGGAGTCGCCACCCACAGGTTGGCGAACTGCTGCTGCAGTCCGCCCAGACCATCCGTAAACACTCGCGTACGCTGCTCGGCGTCGCTGCTCAGGGCCGCGCGCCCAACCAGATCCCAGAGGGATCGGGACACCCCCAGGTATTGCTCGCACTGGCTCAGGAAACGCCGCGCAACTTCATCGGCGCCCGGCGCAGCGGCACCTGGCATTGCCGCCGGCTGGGCCATGGCGGGCGCGCCCGTCGCCTTGGCCCAGGCGGATCCCATTTCAGTCCACTGGCGCAGCATGTCGGCCTGCGCCTTTTGCATGGCTGTCGCCCAATCACCCGCGTTCGTCGCTTCTGGTCCCATGTCGCCTCCGGGCAAATTTTGTCAGCGCGCCCCAATGATGAAATCATACGCTGGCCACGCGGTCCCGTAACCTGCAGGCTGCGGTCGGCGAGCCAACAGGAGCGAATCATGAAATTCAAGGCAATCAGCGCACTTGCGGCAGTACTCATACTGGGGAGCGCGGCTGCCTGGCACTGGTGGCCGCGAATCGCGCCGGCGCCAACGCCACCGCCGGCGGTTATTGCCCCGCTGACACCGGAATCCGAAGCCCAGCCGCAGATCGCGAACCCCATGCCCGCTGGCGATGCGCCGGGCAAGAACTCACTGCCTGGCCTTGGCGAGAGCGATCAGCCCTTCGGCAGTGCGCTGACGCAGCTTTCCGGAGCCGGGACACTGAGCACCCTGCTGGTGCCCGAAAATCTGATTCGCCATCTGGTGGCTACGATCGACAATTTGCCACGCCACAAGCTCGGCATTGAACTGCGACCGCTGCGGGCAACTCCCGGTGCGCTGATGGTAACTGGCGATGACTTCCGCGCCACTCTGGATGCGCGCAACGCCACTCGCTACGCCGCGCCGATGGCCATCGTAAGCCAGCTGGATCTGGTGGCATTGGTGCACCTCTACCAGAGCTACTATCCGCTGTTTCAGCGCGCCTACCAGGATCTCGGGTATCCGCGCGGCTATTTCAACGACCGACTGGTGGCGGTCATCGATCACCTGCTGGCCACGCCCGATCTGCAGGGTCCGTTTGAACTGGTACGCCCCAAAGTCTTCTGGGAGTTCGCCGACCCTGAACTGGAGGCGCGCTCGGCGGGGCAGAAACTCATGCTGCGTGTCGGCGCTGAAAATACCGCTGTGCTGCGCGTCAGGCTGCGTGAACTGCGGGCACTGGTGGCCGCGTCACCGCCGCTCGCAGCGCCCGTGGTCACGGAGCAGCGTTGAGCAGGTTCGCCGGCGCGTACTGGTCCGTCAGCACACGCGCATTGGTGTTCCAGTCGACGCGCCGCGAATAGAGCTCCAGCAGGTCGTCGGGCGCAACGCCCAGCGGCCTGAACGCTGGCGCCAGGCGCGTCGCGTTGGCGCGCAATGTCGCTGCATCCGGCAGTGCCCCCAGGCGTGCGAGTATCACGCGATTGCCGCGCCGCAGATTGAAGAACTCGCCAAATACCCTGGCGTAAGTCACCGACTCGTTGTCATACAGCCGGCTGCTTGAAAAGGTGTTGGCGGCGAGCACCGCCCCGGGGCGCAGCAGCGAGCGCACCTCGCGCAGGAATTCCTCGGTGAGCATGTGCTCGGGAATGTATTGATGATCATAGGCATCGAGCATGATCAGATCGTAACGACGCACAGCGCGCGCCGTGCGCCGTACGAAACTGCGTCCGTCTTCGGTATAGACGTGCAGACGCTCATTGGCGTGAAATGAAAAGTAATCTCCCGCTACGCGCACCACGGCCGGATCGATCTCGACCAGGTCGATCTGCACCTGCGGCAGCAGCTGCGCCAGCGCACGCGGCAGCGAGCCGCCGCCCAGACCAATGATCAGCACCTGCTGCGGCTCGGGATTGAGCAGCAGCGCGCCGAGCATCATGCGCGTATACATGAACACCAGCTGGTCCGGTTGCGCCAGATCAATGCAGGATTGCCGGCCAATGCTGCATTGCCTGGTGAAGCACAGGCAGCGGGAATTGGCGTCTTCATAGACCAGGACCTGCCGGTAAAGCGAGCGTTCGGAGTGCACCAGGCGTAGCGGGCCCGCCGCCTGTGAGCCTGCTGCCAGCGAGTCAGGTGGCGCGCACCAACAGGCCAGCGCCAGCAATACTGCGACCGGCGCCGGCCGACGCCAGACGCCGAGCGCACCGATCGCCATCGACACGGCGAGCATGGCCCAGAGAATCTGGTTCACCTCGAAATAGAGCACGAGATAAAAGGAAGTGAGCAGCGTGCCGGCGGCGCTGCCGAAAGTGGAGACGAAGTAGAGTCGCCCGGCATCCAGGCCGGCGCTGCGCTGGTCAGCCACCAGCAGGCGCACGGCATAGGGTGAGACCATGCCGGAAATCACCGTCGGCACCAGGAACAGCAACAGCGCCGCGCACAGTGAACCGGCGCGTGGATCGGACAGCTGCGCCGACATCGCATCGAGCAGTGCATCGCCGACCAGCATGACAGGGGTGGACGCTGCGGCGGCCGCCCACAGCAGGAAACTGAGTCGGGCCAGGCTGGGCTGATGGCGTGACCAGTGACCACCGAGCAGGTAGCCGAAGGACAGAGCCAGCATGAACACCGTGATGATGGCGCCCCAGACGTAAATGCTGCTGCCAAAATAGGGCGCCAGCAGCCGGCCTCCCAGGAGCTCCAGCGCCATCACATAGAAGCCTGACCAGCCGGCCACGAGGTACAACAACAGGCGGTACATAGCGCCAGTTTACCTGCTGCAGCGCGCCGGCGATTGACAGCTGCGCCTGCCACCGCCTACGGTGCGCCGAACGTTTGTGTTGTTCGTGGGTCTGTCCATCACTTATGCATGTCTTTATGGCCAATGCGGCAACGTGGGCGGCTCTGACGGCGGCACTTGTGACCACCTGCGGCTGCACCTCCCTGAGCAGTTCGCAACCTGCTCATCAGGGCCAGGCGTTGGTCATTGCCGGCGATTGGCAGCGTGACGAGGCCAACAGCGACAACTTTGATGCCAAGTTGATGCAGGTCCTGACTGAGCGGCAAAGACGGCTGCGGGCCCGGCACGGCCCGGGCGCCGGGCGCAGCGGCGGCGGCGATGAGCAGGATGGCGGCGGCAACGGTCGCGACCCACGTGATTTTGATGCCTATGAAATACCGCAAGAGGCAAGCGAGCACTTCCGTTCACGAATGGTCGAGGAACTGCGGCCACCGCACACCCTGCAGATCGCGCAGGAACCGGGCCTCGAGGCCGTCAATATGCGGCTCGATGCGGAGACCGTCAGCCGGCATTTCCTGCCCGGCCAGACGGTTTCACGTATCGATGAGGGCGGGGCGGCGCAAATCAGTTGCGGCTGGGAGCAGCAGGCCTTTGTGATACGGGCGCGCTACGTGCACCGCGCCACGCGCAGCTGGCATTTCGTAGTGGAACCTGCCACCGGGATGCTGCAACTGCGCTTCGAGGTTGAAGACCCCGAAATCGGTCACATGATTCTGATCAGCCGCTACCGGCGCCAATCGCAGTAGCGGCGCCCAGCGTGCCGCCCGGCTTCAGAGGGCTGAATTATCCAGTTCGCCAGTGCGAATGCGCACCACGCGGTCGATTGCAGTAACGAATATCTTGCCATCGCCCACCTTGCCGGTACGTGCCGCTTTGACAATGGCATCGACCACCTGGTCGACCAGATCATCACGCACGCCGACCTCGACGCGCGTCTTGGGCACGAAATCGACCACGTATTCGGCGCCCCGATAAAGCTCGGTATGCCCGCGCTGGCGACCAAAGCCTTTGACTTCGGTCACGGTCATGCCGGAAATGCCAAGTTCCGAAAGCGCCGTGCGCACTTCGTCGAGCTTGAAAGGCTTGATGACCGCGGTGATCAGTTTCATTGCAGCTCCCCAATTCCAGACTTCGTCCGCCCCCTGTCCTTGCGCCCCCTATCCTAGCGCATTTGGGTGGCGCATTTGCAGCCCGATGGCCACGAGCCGGGTTTGGGTAGAATATACTGCTGGTCGGATAACTGGCCTCGGCCGCGGCACTGTGCACGGCCAATACCAAGGACCTAATCTGCCCGCCGCGCAACACCGCAGCCTGGCCTTTGCGCTGGCGCTGATTACCGCCATTCTCTGGGGGCTCCTGCCACTGGCACTGCGCGTCCTGCTGCCAGCGATGGACACCTTCACCATCACCTGGTATCGATTTGGTTCCGCCGCCCTCGTGGTCGGCGTGTTCCTGGCCCAGCGCGCAGCGCTCCCCAGCCCGGTGCGGCTGAGCACACTGCTGCGCGTGCTGCTGGTCGTGGCGGTGATTGGCCTGACCATCAACTACACTCTGTTTGTAGTCGGTGTGCGCCTGACAACGCCGGCCATCGCCCAGACCGTCACCCAGCTCTCGAGCATCTTCCTGTTGCTCGGTGGCCTGCTGATCTATCGCGAGAAGTTCTCGCGTCTGCAATGGCTCGGACTGGCGCTGTTGCTCGGCGGCCTGCTGCTGTTTTTCAATCGTCGCCTGCCGGAGATCTTCAGCAGCCACTCTCATCTGGGTGTCGGCGTATTGCTGCTGACCATGGGCTCGCTGGGGTGGGCCTGCTATGGACTGGTGCAAAAACGCCTGCTGCGCGAATATTCTTCGGCGCAGATACTCTGGCTGCTTTATGTCGGCGGCTTCGTGCTGCTGACGCCGCTGGTGCACCCGGCGCGCCTGTTGAGCCTGGACGCGGCACAGGGCTGGGCGCTGGTGTTCTGCTGCTTCAATACGCTCATCGCCTACGGCGCCTACGCCAAGGCCATGAGCCTCGGAGAAGTGACGCGTGTCAGCGCCACCTTGACCACCTCGCCACTCTTTGCCTTGCTGGGCAGCGCCCTGGCCGCAATCTGGGTGCCAGAGTTCGCCGCCGCCGAGACCCCCAACCTGCTGACGATCATCGGGGCCTGCGGCGTGGTCGGTGGCTCAGCGGTGTGCGCCCTGACCAGATCACCGGCATGATGGCTGCGCGGCGCCCGCTAGGTCCGGACCGCTTTAAACCAAACGGCCAGACAGCAACGTCCAAGTTCACAACAGACCACTGATGCGAGCAGCTATTTTGGCAGATGCGCAGCTATTGCAGTTTCCAGCGCCGCAGCCAGGCGCGGCTGAGGATGACGACGACCTGAGGGCGGCACGGAGCGGCGACGTGCGGGCCTTCGAGGCGCTCTACCGCCAGCACGTGGCGCGCGTCTATGCGTTGTGTCTGCGCATGACAGGCCAACCCGCACTGGCAGAGGATTGCACGCAGGAGTGCTTCATTTCGGCCTGGCGGGCACTGGCGGGCTTCAAGGCTCAGAGCAGCCTGTCCACCTGGCTGCATCGCATCGCCGTTAACGCAGTGCTGGGCCAGCGCCGCCGCGGCCAGTCGGATCTGACCAGACTCGCGGTACCGATTGATGAGGACGCCCTGGCAGTCAGCGACAACACTGCTGCAGGCGGCACTGCCGATATCGAAACCGCACTCGCGCGCCTGCCGCCCGGGGCGCGCGATGTCGTGGTGCTCGTCGGTGTCTACGGACACAGTCACGAAGAGGCATCGGAATTCCTGGGCATCGCGGTGGGCACCAGCAAGGCGCAGTTGCATCGCGGCCGACGGTTGCTGGCTCTGCAGCTGGATCCCGCCTGAGGAGTACGCATGAGCACTTCAGACGATCGCATTGTTGATGAAGCACTGGCGCAGCTGCCACGCGAACAGGCGCCGGGCCGCGACCTGTGGCCGAGCATCGCCGTTGCCCTGCAGGGGAATGCGCCGGGCTCGGGTTCCACGGCGCGTGGCAGCAGATCACCGTGGCCGACCGCCATGGCGGCGAGCGTGGCGCTGGCCGCACTGCTCGGTGCCCTGACCTGGTCGGTATGGCACAGCACAGCACCCACACTGATGGCGACGGCTCCGCTGCCGCGCAGTGCAGCGCTCGCTCAACCGGTTGGTTTTGAGCTGCCGCAGGATGCCGACTATCTGGCGGCACGCGCCGCACTTGAACGCACTTTTTCCGAACGCCTGGCGATGCTGGCACCGCCCACGCGCGCACGCGTGCAAAGCGACCTGGAAGTCATTCGCAAGGCGAATGCCGACATTCGCGATGCCCTGGCACACGACCCGGCCAGTCCGCTGCTGCTGCAACTGCTGCGCAGCACCTGGCAGCAGGAGATCAATCTGTACACCACCGTGGCCCATGCCACCGACACATTGCTCACTAGGAGAAGCTGATCATGACGACGCAATCATTGTTCCGGACCCTGCTGTATTGCACCTGGTTCGCAGCCTTGCTGTGTGCCGGTGCGGTACCGGCCCAGGCAGCCACACGCAGCGTCGACGAACACCAGAACGCCGACCCGGCCGGCACCGTGGAAATCGTCAATGTCTCCGGGGCCGTGGAGGTCTCGGGCTGGGATCAGGCCGTAGTCGCCGTGAGCGGCACGATCGGAGAAAAAGTCGAGCGGGTCGAAGTCACCGGTTCGGGTACGCGCGTCACCGTGCGCGTCGTGCTGCCGCAGGGCAATTTCCATCACAATGAGGGCGACGCGCATCTCAAGGTGCAGGTGCCGCGCCACAGTGCGCTCGAAGTCTCTCTGGTCAGCGCCGACCTGCGCGTGGCTGGTGTCAGCGGCGATCAGCACCTGCAGACCGTGAGTGGCGATATTGCCGGCGAGGCCGGCGGCAATCTGCAGGTGAACAGCGTCAGTGGTGACGTACACCTGGCGGCGCACGATGCCAGGTCTACACGCATCAAGACCGTCAGCGGCGACACCACCTTCAGCGGTGGCGCTGGCGAGATCAACGTCGAATCGGTGAGCGGCGATGCCAACCTGTCATTGGGTGCCATGCGGCAGGCGCGATTTGAAAGTGTCTCGGGCGATCTGAATATCAGCGGCGCGCTTGACGCCGGCGGTCAGCTCGAGGCCTCGACAGTGAGCGGCGACGTGAACGTCGGCTTCACCGCGACGCCGGACGCGGATGTCGATGTGCAGTCATTCAGCGGCGACATCAGCAACTGCTTCGGCCCCAAAGCCGTCGAGCAGCAGTATGGACCGGGGCGCCGCCTCAGCTTTCGCAGTGGCAAGGGTGGTGGCCATGTGCACATCGACACCAAGAGTGGCGATGTCGGGCTGTGCACCAGCAAGTAGCGATCAGGGCCGCTGGCGGCGCGCACCGGCGCCACCAGCGGCCTGGTACTTCAAGACGCTGAGATCGCCGGCTAGCGATCGTCCTCGTGCTCGATATGCACCTTGAGTGCCGTAACGACATCGCCGGCCGCCGTGCCGTACACTTCGACCACCTGCCCCGGGGCCTGGGCAAAGAACTCAGCACTGGTCATGCTCATGTGGCTTTCGTCGCCTCCAAATTCGCTCGCCTCCAAAGGCGGCATTGGTGGCATCTATGACCACGCCCAGGATCTGAAACTGCGGCGCCGTGGTGGCGGTAAACGGTCCACGCACTTTGACTGCGCTGCTCGGCGCCATGCGTTCCACCCGCCGCGCCAGGATCTTGCCGCTGCCCGCCGGAGTCTCGTAACCGCGGACCAGCACGCTGTCGCCGACGCTGATGTCCTTGAGCGTAAACATCTGTACGTCCGCGCCGCTTTTATCCTCGAAGCGCGTCGTGGCGTCTACGGTGATATCGACACCAAGAACCTTGAGCGTATTGTTGGCGGAGTCGACTGATTCGACCGTGGCCGCGAGCGCGATCACGGCCACATGCTCGAACTCCACCTTGTCGGCGACCAGCACCTTGCTGGCGTCGAGCGTGCCGCGCACTTCAAGGCGCGCATTCATGGCGATATCGCCCACCGTACCGTTCCTGTACACCGTGTCCGCGGTGGTCGTCACGGGCGCGCCGTCGACATCAAAGTCAGTGGCCGATGCAAATCGCGTCACCAGCCCTTCCTGTTCAATGCGCTCGCCATCAGCAGCCTGATCGCGCTCATTTTCAGCGCGCCGCACCTTGGTTGCGGTGAGTGTCACCGACGCGGCATCGAACACCGTGCCGCGCACGATCACGACATCAGCGTCGGCCGGCTGGCCAGAGGCGAAGCCATCGAGCAGCGCGGTGCTGTAGTCGATTTTGAGTCCGTTGATCATGAAAGTGTGTGCCATGGCATCCGCATGCGACACCGCACCGACCACCTGCAGGGCGTCATCAGCTTCGGCCCGGGCAATACGCGTCGCGGTAATTGCGCCGCTGGCATCGACCAGGCCGCTCACTTCTACGAGATCGCCAGCGAGCAGGCCGCTCAGGTCGCCGGGCACGATGCTGGCCGCGAATGAAGTATTGGCAGTGACAATCACCTGCTGACCGAGCACGGTAAGCGTGTTGGCGGTGACATCGATTGCCGCGGCAGGTCCGACCACATTGTCTTCCACGTCGACGCTGTCGGCACTGCACTCGCCGCTGGCACGGTCCTGCCAGCCATGCAGCAGCGCGACTTCGCCTACTGCGAGTGCCGACTGTGCGACGCTCTTGCCGTTCTTCTGCAGGTGCGCCGCCGAAACGTCGTAGCGCACCCCATTTACAAAGACACTGCCGAATGCGGTGATGACACCCGAGGTGGCGACGCTCACCGAATTGTTCATGTTGCTGACCGGCACTGAGCCGCCGCCACAGGCGGCGAGCATGAGTACTGCGGCCAATGCGAATATCCTGATTTTCATGATTGATGCCTCTGTAGATCGATCCGACTCGGAAGCCGGTAATTATTGTCGATCGCATCAGAACACCCGGGCTGGCAGCGTTCAACCTGTCGTAGTGGCAAGACAGTGATGGAGCAAATGAGGCAGGTTTGCCGTGCCGATGACGGACCCAATTGTTTAACATAACTCACAAATTTAAGAATCATACGGCGCCTAGAACCAAGCACTGCCGACGGGGCACTTACGCTAGCGTGGGATTTTTGACTTGCGATGAGTCGCAGCTTTTCCCCTTGTTTTGCAGCGTTTCCTACCAACGTCTACTGATTAGTCCCCGCATACAGGGCATCTCCTGCCTGCTAATTTGATCCTTAGGGATTTCTTAACAAGCCAGGGGAGCTGACCATGACGACCACCCATCGTTTATCCGCGTATTGGGAACGAGGGCAGTGGTTCGCACTGCTTGGTGTAGCGGCACTACTGGCAACAACACCGGCCAGGGCACTGCCCAGTTACGCCCAGCAGTCGGGCCTGCCCTGCTCGCAGTGCCACAGCATCGGCTTCGGCCCGGCACTCACCGCCTACGGCCGGCAATTCAAGCTCAATGCCTACGCCCTGGGCAATCACAACGCGAGCGTGCCGCTGGCGCTTATGGCAGTGCTCTCCGATACCCATATCAGCAGCGACTTCCCGGAAGCGCCGGAACGCTACAGCACCAATGACAATTTCACGCTGGACGAGCTCACCGGCTTTTTCGCCGGTCGCATCGGCAGCCATGCCGGCGGCTTCGTTGAAGTGTCCTACAGCGGTGTCGAGCGGCACACCGCCTGGGGTGCAGTCGACGTGCGCTACGCGCGCGCTTTTGAGCTCGGCGGGCACGGGATCGTCGGCGGCGTCACGCTCAACAACAACCCGACAGTGTCGGACCTTTGGAATTCAACCTCGGTCTGGAGTTTCCCCTACACCGGTTCCGGTCTGGCGCCCGCTCCCGGCGCCGCGCCGATCATTTTCGATGGCATCTCCGAGACAGTGCTCGGTCCGACTTTCTACGCCATGATCGATGATCACCTGTACCTGGAGCTTGGTGGCTACAAGAGCCTTTCGGACAGCCTGCTCGACACCGTCGGCCTGAGCGCCGAGGAAAATTCACACCTCAAGGGTTTCGCGCCTTACTGGCGCGCTGCGTTGCAGTTCACCAACGGCCCGCACTACTACTCGTTCGGCCTGCTGGGCCTGAATGTCGAGCAGCAACCAGATCTGGCCTCGCCGGAGACCAATCGCTTCAACGATTTCGGCTTCGACGCGACCTACCAGCACACGGCTGCAGACGCCAGCAACCTGCAGGCGAATCTGTCCATCGTGCATGAAACGCGGCATATGAATGCCGCGCTGGGCGCCGGTGAAGTAGCCAGCGCTTCCGGCAGCCTGGACAGCCGCAAACTGGACGTCACCTGGACCTACAAGCAGACCTGGGTGGCCGGCGGCGGCCTGTTCGACACCACCGGTAGCAGCGATGCAGTGTTGTACGCGCCGGGCGAACTCGAAGGCAGCAACAACGGCATACCGGATACCCGTGGCTACCTGCTGCAATTCGAATACGTTCCGTTCGGCAAACTCGACTCACCGCACCGACCGTGGGTAAACCTGCGCGTCGGCCTGCAATATACCGGCTACTCGCGTTTCAACGGCGGCAGCTCGAACTACGACGGCTCTGGTCGTAGCGCCAGTGACAACGACACCACGTTCCTGTTCCTGTGGGTGGCCCTGTGAGCGCCCCGCTGTACAGGGTTCGCTGGCCGCTCGGCCTGGCGCTGTTGGCGATCACGGGTGCCGCGCAGGCCGGCAATTGCCACTTAAGCATCGAAGCCAACGATCTGATGCAGTTCAATGCGCGTGCACTCCAGATCGATCCGGAATGCAAGGACATCCAGCTGACGCTCAAACACGTCGGCAAGCAACCGGCGCACGTGCTCGGTCACGACTGGGTGCTGGCCCGCAGCTCGGACGTCGCGGCGCTCTCCAACGCCGGCATCGCTGCCGGTCTCGAGCACGGCTACGTGCCGCAGGGCGATGCCCGCGTCATCGCCTCCACCAAGGTAGTCGGTGGGGGTGAGGAGACGACCGTGACCTTCAGCGCTGCCGCCCTGGTGCCGGGCGTGGACTACAGCTACTTCTGCTCCTACCCCGGCCACTCCACGTTCATGCGCGGCCGCCTGATGCTGGCGGACAAGAGCAAGCTGGCCGTCAACCGCTAGGACCCCCGCCGCTGGCGCCAGGCAGCCAGCAGCCGCAGCCGGGCCGCCGGAACTGGGTTTCCGGGGGCCCTGCTGTCATAATCCTGCCCGGCTGCCGACCGGAATCGGCGTTTTCCTGCAACTTTTCCCTCAGGCCCGCGTTGTGCACTTAACAGATGACACCGCAGTGCAAGCCCCCTCACAGGAAAGCCCCAGCCCGGCTGAATTCACGACCTTTATGCGCAGCTATCAGAACATGGTTTATTCCACCGCCGCGCGCCTGACCGGTGATGCCACGCAGGCGGAGGACATTGCGCAGGAGGTGTTCCTGCGGGCGCACCGTAATTTCGGGCAATTGCGCGACAACCCACGCGCCCCTGGCTGGCTCAAGACGGTCGCCACCAATCTTACGCTCACGCACCTGACCCGCTATCGCAAACGCTGGGTCTTCTTTTCGCAGCTGCAGAACAGCGAGGCAGGCGCCGAGGAGACCGAGCTCGATTTTCCGGCGGATGAATCGGTGTTTGCCGACGTCGAGGCCGACGAGCGCCAGGCACAGATAGAGACTGCACTGTCGCGCCTGCCCGATCATCAGCGTATCCCGCTGGCGCTTTATCACTTCGAAGAGCTGCCGTATGAAGACATTGCGACACGCCTGCGCGTATCGCTGCCAAAAGTGAAGACCGACATTCATCGCGCACGACAGGCCCTGGCGCGCATTCTGGCGCAACAGGGCATCGACGCAACCGAGCTGGATTCCTGAGGAGCGCCCACATGGCCAATACTCAAGCTGATGCCGATCGCCTGGAGAAGCTGGTGCACGCGGCGCTGCGCAAGCTGCCGCCGCTCCAGGCGCCGGCCACGCTCGAAGCGCGTGTGCTGCGCGAGCTTGCCCGTCGCGAGGCGCTCCCCTGGTGGCGGCAGGCCTTCGGTCGTTGGCCGCTGTCGGCGCGCCTGCTGTTCGTGCCGCTTTCAGCCGGCTGCATGAAGCTGGCATTTCTGGGCATCGCTGCCTTCGGCTCGGTACTCAACGCCGCCCAGCAGACCACCGTCGTGAGCAGCGTGCAAAACCGCTGGCAGGCGCTGAGCGGGGTCGCGCAGTCGCTGCAGTCACTGGGCACGCTGGCCGTGCGCGACGTGCCGCAACTCTGGATCTATGGCGCCATGGGCCTGGCGTTGTTTCTCTACGCAGCTCTGTTCGGCATTGGCGCCGTCGCCT
>CAWGKS010000017.1:0-69565 GCA_963823235.1 uncultured Gammaproteobacteria bacterium | reverse complement strand
CACAGGAATTTCGCACGAAGATTTTAACCCCTGGGATGACCGAGAGTTAGGGGAGATTCGCACGGAAGGAGATTCGCATTTGCATTTTTCTAGCGGGTTTGGTAGTTTCTTGCTGTTATATGAAAGCAGATCGAGCGTTAGCCAAGCTCTCCACCCTGGCGCTAGAGAATCGCCGCCGCGGGCTGGCCATAAACCTGCCCCGGGCGGAACTGACCCTGCGTGGCACCTTGCTGCAACGCTATGTCACCTGCGGCAAGCCCGATTGTAAGTGTGCCCGTGGGGAACGGCACGGTCCCAGCTGGTATCTCACGGTTACCTTGGGGCCGGGCCGGACGACGGGCGCGGTGGTGCCTGGCGAACAGCTCGAGCAAGTACGGCAGTGGGTGGAGAACTACCAGCGGATGAAGCAAGACCTGGAGAGCATCTCGGCCATTAACCGCGAACTCCTGCGGCGCAAGCGTCCGGGTTCCCATAAGGACAGTAAGAAACGGTAGGGAAGGTGAAAGAGAATTTTCACGTTGGTGTCTGATTTATCTTGCATTTATAAGAATGCACACAACGCAAAACCACGAACTGCCTTCGTTCTCCGGCTATCTCCGCAAAGTCTTCCATTTCCGGAAGACGGTCACCAGCCTCTGCGATGGCCGACAAGACCCGGACATCTCTCCCCAAACGGTGTTTCTGGCTTTGTTCCATGGCTTCGTCTTTCGCCTCAGCAGTTTCCTGCAACTGCAGGCAGATCTGGCGCAACCCCACCTGCAACACTGCACCGAGGCTCCTCGGGCTTTCGGCGATGACGTCCTGCGTTACAGTCTGGCGAGCTTCGCGCTAGCTCCTCTGGAGCAGATGTTGGTGAACATCAATCGCCGACTGAAACGGAATAAAGCCCTGGACCCGGGCCGCGTGCAGGGGCGCGTGGTGGCGGCCCTCGACGGTATCGAGGTGCTCAGCAGTTTCAGTCGCTGTTGTGAGTTCTGTCTGCAACGACGGGTCGTTTCCCAGGACCAACAGGGGCAGCCCGTCGAGCAGATCCAGTATTACCATCGCCTGGTGGGCTGCCAGGTGGTCAGCAGCCCGGTCAAGCCCATCCTGGCACTCGAGTGGGTTCGCCCGAACGAGGGGGAGGACACCGCGGCGCTGCGCTTGCTGCGCAGACTGCCCGAGCTCTATGGCAGCCGCTTCTTCGACATCCTGTTGCTGGATTCGCTTTACGCGCAGGCACCGGTTCTCCAGCTAGCCAAAGAAATCGATTGGGATTTGGTCATCACCCTGAAACAGGAGAGCCGCACGTTGTATCAGGATGCCCAGGGCTTGTTTCAAGGCCGCGCACCCGACGAACAACTCACCGAAAAGCATGGCAACAACGTTGTCGAAGCACAACTCTGGCAAGCCGAGGATCTGCCCTTCACCGAGGAGCATCCGCAACCGATGCGGGTGGTGCGCTCGGAAGAGCGAAAAACAGAATGGCATAGAAAGGGAAAGCGTGTCTCGGAGACCAAGTTCGAGAAATGGGTGTGGATTACAACGTTAGACGCGAAAACCTTCTCCATCCGGCTGGTGCGCCAACTCGGACATGATCGCTGGCGGCTGGAAAACAATGCCTGGTGCGATCTCACCAAGCACTGGGCTCTCAAGCATGGCTTCCTGCACGCCTGTAAACATCGGCCGCAACGCCGCGATGCCGAAGGCCACCTCCAGCCTTTGCCCAACCACGGATTGCAGGCGGTCACGCTGATTCTTTGCATCGCCTTCGCGCTCTGCTCGGCCTTTGCTCGGTTGCATTCCAAACTGTTCCGTCGCTACCGCCTCAGCATGCTGGAGGTCTCGCGTCAACTCTATCGCTCGCTGTGGAAGCTTCAACCGCCCATTCGAGCCCCAGACGGATGATCGTTTTGCACCTTGCTTCATTTCGCTATGCACTGCTTCGCGCCCATCGATGATGCGATGATCGTAGCTGAGCGCCAGGTACATGATGGGACGCGCTACCACGACGCCAGCCACCACCATCGCCCGCTGCTGGGTCTTGTGCATGCCGAGAATGGCGCTCTGCGGCGCATTGACGATCGGTGTCGACAACATGGAACCGAACACGCCGCCATTGGTGATGCTGAAGGTGCCGCCGGTCAGGTCTTCGAGTGAAATCGTGCCGTCACGCGCGCGCTTTGAAAAACCGGCAATACCGCGTTCGATGCCTGCGAAATCGAGCGCGTCGGCATCGCGCAGCACCGGCACCATGAGCCCGCGCTCGGTGGAAACCGCGACGCCGATATCGAAGTACTGGTGGTAGACGATATCCGTGCCCTCCACCGAGGCATTGATCACCGGATAACGCTTCAAGCCTTCGATGGCGGCCTTGACGAAGAAAGCCATGAAACCCAGCTTCACACCGTGCTGCTTTTCGAAACCTTCCTTGTAGCGCGCCCGCAGTTCATTGACCTGCGTCAGATCAACTTCATTGAAGGTGGTCAGCAACGCCTGGGTCGATTGTGCCTTCACCAGGCGCTCGGCGATGCGCTGGCGCAGGCGGGTCATGGGCACGCGCTGCTCGGCGCGCGCACCGCGCGCAACGTTCGGCTGGGGAGCGGCAGCAAGACCCTTGCCGGCGGTGATCAGATCAGATTTCGAGGCACGCCCGCCCTTGGCGGCGGCGGCGATCACGGAGCCGCTCAGGCCCAGCTCCTCGGCGACCCGCTGCGCGGCCGGGCCCAGTTTTGGCGAGGCGCTGGCCGCTGCCGGCGCTGCGACCGGTGCTGCGGCCGGCACGGCTGTCGCGGCAGCGCTCGCCTTGCTGCCGGCAGGCGTGGCGCCGGTCGTGGTGGCAGCCGCTGCGCCAGGCGCAATGATTGCCAGCAATTCGCCGCTCTTGACGCTGGTGCCCGCCTGGATGCGAATTTCCTGCAGTACACCGGCGCTCGTTGCCGGCACTTCGAGCACCACTTTGTCGGTCTCCAGATCAGCCAGATTTTCATCGCGGCTGACACTCTCACCGGGCTGCTTGCGCCAGGCCACCAGCGTCGCGTCGGCGACCGACTCGGGCAGCTGTGGCACGCGGATTTCTACGCTCATGAGCTCTTCCTCTTCTGCGATGTGGCACGCGACGTCAGGCGCACTGCCTGCCCGGCCGCGTCAGCATTGAGCGCGGTCTGCACCAATTGCCGCTGCTCGGCCTCGTGCAGGCGCGCCAGCCCCGTGGCTGGCGCCGATGCCGAGGCGCGCCCGGCGTAGTACACCGCCCGGCGCTCACCGGCGAGATCCTCGAGACGATGCCGTATCTGGTACCAGGCGCCCTGGTTCTGCGGCTCTTCCTGGCACCACACCAGATCGACGGCGTTGGGATAGCGAGCCAGTACCGCCTGGTACTCCGGCACCGGGAACGGGTACAGTTGTTCGATGCGTACCAGCGCCACGTTGCCGCTGCCGGCTGCGCGACGCGCGCGCAGCAGATCGAAATAAACCTTGCCGCTGCAGAACACCACGCGCTCGATTTCTTCGGGCTGCAGCTCATCGAGCTCATCAATGATATTGGCGAAACCGCCGGCGCTCAGGTCACTTAAGGTCGACACCGAGAGTTCATGGCGCAGCAGACTCTTGGGCGTCATCACGATCAGCGGCTTGCGCAGTGGCCGCAGCATCTGCCGCCGCAACATGTGAAACATCTGTGCCGGCGTCGATGGCACGCACACCTGCATATTGTTCTCGGCACATAGTTGCAGGAAGCGCTCGAGCCGGGCGGAGGAATGTTCCGGCCCCTGCCCTTCGTAGCCATGCGGCAGGAACAGCGTCAAACCGCTGAAGCGCCCCCACTTGGCCTCGCCGGACGAAATGAACTGGTCGATGAGCACCTGCGCACCGTTGACGAAATCTCCGAACTGCCCCTCCCAGATCACCAGGCAATCAGGGCTGGTGGCCGAGTAGCCGTATTCGAAGCCCAGCACCGCTTCCTCGGACAGCACCGAGTCGATGATGGCCACGCGCGGCTGCCGATCCTTGATGTGCTGCAGGGGAATGTAGCGACGCAGCGAACCCTGATCGTGCAGCACGGCGTGGCGATGGAAAAACGTGCCACGACCGACATCCTGCCCGGAAAGCCGGATGGCAAAATCGGCGTCGATGAGGGAGGCGTAGGCCAGGGTCTCGGCACAGCCCCAGTCGATCGGCAATTCGCCGGCCAGCATCTTTGAGCGGTTGACGACGATCTGCGCCACGCGCGGATGCAGTGTAAAGCCCTCGGGATACTGCAGGATGCGCCTCCCTAAGCTCGCAAGCTTTGCAGCCGGCAGCGAAGTCGAGATGGACTCCTGGGTATCGACATGCTGATAGCGCGACCAGTCGACCGTGAACTGATTGCCGATCATGCCCAGCGACGGGTGCAATTGGTGGCGCCCTTCATCCAGCGCGCTGCGATATTGCTCGACCATCTGCTCGGCGTCGGCAGCGCCCAGCACGCCGTCAGCGACCAGGCGCTCGGCATAGATCCTGCGTACCGGCGGGTGCTGGCGTATCGCCTGGTACATCTGCGGCTGGGTGGCCGCCGGTTCATCGGCCTCGTTGTGTCCGAGGCGCCGATAGCAGACCAGGTCAATCACGATATCCTTGTGAAACTGCTGTCGGTAGCGCAGCGCAAAGCGGCTGGTGAATATGACCGCTTCGGCATCATCACCATTCACATGCAGGATCGGCGCCTCGATCATCTTGGCGACATCGCTGCAATAGAGCGTGGAACGCGCATCCTGCGGATCGCTGGTAGTGAAGCCCACCTGGTTGTTGATCACGACATGAATCGTGCCGCCGGTGCCATAGCCGCGGGTCTGTGAAAGCTGCAGCGTCTCCATGACCACGCCCTGCCCCGCGAAGGCGGCATCGCCGTGGATCAGCACCGGCAGCACCTTGTCGCCGCGCGCATCGTTGCGTCGTTCCTGGCGCGCGCGCACCGAGCCCTCGACCACCGGATTGACGATTTCAAGGTGCGAGGGATTGAAAGCCAGCGCCACATGCACGTTGCCGCCCGGCGTGCGCAGGTCAACGGAAAAGCCCTTGTGATACTTGACATCGCCGGAGCCCGCAGGCTGGTGATGCTTGCCTTCGAACTCGGAAAACAGCTCACCTGGCGACTTACCCAGCACATTGACCAGCACGTTCAGCCGGCCGCGATGTGCCATGCCGATGATTGATTCCTCGACCCCGCCGCGGCCGCCTTCCTGCACCAGGTCATCGAGCAGTGCGATCAGCGCCTCACCGCCTTCGAGCGAGAAGCGCTTCTGGCCGACGAAGCGCGTGTGCAGGTAGCGCTCCAGGCCCTCGGCGGCCGTGAGCTGCCAGAGAATATTGCGGCGCTCTTCGACTGTGAACTGCGCGCGCACGCGGCCGAGCTGAAATTCATCCTGCAGCCACAGGCGCTCTTCGGTATTGGAGACATGCGCGAACTCGGCGCCGATCGAACCGCAATACACCTGTTCGAGTCGCGCCAGGATATCCCGCAACGGCGCACGCCGCGGCAGCCACTCGTTACGGCTGCTGGTGTAGAACTCGGTATCCATGTCGGACTGGTTGAGCCCGACGTAGCCAGGGTCGAGCACGTAAGGGCGCTCACGCTGCATCAGCCCGAGCGGATCGATACGCGCGATCAGATGGCCGCGGTTGCTGTAGGTCTGCACCAGGCGTGAGACCGCACCCTGCTTTTCACCGTCGGCGAGCGCGGCTGGCGCGCCGCTGCCGGGCACGGCCCGCTGCCCGCCTGCCGGCAGGGCATCGAACAGCGCGCGCCAACCCGCGTCGACCGAGTCGCGACTCTCAAGGTAACGCTCATACAGCGATTCAATATAATCGGCATTGGCGCCCGAAAGCGGCGTGGAGGCAGTCAATTCGGCAAGCGTGGGGTCCATACTCAGGGCTGTAGACATGACATAAGCCAGAGTCTAGTGTAGCCGACGAGGGTGGTTCCTGCCCTTCAATAACGCCCGCAGGGAGGCTCGATGAAACGCACGGGTTCAGCGATCTGGCATGGTGATCTCAAGAGCGGCGCCGGTGCCCTGGCGACGCACAGTGGCGTGCTGAAAGAGACCCCCTACACTTTTGCCTCACGCTTTGAGGCTGCCGGACAGACCAACCCGGAAGAGCTGATCGCCGCGGCGCATGCCGGGTGTTTTACGATGGCGCTCACGGCCGCTCTGGGCAAGGCTGGCTTTACGCCCAAGCGCCTGGCCACGCAGGCCACCCTGACGCTCGAGCAGATTGCCGGCGCCTGGACCATTTCCACGGTGCACCTCGAGACCGAAGCCTGGGTGCCTGGCATTGCGGCGCCGCAGTTTGACAGCATCGCTGCCGACGCCAAGGCCAACTGCCCGGTCTCGCGCCTGCTGCGCGCGGAAATTACCTTGCACGCCAAACTTGAGCCCATGTAACGTGCGGCGCTCGAAGTTGGGGAGCCAGTAACGATGATGCGGGCAGCCGCGGCGCTGGAGCGCCTGCGCGAAGGCAACCGGCGTTTTGTCGCCGAAGCGCGCAACAGCGATCAACACCAGGGTCGGCTGCGGCGCCAGGCACTGATGGCGGGCCAGGAACCCTCTGCCATCATTCTCGGTTGCTCCGACTCACGCGTGCCGGCCGAGATCGTGTTTGATCAGGGCCTGGGTGATCTGTTCGTGATTCGTGTCGCCGGCAATGTGGTTGCCGCTTCACAGATCGGCAGCGTCGAGTTCGCCGCCGAACGCCATGGTACGCGCCTGGTGGTTGTGCTCGGACATTCGCAATGTGGCGCCATCCAGGCGACCCTGGAAGATCTGCAGCGTCCCAGCGAGCAACGTTCGCGCAACTTGCGCTCGATCGTTGATCGGGTGCGGCCGTCGATCGAGACACTGCTGGAAACCGAGCTGCGTCACGACCATGAGGCGCTGATGCGCCACGCTGTGCGCGCCAATATCCGCGTCTCGGCCTATCACCTGCGCCACGGCTCCGAGATCCTTGAACAGCTTATTGAAGACGACGGCCTGCTGGTGGTGGGCGCCGAGTACTCCCTGGAGACCGGAATCGTCGATTTCTTCGATGGCGTGCCGGCGCGCTGAGGCGCCAGCGCTATTGACCCGGGCGATGGCCGGACCCGGCAGCCCCGATCACATCCGTAAACCGTATGGCACATCTGTCGTTCACGACCACCGCCTCGCCGTGTGCCACGAGCGTGCCGTTGACGAGCACATCGAAGGCCTCACTGGTATCGCGGTCCAGCCCGATCACCGAGCCCGCGGTAAGCTGCAGCAGCTCGCGTATGGAAATGTTGGCCCGACCGACCTCAAGGGCTACAAGCACCGGCAGGTCCATGATGTCGCCAAGCCCGACCAGCGACGCCCCGGACGAGGACTGGGCTTCGGCTCGAAAGTTTTCGAGAACGTCCGCCATCGGCATGGCTGCATTGCTCACGACGCGACCCGCCTGGCCAGCCGACTGGAAACCTTGACGGCCTGTTGACCCCGGGAAGCGCCGTAGGTGCCGCGCAGAAACGGTACGCCTTCAGCCAGCAGCGTGGCATGGCCATCGAAGTCGCAGGGAATGATATCGCCCGGTTTCAGGTTCAGCAGCTGTCCAACCGTCAGGGTGGAGTGCCCCAGCAACGGCACCAGCTCAATATCGACCTCCTCTACTTCCTGGCGCAAGGCCTGCGTCCAGGCCTCGTTACCGCCAACGACTTCTCCCTGAGCGCCGGCGCCAAGTAGTTCACGGATCGGCTCGAGCATTGAATACGGCATGGTGACATGCAGTTCGCCGCCACCACCGTCCAGCTGGATGCGGAACGAGGCAACCACGACCACTTCCGAAGGACTGACGATATTGACAAAATGGGCGTTCATTTCCGAGCTCAGGTAATCGACCTGCAGCGCGTGCACAGGCGCCCACGCCGCCTGCAGGTCGGTAAACGCCTGCCGTAACACCATCTGGATAATGCGTTTCTCAGTGCCGGTGAATTCACGCCCGTCGACCGCGGCGCTCCGCCCGCTGCCACCGAAGAAATTGTCCACCAGTGTAGATACCAGTCTTGAGTCCAGCACGAACAGGGCGGTGCCGCGCAGCGGCGTTAGCCTGACCAGATTCAGACTGCTGGGCTGGCGCAGGCTCTGCGTGTATTCGCTGAATTTAAGCAGCTGCATGGGCGCCACGGTGATTTCCGGTTCGCGCCGCAACATGTTGAAGAGTCCGACACCCAGTGCCCGCGCAAAGCGCTCGTGAATCATCTCCAGCGTGAGCATGCGCCCGCGCACCACGCGGACATGGGTCGCCATGTCATAGGAGCTGACCTCGCCAGGCACTGACGCGCCTGATTCGACCTGCACTTCACTGTTGTCGACACCCTTGAGCAGGGCGTCAATCTCCTCCTTTTCGAGAACTTCAGCGCTGGCGTTCATGAATAGACATACCTGGCAACACGGCTTGCGATGCATCTGAATATGCAATTCGTATGCCGCCGCAACAGTGTGACCTGGTTCTCAATGCCACAGCCCGGGAACGGAAAACCGCCGGTTTTCCAGCGCTGGCGCCCTCAGCTGACCCAGCGACTGCGCAGTGCGCCACTCATCCCATGGTCTCAATAACCTCAGCCACCAGATGGCGTTCGCCATGCAGCGAGTTGGCGACCAGGCAGAGTTTCTCGGCGCGCTCCATTAATTCCTGCGCCTTGGCATGATCCGCGCCCGCGCTCACCCCCAGGGTGGCACGGGTCGTGAATTTCGAAAACCGTGTCACGCCGGAGACTCGCTCCAGCACCCCATCGACCTGACACTCCAGCCGCTCCCAGTTGAATTTGGCCGCCCGCGACACGCCGCGGAAAGTCAGGATGAAGCAGTTGGCCACCGCTGCAACCAGGAGTGACTCGGGTGACCAGACGTCTCCGGGTCCATCGAACTCCGGCGGGGGTGCGGTTGCGATATCTGGCAGGCCCTGAGCGGAAACCGGAACGGTTCCGGTGGCAGATCCATGGGCGCTGACGCTATAGGTATGAGGGTAGGGTTTCATAAGTTGCTCCTGGTCAGCCCTGCAGGCGCCGTAGCCCCAGGGCCCTTAGCATATACTTCTCATACAGAGGTTCGGAGTGACCGCGCTTCATCTTGTAGATGAAATATTTTTCGAACGCCACCTTCGCCCAGTGTACCCAACGACCCTTCCTGATCCAGTTTACGTTGCGTGGCGGAATCTGTGGCACAGCGACAAAAGCCGCGCCCGTGCTGCCCATATCGGCGAGGCAGATGGCATTCCAGGAACCCCTGGCATTGGCGGGTTGTCCGGAAATATCCGCGACAATGTTCTTCACGATCGCGGTGACCATGGTTTCAATCATGTAGCCGGTCTTTGGCGCGCCGGTGGGCACCGGGGTTGCCTCAACGGGCGGAATGGCGATGCAGACGCCAGCTGAAAAGATGTTGGGATATTTGCGGCTGCGCTGGTGGTCATCGACGATGACAAAGCCACGCGGGTTGCACAGACCTTCAACTGCAGCGACTGCATCGACGCCTTTGAATGCCGGCAGCATCATGGACAGCTTGAACGGCAGCTCGTGTTCCTTCACCGTCTGACCATTGGCATCGACTTCGGTGACAAACATTTTCCCGGGCTCGATCCTTGTCACCCTGGCGTTGGTGATCCATTTGACGTCGTTGTTGCGGAATTCTGATTCCAGCATTCCCTTGGAGTCCCCCACGCCGCCAAGTCCGAGGTGCCCGATGTAGGGCTCGCTGGTAACGTAGGTCATGGGCACCTTGTGGCGCAGTCGACGCCGCCGCAGATCGGTGTTCAGAATGAAACTGAACTCATAGGCCGGCCCGAAGCAACTGGCCATCGGCATGGCGCCGATGATCACCGGACCCGGGTCTTTGAGAAACTCCTGATACGCTGACCAGGTGCGCTCGGCGTGATCGGCGGTGCAAATCGACTGTGTAAGCCCACCGTCGGGACCGGATCCTGGGACTTCTGCGAACGACAGTTTGGGTCCGGTCGTGATAAGCAGGTAGTCATAGGACAGGCTGGCGCCGTCTGACAAGTCCAGCCGATTCTGCGCAGCATCAATCCTGACTACAGGTTTCGAAATGAAATCTATATTGCGACGCTTCAGGTGTGGGGCAATTGGAAAAGTGATGGCGGAGCGTTTACGCCACCCGATCGCCAGCCACGGATTGGAGGGCACGAACTGAAAGTAGTCCACGGCATTGACGACCGTAATGCGATGCGTGGCATCGAGAGCGTCGCGGAGTTCGTACGCCGCCGGCATGCCGCCGGTTCCGGCCCCCAGGATTGCGATATGCGCCATGGTTATGTCTCCCGACTTGGTAAGTTCATATTGGTCAGTTCGGATCCGGCGGTGACAGGCCAAGCCGGCGATCAATTTGTTCGAGGTCAGCGGCACTGAGCTCGCCAGCAATGGCCTTGAGCTGCAAGCCCGCCAGGAACCACTCGCCTTGCGCACGCTGAAAATCAGCCCCGGCGCGTTGGTAATCCGCCTCGGCGCCGAGCAACTCAAGGGCAGTGCGACCACCCACCTCGGTGCCCAGACGCGTGGCATCGCGACGGCTAGCCGCGGAAGCCCGCAGGCGCTGCAAGGCCTGCACGCGCGTCGCGGCGGTCGTGAGCGACAGCCACGCCGTGCGCGCCTGCTGCCTGACCTGCTGGTCGGCGTCATTCAGTTCGGCCTCGGCCTGATGCGCCTGTGCCCGCGCCTCGTGTCGTTGCGCGCTGCGCATGCCGCCGGTGAACAAAGGCAGCGAGGCCTGGACACCGAAGCTCGCCTGGCGTCCGTTGATCGCAGTGGCTCCAAAATCTCCAGTGCCATGCAAAGAGTCCTGCCCGAGTTGCGCGTACAGACTCACCCGCGCCGCGGTCAGTGCACCGTATTGATTTACCTGCGCGGCCGCCGTGGTCACCGCCAGCTGCTGAATCGTCAATACCGGGCTGCCGCTGAGAGCGCGCCGCATCCAGACTTCCAGTGCTTCGGGTATTGGCAGCTGTGCGGTTGCTGCCTCGTGCAGTACACCCAGATCTGCAGCATCCAGCCCGGTCAGATCGCTGTAAGCAGCTTCGCTTAGAGTGACGGCGCTGCCGGCATCAAGCTCCTGAACGCCTATGCTGTCGGCGTTGGCTTGCGCCTCACGCATGTCCGTGGCCGGAATGTCGCCGGCCTCGTAGCGCGCTTGCGCTTCGGCACGGATCGTTTCTGCGGCAGCACGTAGCCGCACCAGAGTCTGCAGCTGGGCACGCGCATTGAGCACCTCGAAATAGACCCTGGCAGTGCGCAGCATGAGCTCCTGCTCGGCCGCCAGGTACCTGGCCTCGGCAATGCGCGCCGAATTACTCTGGGTCTTTGCCTCAGCAAAGCGGCTGGCGTCGAACAGTGGCTGCTCCGCGACCAACGCCCAGCGTGTCGACGTACCCGCGTTGACGTTGGTCTGAAAATCGACACCATTGGTGCTGCCGAACCCCGGGGCCGAGAAATAGGCCCCCTGCGTGCGGTTGTCCAGATCACCGCGTCCGGCGCTCCCGGTAGCCGAAAGTGTGGGTAGCCATAGCGCTGTGGCCTCGGACCCGCGCGCACGTCCGCCCTCGCGTTGCGCCTGGGCGGCAGCAAACTTCGGATCGTGCTCTACGGCCGCGCGCCAGGCATCCGACACGGTGATGCCACCGGCCGAAGCCACGGCGGAACCCACGGCGGAAGCCAACAGGAATATTGCCGGTGCGAGTCGCATGATAGCTGTGCCGCTCTCAATCGCTGCTGGCGCGGAGGCCCAGTCTGCGCAGCATGCGTTCCATCAGACACCAGCGTGTCAGGCCGCTTTGCAGCAGGTTCACGCCGACGAATGCCGTGAACCACAACCAGTAGCTGCTGTGGAAAATCGGACTGCCCGGCACGCCGAGCGCAAGTGACAGCAGGATGAATGATCCGGCGATGACACGGGTAAGTTGCCAGGTAGTCATGGTGTTTGCTCCGGTAGGACAGGTGGCGGTTGAGGAATGGGATGCGCGTGGCGATACACGGCGTAATAGAGCAGTGGAATCACGACCAGGGTCAGGACGGTCGAGACCAGGATGCCGAAGATCAACGAAATCGCCAGCCCGTTGAAGATGGGATCGCTGAGGATGAAAAAGGCGCCCAGCATCGCGGCCAGGGCGGTGAGCACGATCGGCTGCGCGCGCGTAGCGGCCGAGCGAATCACGGCCTCGCGGAACTCCACGCCCGCGCCCAGCTGCAGATTGATGAAGTCGACCAGCAGGATCGAGTTGCGCACGATGATTCCAGCCAGCGCGATCATGCCAATCATCGAGGTAGCGGTGAACTGCGAGCGCAGCAGGGCGTGGCCGGGCAACACACCAAGAATCGTCAGCGGAATCGGCGCCATGATGATCAGCGGCGTGACATAGGAGCCAAACTGGGCCACTACCAGCAGGTAGATCAGGATAAGACCCACCGCATAGGCCGCACCCATGTCGCGAAAGGTTTCATAGGTGATCTGCCATTCCCCGTCCCACTTGAGCGCGTAGCCACGATAGGGATCGGAGGGCTGGCGAACAAAGTACTCGGTGATGCCGCCGCCATCCGGTGCCACGATCCGGCCAATCGCCCCGCGCATGGCAAACATCCCGTAAAGCGGGCTATCGAGCTTGCCCGCCATGTCACCCGTGACGTACACCAGTGGCAGCAGATCCTTGTGGAAGCGCGGCTGCTCGACCGAAGTGTTGTGCACCTCGACCAGGGAACCGAGCGGGACCAGCGCACCGTTGGCGGCGCGCACGCCCAGGCTCAGCGCGGCATCGAGGCTGCCGTGCGTACTGTCGGGTAGTTGCAGACGCAGCGGCGCCGGATACTTGCTTGCATCCTCAAGGTAGCTCGCATCCTCACCGGCGATGCCTGCCCGCAATGTGCTCACGATATCGGCGTCGTTGACGCCCAGACGCGCGGCCTTCGGCCGGTCGATTGACACCAGCTGGCGCGGCGCCGGCGCAATATACGAGGCGTCGACGTCGACGATGCCCGGCGCACGCAGAAACGCAGTGCGCACCGCCTGCGCAACCCGCAATCGACCCGCGTCATCCGGGCCGTAGATCTCGGCAACGATAGGCGCGAGTACTGGTGGACCCGGCGGCACCTCGACCACCTTGACGATGCCGCCATGACGACGCGCAATTGTGGCCAGCGCCGGACGCAGCCGCTCGGCGATCGCATGGCTCTGATCGCTGCGCCTGTTCCGGTCCACGAGATTCACCTGGATGTCCCCCAGGGTGCCGCCTGAGCGCAGGTAGTATTGCCGCACGAGGCCATTGAAGTTTATGGGCGCCGCAAGACCGGCGTACACCTGGTAATTACTTACTTCCGGAACCTGCGCGAGGTAGCGACTCAGGTCGGCCAGCGTCGAGGCCGTGCGCTCGAGCGGCGTTCCAGCCGGCATGTCGAGGACCACCTGAAATTCCGACTTGTTGTCGAAGGGCAGCATCTTGAGCACTACCCACTGGATCGCAGGCAGGGCGATGGCCAGCAGAATCATCACCCCTACTCCCGCCCACAGGCGCCGGCGATTGCGCTGCCCGTGCAGCGGATCCAGAAACGGCAGGAACAGGCGCCGGAATCCGGGCTCGAGGCGCGCCGACCAGCTTGAGTGAGCAGCGCCTGCAACCGGCCGCAACCACAGCCGCGCGAGCCACGGCGTCAGCACGAATGCCACCGCCAGCGAGATCAGCATGCCCATGGAAGCATTGATGGGGATCGGGCCCATATAGGGGCCCATCAGACCGCCGACGAAGGCCATCGGCAGGAGCGCCGCGATGACAGTGAAGGTCGCGAGGATCGTCGGTCCGCCCACTTCATCCACGGCCTCGGGGATGATCTCGCTCAGCGCGCGCCCGGGCGTGAGCTGCAGATGACGATGAATGTTTTCCACCACCACAATGGCATCATCGACCAGGATGCCGATCGAGAAGATCAGCGCGAACAGGCTGACGCGATTGAGCGTAAAGCCCCAGGCCCAGGAAGCGAACAGGGTTGCCGTCAACGTCAGGGCCACGGCAATGCCGACGATGGCCGCTTCCCGTCGGCCCATCGCGAAGAACACCAGTGCCACGACCGCGGTGGTAGCGAACAGCAGTTTCTCGATGAGTTTGACGGCCTTCTCGTTGGCCGTCGCGCCGTAGTCGCGCGAGATCTCCACGCCCACTCCCTCGGGAATCACGGTGTTGTGCAGTTCGGCGATGCGGGCCCGCAGGCGTGAGGTGACAGCCACGGCGTTCTCGCCGGGCTTCTTGGTGACGCTCAGGGTCACGGCCGGAAACTCGGCGGCATGCTGGCCCGCCGTGCCGTACCAGACATAGTGTTCGGGGGGTGGCGCGCCGTCACTGATGTGGGCAATGTCACGCAGGAACACCGGACGTCCGGCGTGCACGCCGACGACGAGATCGGCCACCGCATCGGCGTTCTCCAGCAGCCCGCCGCCGTCGATCGCCACGGCTTCATCGCCACTGACTATATTGCCGGCCGGCAACCCTGAGTTGACCGATTGCAGGGTGCGGCGCAGATCCGCGATCGTGACGCCCACGGCGCGCAGCGCCTGCGGATCGAGAACGATGTTGATCGCGCGCTTTGGCCCGCCGATGGTCAAGACTTCCCGCGTTCCCGCCACGCGTTTGAGATCGGCCTCCATGGCATGGGCAATGCGTTCAAGTTCGAAGCCGCCACTGCCGGGCCGCTGGTCGTAAAGAGTGGCCGTCAGTATCGGGACATCATCGATGCCCTTGGGTTTGACAATCGGTTCCCCGACACCGAGCCCGGCGGGCAGCCAGTCGCGATTGGAATTGATCGTGTCGTAGAGACGAACCAGTGCCTCGATCCTGGGCACGCCGACTTTGAACTGCACCGTGATGATGGCGATTCCAGGCCTCGACACCGACATCACATGTTCGAGACCCGCCATCTGCCCGAGCACCTGCTCAGCAGGACCTGCAACTGACTGCTCCACTTGCCGCGCCGAGGCGCCAGGCCAGGGAATCAGCACATTGGCCATGGTCACATTGATTTGCGGCTCTTCTTCACGCGGCGTCACCAGGGCCGCGAACAGGCCCATCAGCAACGCCACCAGCGCCAGCAGCGGCGTGATGCGCGCGGACTGGAAATACCTGGCAATGCGTCCAGCGACACCCATGGGATTTCCTACTGTCTCCCGGCGGCCACGGGATCGAGCGCGATCTGCTCACCGGCCTGGAGTCCCGCCAGCACCGTCACCGAATTGCCGCTCACCGGACCGAGCCGCAGCTGGCGCAGATGCGCGGCACCGTTGGCCTCGACCACGTAGACACCCACGACTTCGCTGCGCCTCACAAGCGCGCTGAGCGGGATGCGCAACTGTGAAGTGGAGTCCTGCAGCGGCAACAGCAGCCTGGCGAACTGCCCCGGCCTGAAACCACTCCCCTCCGGCAGCTCCGCCCGGACCTCGACACTATGGGTCGCGGGATCAACGGCGGGAATCACCCGCCAGGAGGCGATTGCAATCGGTGCGGCATCAGCGACTGCCAGCTGGGCCACCTGGTCCGACTGGACCCGCGCCGCCAGCGATTCAGGCAACTGCGCGATCACGCGCAGAGCGGCCGGATCATAGAGCGCCAGCAGCGGCATACCCGGCGTCGCCAGATCCCCGGCGCTTACCCAGAGATCTGTGACACGGCCCGAATAAGGCGCGGTCACGGTGTGCCAGGCGGCCCGCGTACGGGCGCCCTGCGCCTGGGCCGCAGTGGCCTGAGCCTCGGCCTCGGCTGAGGCCAAAGCCGCCTCGGCGCGTTGCAGGGCAGCGGTACTGAGGTAGTCCTGCGCCTGCAGCCGCTGCGAGCGCGCAAAGTCCGCACGTGCGCTGACCAGCCGCGCGGCAGCGCCACGTGCCGCCGCGCTACTGGCGAGCACCGCTTCTCCGGACTCACCCGCATCAATCTGTATCAGTGGCTGGCCCGCCCTGACGGCGTCGCCGTTGCGCACCAGCACTTTTATGACGCGACCTGAGACCTGCGCACCAAGCGTGCCCTGCCTTACGGCCTCGATGGTGCCCGTGGCTGAATAGCGCTCACTGGCAGCCTCGGCGCGTACCGTAAGCGTGCCGGGTGGTGCGGCCCCGGCCAACGGACTGAGCAGGACTCCCGTAACACAAACTGCAAACCACGACTTCATTGCAAACTCTCCGTGCTTGCCTTACTATATCGTTCTATAGCGATATATGCAATTGGAGATATATACCTATGAAGGCACTGGACGATCAGGCACTGGGCCACGTTGCCGAATACTTTCGGGCCCTCTCGGAACCTATGCGACTCAGGATCCTGAACGGCTTGCGCGAAAAAGCGCGCAATGTTGGCGAGCTCACCGAGCTGCTCGATTCCAGCCAGGCCAATATTTCCAGGCACCTGGCAACGCTGATGCGTCACGGCCTGGTGGATCGCTCGGCGCAGGGCACCAACGCTTTCTATCGCATCGCCGACCCGCGCGTGTACCAGTTGTGTGATCTGGTCTGCGGCCATATGGCGCAGCGCTTTGCCAGCCAGGCGCAGCTATGGGGCGCGCCGGCATCCCGCGCCAGGCGCTGAGCGCCGGGCGGGGAAACCGATCAGGACTTAAGGGTGACGCCCGCGGCCTGCGGGCTTTTCGCGATTGCCGTCAATATCCCCTGCAACAGCGCGCAGCGGCGTGGGCGGGCAACCTGGAATCTGCACGTCGACCGGGATTAGGTTGGCGACGCGACCGACGCTGGCATAGCTCTCTCCGAAAATGCCGCCCGTGCAACCGCAATCGCCGACCGCCACGACCAGCTTTGGATCAGGAGTGGCGGTGTACGTGCGCTGCAGCGCCGTTTCCATATGCCGCGAGACCGGCCCGGTGACCAGCAGCAGGTCGGCATGACGGGGGCTGGCGACGAAGCGTATCCCTAAGCCTTCAATGTTGTACATCGGGTTGCCAAGCGCATGGATCTCGAGTTCACAGCCGTTGCACGAGCCCGCATCGACATGACGGATGCACAGGGCGCGGCCAATGACCGTGCGGATATTTTCCTGCAGCTGGTCGCACAGCCGCAGCGACTCGTCGGTGGCGGGAACCGGTTCGGTAACGATGCCGATGCCGGCGATGGTGCGCAAAGTCTTCAGCATGATGTCCTAGAGATCGTGCCCGCTGTAGGCAAGATTGAACGATTTATTGATCAAGGGAAAATCCGGGACAATATTGCCGATGATGGCATGCTCGAGCGCCGGCCAGTTCTGCCAGGAAGGATCATGTGCATGGCAGCGCACAATGGCGCCATCAGCACCGACCTGCAGTGCGAGCAATACTGGTCCACGCCAGCCCTCGATGAGACCCACCGCCAGGCCTGCGGTGATCGGCGCAGCGGCACTCACCTGCACTGCCCCGGCTGGCAGTTCCCGGGCAATCCGGCTGATCAGCACACAGGTCTCGTGCAGCTCGTCGAAGCGCACGGCCACACGCGCGGCGACATCGCCTTCGTGGCGGACACATTTCGTTACGCCAAGCTGATCGTACGGCGGCCACGGTTGATCGGCGCGCAGGTCGAAGGCCTGGCCGCTGGCACGCCCGGCGAGGCCGGTGAGGCCAAGCCGCTGCGCGAGCTCCGGGGCTATCTGCCCGGCGCCGACAAAGCGATCCCGCACCCCGGAATGCTCCTCGTAGACCTGTCGCAGCTCGTGGACCCGGCCGGCAATCTCATGGGTGAGTGCGGCGAGCTCAGCCAGGCGCGGCGCTTCGACATCTTTCGCGACCCCGCCGGGCACCAGCCAATCGAACAGATAGCGTTGCCCGAGCGCGGCCACCATGGCGCGCAGCAGTCGCTCCTTCAACATGGAGAACTGTGTGAGGCCAAAGGCAAAACCAGCATCGTTCCCCAGGGCACCAAGATCACCGAGGTGATTCTGCAGGCGCTCGAGCTCGAGCGCGAGCGCGCGCAGGTAGAGTGCGCGAGACGGCACCTGAATCTGCATCAGCCCCTCGGCCGCCTGGCAGTAGGCCCAGGAGAACGCCACGGCGGAATCACCGCAGATACGCGCTGCCAGGCGCTGTGCCCCGCTAAGCGCCATTTCGGTGAAGCGGCGTTCGATGCCCTTGTGCACGTAGCCGAGCCGCTGCTCGAGACGCAACACTTTCTCGCCCACGACCGAGAAGCGAAAGTGCCCGGGCTCAATGATTCCGGCGTGCACAGGCCCGACGGCGATCTCATGAACGCCGTCGCCGTCGACGCGCACGAATTCATAGTCGTCGATCGAGTTGGCGACGATCGCAGGCTGCGTGGTCGTGGACTGCAGCGGGTGCCACGATGCGGGCCAGGCGGCATGGCGCAGCCAGGGTCGTTGATCCGGCGCGGCGCTACGGATGCCGCACAGGTCGAAGGCCGCGCGCTGCATTCTGAGGGCCGCGGGAAACAGTTCATGCAGGCTGCGAGCGGGCTGAGTGATATCGGTCACGGGCAGCGTCACCACCAGCAAGCGCGCCTGGACCAGATAGGCGGCACGCATGGTGGCGCGCTCGCCGGCGCCGTCACTCGCAGTACCCCACAAGGCCGCCAGCTGACCGCCGGCTGCCGCAATATCGCGCGCCACCTCTATCCACAGGGTTGCATCAACCAGCAGCTCCGCTGCACCAGTGCTGCCAGGCACAGGCTGCGCCTTCGACCACCAGCGGGCCAGCGGCACTTCAGTGACCTCCGATCAGTAGCGCCGCTTCGCGATACCAGTTGGCAAGGTATGGCGGCACGTAGATGCCCAGCATCAGCACCAGACCCAGATGCACGAAGACCGGCAGCAGCGCGGGCGCGTGCGGCAGGCGCCGCACCGTCGTTTCACCGAACACCATCGGCTGCACCTTGCCGAAGATCGCCGCAAAGGCGACGCCCAGCGCCACCAGCAGTATCGGCGTTGCCCAGGCATGGTCTTTCATGGCCGTGGTGAGAATCAGGAACTCACTGGCGAACACCCCGAATGGCGGCAGGCCGAGAATCGCCAGCGAACCGAGCATGAGGCCCCAGCCAATTGCCGGACTCAGGGTAAGCAGGCCACGGATATTCTCGATGAGCTGCGATCCTGCCTTCTGCGAGGCATGCCCGACAGTGAAGAAGATCGCCGACTTGGTCAGCGAATGCACCGTCATGTGCAGCAGCGCCGCGAAATTCGCCACCGGCCCACCCATGCCAAAGGCAAAAGTGATGATGCCCATGTGTTCGATGGACGAGTAGGCGAACAGTCGTTTGATATCGCGCTGTCGCCACAGCAGCAGGGAGGCCACGACCACCGAAGTCAGGCCAAAGCCCATCAGCATGTGCGAGGGCAGCGCCGACTGCAGCGAGCCTTCTACCAGGATCTTGCAGCGGACCACGGCATACATCGCCACATTGAGCAGCAGGCCGGAAAGCACGGCGGAAATAGGCGTAGGACCTTCGGCATGCGCATCGGGCAACCAGTTGTGCAGCGGCACCAGTCCCACTTTTGTGCCGTAGCCGGCCAGCAGGAACACGAACGCGAGACTCAGCACCCTGGGCTCGAGCTGCGTCTTGACGACATCCAGATGCGTCCACAGCAATGCCGTGACACCCGCGCCGCCCAGTATCTTCTCGGCAGCGAAGTACACCAGCATGGTGCCGAACAGCGCCTGCGCGATGCCGACGCCACAAAGTATGAAATATTTCCAGCCGGCTTCCAGACTCGCCGGGGTGCGGTAGAGCGTCACCAGCAGCACGGTCGAGAGCGTGGCGGCCTCCATGGCCACCCACATGAGGCCGAGATTGTTGGTGGTCAGCGCCAGCAGCATTGCGCAGATGAACAGCTGATACATGCTGTGATAGAGCCGCAGGCGCCCCGGACTCAGGCGTCCATGAGCCGCCTCGATACGCATGTAGGGACGTGAGAACAATGAGGTCGTGAGTGCCACGAACGAGGTCAGCGTGACCAGAAACACATTGAATGGGTCAATGAAGAACTGCTCGTGGGCTACCAGCAGATTGCCATGCGCAATGACCCGGGCAGTGACCGCGCACGCCGCCCCGAAAGTTGCCAGGCTGAAAATCACATTGACATCGGGCGCCCAGCGCCGATGACCCCAGATACCCAGGACCGCGGCGCCTGCCAGGGGACAGCCGAGCAGCAGCAGGAAGCCCACGCTACTCATCCTCCTTCAGGGCTTCGAGATGATGCAGATCGAGGCTGTCGAACTGCTCGCGAATCTGAAAAAAGAACACACCGAGCACCAGCATGGCCACCAGCACATCCAGTGCCACGCCCAGCTCGACCACCATCGGCATGCCGTAAGTGGCGCTCATGGCGCCGAAGAACAGGCCGTTTTCCATCGACAGGAACGCCACCACCTGCGACATCGCCTTGCGGCGCGTGATCATGGTCAGGAACGCCAGCAGGATGACGGCGATGGCGATACCGAGCGTACTGCGGGTCGCAGTGCTGGCAAGGGCGGAGATCGGTTGCGCGAGCCCGAATGAGAACACCACAATCAGCAGACCGATGAGCATGGTGACGGAGGGATTGATCAGCAGTTCAGTGTCCCAGTAGACATCGAGGCTGTGAATCAGGCGACGCAACAGCCAGGGCAGACCGATCACCTTGAGCGCCAGGGTCAGGACGGCGGACAGATAGAGATGATGCTCGCCGGTACGCCATGCCAGCAGCATGGTCGCCAGGAACAGCAGCAGGCCCTGCGTGGCCAGCAGGTTCACCAGCACCACGATGCGCCGCTGCGCCAGCATCGAGAATGACAGCAACAGCAGCAGGGCCGCGAGCACGTTGAGGATCTGCAGGTCGAATGGGATGCCGATCAAGATCACGCCCCCAGCAGCAGGTGCACGAGCATGCCAAGCACCGCCAGCAGAAACGCGGTGGCCAGGAATTCCGGAGCGCGAAACACCCGCAGTTTGGCCGACACGGTCTCCAGCACTGCCAGTGCCACGCCAGCCAGCAACAGCTTCAGCGCCAGTGTCGGCACCGCGAAAACCAGGCCGAGCGGCCCGTGAGGCAGGGCCGCAACGCCAAACGGCACAAACAGCGCAATGCCGATACAGGCGTAGTTGAAAAGCTTCAGCGCCGCCGCCCATTCCATGAGTGCCAGGTGACGCGCCGAATACTCGAGCAACATGGCTTCATGAATCATGGTCAGTTCAAGGTGCGTGGCGGGATTGTCGACCGGAATGCGCGCATTCTCCGCAAGCAGCACCAGCGTGAAGGCCACCGCAGTGAAGGCCAGGCTCGGATACAGGACCACGGCGCCGCCGCTCAGTCTTTCGGCAATCAGTGCCAGCGAGGTGGTCTGCGAAATCATCGCCGCGACAAACAGCACCATCAGCAGGGCCGGCTCGGCCAGAAAGCCGATCATCATTTCGCGGCGCGCCCCGAGCGTACCGAAGGCAGTGCCGATATCCATGGCGGCCAACGACACAAACACGCGCGCCGTCGCCAGCAGGCCGACCAGGGCAATACCGTCCGCCGCCACCGTAAACGGCAGGCGCGTGCCGAGCGAGGGAATAATCGCGGCGGCGAGCACCATCGAGCTGAACACCACATAGGGAGCGGCGCGAAACAACGACGAGGCGTTGATGGCGACCACCGCGTCCTTGTAAAAAAGCTTGTGCAGCCCGCGGTAAGGTTGCCAGATGCTCGGTGCACTGCGATTCTGCAGCCACGCACGGCACTGATTCACCCAGCCCACCAGCATGGGCGCCGCCAGTACCGCCAGAATGATCTCCAGCAGCTGGGTGGTGAGCGCAAGCAGGTTCACAGCACCACCGCCAGCAGCGCCAGCAGCGTAACGAAGCTGTAAGTCAGGTAGGTTGAGATGCGTCCCTGCTGGAGCAGCGCGGCAATGTCGGCAAGCTTTCTGACCAGCCGACCCAGGGGCTCGTAGCCAGCACGCCAGATCCGGTCCAGCAGCAGCAGGCGGTAGCGCGGGGCCGCGTCAAAGGCCGAGGGCAGTTCGCGTTCCACCAGAAAGAACGATTGAAACACGTGGCGGATCGGCTGCCCGAACCCCTCGGCCGTGTCCTGCATGCGCGCGTTGATGCGCACGAAACCGCCGTCCCAGGCAGCACTGCGCCTGACCCGCCGATGATAGCAAGCGCGCACCAGCCAGAAGCTCAGCAGCAGGACCGCACTGCCGACACCGAAGAACACTACCGGACTGTACGACGCCTGCCGCGCCGCGTCCGGTGCCAGCAACCACCACTGGCCGGCGCGCGCCCCCAGATCGGCGCCTATCAGATAACGGGTGACGAACTCCAGGCGCCCGATCACCTGCACCGGCAGCAGGCCAAGGGCGAAGCAGCCGAGCGCCAGCCAGATGAGTCCGATCCGCTCCAGAATGCCGGCATCGTGGGCCTGCGCCAGCGAACTCTCGCGCGGCTGGCCCAGAAAGATCACGCCGAAAAACTTCACCATGACGAAGCCGGAAAGCGCGGCGCACAGGGCAACCAGCCCGGCAGCCATCGGCAGCAGCATGTTGACGAAGGCACGCGGCACCGTGTCAGCAAACAGGAACGCCTGCAATAACAGCCACTCGGAGACGAAACCGTTGAGCGGCGGCAGGCCGGCAATGGCCAGGGCGCCGATCAGGGTCAGCCATGCGACCCATGGCATGCGCTGGATCAAGCCTCCCAGACGACCCAGATTGCGCTCGCCCGTGGCATGCAGGACTGCACCGGTGCCCAGGAACAGCAGGCTCTTGATGAAGGCGTGATTGACGCAGTGATAGAGCGTCGCGATCAGCGCCAGGCCCGCCAGCGAGGGCATGCCGAGGCCATGAAACACTACGGTGATGCCGACGCCCGTGAAGATGAGGCCGATGTTTTCAATCGACGACCAGGCCAGCAGCCGCTTCATGTCGGTCTGCACCGCGGCAAAGATGACGCCATAGAATGCGGTAAACAGGCCGAACGAAAGCGCCACCAGCCCCCACCACCACTGCGATTCGCCCAGCAGATCGAAACTGACGCGCAGCAGGCCGTAAACCGCCGTCTTCAGCATGACGCCGCTCATCAGCGCCGAAACCGGCGAGGGCGCCGCCGGATGCGCCTCGGGCAACCAGACGTGCAGTGGCACGATGCCGGCCTTCGCTCCGAAGCCAAACAGCGCCAGCAGGAAGGCGATCGTCGACCAGGTCGGATCGAGCCTGGCAGTGCGCATCGCATCGAAGGTGAACTGCCAGGTGCCGCCCTGCATGACGCCGAAACTCAGCAGTATCATGATCGCGCCAAGATGGGCGATCAGCAGGTAGATGAACCCGGCGCGGCGAATCTCCGGAATACGATGCTGCGTGGTGACCAGAAAATACGATGACAGCGCCATCATTTCCCACGCCACCATGAAGGCATAGGCGTCGTCCGCCAAAAGCACCATACCCATGCTGGCGAGGAACACGTGGTATTCCAGGCACAGCAGCCCTGGCAGTGCGCCCTCGCCTTTGCGGAAGTAACCCGCGGCGAACACCGAGATACCCGCCGAGGCACCACCCAGCAGAAACAGGAACACACTACTGAGCGCATCACGCCGCAGGTGAAATGGCAGGTCCGGCAGGCCGATCAGCAGCGTCGCCTGCTCCGGTGGCGTGGCCAGGCTCAACGCTGCCACCAGCGCGAGGCCCACACCGCACAGCGCCCCCAGTGGAAACAGCACGCGGCCGGCAAAGGCCACGCTGGCCGGCCGCAACAGACCGGCCACGCCAATCACCACCCACGCAGTCAGCAACACGCAGCAGGCATCGAGCGGCATGAGTGGGCTGGTCATGCGGGAGACTGCGCCATCTGCTCAGTAGTGGAGACAAAGTGCCATTGCGCGACCCTGTGAATCTGATTACCCTTGCATTATCATCCCATGCACCTGGCATGTAAATGTTGAGGAACGCTAAAGTGCTCGCTCTCGAAGAACGTACCGCGCGCCTCACGGTGCTGATCGATCCGCGCAAGAAGGCAATATTCGAGAAGACCTGTGCTGCAGAGGACGTAACGCCCTCCCAGGTCGTACGGCGCCTGATCCGTGATTACCTCGAGGAGAAACTCGGCAGCGCCTGGAGTGCCGGGAATCCGGGCGGCGCTACGCCACCCGGCAAGCGCTTGCCGCGCCGCTAACGCAGCTGAGCGCGCGCCCGTCCGGCGCCAGCTTAAGCGCCCAGTTCGCGCAGGATGGCCTCTCTGAGGTTCTGCACCTCGGGGCTCGAGAGCTTGCGCGGATGTTGCGTACGGTACCTCGAAGATCGCCTGGATCCTGGTCGGACGGGCCGACAGCACAAAGACGCGGTCAGCCAGGTGTATCGCCTCCTCGACATCGTGCGTGATGAGCACGACCGTGTGGCGTTCCTCTGCCAGTATTCGCAGCAGTTCCCGGCGCATGCGCAGGCTCATGAGCGCATCGAGCGCCGAGAACGGCTCGTCCATGTAGAGGATTTCCGGCTTCACGACCAGCGCGCGCGCGAGCTCCGCACGCTTGAGCATGCCGCCCGACAGCTCGTGCGGATAGCTCATCTCGAAGCCCTTCAGGCCCACCATGGCGGCATAGTGATCGGCGATCTGCTCCTTGTTGCGCGGCGCGTGGCCGTTGAGCCCGAACATCAGATTCTGCTGCACCGTGAGCCAGGGGAATACCGAGCCATGCTGGGAAATGAGTATGCCCTTGGAACTCGGGTCCATTGCCGCTCGCGCCATCGACCGTGATCGTGCCCGGATCGGGGCGATCAAAGCCGGCGATCATGTTCATCAGGGTCGTCTTGCCGCAGCCAGAGGGGCCCACTATGGCGACGAATTCGCCGTCGTCGACCTCAAAGCTGACATCGTCGACGACCTGCAGCGATCCCTGGTTGGTCGCAAAGCCTTTTTTCAGGCCCTTGACTGCAATCTTAGTGGGCATAGCGCCACCGCACTATCCGCAGCCCTTCCAGCAGGCGCATCAGGCCATCGAGTGACAGTCCGATCAGGCCAATGATGATCATGCCGCTGATGACCAGATCGTAGCGATTGCCGGCGTTGCGCGAGTCGATGATCAGGTAGCCCAGCCCGGAGCGCAGCGCGATCATCTCGGCAGCGACCACCACCAGCCAGGCCACGCCCAGCCCGATGCGCATGCCGACAATGATCTGCGGCAGCACGGCGGGAATGATGACCCGGCGAAACAGGGTGTAGCGCGACACCCCGAAATTCTCGGCCGCCCGCAGGTAACGTCGCTCGATGGTGTGCACGCCGGCCGTGGTCTGCACCACCATTGGAAATACCGACGACATGAAGATGAGAAAAATCGGCGATGCGTTGCCGACGCCAAACCAGAGTATGGCGATTGGAATCCAGGCAATCGGTGAAATGGGACGCAGGATCTGAAACACCGGATTGAAGGTCGTAAACGCGCCTTTTACCCACCCCATCCACAGGCCCAGCGGCACTGCAAACAGCACGGCCAGGCCGAAGCCGGTGCCCACGCGCAGCAGCGAGGCGCCGATATGACCCCACAGCGTGCCATCGCGCATCAGCTCCATTGTGGCCGTCACGACCTGCCAGGGCGTCGGGAAGATTGCGCTCCCGGTCACAGCGACCAGCAGCCACCAGAGGGCAACCAGCATCGAGATGACCGTGATTGATGGCAGGATCCGCCTGAGCGCCGAAGCAACTGTTCCTTTCATCGCCACCCCACTACTCCCATAAGATTCCGTAACCGCCACCATACTCTGGCCAGCGCGGTTTCCGGCATCGGTTCGACCACAATGCGTCATCTGGCCGCTGGCGTGCGCCGTACAGGCAAACTGATAGTCGGCCGCGACCGCAAAGGGCAGCCGGAAACTCTGTCCGGGCATCATCAGCGTGGGTCCGAACACCTGCGGCACATCATCGAGATTCTTCAACACCAGAATATCCTTGAGTCCGAGCGTCAGGTAGATCCTGGAGGGCAGTATTTCCACCTTATTACCTGCCATGCGGCGCGCCCAGGTTCCCTTTGGAATCTCGAAGGCCACATCGCGAGACGCGGACCTGATCGGGGTCAGAGCCGCCCACACGACCATGCCCAGCACTACGATGAGCAGCAACGCGCCCAGCCAGCGAAGGTAGCTCATGCCCTGCCTGCCTGACTGACGCAGCAAGCAACAGCCTACTGCTTCAACAGGAGGCGGACATCATGCGCGAAATCCGCGGCGCTGTGTCCAAAGGGCATCAGCGCGCGCAGCTTGCCTTCCTGATCGATCAGGTAGGTGAACGAGGAATGGCTCAGCGCATAGCCGCCTGGAATGGCTACCTTCTCGCCCACAGAGATCCCGTACGCACTGCGCACCGCAGCCAGTTGCTCAGCGGTTCCGGTGCCGCCCACAAAACTGGGGTCGAAGGCAGTGACGAAGCCCTGCATGCGTTCTACCGTATCGCGGTCCGGATCCACGGTGATGTAGAGAATCTGCAGCTCATTGGCCGCCGCGTTCAATTTCCTGCGAGCCTGCGCCAGCGTGCTGAGCGTAACGGGGCATACTTCCCTGCAGGAGGTATAACCAAACGCCAGCAACACCACCTTGCCGTGATAGCGACTGAGATTCAGTACCGTCCCGTCGGAGCCGCGCAGCGAAAATTCAGGCGCGAGTCGCGGCGGACTGAACACTCCGGCAATGAGAGCCGTATCGTCGGCCGCAGCAGCCGAGCGAAGAGCATCGACAGCAGGAGTATGAGCGCACGCAGCACGCGTCTTCCCGCCATCAAAGCGTGATCGCCGCAGGCCTGGCGCGCCGCGCAAAGCGCTCGTCCACGTAAGTCTCATAGCCGATCGGATGCTTGATGGTGCCGGCTTCGAGCGACAGCTGCATCAGCTCCTCGAATTCCGCCCTGATCATGCGCAGGTCGCCGTAGGTCACCCGATCGGTCGGGTGATCCATGACGAACTGGATGATGTTGGGATCCTGGTTGAAATACTGCTGGCCAGCGGCGATGGCCACCGCCTTGTTGCGATTCTCCTGGCGTGCATCGAGCCACACGCCCGCGCCCAGCACGTGATCGACGAGATCCTGTACCAGCGGGGCGTTCGCGGCGATGAGTTCCTCGCGCACCGTGAGTACACAGCAGATGTAATTGCGCCATTCATCGCGGGTCATGCGCAGGGTGCGCGCATACCCGGCGCGCTGCGCCGCGGCGCCGAAGGGTTCGCCGGTGCAATAAGCGTCCACTGCATTGGCGTAGAGCGCGGCGGGCATATCGGGCGGCGCCATTTCCACGATCTGGATGTCCCTGGGCGACATGCCTTCCTGCGCCAGCATCTTTCTCAGGAACAGGAAATCGACCGCGAAGCGACTGGGTATGGCGATGCGCTTGCCCCTGAGCTCCTGGAAGTGCTGGTACGGCGAATCGCTGCGTACCATGATCACGGCGCCCGAACGATGACCCAGTGACACGATCTTGAGCGGTATCTTCTTGTCGGCGAGATCCATCACCAGCGGCGCCAGCATGTAGGCGGCCTGGATGCGGCCGGTCATCAGTGATTCCTTGATTTCGGGCCAGCCGCTGTACTTGCTGTACTGGTACGCGAACTTCGGGCCCGCGCCCGGACTTGCGGCATTGGCGGCAGCCCTGGCCACGCAGGCGACCGGCAGGGTGAGATTGCAGGTCACGGGCAGCCCGCCGACGACGAGTGCCTGGTGCTGCTGGTCCGCGGCACAGGACAACAGGCCCGCAGGCAGGCTGGCGGCAATCGCCCCCTGCAGAAACTGCCGGCGGTGCAGGAGCGGCGCAGACTCCGGGTTTTCTGGGTTCGTCGGCATGGCTCCAGGGAGTCTGTAGGAAGGCGTTGTCCGTTGTATTCCAACAGAATATGTTAGTGCATGCTACCAACACCTATCGGTCAACCGGGCGCAACCTCTGGATACTGAGCAGACTGGCGAACGGTCACTGTGGGCAGCGACAGCCGCACCGCTGCCGCCATGGCCGCAGCTCATCGGACCGGTGCGCTCCGAGGTAGCCGTCGTCGGCGCGGGGTACACCGGCCTGGCGGCGGCGCTGCACCTGAGCGCCGCCGGCCGCTCGGTGGTCGTGGTCGATGCTGTGGACATCGGCGAGCGGGCCTCGGGCCGCAACGGGGGGCAGGTAATCCCCGGGCTCAAGTACGACCCCGACACGCTCGAGCAGGTGTACGGAGCCACGCTCGGCCCAAAACTGGTGGCAACCATTGCGGCCGGCCCCGATCTCGTCTTCGAACTGATCGCTCGCCACGCGATTGCCTGCGACGCCGTGCGCAACGGCTGGCTGCAGCTCGCGACTTCCGAGGCAGCGCTCAGGCCGCTGATCGCCCGCGTACAACAATGGCAGCAGCGCGGCGCGGCGGCGGAATTGCTGAGCCGGGAGCAGACGGTGCGCCTGACCGGATCACAGCGTTACTGCGGCGGCTGGCTGGATCGCCGTGGCGGAACGCTGCAGCCACTCGCCTATGTGCGCGGACTCGCACGCAGCGCGCAGCGCGCCGGCAGCCGCATCTACACACACAGTCCAGCGATCAGGCTGACGCGCACGGGCAGCAGCTGGCGCATCGAGACACCACGCGGCGAACTCACCAGCGAGAGCGTGATCCTCGCCACCAACGCCTACGCGGACACCCTGCACGAGCCACTGCGGCGCAGCGTCATCGCGATCCCCTCGTTTCAGGTAGCGACCGCGCCGATTCCAGCAACGCTGCGCGCCTCGATCCTGCCGGAAGGACAGGCGGTCTCGGACACCTGGCACCTGCTGCGCTACTTCAGGCTCGATGCTACGGGCCGCCTCGTCATGGGATCCAGGGGTGTGTTCGGCGCCAGGCCGCTCAGCGTCGCGGCCCGCCATCACTATCGCGCTGTGAGGGAGATCTACCCGCAGCTCGACGGCCTGCCCTTCGAATATCACTGGGGCGGGCTCGTGGCCATGACGCCAGACCACCTGCCCCACCTGCACGAGATAGCGCCCGGCCTGCGCGCTGCGCTCGGCTACAACGGTCGCGGCGTCGCGATGGCGACGGTACTCGGCACGCTGCTGGCGCGCTGGGCGCTGGGTGAGTCGCCTTCCGAGCTTGGTTTCCCGGTAACGCCCCTCCGACCGATACCGCTGCATCGCTGCAGCCAGCTCGGCGCCAGGGTCGCGATCCAGACGCTGCGCGGACTGGACGGCCTCGCGCGTACGCGCGACCGCCTGCTCGGCCGATCGAGCCTGACGTGAGTGTTCCCAAGCTCATCCTGTTCACGGCTCTCGGCCTCGTCAACGTCGCCTTCGTACTCGCCTGGATCCGCGCGGCGCGCCGCAATCCGACGCGCGAGTCGGTGACGCCCATCGACATCCTGATCGGCTTCGTGACCGATTTCTTCGATACGCTCGGCATTGGTTCGTTCGCGCCGACGACGGCGATCTTCAAGCTGCGCGGCAAGCCCGCTGATGAACTCATTCCGGGCACGCTCAATATCGGCCACAACGCGGCAGCCGTCCTCGACACCGTCATTTTCGTCACGATCGTAGCCGTCGATCCGCTGCTGCTGGTCCTGATGGTGGGCAGCGCGGCGCTCGGCGCCTGGTTCGGCGCCGGCGTCGCGACGCGGCTGCCGCGGCGTGCGATCCAGCTGTTCATGGGCATCGCACTGCTGATCGCCGCGACGACCTTCGCATTGTCGAATCTGGGTGCCCTGCCGGTCGGAGGCACGGCGATGGCGCTCGCCGGCTGGCAGCTGTATTTCGCGGTCGGTGCTAACTTCGTGTTCGGTGCCCTGATGAGCGTCGGGATCGGCCTTTACGCGCCGTGCATGATCATGCTCGCGCTGCTCGGCCTGAATCCGCTCGCGGCCTTTCCCATCATGATGGGCGCCTGCGGACTGGTGCAGCCGGTCGCGGGCCTGAGGTTCCTGGAAACGGGCCGCTTCGCGTGGGGCCCGGCGACCGGTCTCATACTCGGCGGTGTGATCGGCGTACTGGTCGCAGCGTTCATCGTCAAGCAACTGCCGGTGACGGCGCTGCGCTGGCTCGTCATCGTGGTGGTCGCGTACGCTTCGATCATGATGCTACGGTCGGCGCGGCGACCGGCATGCGAGCTACGCCCTTAGAACGTCACAGCATTGCAAAAAAGAAACGGGCGGGAAAGCCGCAGCCTTCCCGCCCACTGCTCGGCCGCAGCCGGATCGATCAGAACTTGACCCTGATACTGGCGTACCAGAACGCACCGTTAATCCCAAAGGGACCGCCGTTACGCGGATACACCTGTCCGTCCTCCGAGCCGCCCGTCAGCGTGTAGATCGGATTGTCCGGAGTGGCTATTATTTTGTCCGGGTAGGTGTTGAACAAATTGCTCGCACCGATCGTCGCCGTGTAGTGATCCATGAACGTGTAGTTGACGTCGAAGTCGGTCGTGAACTTGGCGCCGAATTCCTGTCCCGCCGTGACGTTGCCAGCGGCGTCGTGCGCGGTCGGGTAGTCGTTCGCATCGATCCATTGAGCCGAAGTAGTTCTCGCGCAGGTTCGCCGCGAAGTTGCCTCGCGTCCAGTTGCCCGCCAGGGTCGCGCGATTGTTGGGCGCGAGATGCTGAATGTCGATGATCTGGTAGGTGGCGATCGCCTGCCAAGTCATACTTCGTGGCCTCGCTCTTGTTGTAGTTGTAGGCAAGTGACACGTTGAACCTGCTGTCGGCGACATTCACGTGATAGGTGCCGACCAGGTCGACACCTTTCGTCTTGGTGTCCAGGGAGTTCGTAAAGTATTGGACCGTGCCGCCTGCGCCGACCGACGCGAGTTCCGGCAGAGCGAGCGATGTCGGCAAGGGTCACGGGGTAGCTCTTCGAGATGAAGATGCGGTCACGAACCTTGATCTCGTAGTAGTCGATTGTGGTCGTGAAGGCGCTGGAGGGTGTCAGCACGATACCGACGCCGTAGTTGGTTGACTTCTCGGGCTTGAGTGGTATGGCGCCGTAGTACTGCGCCACTACGCTGGTGACCGGGAAAGTGCCCTGCTGCAGCGAAACGCCCTGGCTGAAGGACGTCGTGAGTACCTGGACGTTATTCTGTCCCGGCGACGGCGCATGAAAGCCGGTACCGACCGTGAAACGCAGCGCCACCGTGTCGCTCGTGTGCCAGATGGTATTGAATTTGCCGACCGTGGCTAGAGCCAAAGCTGTCATAACTCTCGTAGCGGGCGGCCACACCCATGCTGAGCTGCTTGAGGACAGTCGCCTTCCAGGCCAACGTAGATCGCCGTGGCTGCTCTGGCTGCTCGATACCCGCGTAGGTCGGGCTGCGTACCACCGTAGCCGCTCGCTGCCCGAGATCTCTGACGGCCGTGAAGGTGCCGGTCGGCGCAAAGACGCCCGGCGACGCGGCTCAACGTAAAGCGGGTGCGGGGCGGCGTACGGGCCTGAGCCGTACGACTGGACATCACCCGCCGTCGATGTGTACTCCTCTTTGCGGTACTCGGCGCCGCCCGACAGGGTCAGCGGGCTGGCCAACCCGGCTTCAATGGGATAGGTGAGATCGAGGTTGGCGTCGGATTCCTTCTGGATCGTCTTGCCGAACTCAGAAGCTCGTCTGCGAGGCGGCACCGAACGAGGGGCTGATCGAGTGCATACATCGAGAGGTCGATCGAATTGCGGCTCGACGATACCGACAGGTCGTAGGTGAGACCGCTAGTGGTATTCCCCTTGTATCCCAGCGATCCGAACACCTGATCAGACTCACCGACAAACCGCGGTAAAAAGCCGGCCGGATAAATCGAGCTCAGCATGAAGGTATTGGCGTCCTGAACGTACCCATCGGCCGGACAGGTTGCGTTGCCGGTTGGACGGCGCCGAGTACGGGTGCTGGAAGAAGGATCGGCCACCAATATTGTCTACGCCGCCGGCCGTGTTCGTGAAAGGCCGGGTTACCGACGACCGAGGAGCGAAAGTTGAAGCTTTCGTCGGTCTTGCTGTTGGCTAGTTGCCGAACAGGTAGATCTTGCTGTTGTCCGTCACATCGAACGCGGAGTTGCACGGAACTTGTAGCCGTGGGTCGGAGACTGACCCCAGATCTGGACCGGCAGGGGATAGTTGGGCAGCTGGCTGGCGAGAGCCGGATTCTCCTCGGCGAAGGTGACCGCGATCGGGCGCGTCACTCCGCGGCTCGTCTGGGCGTCGTCGTCATACTCGCCCGAGAGGTTGATGAAGCCCTTGCTGAACTTCAGGCCGTAGTTCGCCGACACCTGGTAACTTTCGCCGTCGCCATGGTCCTGGTACTGGCCATAACGGGCCTGCACTCTCGAACCCGCATCGTCACGAAGACCGAAATTGAATACTCCGGCGATGGCATCCGAGCCGTACTGGGCGGTGGCGCCGTCGCGCAACACTTCGAGGCTCTTGGTCGCGATCGAGGGGATCGAGGAAAGGTCGGATCCCTGCGAGCCGAACGCGAGCTCGGTGTCCCCGCCGGTATACACCTGGACGAGTGCCGAGCGGTTGAAGCGCTTGCCGTTGAGCATCACGAGGATTTCATCCGAGGGCAGGCCGCGCAGCGATGGCGCGCGCACGAGGCTTGACGCATCCGAGATGGTGTTCTGGCCGACGACGAACGACGGCACCACGTTCTTGATCTGGTATCCAGCATGTTCGCGGCGGGCTGCGCGCGCAGCTCGGCGCTCGAGATGACGTCGATGGGCGAGCGGAATCGGTCACCGTGCGGTCGGGCGGCGCGTGCCGGTGATAATGATTTCAGAGGCTTCATCGGCGGGGGCCACGTCAGCGGCTGCCGTGCTGGCGGGCTTCTCCTGGGCAACAGCCATAGGCACACCCAGCGTCATGCCCAGTACCAGGACCGATGCGGCCCCGAAAATTCGCAGAATCTTCATGAATAATCTCCCGAAAAACGACAAAGTTTCTTCCACGGCTGCCATGAGGGCGCACGTGCTCACTGACTCCCCCGATCATTCGTTGCAAATAAGCAACGCCATCTTCCTCAATCCGGGCCGATTTTAGGTGTGCAGTGATTAATTTGCAACGTACATCGCGCCGCCACCAACTTTGCAGCAAGCACCCGGTTTCCCCCTGGGGCGCTCCCACGCCCCCAATTAGCGGTGCGAAGTTCGCGCTTTCCAGGGCTTTATCGAACCGGCAGCAGCTCATCTCTCAGGATTTGCCGAAAAGCCGAGTCGGCACTCGCCATGTCAGCCTCATAGCTCGTCAGCAGGTCCAGCTGCGTCGCTCGGGGCGCGAAATCAGCGCTGCCCGCGACGTCGCCACCACCCGTGCCGACCTCGGCATTGAGCGAGATCAGATCAACATAGGTCCCATAGGGCTCGACGAAATACTTGTCATCGCTATTGCGCAGGGCCCGCGACACCAGGCGCGACTCGACCGCCTGCAGCCTGGCGTCCAGGTCCTCGGCCGCCGTGAGCAGCTGCTGTTTCTGCCGTTCCTGGGCGTCGTTCAATACCAGCGGCGGCGCCGGCGTAGTACACGCTCGGATCGCCCGCTACTGCGGCGTCGGCGGCGATACGATTGCCAACTTTGGGTCCCACGAAGCGGACCCGGAAATCGCTTTTCTGATCGACTTCAGTCGCCAGCGCCATTGCCGGGGTCATGCTGCCGAACGCGTCCATCACGACCAGAAATTATCCAGGCGTGATCATGCGCACCCCCAATTCTCCCCGCGTGGCCGCCAGTGACTACATGGAATACTACTGCTGGCGTGCCTGTGTTGACGCGCGCCGGGCGCTTGGGTATGTATGCAGGAATAAGAACGATCTTTGGGTACCCCCTTGCCTCCTCAGAGTTTTCACCTTCGCCACGCAATACTCAGTGATCTGGCTGAGATTGAACGGCTCATCGCGCTCTCAGCGCGAGCGCTCAGTGCCAGCGACTACAGCCCTGAGCAGATCGAGGGGGCATTGCGCGGCGCATTTGGCGTCGATACGCAATTGATACACGATGGCACGTATTTTCTGGTCGAGCACGGCGCTCAATTGGTCGGTTGCGGCGGCTGGAGCCGACGTCGGACGCTCTTCGGGGGCGATGCGCGCGCAGACCGCGACGCGACCGAGCTGGACCCACGTACCGAGGCCGCGAAGATCCGGGCGTTCTTCATTCATCCCGACTTCGCGCGCCGCGGAATCGGTACCATCCTGCTCGATCGCTGCGAGCAGGACGCCCGGACTTGCGGATTTTCCCGATTTGAGCTGATGGCTACGCTGCCGGGCGTCCGGCTGTACGCGGCGCGCGGCTATGTGGCCGGGGAACCCATACTCTGGCCGCTGGGCGATGGCCTGACGATCAACTTTGTACCGATGACAAAGTCGTGACCAGAGCTGTGCGCTGGTTCCTGCGGTTTTCATGCCTGCTGCTGTTGCTGCTGGCCATGGCCGCATTCTCAGGCTGGTGGGCGCTGCGCGGCAGCCTGGCGCAGCTGGAAGGTGAGGTGTCGATGCCCGCCTTGAGCGCGCCAGTCAGCATCGAACGCGACTCGCTCGGCGTCGTCACCATCCACGCCGCCAATGAAATCGATGCCGCCCGTGCGCTGGGCTACGTCCATGGCCAGGAGCGCTTTTTCGAAATGGATCTGCTGCGACGCGCGGCCAGTGGGGAATTGTCCGAGTTGTTTGGCGCCATTGCGCTCAATAAAGACAAATCTATTCGCGTGCACCGGCTGCGTACGCGTGTCGAGCAGAACCTGCAGGCGGTGGCTGGCGAGAGGATGCCCGTATTGAGCGCGTACAGCGCCGGCGTCAATGCCGGACTCGCCCAGCTGCGCTCGCGACCCTGGCCTTACCTGCTGCTTGGCGCGCAACCGCGAGCCTGGTCGCCGGCCGATTCCGTCCTGGCCGGCTATGCGATGTTTTTCGATCTGCAGAACGACGCCAACTCGCGCGAGCTGGCGCTGTGGAAAATTCGCCAGGCGGTTCCCGATGCCCTGTACAAGATCATCAATTCGGACGGCACCGAGTGGGACGCGCCGCTGGTCGGCCCGGCCCGGGGCAACGTTGCGCTCCCCGGCGCCGAGCTGCTCGACCTGCGTAAGTTGCCAGCGCCTACGCCTGCTGCCGCAACGGACTATGCGGAACCCGCAGCCCCGGGCAGCAACAATTTCGCCGTCGCCGGCGCGCTGACGAGCGATCACCGTGCCATCGTCGCCAACGACATGCACCTGACCCTGCGCGCGCCGAACATCTGGTTTCGCGCGCGACTGCTCTACGGCGATGCCGCCGCGCCCGCTGGCAAGGTCGACGTCAGCGGATTCACGCTGCCAGGCATTCCCGCCGTCATCGTCGGCAGCAACCGGCAGGTGGCCTGGGGATTCACGAACTCCTATGGCGATTGGTCGGATTTTTACCGGGTCGAGTGGACCGACACTGCGCACTCGCGCTATCGCAGCGCGCAGGGCGAGCGCGCCACTGACATCGTGCACGAGAAGATACTGGTCAAGGACGCGCCCGCCGTCGATTTCACGATACGCGAGACGCAGTGGGGGCCGGTCACCATTGAATTAAATGCAACGACTTCACTGGCTCTGCGCTGGGCCGCGCACCAAACCAATTCCATCAATCTCAACCTTGCCGGGATGGCTAGCGCGGCGAATATCGACGACGCCCTCAGGCGCGCGGGCGACATCGGCATGCCGGCGCAAAACATGATGATCGCTGATGCCGCCGGTCGCATTGCCTGGCGACTTACGGCGCAGATGCCAAACCGGGTTGGTGATTGCGACATCCAGGCGCCGGTGGATCCGCTGGCGGGATGCGAGTGGCAAGGCTGGCGGGCACCGAGCGAGAATCCTTCGATCCTGGACCCGGCAAGCGATCGACTATGGACCGCCAATGCACGCACGCTGACCGGCGATGCGCTGAAGATGGTCGGTGATGCCGGATACGACAATGGCGCTCGCGCGCGGCAGATCCGCGATGACCTGTTTGCCCAGCAGCAATTCGCCGAACGCGATCTGCTGGCGATCCAGCTGGATGACCGAGCGCTGTTCCTGCAGCGCTGGTGGGAATTGTTGCGGGCGCAGGCGCAGGGCTCGAAGGATCCCACCTGGATGGCTTTCGAATTGGCCACACGCGACTGGTCGGGCCGCGCTGCCACCAGTTCAGTGAGCTACCGGCTGGTTCATGACTGGCGCGAGGCAGTGGTCGGGCGAATCAAGCTGGGCTTGCTGGCGCCCGCGATGGCGCAGCTGGGCAAGGATTTTGTGATGCCGGATCTGCCGCAGATCGAGGGCGTCGCCTGGCAACTGGTATCCCAGCGCCCGGCAAATCTGCTGCCGCGAAAATTTGCCAGCTGGGACGCGCTGTTGCTCGACGCGGCACAATCGGTGGAAGCTGCACTAAAGAAAATTGGGCCACTGCAGGATCGCAGCTGGGGCGAGCGCAACACTGCAGACATCTGTCATCCGCTCGCCAAAGCCCTGCCCGGCTTCGCAAGATCACTGCTATGCATGCCCGGTGATCCGCTGCCGGGCGATATCAACATGCCGCGCGTTGCCGATTCCGACTTCGGCGCGTCAGAGCGCATGGTGGTATCACCGGGCCACGAGGAAAAAGGCATCATCCACATGCCTGGCGGGCAAAGCGGCAATCCGCTCTCGCCATTCTGGGGCGCGGGACACGCAGCATGGGTGAAGGGAGCGCCGACGCCATTCCTGCCTGGCAAGGCCCTATACGTGTTAGGCCTTGTTCCCCGCGACGCCGCGGCAAAGTAGCCTGATCGATGGCGAGCGGACTCGCATTGCGAACTATTGAAGCCCATCGCAGCGTTACCGAGCAGCTCCACGACAACGAAGTTCATGCCTGGCTCGGTTTCTTGCCGGGTATGCACGAAGCCGCATTGCTGGACGCCTATCGCCTGCTGCTGAACGCTGAGGAGCGCAAGCAACAGGCGCAATTCAGATTTTCGGCCGATCGACACTCCTACCTGGTCACTCGCGCAATGGTGCGCACAGTCCTGTCAAAATACGCGCGCATCCCGCCGCGGGCCTGGCAGTTTGCGACCAATGGCTACGGTCGTCCGGAAATCGCGAATACTGATCCGTCATCAATGCCATTGCGCTTCAGTGTTTCCCATACCCGCGGCCTGGTAGTCGTCGCGGTAGCGCGCGCACCGGCCGTGGGCGTCGACGTAGAGGAGGTGCGCGCCAGTCCGGCGCCAGCGGCAGTGGCAAGTCGCTACTTCGCGCCACAGGAAATTCTGGCGCTGCACGCTTTGCCGGAGAATCGGCAGAGCGACAGGATTTATGAACTCTGGACACTCAAGGAAGCGTACATAAAGGCCCGTGGCCTGGGCCTGTCGATCCCGCTTGATCAATTCAGTTTTCGGCTTGAGGGCGATCGCTGCGTACAGCTCGCGATCGAAGCGTCCTTGCAAGACCGTCCGGAGCTATGGAAATTCTGGCAATTCCGTCCTTCGGCAGATCATGTATTGGCGCTTTGCGTTCGCCATGGGTCGCCGATGAGACCAGAGTTGATATGCCGAAGCTGCATTCCGCTCGTCAGTGATGAGTTGCTGGAGCCGCTGGCGGCGCGCGAATCGGCGTGAGGCTCACAGGCGGGGCGGCGAAACACGTATTGCGCCAACGTTATATCCATCCAGCGGGTCCTTCGGCTATCCTTTGGTGAGCCACATTCGCCACTAAGAACCGGCATGGCCAGTCTCCCGCTACGGGGATCAGATGTCATCGCGCCGCGCGACCCGCACTCCAACCTGCTCGACGTTTGTGGATCTCGTTGGCGAGCGGGCGGCCCGGTTTCCTGACCGGCTCGCGTACGCCTATCTGCTGGATGGAGAGCAGGACACTGCTGCGCTGACCTACGCCCAGCTGGACGCACAAGTGCGCGCGCTTGCCGCCGAGCTCATGGAGCGCGGCGCGGCACGTGAACGCGTGCTGCTCCTGCTCCCGCCCGGGCTTGATTACGTCGTGGCGTTTTACGCTGTGCTCGCGGCGGGGGCGGTCGCTGTACCTGCGTATCCCACCCGGCCAGCTCGTTCCAACCGCGCCCTCGAGGCGATCATGGCCAACGCCCAGGCCCGCATCGCCATCGTCAAGACCGCGCCGTGCCCAGGCAGTGCCGAGCTACTGTGGCCCGGGGTCTCGGTGCTCATCATGGACGAGGTGGACCCGAGGCGAGCCGATGAGTGGAGGCGCCCCCACCTTCGGCGCGACCAACTGGCGATGCTGCAATACACCTCGGGCTCAACGGGCATTCCGCGCGGTGCCATGATGAGCCATGAGTTCCTGCTGAGGAGCTCAGCCGCAACCATGCTCAGGATGTCGAGCGGACCGGACGTAATCGGCGTGAGCTGGCTACCCCTGTACCACGATTTCGGACTGTTCGGCACCCTCCTGCAGCCGTTGTACGCCAGGTTTCCGGTGACGATGATCGCGCCGATGGCCTTCCTGCAGCGACCAATGCGCTGGCTCGAGGCGATCTCCCGCCTCCGCGGAACTGCCAGCGCCGCACCTGGGTTCGCCTACGACCTCGTGGTGGACAGCAGTCAGCCGGAGGCGAGGGCCGAGCTGGACCTGTCCTGCTGGCGGATTGCGATGAGCAGTGCCGAACCCGTTCGGGCAGACACCATCGAGCGATTCACGCGGGCATTCACACCGGCCGGCTTCCGGCGTTCGGTATTCATGCCCGCCTACGGCCTTGCCGAGGCGATTCTCGTGTCAGCAGGTGCGCCGGGCACCACTGCACGCATCATCCATGTCGACGGGGACCACCTTGCAGCAGGGCGCGTGCGAGGCGTCGATCGATCACACCCGGGCGTGCGGGATCTGGTCAGCAACGGCCGGCTGCTGGACCGCGTCCACGTGGCAATCGTAGATCATGCCTTGCAGGTCCGGGCCCCGGCAGGGCATATCGGTGAGATCTGGGTTGCCGAGGGCAGCATCGTGAGTGGCTACTGGCGACGCGGCGCCGAGTCGACACGCGTGCTTCGTGCGCGGCTGCCCGATGACGATCACTCCTGGCTCCGCACCGGGGACCTGGGGTTCCTGGCGGATGGCGAACTGTACGTGACGGGACGCATCAAGGAGATGCTGATTCTCCGCGGTCGCAACCACTACCCCGTCGACCTTGAGAGCAGCGTCGAAGCCTGCCACCCGGACATTCGCCGTGGCGGCGTCGCGGCGTTGTGCATCGGCAGGGCGACGGGTGGTGAGCAGCTGGCGGTGGTGGCCGAGCTGCGTCGCAGGTCGCAGGCGGATCCGGCCCAGGTACTCGCGGCCATCCAGCGTGCCCTCGCAGAGGAGCACGAACTGCGTGCCTCCAGAGTGGTGCTGATCCCGCAGGGGCGCCTGCCGCGCACGTCGTCCGGGAAGACGCAGCGCCTGCGCATCGCCAATCTGCTGGATACGGGTGAACTCAAGGCCGTGGCAGACTGGCAGGCAGCCGGTGCAACGCAGCCCCCGCCTTCGGTCCGTCGCACGGCCGCCAGCATTGAGGCCTGGCTCGTGGGCCACCTCGCTGAGCAGCTGCATATCGTGGCGGCGGACCTGGATCATGATGCAGCCTTTGCCAGTTTTGGCCTGGGCAGCATCGAGGCGACGGTGCTCGCCGGAGAGCTTGCGACCTGGCTGGAACGGCCCCTTTCGCCCACGCTCACGTGGGAGTACCCGACGATTGCGCGCCTTGCAAAATTCCTTGCTGCCGGCGCAGCGATGGCGCGGGACGAGTTCCTGGCCGTGCCGCAGGAACCGATTGCGATCGTCGGCATCAGCGTGCGCCTGCCCGGCGCGCCGGATATGGACGCGCTGCGCGCTCTGTTGCGCAGTGGCCGCGATGCCATCCGTGAAGTACCTCCGGATCGATGGGAAGCCGCCCTGTACCACGACCCAACGCCGGCTACGGCCGGCAAGATGGTGACCCGCAAAGGCGGCTTCATCGACGGCGTAGATCTGTTTGACCCCCAGTTCTTCAGTATTTCGCCGCGCGAGGCGCGGTGGATGGATCCGCAGCAGCGCATCATGCTGGAGGTGACCGAACAGGCGCTGGAACACGCCGGCATCGCGCCACAACGACTTGCCGGAACGGCAACCGGCGTGTTCGTCGGCATTGCCACCCTCGAATACAGCCTGGCTCCGGCCACCGCCCGCGACATGACGATGATCGATGCCTACACCGGCACCGGAAACACCCACAGCATCGCCGCGAACCGGATCTCGTTCCTGTACGACCTGCGCGGCCCGAGTGTTGCGCTCGACACGGCCTGCTCATCTTCACTCGTGGCGATCCACCTCGCGTGCCAGAGCCTGCTGATGCACGAGAGCGACGCCGCGCTCGCGGGCGCAGTCAATCTGATACTGACCCCCCTCTTTGGCATCGCTGCCTCCCAGGCACGGATGCTCTCGCCGGACGGCCTGTGCAAAACTTTTGATGCGAGCGCGGACGGGTATGTCCGTTCCGAGGGCGCGGGCATGGTGGTGCTCAAGCGCCTGTCGGATGCGCGGCGCGATGGTGACCGGATCCTGGGGTTGATTCGCGGCACCGCGGTCAACCAGGATGGCCTGACCAGCGGTCTGACGGCACCCAGCGGTCGCGCCCAGCAGGAGGTTATTCGCAAGGCCCTGGCCCGAGCCGGGATTGCGGCGGCGGATCTCAGCCTGTTCGAAGTACACGGCACCGGCACGCCGCTGGGCGACCCGATCGAGGTCAATGCCCTCTCAGAATTGGTTGGCCAGGCAACCGATCCCGGCGCAGACGATCTGGCTGAGCTCCGTGAAGGCAAACGTCGGGCACCTGGAGGTTGCCTCAGGCATGGCCGGCCTCGCCAAAGTCCTGCTGGAACTCGAACATTCTGAGGTCTATCCGCAGATCCATTTCGCTGAGCTGAATCCGCGTATCAGGCTGGAGGGCACAGCACTGCGGATTCCGACCCGGATCGAACCCTGGCCGATGGACCTCAAGCCGCGCTTCGCAGGTATCAGCAGTTTCGGGTTCGGCGGGACCAACGCGCATATCGTGATCGAGGAGGCGCGCGAGGCCATCGTCCCACGCAGCGCCGTGGAGCGACCGGTCCACATTGCCACCCTGTCGGCCAAGACCCAGAACGCGCTCAGCGCGTTGGCGCGCGTCACCTCGACTACCCTGGCCAATGCCATTGCGGGCGAGCGCCCGTTGCCGGCAGCGGATGTCGCCTACACGTTAAACGTTGGCCGCGGGCGCCACCTGCATCGGGCGGCCGTCATCGGAGCGAGCCTCACTGAACTCGTTGAACGGTTTGCAGCGGTGGCCGATGCCGAACCGCAACGGGGCGTAGTGTTGGGCCGCCGGGCAATGCCACCGCCGGTGGTCGCCTTCCTGTTCAGCGGCCAGGGCAGTCAGTACGCCGGGATGGGCCGTGAGCTGTACCAGAGCTCACCCACGTTTCGGATGGCGCTCGATCGCTGCGCGGCCCTGTTCGACCCACTGCTGGACCGGCCGCTCCTGTCACTGCTGTTCCCGCCGGAGGGCGCACCGGACCTGCTGGCCGAGACCCGATATACGCAACCCGCGTTGTTTGCCATTGAGTACGCGCTCACTATGCTCTGGCAGTCCTGGGGAGTCGTGCCGGATGTCGTGGTGGGCCACAGCGTCGGGGAGTACGTCGCGGTCTGCGTCGCCGGGGCGCTCAGCCTGGAAGATGCGATCCGCCTGATCGCCGCACGCGGCCGGCTGATGAATTCATTGCCACGGGACGAGGGTGCGATGGCAGCCGTACTCGGGCCCCGTGAGCGCGTCGAGCAGACCCTGGTCGGCGAAACGGAAGTCGAGATCGCCGCGGTCAATGCACCTGAGAACATCACGATTTCGGGGCGTCGCTCGGCAGTGGAGCGTGTCACGGCCACGCTGGAGGCGGCGGGCATCAGCGTCGTCCCGATCAACGTCTCGCATGCTTTCCACTCGCCGCTGATGGAGCCGATCCTCGACGAATTCGCCGCACTGGTCCGCTCCGTGGAGCTGCGCCCGCTGCAGATCGCGCTCGCAACCAATCTCGATGGTCAGCTGCTGTTGCCCGGAGCGATGCTGGACGCGCGGTATTGGCGCGAGCATGCACGTCACGCCGTGCTGTTCGCCGACGGACTGCGCGCGGTCCACGCGTTCGGGGCGCAGCTGTACGTGGAGATCGGACCCAATCCCACTCTGATCGGTATGGGTCGCCGCACCCTGCAGGGCAGCGGCCTGATGTGGGCGGCATCACTGAAAGCAGGCGAGAGCGAGTGGCGCACACTGCTGGCAGCTCTTGCGGCGGTATTCGGAGCCGGCAAGGACATAGCCTGGGATGGTTTCGACGCGGACTACCGCCGCCTGCGGCTACCCCTGCCCACCTACCCGTTCGAGCGCTCCCGGTTCTGGTTTGACCTGCCGGATACGCTCGCCGCCCACCGTGGCGCCACCACTACGGTGGACCATGGTCACCCCGTGACACGCAGTGTCGCGGATTCACCCTACCCGACAGTCCAGGCAACGCTCTCGCCGGAATCTCCGCCCTATCTCGCGGAACACCAGGTGCAGGGCAGCGTGGTCGTCCCCGGGGCGCTGTACGTAGAGCTGATGCTCGACGCGGCGGCAGGCGCCGGCGGCGGCGCAGACGTAGCCGTGCCCGCCATCGACGACGTCGAGTTCGCGCGGGCCCTGTTCCTGCCGGTTGGCTCCAGCCAGACCATCCAGGCGATTGTCTCGCCGAATGGGACTGGCGGCCACGGTATACAGGTGTACAGCCGTCCCGTCGCGGGCAATGACAAGTGGACACTCCGCGCGACGGCGTCACTCGGCGGGATGGTCGCCATGGAAGCCGATGTCGGGGGCCTCGATGAAATCGAGCAGGCCAAGGCGCGCTGCACGACGACGCTTGACCCCGCTGAGTTTTACTCCTACATGAGCAGGCTCGGCCTCGGTTATCGCGGAGCGTTTAAGGGAATCCGCGAGCTCGCGCGCCGCCGTGGCGAGGCCGTGGCGCTGATCGAGGCCCCCGAATCGATCCGTGCCAACCTGGGCCGCTACCATATCCATCCGGCACTACTCGATGCCATGGCGCAGGTCTTCGCCGTAGCCGGGCCTGGCCACAACATCGACGACGTGAGGGGACTGTGGCTGCCCGTGGGCCTCGGCCGGCTCCGCGCGCGCCGTTCGCTCCCGGCCCGGTTCTGGGCCCACGCCACCCTGAATGCCGATGCCCTGGCCAGCGGACAGACGATAGCCGGCAGACTGCGGGCCTTTGACGAAACCGGCAATCTGATCCTTCAGGTGGACGACTGGCGCGTCCAGGTGATCGACGGCGAGTCACGCTCTGTTGCAGAGGAACCTGTCACCGACTGGCTCTATCAGGTTGAGTGGCAGCCGGCCGAGCTGGCGGAGCGCGCACCCAAGTTAGTGCCCGTTGACATTGCCGCGGCAGTCGCCGGCGGTCCGCGCTCGTGGCTTATTCTTGATGATGAGGCGGGGACAGGCCTGGGCCTCGCCGCCGCGCTGCCAGGGGACTGGAACACGCGCCTTGTCACGGCGGGGCCGGAATTTTCCGTAACGGCTGACGGAAAGTACGTGCTGCGTCCGGGATCGCGGCAGGACATCGAATCACTCTGGCGTGCAGTGGTTGCGTCCGGCGAACCGCTGCCTGATGGGGTGGTGAGCTTCTGGCCATTGGATGCCAAACGCCCAGAGTCTGGCGACGCACCGATCGACGGTGTGGTCGCGGCCGCGCTCGGATTCGCGCATCTCGTACAGGGACTCGCAGCCGCGGCCGGCGAGTGGCCATTGCGGCTCGTGATCGTGACGCGTGGAGCATCCTCAGGCTTCGGGGGCGGTGACGAAAGCTCTCTGTTGCAGGCGCCCGTCACTGGCCTGGCGCGGGTGGTGCGGATGGAGTACCCGCAGTTCGAGCCCATCGTCATCGATCTCGAGTCGGAGCCACAGGTCGAGAGATGCACTGGCACTGGCAGGCGTAATGAGAAACCTTCCGGCGGAACCGGAGATCGCACTGCGCGATGCTCAGCTGCTCATTCGACGCCTCAAGCGCGCGCCCGCTGCCGGGGTCGGAGAAGCAGGTCAGTCCGGTTCCGGCCGACCGTCGGAGACGATCCCGATCCCGGCGGGCAACTACCGTCTGGAGTCAGCGCAACAAGGCATGCTGGACCGGCTGCTCCTGAAGCCGGCCTCGCGTCGTGCACCTGGCTCGGGCGAAGTCGAGGTCCAGGTCGCAGCAGCCGGCGTCAACTTCCGCGACGTGATGAAGGCCCTGAACATCTACCCCATGCAGCCGGGCGACGTGCCATGGCTTGGTGACGAGTTCGCGGGCCGCATCGTCGCGGTCGGCGAAGGCGTGGACCTGCGCGTTGGCGACGAAGTGTTCGGTGTCGCACCGGCGGCGTTCGGCAGCGTTACCTCCACACGCTCGGATCTCGTGCTGCGCAAGCCGAGCACGATTTCTTTCGAGGACGCGGCCACACTGCCGGTCGCGTTCACCGCGGCCCTGTACGCGCTGAGGCGCCTGGCGCGCCTCGAGCGCGGCGAGAAGGTGCTGATCCACGCTGCCGCCGGTGGCGTCGGTCAGGCCGCCATCCAGATCGCCCAGGCGATCGGCGCCGAAATCTTTGCAACCGCGAGCGAGAGCAAACGCGAGTACGTCCGCTCGATGGGTATCGAGCACGTGTATGACTCGCGATCACTCGCGTTCGCGGACGAAATCAGGGCAGCGACGGGTGGGCGTGGCGTCGATGTCGTCCTGAACCATCTGGCGGGCGACTTCATTCCGGCCAGCATCTCGATCCTGGCCCCGTACGGCCGCTTCGTGGAGATCGGCAAGCGCGACATCTATGCGAACTCCAAGATCGGCCTCTGGCCGTTCCGCAATAACCTGTCCTTCTTCGCCGTGGACATGAACCGCCTTGGTCGCGACAAGCCGCCGGTGTACGCGAGCCTCCTGGCCGAGATCTACGCGGGCTTCGAATCCGGGCTGCTACCGGCCCCTGCCCAAGACCGTGTTTCCGATTCAGTTGGCCGTCAGCGCCTTCCGATACTCGGCTCAGGCCCGCAACATCGGCAAGGTCGTCCTCGCGATGGACAACAACGCGGTGGACGAGCCGGACGACGGGTTGAGCTTCCGGGGTGATGCGACGTACCTGATCACGGGCGGACTGCGTGGCCTCGGCTCGCGAGTGGCGGAATGGATGGCGCTGCGCGGCGCGCGCCATCTCGTACTGCTGGGGCGCGACCCGGGATCCGACGCGGCGCGCGAGACCGCACGTCGGGTGGAGGCGGCCGGCGCGCAGGTGACGCTACTGGCGGCTGACATGGCGCTCAGCGTACAGGTCGAGGCCGTCATCGCCCAGATCGACACCACCTTGCCGCCACTGCGGGGGATCGTGCACGCGGCCGGAACCCTGGCGGACGGTATCCTGGCCACCATGGACGATGACCAGTTCGCCGTCAGTGTTCGGACCCAAGGCCGTCGGCGCCCTGAACCTGCACCTCGCAACGAAGCATCTCGACCTCGACTTCTTCATCAGCTTCTCCTCCACCGCCTCGCTGATGGGCAACCCGGGGCAGGGCAACTACGCGGCCGCGAACGCCTTCCTCGATCGTCTGGCCTGGCTGAGGCGAAGCCAGGGACGGGCGGCCCAGACGATCCATTGGGGCCCGTGGTCCGAGATCGGCATGAGTGCCACCGCGCAGGGACAGCGGAGCTTCGATTTCGGGGTGGGCAAGATTCCGCCGGCCCGCGGCGTCGAGGCGCTGGGCACCGTGTCCGAACTGGACGTCCCCGAGGTCGCCGTCATGCCCATGGACTGGGGGACGTTCATGGCGCGTCTGGCCGACCGCGCGAACGGATCCCTTTCTGGCGATCATTCGCCAGACGGTGGTGCTGGAAGTTCAACCGGATTCCGCCGCGGCCGCGCTACGCGAAAAACTCCTGGCTGCCACGCCAGAGGAACGCCTGGGACTCATCACGTCCTTTATTGCGGCCGAGCTGGCCAAGGTGCTGGAGATCGATCCCGAGGCGCTGCCGCTGGACCAGCCGCTCAACACCGTGGGTCTCGACTCACTGATGGCCCTTGAGTTGATGCACCGAGTGGAGGCGGGAGTCGGGATCAATCTGCCCATCGTCACCCTCATCCAGGGTCCCACGATCATCCAGCTCGCGGCCGAGATTCAAAACCGCTTCGATGGGGCTGATCGTGCCACTACCGGGGTGCACGTCCCCGATAGCCGGGTCTGCACCGCGGACGGGATGGCTGACTGGCGGCGACGGCGAGTCGGGCGCCGGGCTGCAGCTGATCTGCGTGCCATACCTCGGCGGTGGGCCGCAGACCTTTCAGGGTTGGTCGGAGGGGCTCCGCTGCATCGCCAACATCCTGACCATTCAGTTTCCGGGGACCGGCTCAGGCCTGGTGGAGGTTCCACTGACCTCGATTCGGGCCATCGCTGGCGGCATCGCCTCGGCGATCGCCACCGAAGTGACCGGACCCTATGCGCTGATGGGATACAGCATGGGCGCGCTCGTGGCGTTCGAGGCGACACGATTCATTGCCGGAGATCGCCAGCGCCCGCCGGCCGCGCTGATCGTCGCTGCGAGTGCAGCGCCACAACGACCCTGGCCCTCATCCGCCGGCTTCGGCGGGGCCGGATGAAGCGGTGCTCGCTCACGTTCGGCGCTACGAGGGGATGCCGGAGGCGGTCATGGCCCATTCCGGGTTAGGGACCATGCTGCTGCCGCTGATTCGCGCGAGCCTGCGTGCGATGGAGACCTACGTGGCACCGCCCCTGCAGCCACTGCCCATCCCCATCCTGGCAATCTGCGGCGATGCCGATTCAACAGTGTCCCGCGAGGAGATGGAAGGCTGGCGAGTCCATACCTGTGAGTCGTTCCAGTTGGCGATCGTGCCCGGTGGGCATTTCTTCATCCACCAGGCCCGCTCGCAGGTGCTGGACCTCGTCCGCTCACAACTGCAACGGGTCATGACCTTCTGACCCCTGGATGATTGCAGTGATTCGCCCGGCCACCAGTTCCAGCGCCCGGCGAGCCGAATGAGTGCCGGCCCCAGCGCCAGTCGAACCAGAGTGGCATCCAGCAGCACTGCTACACCAAGGGCGAATCCCAGAATCTTGATCAGTACAAAGTCTCCCAGAATGAAGCCGCCGAAAATCGCCACCATGACTGCGGCGGCGAGCGTGATGACGCGGCCCGTGCTCGCAAGCCCGGCGGCCAGCGCTGCGCCATCCGCGAGACCTGAGCGGTGGCCGTCGGCGACGCGAGCGACGAGAAAAACCTCATAGTCCATGCTGAGTCCAAAGACGGCGCAGAACACCAGCACCGGAAGTATTGGAAAACCGCCATTCAGTGGCTGGGCGAGACCTACCAGGCTTGAGCCGTAGCCGTCCTGAAATACCAGCACCACCGCACCGAAGGCCGCCGCGACGGACAGCAGGTTAAGCGCTACGGCCTTCAGGGGAATCAGTACGCTTCTGAATGCCAATGCCAGTATCAGCAGCGTGGCACACACAACACTCAGGATGACTGCGAGCACGCTGCTCGCAATGACATCTTCATAGTCGGCGTTGAAGGCAGGTGCGCCGCCGACCATAAGGCGGGTACCTGGTAATTTCGTCAGCGCCTCGGAATTGGTCGAGCGGATCTCTCTTACGAAGCCAGTCACTTCCGCGGGCGTCATGCCTTCGCGAGGCAACAGGTCGATGAGCGTGGCCCGACCATCGACACTGACCAATGAGCGGCGGATCGAATCGGGAAGCAGCGCCACCGTTGCCGCCCCGCCAAACCCCGTCCCGCCCAGTGTGGTAACGGACCAGACATGATCAACCCGCCGGTCGTGCGCATACGCTGCGACCAGCCGCGCCACCGCGTTCCAGCCGGACTCACTCTCGACTGTCACGCCCGCGGGAAGATTGACGATCACGCGAATGGTCTGGCCGAAGTTGCTGTGACCGATGGACTCCAGTTCATTGAGTGCCCTCACGGACTCCACATTTGCCGGGAGCCAGGCGCCACGCGGCAGATCCATTCTCAGGCGAGCTGCCTGGGTGGCCAGGAGTATTAGCGGCAGTCCCGCAACGGCGAGTACCCATAGCGGGTGCCGGCCAACCCAGGACGCCCAGCGCCACCAGTGACGTGAGCTGTCTTGCCGGCGGGCGCGCCCGATGCGGCCGGCGTCGATCCATGGGCCAAGCCACGAGAGCAGTAGCGGGAGCAAGGTGGTGGCGATCAATGCCGAGACGCTGGTCACCAGCAGCCCACCGACCCCAATGGATCTCACCTCGTTCACGCGCACCAGCAACATCGCGGCGAAACCGATCGCGACTGCGCCACCCGATATGATGACCGTGCGGCCGCCACGCTCGCCAGCCTGAATGATGGCCGCCGGCCGCGCCAACCCCGCGTCAAGTGCCTCCCGGTAGCGGCTGATAATGAGCAGTGCGTAGTCAATGCTCAACCCAAGCCCCACCATGCTGACGACGCTGACGAGAATCACGGATAACGACCAGTATCGGTTGACTACCACGGCCAATCCCAGTGAGATCAGCATTGTCAGCGCCCCGCACAGCAGCGGCAGCGCGGCGGCGATGACGCTGCGAAATGCGATCAGCAACAGGACCAGCATGAGCGGAAAGACCCGCAACTCAGCACTGTGCGTCTGCTCGCCGCTTTCGCGCCTGATGTCGGCATTCACCGCCGCCTCGCCAGTCCAGCGGAAGGCGATGCCAGCGTAGCGTTCCTGCATCTGCAGGCGCAGCGCTTCGGTAGCCGCGCGCAGCCGCGGCACCAGCGTATCGGCAAGCCCTTGTTGGATATCCAGTCCGACAATAGCGATGGCGCTTCCGTCCTTGCCGATAAATGTGGTGTCGCCGCTGTCGAGATACGAAAGCACGGCGGAAACACCGCGCGTCGCACGCAGTGCCGATGTCACCTGCTCCAGCATTTCTCTACCGCGCTCGCTCGAGGGCGATGGCGCCGCAGCGACGCGCAGCAACGCCAGGTCAGCAAACGGTGACTTGAATCCTGTCCGCAATGCGCGCGTCACGGCGGCCGACTCCGTGCCCTCCAGGCGTGGCGTCGCGTCGAGCCTTGCATTTACCTGGTCTGCAAACGGCAATGCGACGAGCGCGAACAGCAGCCAGGCGGCGCACACGAGCCAGCGGTAGCGACTGGAAAGAAATGCCATGCTCATACAGACAGCGTAGCCATTTCATGCGCCCTCACGCTATGGTTGTGCGCAAAATCTGGCGCCCCTCGGACAAAGCGGCAATCCGCGCGCGCCGTCCTGGGGGATAGAGTCCCGGAGGCCGCTATTTTTTCACTGCCGTAAGGCGCGCAAACAGCAGGGCTGCCAGTAGACCGACCACTGCCTGGCAAGCGTGACCCGCCCAACCGCGCGCGCCGAATACTCCCACTGTGCCGAGTGCCAGCTTGAGCCCGGTCAACAGTGCGAGGATTGCCGACGCCCCGGCGATGCCAAAGACAAGCCGACGATGGCCGCTGAATCGTGCCACCGCGCCTGCGATCAGCAGCGCGATCAGCAAGGCAATCGTGCTGAGGGCGCCGTAAGAGTCGAGCAGGCCGCCAAGATCGTGCGCCGCCCAGGTCAGTCGATCGCCCAGGGGAATGGCGACCGGACCGCCCCCCGTGGCCAGGCCCGCGGCCGCGGACCAGGCGTCCTGTACCCAATATGCCTGCGCGGCCGTACCCAGAGTAATCATGACAAGCGCAGCCATCGCAAATGCACTGATCCGGCGCAGCAATTGTTCTCTCCCCACTGGCAGATTCTCAATTATCCTGCAGCCCATTGGTTTTAGCTGGAATAATAATGATGCGCCGCTTCCTACCCGTGCTGGCTGTCACGCTGGCGGCCGGCTCCGCAAGTGCCCTGCCGCCCGCACCGCAAACTGCCAAAGTGCTCAAGACGGGCTATCGCGTCACAGAAATCGCACGCGGACTCGATCACCCCTGGTCAATGGCGTTCCTGCCAGACGGCGCAATTCTGGTGACCGAGCGCGCAGGAAGACTGCGCCTGATCAAAGAGGGCTCGTTGGTTCCGCGACCGATTGCCGGCGTCCCGGCGGTGCTCACCGGCAGTCAGGCGGGTCTGTTCGACATTGTGCTGCATCCCGATTTTGCGCTGAACGGAATTGTCTATCTGACCTATGCCGCGGGGACCCATGCCGCCAACGGCACGCAGGTAGCGCGTGCCCGCTTCGACGGCACTTCGCTCCAGGATTTGCAGGTGATATTCCGGGCACTGCCATTGAAGGCCGGCGACAACCACTATGGCGCGCGCATGGCGTTCCTTCCTGACGGCACCTTTGCACTGACGATTGGCGAGGGCTTCGAGTACCGTGAAAAGGCGCAGGATCTGAGCTCTGACCTGGGCAAGATCGTGCGCCTCAATGGGGATGGCAGCGTGCCGCGCGACAATCCGTTTCTCGGCCGGGCCTCGGTCCGCCCCGAGATCTACAGCTGGGGTCACCGCAACCCGCAGGGCCTGGCGTTTGATGCGCCAAGCGGACGCCTCTACGAAACCGAGCACGGCCCACGCGGCGGTGACGAGTTGAATGTCATCACCGCTCACAGCAACTACGGTTGGCCGGTGATCACCTACGGCATGGACTACTCCGGCGCCTACGTGTCGCCGTATACCCAGCGCCCGGGCCTCGAGCAGCCGCTGATCTACTGGACTCCTTCGATCGCGCCCTCAGGTCTCGCGGTGTACCACGGCGACAGGTTTCCAGCGTGGCGGGGCGATCTGTTTACAGGGTCGCTGGCTTTCACGCACCTGCGGCGGGTTCATCTCGACGCCCACGGCGAGGTAGTGGACCAGGAAGAACTGCTGGGTGATCGGCATTGGCGCATTCGTGATGTGCGCGCCGCGCCAGATGGCTATCTCTACGTCTGCACTGACGAATCGGACGGGCGTGTGCTGCGGCTTGAGCCGGCGAACTGATGCGCCTGGCTGTAGAATGGCGCGCCTATACCCATGGCAGTAAACAATCGCATCACACTGTATGACCTGCAGCTCGCTTCCGGCTGCACCATCAGCCCCTTTGTCTGGGCCACGAAGTACGCCCTCAAGCACAAGGGCTTCGACCTCGACATCGTGCCGGGCGGCTTCACCGGCATACTCGAGCGCACCGGTGGCCGCAGCGAACGCCTCCCGGCGATTGTCGATGACGGGCACTGGGTGCTCGACAGCTGGCTGATCGCCGAATACCTGGACGAGACTTACCCTGAACGGCCGATGCTGTGCGGCGATCCGGGCGTCAAGGTGCTGACGAAGTTCCTCGAAGCCTGGTTGTGGCGCACGGCGGTGACGCCGTGGTTCAGCTGCTACATCAAGGATTACCGTGACCTGTCGATGCTGCAGGACCACGAATACGTGACGCACAGTCGCAAGGCCTTTCTCGGTGGCCGCAGTCTCGAGGCTGCGCAGGAGGGCCGCGAAGAGCGCCTGCCCCTGGTGCCACCAACCCTCGAACCTTTGCGCCAGCTGCTGGCGGAAGACCGCTGGCTCGGCGGCGCCAACCCGAACTACGCGGACTATCGCGCGCTTTCCCTGTTTCTGTGGGTGGCTTCTGTCGCGACCACGCCGCCCCTGACCGACGATGACCCGCTGCGCGACTGGCTTGATCGCGGCTTCGACCTGCATGGCGGCCTCGGCCGCCACCCGGGCATGCACAGCCTCTACGGCCTGAAGCTGCGGCCGGGTGATCCGGAGCCCTTCAGCAAGGCTCCGGCCGGCGGCGGACTTGCGAGCCGCAACACCGGACCCGCATCGACGCGCGCTGAGAGCGACCGCCTGGCGCGAGCCGGCAAGTGAGCATGCATGGTCGTGAACGGGCGTCGTGTGCCGTGAAGTCATTGGTATTGAGAGGCGCGGCGATAGCGGCAGCCCTGCTAGCCGGCTGCGCCAGCCCGCAGCCGGGCAGCGCACGCGCTGCGGTGCCAGCTGCCTACACGCACAGCTGTCTGCAGTGCCACGGCGCGAACCTGGAGGGCGGCGAATTCGGGCCACCACTCAAGGGCGAAAAATTCGATGCCCATTGGCAGAACCAGACAAGCGCGGCGCTGCTGCAATACATCGCGACCAGGATGCCGCCCGCCGGTCCAGGCTCGCTGACTACACAGACCTACACGGAAATCGAGAGCTACATCCGGCAGTCCAACGACGGCTGGACGGAAGCGGCGAAAAGCAAGGTCGCGGTGGCGGGCGCATCCGCCGAAGAAGCAGAGCGCAATGCCCGACTGTTCTCCGCCGCCATTGAGCGCGATGCCATCTATACCTCCACGGTTGCCGCGCGCACTGAAATGCTGGGCCGTGTATCCGTGGTCAGTGAGCAGCTGCTGCGCAATCCGCCGGCGGGCGACTGGCTGCATTGGCGGCGCACCTACGAGGCACTCGGCTTCAGTCCCCTCAGGCAGATCAACAAGGACAATGTGCACGGACTGGGCAGTGCCTGGAGCTGGTCGCTGCCGCCCAGCGTGAATGAAATCACGCCGCTGGTGCACGATGGCGTCATGTTCATTGCGAGTGGCGCCGCCGTCGAAGCCCTGGACGCCGCCAGCGGTGAACTGCTGTGGCAATACCAGCGGCTGCTGCCGGATGAGGCGGACGGCGGGCGCAGCGCGCGCGCCAAGAGTCTTGCGATCCTCGGAGAGCGCATCTACGCGCCGACCGCCGATGGGCATGTCGTAGCGCTGGAAGCCAGGACCGGCAAGCTCATCTGGGATCGTGCGGTCATTGCACCTGAGCAGGGTGCGCGCAGTGGCGATGCCGATGGCTCGCCATTCCGGCTCGACAGTGGCCCGCTGGCCGCCCGCGGCAAGATCATCCTGGGTGTGTCACTCGGTGTAACGCATGGCAAGGGGGGCGCCTATATCATCGCGCTCGACGCGCAGACCGGCAATGAGGCGTGGCGCTTCAACACGATTGCGCGACCCGGCCAGCCCGGTGGCGGCAGCTGGAATGCTCACCCCGTGGAGGAACGCTACGGCGCTGGCGTGTGGACTCCAGGCAGCTACGACCCCGATCTCAACCTGGTCTACTTCGGAACCGGCAACACCTACGCCACCGCCACCCTGCTGCAGCCCGATCCGCAGGAGCGGCCAGAGAATCTCGGCCTGTATACCGACTCGACGCTCGCGCTGGACGCGGACACGGGCAAGCTTGCGTGGTACTACCAGCATATGGGCCGCGATGTCTGGGATCTGGACTGGGCCTTCGAACAATCACTGCTCGAACTGCCCATCGCGGGCCGTACGCGCAAGCTCGTCGTCACTGGCGGCAAGCTGGCGATGTTTGACGCCATCGACCGGGCAACGGGCGAATATGTGTTCTCCAGGGATCTGGGTCTGCAGAACGTGGTGCAGGATATCGATCCCGCCACGGGCTGGAAGATCATCAATCCCGCCGTCCAGCCCGAAGCGGGCGTTGCCAAATTGGTCTGTCCCTACGCCACCTCAGGACGCAACTGGCCGGCAACCTCCATCAATCCGGAGACCGGAGTGCTCTATGCGCCGCTCACGGAATCGTGCATGAACTACACGTTCACGCCGGGCACTGCTGCGGACACCGCTGCGGGCGGCGTGGACACGCGCATGGAGCAACGCGTGCGTCCCGATGGCGATGGCAAGTTCGGACGTCTCCAGGCCATCAACCTGCAGACTGGCAGGGTGCTGTGGACCGATCGTGAGCGTGCGGTTCCCTCCAGCGCAATACTTGCCACTGCCGGAGGCCTGCTCTTCAATGGCAATCATGATCGGCAGTTTCGCGCCTATGACGACCAGACTGGCGCCATACTTTGGGAAACACGCCTCAACGCAGCGCCAGCCTCGTTCCCCATCACCTACAGCGTCAACGGTGAGCAGTACGTGGCGGTGGTAACAGGCGGCGGGAGCGCGCTCGAAGCGACCCGGGCGACGCTGACGCCCGAGATCGACACGCCGGCTGGCAATCCGGTGCTGTTTGTCTTCAGGCTGGCTCGCTGATCGCGCCGGGAGCGTTGCGGTCGAGGTTCCAAACCCCTGGCCACCGGATCAGGAAACAGGCGTGTAGTTCCGGGGCAACTGGTGTCCCAGGAGATCCTCAAAAACGGCGCGGCGCTCGGTTTGACGCAACTGCTCAGCGCGCAACCGGGCAAAGTAGTTCGGCTTCAGATCGAGTGCACGACACCAATCGATAGCCATCGTCTGATACATCCTCACCCGTTCGCTCGCCAGTCGCCCAGGGTCTACGCATACCGTAGACATCGGCCGACTGCAGAGCAGCGAGCCCGCACAGGGCTCAGCGATCTGGAGGTCATGTGATCGATAGCGGATATGACACACGGCCATGGGCAGGGTGGCAGGTCGGGTATGCGTACTGTCGTCCACTACACGCAACTCATAGCAAGCCACAATCAACTGCACATCTTCGCGTCCGGCCTCCAGGGCCAACGCCACCAGCAGTGCCTGTTTGGCGGCCAGTGTCCCGGTGCGATGCCGAATAACCGCGCCCGGATCGTCCGGCGCTGCGCCGGACGGTGACGGACAATCCCTCAGAAAATCCGCGGCGTCGCGCAGCGACCTGCAATTGAGCTCGCGTCGACAGGCGCTACCCAGCGGACCGCCTGCACTTAACTTCACATCTGGCAGCCAGCGACTCTGGTGCGGAAGGTGCTGCGGACGGGCGGTCGCCAATGCGTCCGCGCCAGCTCCCATGAAGTCATGGAGTAGCACTGCGTGGTCACGTAACGCATCGAGCGAGTTCAAGCGTAGTTTTCGCTTAATTTCACGCACGTAGGCCTGCACGGTGCTCTCAGACAGCGCCAGGTGCCTGCTGACGCTTGTCAGTGAGCAACCCGTTCCCAGCAGACGCAGCACATCGCGCTCTGAAACCTCAAGCGAGTCCGCCTGCGAATCGAAACACGGCATCGGCTGCGCTCGAGTTGTGTGTTTATGCATTGGCTTCACACACGGCCATGCCAGGTCCAACGTCCCGCCCTACCCGGCGCCACACTCCGTCGAGCAGCCTGGCCAGGCCGTTGAACCAAGTCAGCGTCTATTTTGTTGTGCTCGTCGAGTCGAAGCCCGCAAGCAGTCGTCGGACTTTGGACCCTGACAGTAACCCGCGTAACTGGCGTCGCCCCTCCTGATTCAACTCCACCACCGGAATATGAGTCAGCCCAGGTTCCTGGAATTTCCGGCGCAAGTCCTCAACCGTCGACACCTCGAGTTGTTTGACCTCGGCGACTTTCCAATCGCGCACCGTAGTCATGATATCGCGCACCAGCACATCCTCGCGCCGACCCGACACGGCCCGCGCATGGCGTATCGGCTTCTCGCCCATGATGTCGTAGGCCGTGATCAGGCCCACAACGCGTCGCGCATCACTGGTAGCGAATGCGCAGCGAACGCCGGCGTGCTTCATGTGTTCCAACGCGGCATCCGTATTCGTGGTTGCCGCAATCGTGACCGACGCGTGCTCGCGAAAATCGGTCATCACGCTGATCGCCGGGTCCTCCGGGCGCGCATGCCACGGGTCGGCGCCGGGCACGGGCAGGTCTACGTCAGGGAGATTTATCAACAGCAGTGAGGTCATGTCTGAATCCAGTGAGCAAGGGCAGGCGTGGTGACGCAGCGCCTGATATCCGATCGGGCATGACCTCTCAGGTGGCACCCGGCGGTGGCGGCGGCGCCGGCGTTGGTCCGATCAGGATCTCTTCTTCACTCAGCATCTCAGCCTGACCACCCGCGTGGCGCTCACTCATGTGGCGTACCGCGCGCGTGGCGCTGGCCATGTCTACTTTGCCGTTGAAGGTCGCGCCCTCGGCGATTGAGATGCGCGGCGCGAGCAAGTTACCCTGCACCCGCGCAGTGGCCCGCAGGCTGATGAATTCCAGCGCGTACAGGTCACCCTCAATGGTTCCATCGACAACGATCGTCGCGGCGCGGGAATCCCCCTTGACGACGCCCTCCGTGCCTATGGTCAGATTCTGGCTGTGATGAATCGAGCCCTCCACCCTGCCCTGCAGGACGAAATCTTCATCGGCGCGCAGCTCGCCCTTGAAGCGTAGCGTTGCACCCAGCACTGATGCCGGCGCATTCGGCTGTGGCACAGATTCAGTTTGCGGTACTGGCCGGGCGGGCGGCCGCGGTGCGAGGGCTGGGCGTGGCGGCATTTTCACGTCGAAATCGACGGCTGGCGTGTCTACAGCGGCCACCTTGGTCGCGCGCGGCTCGAACAGTGAATTGCTCATTGCGTTCTCCCCAGAGCTTTCGGTTTTAAACCAACTCATGATGATTACCCGGAATGTGAGAGTTAAGTTGAGCCCAGCGAGCGCCGCGTCCCATCGGTGGTAGCGCCTGCCTTGACCGTGCTGCCACCGCTCATATCCACGTGACCAGTAAACCTGGCGCCTTCCAGAATGGTCACCGATGGCGCTGAAATATTGCCGGTCAGCTGCGCATGCTCGCGCACCGCTACGGACTTGGTAGCGCGTACATCACCCTCGACCGTGCCTTCGACTATGACCATCAACGCCTCAATACTGGCGTGTACCTTGCCTTCACTGCCAATGGTCAGTCGCTGTGTGTGAGTAATCGAACCTTCGACGCGGCCCCGAATCAACAGATCCTCGTTGGCGGTCAGCTCACCTTTGAACTGAATGGTCGGGCCCAGTATGGAGGTTCGATCTTTGGCTGAGTCGTAGGGGTCTTTCATAATCGCGCTCCCGTGGGTGCATCGCTCCAGCTGTGGGCGGTGCGTGCACTGATCGTAACCGTGACCGGCTAGTGAAAATTGTGAGGGCCGTCGCAAAGATGAATCACTTCATGCCGAAGGACACTTTGCACTCCCACTGCCATTCATGTAGCGCTTGAACACGCCCGTTATGTCTGGCGAATTCGTAAGTAGAGCTTAAGAAGGCACGCAACACCGCGATTCTTTCTGGTGACCGCTCTTCGCCTGCCAGGCCATACCTCCCGCTTCGCGTACCCAGCGGAGCAGGGTACTGCGGGACAGGCCGGTGGTTACCGAGATCGCCCTGATGTGGCTGCGATCGGCGATCAGGAGGCAGGCCACTTCATGCCGAAATCCATCCGGATAGATCGTCCGCCGACGCGACTGAGCGCACGCAGCCGGTGATGCGTCGATCGCAGTCGTGTCACAGGTTGGCGCCGATCGCGCGCTCACTGCAGAAGATCGCCAGGCGTGGGTGGCAGACGAGGCATCATCTGATCAGGGAATGGTCCGGTGAGTGATTCGAGGAAGGCCACGATGTCGCTCACATCGACCTCACTGAGCGTGCGATTCAACTGGGCACCGGCCATCACGCGCACTGCATCCGGCAGCGACTTGACCGAGCCGTTGTGCATGTAAGGCGCCGTGTAGACCAGATTCCGCAGCGACGGCACGCGCCACATGTGCCGATCGGCTTCAAGACCTGTTGATTCGAATCGACCCTGATCCCTGGCCAGATCGTAGGTAGCGACAACAGGGCTCGCTGGAAAGGTGGGGAATTTCATCAGGAAGGGCGTCCCGGTGGGCAGCGCCGGGCCACTGAAATTGGGGCCCTGGTGGCAGGCCACGCAACCCGTGGCGGCAAAGGTCTGCATGCCCTTGGCCTGCTGCGCGGTCAGGGCGCTCTTGTTGCCGTTGACGTAGCGGTCATAGGCGCTACCCGGCGTAATCAGCGTGCGTTCGTAGGCCGCGATCGCCTTGGCGGCGTTGTCGGCGGTCGCCACCTCGTCGGGACCGAACGCCTTCTGGAAAATAACCCGGTAACCCTCGATCTTGCGGATGCGGTCGACTGCAGCGCCCAGATCCTTCATGCCCATTTCCACCGGGTTGACCACGGGGCCCTTGGCCTGGTCTTCGAGGGTGGCGGCTCGCCCATCCCAGAACTGGGCCGACAGAAACGCGGCATTCCACACGGTCGGGGCACTGCGACCGCCCTTCTGACCATGGACGCCGATCGACACCGGCCGGTGATCGTCGCCGCCTTCCATGACGTTGTGGCAGCTGGCGCATGAAATCGTGCCGGTCTCGGAAAAACGCGGATCGAAGAACAGCATCTTGCCGAGTTCGACTTTGGCGGGCGTCGAGTGATTGCTGGCGGGCTCGGGGGCACGGGTTGGCAGTGCCGGCCAGTTCGGTTCCGCGGCGCCGGCGGCCGAAATCGTGAGCCATGTGGTCGTTGCCAGAATGGGAATAATCTTCATGTTCCGAACTCCTTTATTGCACCGCAGACGCCAAACCCGGCCAGCATCGCGGCACTACGCTTAAGCGAAGGTTATCGGTGTACTAGGTGAACGGAAATCGAACCTGCGCGCGCAGGCCTCGCCCGCTCGCAGGCCGTTCATAGCTGATGTCGGCACGACAGCGCTCGGCGATGCGCGCCACAATCGACAATCCCAGCCCCGTGCAAGGGTAATTTTTTTCCTTTTCTCGCGCTTCGCGTCGAATCATTGCACACCACAGTTGTTCCCTTGCGCGCCAAAAAACAAGCAAAAACCAGGCATTGCGTCGAAATTCGCATTTAGTCGAGTCAGAGTGGGACTCTTGCTAACGAATCTTGCTAACAATTGAGAGTGACGACAAGAATCTTGCTAATCCAACTGCCCGAATTTGCATTCCTGCTAATCAGCCAGCCCAGACTTCACAGGTGCCCTCCCCGTAGACGACCCTAGAAGCATCTGCTCGATAACCGCGACGTATTCGGAAACGATCGCATATTTTCCAGGTAGGCCATTCTGCGCGGTATTAGAATTATCTGGGAACTGTTGCCCGGTGGTCTGGTTGCCGCAAAAAGTGCAATTGAAATTTCAAACCATGGCTTTTGGTAAATACTGCACCTGGAGTGGGCGGGCTTGGGCAGCGGCCTTGTCGTGTTGTGGGTGTACTGTGGTGGTAATAACTATTCTGGCTGTTTGGTCTTCATGGCACACGCTCTGTTCGTTTTTTCGCTCACGTCTCGCCTGTCGCCTGCTGCAGGTACTTGCCGTCAACGGTCGCCGCGTGGTGTACGTCATTCGGGCCCGAGTACTGCGGTTTTCATGACGGCCGTGCAGCGCTGCGTCATTCCGCGTCCGTGCGCGTGCCTCAAACTGGACAACAAACAAAGGCCGTTTCGGTCGTGCCGTGCTTCAGCGACGCGCAGGCGCAGCGCCAGTGCAATTGACGGAGTTGAGCACGTTCCCTGTTGACTATTTCAGCATGCGACGGCTGTTCACATCGGCGTCTACGTGGTGCAACACGTTCGACTTGTTGTTGGCACTCGTGCTGTGTCGGCCGCGGCGTCTCGCAGCGCGGGCATTGGGCGCGTCTGGCGCACCGTGGTGTGCCGTGTGTGGGTGCGTATCTGGGCTACACGCTGCTATGCGAGAGCACGTCGGCGCTGCGCGAATGGCCACACAACACTTGACATTCTCAACGATCGTTACATCGCGGGTTACCTGCTCGGCGTATATTGTATTGTATTGTATTGAAGGTCGAGACAACGCACATACAGTCAGACCCTAAAATCAAGCGTCAAACACTCAAATGTGAAAAATAATATCACGACTATCATGATCAAAGATCGCTCGCGAAGGAATGTCAGCCGGGTTGGAGCTTGACAGGGATCCACTCAACATCAACCACAGCTCCTCCAAGTCGACGCAGTAGAATGTCACGAATGACAGTGTTAGCCAGTTGGTTGCCAGAGCGGCCTTTGCGAACCGCACAGAAAAGAGCACGATTGTCAGTGACCAGAGTGATCGGAGAGCGATTGGCCAGCACGAGCGCTAGAGCGAGTGCGCTGGCCTCTGCCTCAAAAATGGGCAGCTCTGCGATTGGTTGAGCGTGTAGAACACCATCAATGACCACTCCAAGCTGTGTGGGCGTAGCGTCAGCAAACACACGTGAGCGCTCCCTCCCCTCAGATTGCAGAGCACAAGGGGGGAACAACGAAACTTGCTCGAGAGCAACAGACGCCAAACGCACACCAGCAGCCACATCAATACGAGCCGTCCATGGCAAATGCGATGTAGAGTTGAAACAGCGAATAACGTCGTTGAAAAAACTTAGCGCACCAGGATAAGCAGCATTGCAGAATAGAGCGGCGCCCAAAAAAGATGCAAAACGAGCGCGTTTGACAAATTGGACCGAGACAAGAAAAACCAGATCGCGAGACAGCCTGTCGAAGTAACTGCGATCGAGCGACGACGTCTTGGCGACCAGATCGTAACGCACGCCCAGAATGTGGGGCCGCTGTGTTGCATGCACCGTCTTGCGCGCGCCTTGACACGCACATTGATGCTTTCGCAAAAGGAAATGCACTGCAACAGGTGACGCTCGCACTGCTCGGCCGAGTCGGCGAACACAATGAAATCATCCATGTAGTGGAACAACATCGATGCCCAACGTGCGCAAATGCAGACAAATTGCTTCAGCTAGGTGATGAGACTGCAGAGCGCTGTGCGAAAAACCGAAGGGAAGCCGATTCCACACGAAGTTGCCAACCGACGTACGAAGACCGAACAAATGACGAATGGATGGGTGCAGGCGAATGTTCCAATAGAAATTCGCCAAATCAAACTTGGCTGCCCATGAGCGCCGCGCGCACGAGCGCCAAATCACGATGAGAAAGCATGGGAAAAGCATGTGGCTCAGAAACACGCGAATTTAACCGCCTGCCATCAAAGATGAGACGCAGTTTGCCGCCGTTGCGCAAAAAGAAATGCCGATGCGAGAAAATTGACTGGCCAAGAGAAATGACACCATCACGCAGAAGCGCAGAAATGTATTGTTGCTCGTCGAAATTGGAAACGCGAAGCTTTGACGGCAGATGACCCAAATGGCGCGTATCAACACCGCAGCTGAAACCGTTCGTGATAACAGATCGCAGCGCTTCATTCCGCAGCCATTGGCCCTCGAGCACACCGTCAGAACGGAAGTCGAAATCGTCGTGCACGGACGCAGACACGTCGTCACTCGAGATAGAGTGCGGCGCGTCGTTTTGGCCACGTTGGTGATGAACTGGTCGAGGCAAACACACTCAGCGGCATCAGCTCGTTGTTTTGCTGCGGTTCAACATCAGCAACAACATCAACATCAAGCAAACACTGTGTCTGCGCTCGATTGCCATTTTCACGCCCGTTTCGTGGTGTTCGCGTCAGCGAGTGCGAAGGTGACGAGGCGTGGCTGGCCAACGCATGGCGTGTGCAGCGACACTCATCAACACATCTGGCAGCAGCACGATCGCCCTTGAACAACCGTGTTCGTGACGTGAACGGTGTGATGACAGCAGTGTGCGTTGAGCTTCTAGCTCAACGTGTTCGCATCGTGGGCAGAAGTGAGTGAGAAGAAGCAGTGAAGCAGCATTGAAGAAAGCATTTGAGAAGGTCAGAAACTTTTTTCGCCAGCATTAGACGTAAATGATTGCTATCATGGGAAACAATGCCATGGTTGAGGTTGCCCGCGTGTTGCGCTTGTCCTTTCCCGAACGATTTTGTGCAGCAGGTGCGCCGGAGCTGCGGTCGCGTGGAACCAGAAAATTTATGCGATCAAACTTTCGTCGTGTGGCAAGATCACAATCGGACGTTATGGTTAAAGTAACAGTTTTACCGTGCGTACAATTGCGAAGTAATGCACGAACTGAGTCGAGGTTTCCGTTGACATTGGTTTTCGAAATCGTGAGTGCTGTGATGAGAAAATGCTGTGCCTGGTTAGGAATATGACAAAAACTCAAATTTTTGGCCGATGCATTTCTTCTTTGAGACAGCTTCTTTGACGAGACAAAAAATGTTGTTTCTTTGACGATCGGGACAAAAACCTTGAAGGTTTCCCCTTTTCACATGCAGATATCGAAATCAATTGCAGGCGCAATTGCAACGGTCACGAGATACATCAACGATCGTCAGCGGCGCAACCTTTCGCAGCAGCGGCGCACTCGAATCGGTGACGCGCAAAACGCGTTCGGTGGAACACGTACAGGCAACGAAAGCAGAGCCGTTCGAATGGTTGAAGGCGACACTGAAGATCACGCAGTTCCCGTTCCTTCATTGCCGCTGCTGCATTGGCGTGTTCTTGTTCTTGACGCAAATCGCGCAAAAGTTTGGAAAACTCACGGCCGTATGAAACCAGAACGTCTTCGTCCGGTCCAATGGAGCACAACGCCTTCAAGCCGAGCCGGGTGTTCTGGTCGTCAGGTGCGTATTGAGCGTCGACCTTCTCACCGTGTTCTCGATGGTTCGTTGCACCGGCAAACAGGGTCAAGCAGAGTATCCTGATTGGGCGCTCGGGAATAGCAACCAAACCTTTGTTCCACTCGATACCGTAGTTTTGCCAGCAATCCCCGGCGAGGCTGTCGTGTTGTATTCGCTATCAAGACGAGCTTGGCAGCAACGCCAGGAGTAATAGATTGCCCGCGTTTGCATTTAATTTCTTCGGTCCGCACACCTGAGCCGAATTCGCCTCGGCGGATCATAACACCACCACACGGCGTCGACAAAACGATGGCCATTTCGTAACGCTCGGTGTTGCTTGGATTCAGCCGATTTTACTTCTTCGCTTGTGTCGGACATCTTATCTGCGTGCAACGGACAGTTGCCATCATACCAACGAAACACAAAAATCACTCATGCCGCAACACATAAACTCAACCAATCTGCAGTACCTGTAGAACACGCGTCGATTCTGGCTTTTTTGCGATGGTTATCGGTCTCCTCGGAATCTCCCACTGTTGTTGTGCGTTTGCGTGAACAGGTAGCTCTAGCAGCAACATTTTTTCATAAGAATCCGCAACAAGCAGCAATTCAGGCACACTCACCGTTGAACCGACGGACAAAGACAAGAATGGCAAAGTTGCTCGATAGCCCAAACGACTGCCGCCTCCTCGCGAGCTCGAATCAACGAAGCAGTGCTCACAGCGTAGATTTGGTGTTCAATTGTCGCCAAGCCAATCTGCCGGCACACTCAACTTAGCAAACCATGGCCACATCAGAATCGATGCATGTCTGGTTTTTGTTGTAAAAACACGGAAACCCGAATGGATTGAAAACACAAACAAATCCCGTCGCACGGCAGCGTTTCCACGATCTTGTTCTTTGGCGATTCGCATTGTCGCCTTGTGTGATTCGAACAACCGTATGCTTCGAAAGTTTCTCTTTTTCTTCCGCCAAAGCAACCTGTGTTCCACTGTCGAACGCAGTTCGTCCAAAGACATCGTCTATTCAGCTCGCCCTCGACAGAGCGGCTGATTGAGAACGCTACTTTCTCCTTTGGTTGTGCTTCACGAACTCGATGCACTCACAGCACTTGACGGTTCAAATGGTCTTACCAAAAGGTCGTCGCGGTTCCTTGTTCCTCTGCCTTGAGGTACGCCTCGATTTTCGCAGCAGGCGCAAACTTCTTGAGGGTCTTGGCTTGCATGTTAATTTCGTATTCCTGCGTGCCAACATTCAGATACACACGCCAACAACAACAAACAACAAACAACAAACCAAACAACAAAACTAAACCTGCTTTTTGCCGTCAGCGTCGTCACGGACCTTGACGCCCCTTGAAGTGCAGAACTGTCGTACTCGTCGGCCGCGTGCCCGCCCGAGCACTTCACCTGGTCATCTTCAGTGCGCTCACGCTTCTGCAAACAAAAATGACCCCATTTAATGCAACAAAAGAACGCAAACAGTGAGCAAACACAACAGCGCAGCGCAAAACAACAAAAAACGTCAGTAAACTTACAAGCCCCTGTCCGCATCCTTTCTTGACGCAGATGTCCGTGGTGTATTCCGCTGGCTCACCGATGAAAGTGAATGTGTGGCATGCTCGTCCAGCCACCCTTGCTCACACTGTCTTGGCAGTCGGCGAAGGACTTTTTCGGCACCTTCTTGAACTTGGCTTTACGAGGTGATCCTTCGAGCTCGGCCTTGCGTTTGGTCCCCTTGGCCGATCTTCGTACGACGCCAGCAACAATGCTGCTTTTATCCGTGACGGCGTTCTTGTCTTTTTCGTCCTTTCTCTCTTTGTCCTTCTCTTGTCGCGTTTGCTCATGGCTTTTCCAACAATCAAGTTGCGTGTTGAGATGACAATTCGCGGTTGTTGAAATGCCAGTGCACCACGTCGTTTTGCAACGTCGCTGGCCACGTCACCCACGTCACTGCGCCACGGCACCGCCACGGCACTGGTCACGTCACTGCCACGCTGCTCCCACGCAACCCATTTTGCGTTTTACCACTACTGCAATTTGAAAACGCCCAATGTCAAATCAAAGGCTGCTTGTGGAATACTGGCCAATAGGCGACCTGGTGAGGAAATCGTCTTCAGCGAAATCCGCAGGTGTCCTCGAGTGGTCGGATGATACGATCGTCGCCATGATGGAGGATTTGGGCCTTGGTAAGCTTTTCTCAATTTATTCATGAATTAGCCCTCAATTTTTCTCTCGTGCAGGGCAGTTGGTTTTCGCATCACCAAACCAAACTAAGCGTCAAAGATCATTCCATTCTCGAAGCGCTGTCTGCGTCGCTGGATGAACAAGCGAAGACAGACAATCAGGATGCCGCGGCGGTCTGCGTCTGGACGCAAAACACGTCAATGAAGCACAACACTTCAGCGCTCTGTACGAAGGCAAAGCCAAACGCATTGCACAAATCACAGACACGCGCATTCATCAACGCATGGAGCAAGCACTGGTGGAATGGACAGACGGCACCACGGCATGGATTGGCATTCAAGATTTGAGCAGCGAAGCACAAGACCACGTTCGTGCGCGCATGCACGACGAACTTGGCGTTGGGAAGAAGAAGACGAACAAGTCAGAATCCAAGAGCGCAGCAAACGAAAACGGCGCAGACCAGCTTCGCAAACCATCAGTCGAAAAGGGCAAACGCAGCAACGTCGTGATGAGCGTAAGAAGAGGCAAAAGAAGCAAGACATGAAGAGCTTGAACGCGAAAATCAGTATGTCGCGCTTATGTCAGTTTGTTAACACTCAATTTTCAGGCGCAATGCTGGGCGATGCCGATGACGCAGGCGGCTCATGGAGTTCATCATCAAACGCTGGGGCGATGACGCCAAAACTGACGCCGCTGCAGCCGAGCATTTTCCGCCTGTCCCTTCTGATGAAACACTGGCTGCCCGTGTTAATGAGTTCTTGGAATTCACATCGATCGCGGCAAACACCAATGTGCGCGGGCAAGGCTCTGCCTCATTGGAGGCGCGCCGCCGGAAGCGCGTTCTCCAATTGGCAGACAACAAAACAGACAACCTACCTGGTCTTCTGCGCTGTATGCGGAGAGTTCCATCTTCCGGACAACACCGATGTGTTTCACCTTGGCAAACGTACTGACGAAAAGACCACTGCCAAGCCGCTGGGTGCGCTTTTGCCCTTGCTGAAATTGCTGAAAAACCCCAAGTCGCGCGTGCCTCCACCCGAACCACTGCAACCGGACGCTCCTGGAATGGACATTCTGCGTGGGCTTTACGTTGAATACAAAGGCGTTGACGCGGACAAGCAAACGATCACAATTTGTCATCGTTGCCAAGACCACCATGCAAGATCTACGATTTGTGCGGCCCTTCCCCATCTCCGTCCTTCAGAAAGGCCTCGACCCTGAATACGTCGCCGACATGCAACGACTTCGACAGCTCGAACGTCGCTTCGCCTCTCCCTTCTTCGCACAAATCCCTGGCTTAGAATTGCACATGAACACTCAAGATGCCAAACGAGACGAGCGACAATCCGCTCAGTCCGATTCCGATGCAGGTTACAACATTCCTTTTTGTCTCACACATGCTCATTTCTCTGTCCTTTTCAGAAGACCACGACTACCCAAATCGGTTGCCCGGCTTTAGCAAGCAGTGCACCAGCATGGTATGCCAAGACGACTCCGACGATGACGTGTTGATGGTTCAAGACACCGACCCTGGTCTGCCACCACATGCACACACACTTTCCGATTCCGAGCAGGTTACAACATTCCTTCTTTTTCAATGTCTCACACATGCTCATTTTCTCTGTGCTTTTCAGAAGACCACATACCCAAATCGGTTGCCTGGCTTTCGCAAGCAGTGCACCAGCATGGTATGCCAGACGATCCGACGATGTTGATTGATGATTCAAGCTACCGACCCTGGTCTGCCACCACATGCACACTCACTTTCTATCGGCCCTCAGTCCGATCCCGACAAAGGTTACAACATTCCTTCTTTTCTCAATGTCTCACACATGCTCATTTCTCTGTGCTTTTCAGAAGACCTCTACCCAAATCGGTTGCCTGGTTTTAGCGAGCAGTGCACCAGCATGGTATGCGACGATGACGACTTGATGGTTCAAGACACCGACCCTGGTCTACCCACATCATGATCACACGCACTTTCTATCTCGATTTCTTTCTTTTCACTCACTTGCTGTTTCCAGCTGACACTTTCCCGAACCACAAATCCCAGCTGCACTTCTGCATTGACTGCGGCTCCACAGCAGGACCAGGAAACTGCAAATGTGAAAAGACTTAACCGCTACACTAACTGGTTGTGATATCTCTATGGTTTGTGAACGTGAATGACTGTGAGGCCGTGTAAGCGAACATCGCAAAGTTTTCATGAAGCTCAACGTGAGGAGCAAAGCGACTTCCACTGTTTGTGGTTTGCACGACCCACATGAATTCGCGTCCGGTGGAAGCATTTCGATCGAAGTCGAGCTACGCACGTTCGAATGAATGAGGCAGCTGCGGGGTTGCAGCCAGCCACACACGCGCGACTCCCAGCGCACCGTTGGTGCGGGGCATCGATTCGACGCTCAAAACCGGGAAGATGACGTTTTGCCGCGCGAACCTCGGGCTGGACCCTAAGATCGACTCCGCCTCTCACGTCCCTTTCAGGGCAAAATCTCGAACTTGAACTTGAACTTGAACTTTCTTCCAAGACAGCAAAGCGAAGTACACTGATCACGGGGGCACGCCAACTAATTGACATTCGCCATCGAGTGATCAGCACCGAGCAGAGCAAAGATCGAGTCACATCACAGGGGCTAACCAGGAACCAAACAAACAACATCAACATCAACAAGAAGAACCGCTGAACGCCGAACGCCACCGAATGTACATCTCCAGGGAAGTGTCAGTCGAAGAATCGCGACGTTGCCAGTGTCAAAGACGCGCGGGCGAGGTGACCATCACAGCGAAAGCTTCCAGGAGCATTGTCAGCAGAAACATAGATCAGAGCGTTGTCGGCAGGCTCAGAGCGTGGTATGCTGGGCTGGGCGATAGTTTGCAGCTGCTCCCGCCAGTGTCACACAACCCATTGGGAGCGTGCCTGGCCGAGACGCAGGCTGTTTGGGTCAAACGATGGTAAACGAGCGATGGGTTGAGTACGAGGACGACAATACGCGACGCAATCAGAGGGACCACAAGGCTAAAGACCCTCCGCTGCAGCTGTGGGCTGCGGTGGTTGGCAAAGGCGAGACACAGGAGCGATGGCAAGATAAGGAACAGGGTAAGACCCACATGCCGCCGCTTACAGCTGCGGGCGCAGGCATTCCGAGCAGAAATGACAAGCTTATGGACAGATTGGCCGATAGTTGGCAGTTTGCAGCTGCTCCCGCCAGTGTCACACAGCCCGTTGGGAGCGTGCCTGGCCGAGACGCAGGCTGTTTGGGTCAAACGATGGTAAACAAGCGATGGGTTGAGTACGAGGACGACAATGCGCGACGCAATCAGAGGGACGACAAGGCTAAAGACCCTCCGCTGCAGCTGTGGGCTGCAGTGGTTGGCAAAGGCAAGGCACAGGAGCGATGGCAAGATAAGGAACCGGGTAAGACCCACATGCCGCCGCTTACAGCTGCGGGCGCAGGCATTCCGAGCAGAAATGACAAGCTTATGGACAGATTGGCCGATAGTTGGCAGTTTGCAGCTGCTCCCGCCAGTGTCACACAGCCCATTGGGAGCGTGAACTGGCCGAGACGCAGGCTGTTTGGGTCAAGCGATGGTAGACGAGCAAGCGAGGACGACAAGACGGGAACTCACGCGTACAGAGCCAAACACCACGAAGCTGGAAGTACGACGTCGGCAGGAGTGCGAGCACCCCGAGGGCCAAGTGGCAACCACCGTGAGGCAGTGCCAAGTCCCAGGCAATAAAGCCACAGCCACGCGCTTCGGGTGTAGGTCTGCACGTTGAGTTTTGAGCGACGAGCAGCAGGCAAAACCGGGCAGCGCTGCGAAAGAGCAGGCAGACAGCACAGCAAGGCATAGCAGAGTGACAGCATGAGAGGGTGAGTCAGATAGGACGGATCTTGTTGATGCAATGCAGGAACTTTGCAGTCGCTGCTCGCACGTCCTCAACGGCCAGGGCCGGCGGGATAGAAGAAAAATCACCGCAGAGCAGATTAAGCGACAAGGGCACGTTGTGAAAATCCAAATCGGCGATGCAAAGGTGCCGAGCAAGAGCAAAACGGGGACAATCGAACAGAACATGGGAGTCGGTTTTGCGTTTGCGGCGGAGAGGGCAGTTCGGCGTGTCAGCAAGTTTCAGCATGTGCTGTCTGCTGTTGAAGTGGTGGCGGTTGAGCCTGATGCGAGCACGGAGAATGGCTGTGGGTCTGTAGTCCAGCATAATTTACGGTGCAGGTTTCGGTTCGAGGTGGAGCCAGGCGTAACGATTGGATGGCGGCGAGCGAATGGCGTTGATTTGTCTTGCAAGGCAAGCTGCTTTGGCTGGCCAGCAGCTTTCTCGTCGTGTTGAGCGCCCCAGAAAGCCTCCGTTCGGCGGACAGAGTGGGCAAAGGGAATGCTGTGTTTAGGGATACGTGTGATGCTCTGTCGCTGCTGCGCGAGGAACAGATCGTGCGTGGGGTGGGTGCGCGGCAACATGCAGTGGGCGCGGTGTGCGAATGACAGTGCCAGCCGATCATGCTGCAACCTGGGGCCAGCAATACCGAAATCAATCAGCAAAGCGGACCTTTGTGCGCTGACTGCCAGTCTGGCAGGCCGAGTGCGCAGCGAAGGGGAAGACAGACGGCTGACTCGAGACGGTTCCAGAGGCGCTGGGTATATGATGAGGCGCTGTCGCTGAATCGGTTGAACGCTCGGCTTCGATTCGTCGTTTCACGATCGCTTGTTGAAGCGTGTGCACTGAGTGAATCCGTGTCACATTCGCGTCGGCCGGTATCATCGCATCGACGCTCAAAGTTGCGCTGTCCGACCGCCGCTCGCTTCGAAATCACGCGTTTGATTGATGATTTTGATTGTTTTCATGAGATTATTTATGGCCCATGCTGAATTGTGCTTTGAACGACCGTTGTGCTGAGCTGAAACCATTGGAAACTTCTTGGAATCGAACGAAACCGCGACAACTCCGTGACCGGCGATTTTTTGCAATTCTGTGACAAGGAAGTGATTAAAAGGCATACTGGCAACGGAAATCAGTGTCCTTCAGAAGTGCCTGTATGGGCCGTACAACATTTCCTCTGGAAACTTTTGCGTTTTCGACATTTCCCAAAATGGCGAAATTCTCAGGCTCTGCCTGCCACTGCACCAAACTGAAATCTACCAACTGAAAAATGATTTTAAGACTGCAGTGCAGAGAGCGGCCTAAGGTCGCAAGGGATTCAGAAGCCAATGCTAACTTTGCGAAAACGCAATCAAAGAAGGTTAATTTTTCAAAATTTGTGTTTC
>CAWGKS010000016.1:0-280623 GCA_963823235.1 uncultured Gammaproteobacteria bacterium | reverse complement strand
GCAGGCCCTTCACGAATTCGACGCCCATCCTGGAGGTGAGGTACGGGTCTTCGCCGTAGGTCTCCTGGCCGCGGCCCCAGCGCGGATCCCGGAAAATGTTGATATTCGGCGACCAGAAGGTGAGCCCCTGATAGGCGGCGTCGCTCACCGCGGCGCTCGAACTCGTGATGCTTCGCGCGCGCTTCGTCGCCCTGACCTCGCCCATTCGCGACCTCGTGCATCAGGGAGGTCGAGAGGTCGCGGCCAGGCCGATGGCCTGGGGGAACACCGTGGCTCCGCCCGCGCGCGCCACCCCGTGAAGCGCCTCGTTCCAGGTCATGCGTAGGCGGGCACGCCCGAGCCGGGGGATAGCGGTCGGCCCAGTCCTCGAGCTGCGCGGCCTTCTCGTCGAGCGTCATTTGCCCGACAAGGCGAGGCCGCGCAGCTCGAGGATTGGGCGACCGCTATCCCCCGGCTGGGCGGTACCCTCCCCTGCACGGCGTCGCACGGGCAGGCTACGCGACAGTGTTCCCAGGCCATCGGGATGGCCGCCACCTGGGATACGGATCGGGTGCGCGCCATGGGCGACACCATCAGCGCGGAGGCACGTGCCAAGTACAACACGGCCCAGCGCCAGGGCAACCACAGCATTTTCAAAGGCTTGACCTTCTGGTCGCCCAATATCAACATCTTCCGCGATCCGCGCTGGGGCCGCGGCCAGGAAACCTATGGCGAAGACCCGTTCCTGACGGCGCAGTATGGCGTCGCCTTCATCACCGGCCTGCAAGGCGAAGATCCCGATCATCCCCGCACCATCGCCACGCCCAAGCATTACGCGGTGCATTCCGGGCCGGAGCCGACCCGCCATGCCATGGATGTGCCCGATCAGCAAGCACGACCAGATCGACACCTATACCCGGCTTTCCGCGCCGCCATCGTCGATGCCAAGGCCGGCTCGCTCATGTGCGCCTACAACCGGGTCAATGGCCAGCCGGCCTGCGCCAGTGATTTTCCTGCTGACCGATCTGCTGCGCAACGCCTGGAATTTCAAAGGCTATGTCACGTCCGATTGCGGCGCGATCAGGGACATCTATGCCGGCCATCACTTCGTGCAGAGCCAGGCGGAGGCGGCGGCGGGTATCGCTGAAGCATGGCGTGGATACCGACTGCGCCGATTTCGGCGAGGGCCCGGAAGCCGGGGCCAAGGCTATTCCGACGCTGTCGTGCGCAGGGCTGGTGCCGCAGTCGGTGATGGACAATCGCTCAAGCGGCTTTTCGTGGCCCGCATCAGGCTGGGCATGTTCGATCCGCCGGAGGCCTCGCCCTATGCCAAGACCTCCCCGACAGCGAAATGGATTCGCCCGCCCATCGCGCCTTGGCGCTGAAGGCCGCGCGCGAAAGCATGGTGCTGCTGAAAAACTACGGCCTGCTGCCGCTCAAGCCCTCCGTGAAGCACATCTGGTGGTGGGCCCGCTGGCCGACCAGGTGCCGGTGATGCTGGGCAACTATAATGGTCAGCCCAGCCGCGCCGTAACCGCGCTGGATGGGATCAAGGCCGCTTTCCCCGCAGCCCAGGTGACCTATGTCCCGGGCACCAATTTCCTGCGTCCGCTGGAGGTGGTGCCGACCACGGCGCTCAGAACCGCCGAGGGTCAGCCGGCGGTAAGGCGGAGTATTTTTCCTCGCGAAGATCTGTCCGTTTCCGGCGCGCCCCATCATCCAGAGTGGATGCGAAGCTCGACTTCGCCTTCCGCGGCCCCGCGGCGCTGCGTGCGGTGCGGTGGTGGCGCCCGGCGCCCCGCTCCGCCCGTTTCACCGGCACGCTGACCCCGGATGAAAATGGCGACTATGAGATCGGCGTCAGAGACCGCCCAATACCAAGTTGTGGTTGGACGGTACGCTGATCGTGGACAACACCCATCAACCAGGATACCCAGCGCGGCCCCAAGACGGCGACAATGGCGCTGCAGAAGGGCCGTTCCTATGCTCTGCGTCTGGAGCAAAGTTCCCGGCCGGGGTACCGCGACACGTTTTGTCTGGCGGCATATCGCAGCCAACCCGCAAGGTGACGCGGTGGCGGCGGCGAAGACGCCGACGTCGTGATCGCGGTGGTGGGCATCACCTCCCAGCTCGAAGGTGAGGAGATGAATGCGCAGCAAGATCCGCGCGATGGCGGCGATCGCACCTCGCTCGATCTGCCAGCCGCACAGCAGGACCTGCTCGAGGAGTCGCCGCGACCGGTAAGCCGCTGGTCGTCGTCCTGCAGTCGGGTTCCGCGGTCGCGCTGAACTGGGCCAACGAGCACGCAGCCGCCATCCTCGCCGCGTGGTATCCAGGCGTGGACGGAGGCAAAGCCATCGCGTACCCCCGCCGGGCTGAACAATCCGGCAGGCCGCCGGTCACGTTCTATTCCTCCTCGAGGAGTTCACTGACTACTCGATGCGTGGCCGCACCTACAGCTATTTCAAGGGCAAGCCGCTGTGGGCTTCGGCTATGGCCTGAGTTACTCGAAATTCAGCTATGGGCCGGTCCGCCTGTCGCCATCGCACATCAACGCGGGCGACCCGTCGTGGCCACCGTCACGGTAAAGAAGACGAGGGCGCCGTTGCCGGTGACGAAGTGGTGGAAGGCTACCTGCACACTCCCCAGGCCATGGTCCGTTGCACTCGCTGGTGGCGTTCTCCCGGGTGCGCATTGAAGCAGGTACCGCCGTGAGGTCAGCTTCACGCTCGATCCGCGCTTGCTATCGAGCGTCGATGCGAAGGGCGAGCGCGCCATGCTCCCCGGCAAGTACCTGCTGACGCTCGGCGGTGCACAGCCGCAGGAGACGACAGCCAGGTCGGAGGCTGGTTCCACGGTATCCGGCCGCAAGCCTTGCCGAAATAGCCGGGGCTCCACGCCGGGATGATCCACCACCACCCATTCCCCGGGCCTGTCGCGCGTCGTGTACGACATCTCTGGCACGTCGCCGGTCGCTGCAGGAAGCGCGGCTTGTGTCCGTCCTGTGGAGCAAGGCGCATGGCCGAGACCGCGGCGCACAGGGAAACTACTGCGCTCAGTGCAGATCGAGCACCACCACTGATTTCGCGGGCAGATACAACTGTGAGCCGGCGCCCCTGCAGCGCAGCAGCGCGGAATGCGGTGGGCTCGAGCGCATGCGGCGCAGCGAAGCTGTCGTGCGCGTCCATCGTCGCGGCGCTCAGCACGCGGCCAGACACTGAGTGCGCAAGCAGGCCGAGCCAGCGCAATCTCCAGCCTCGCGCCGTGACGCGGATCCAGGTTGGCAAGACCAATGTGCACGACCCCGTCGGTACTGCGCGCCGCGGTCGCACTGAGCTGTGGGCACCAGCAGTTTGCCGAAGGCATAGCTGCCGGTCTCAATCTCCAACGGCAGCTGCGTGGCATCCTGGAAGACCTGGTACATGTCGAAGACATGATAGGTCGGCGTCAGGACCATCTGGTCCTTGTCGGTCAGGATCATCGCCTGCAGCACATTGATCATCTGGGCGATATTGGCCATGCACCCGGTCGGCTGTGGCGCTGGAAGATGTTGAGGCTCAGCGCCGCCACCTCGGCGTCGCGCAGTGTGTTCTGCTGGTAGAGGAAGCCGGGATGGCTGCCCGGTTCCTGGTCGTACCAGGTGCCCCATTCATCGACGTAAAGCCCGATCCGCCTGGCCGGATCGTATTTGTCCATGATCGCGCTGTGCCTGGTGATCAGCTCGTCCATGCGCAGCGCTTTTGACAGGGTGCCGATCCACTGCTCCTCGGTGAAACCCGTGGCCGGTCCCTTGTGCTCCCAGTCCTCGCCGGACATGCTGTAGTAGTGCAGGCTGATGGCCTCGGTGCTGTGGCCCCAGAGCGGTTGCTGGGTAACGACAGAGTCAGCCATCAGCACTTCCGTCCAGCGGTAATTGTCATCCGCCGCGCCGGAGGCCACGATCTTTGGCATCTGTTGTGCGGGCGCACGCGCAAACGCGGTGTAGTCGCGGAACTCATCGACGTAGTGCTCAGGACGCATCTGTCCGCCGCAACCCCAGCTCTCATTGCCGATGCCGAGGTAGTCGACCTTGAAGGGTTGCTCGCGGCCGTTGCGCCGGCGCTCCTGCGCCAGCGTCGATTGCGACGACGAGAGCATGTACTCGAGCCACTGCTCCATCGACAGCGGTGAGCCGGCGCCCACCGGGGCGCTGACATAGCTACGCGCCCCGACCAGCTCGGTAAATTCCAGGAATTCGTGTGTGCCAAAGGCGTTGGACTCCGTCACGCCGCCCCAGTTGGCGTTTACGCGCACCGGCCGCTGCGCACGCGGGCCAATGCCATCGCGCCAGTCGTAATCATCGGCGAAACAGCCGCCCGGCCAACGGATCACCGGCACGTGAATGTGCCGCAACGCCGCGAGTACATCGTTGCGATAGCCCTTGGTATTGGGGATCGGGGAACCCTCCCCGACCCAGACGCCCTCGTAGATCCCGCGTCCAAGGTGCTCGGCGAACTGGCCATAGATATTGCGGTCGATCTTCGGGCCCGGACGGTCGACATGAAGAGTGGCCTGCAGGAGCGCAGGCGCGGCCGCGATCGCACCCTGGGCGACGCCATGCCATGCGCCGGATAAAAGTTGTCGGTCTGTGCATAGGCGATCCCCCCACTTCGTTGCCCATGATATATCGGTGCCCGGGCCTTGGGCTTCACAGATTCGAAGGGCGGTACACCCGGATCGCCGCCTGCATCGTGCGAGTTGTGACGTGTGACAGGCGTTCCGACGGTAGAATCCCTGACATTTGAGTGGGAGTGAGGGAGAGCGGTCAGATGTCGAAGCCCACAAGACGCGTCGTCACCGGCCACGATGCCCGCGGAAGATCGGTCGTCCTGTCGGACGGTCCGCCGCCCCAGCATCATCCGATGCACGGTCCCTGCGATCGGCGCCGACTTCCACGAGATCTGGAGCGATGCCGATACGATTCCGGAGCTGACCTCGGTCGCAGCGCGGGAACCGAACGAGCGCCCGTTCACCATCATGCCCGTCGCCGGGCCACCTGCTGCGGATCCTGGACGTCTATCCGCTCAAGGACGGCGGCAAGCGAACCGTGATGCATCGGACGCGGACGCTGGACTATGTGGTCGTGATCGAGGGCGAGCTCGTGCTGATTCTCGATGACAGCGAAGTGATCCTGAAGCCGGGGGACGTGGTCGTGCAGCGGGGTACGGACCACGCCTGGGAGAATCGCTCGGGCACGATCGCCCGCGCGGCGTTCTTCCACATCGATGCACGGTTCAGCGAGGAACTGCTGGCCAAGTTGCCGACGCCGCTGGCGCTCCTGAGCTAGGGAGCGCGGGTAGGGAGTGCGTGTAGCGAGCGCGGGTCGGATCAGCCGGCAGCGTGCGCCGAAGAACTTCATCTGGATCGAGCCGCGCCGCTCGAGGATCTTCCACTCGCCGCCCTCGCGCACAAAGCGATCCGCGAACTCGCCGAAGTAGACGGGTCCGGCGGAAACATACGGCGCGGCCGCATCGCCCGGCGGTGTCGTCGAGATCATGGTCAGGTAGGAGAGGCCACGGGCCTCGTCGCGGCTGACGACGTCGATCATCACATTGGTGGCCAGGTGCTTGGTCAGCAGCGTCTTCGGTCGCGTCAACAGCGCGGCACGAATGGTCTCCCGGCCCTGAATCACCTGGTCGGGTGCCATGGGCCGGGCCAACGAGCCGTTCTCGGCAAAGAAGTCCGCTGCCGCGCTCATGTCGCCCAGGTCCAGGGCGCGCGAATAGGCGTAGACGATGCGCTCACAGGCACGTTCGATCTCGATGCGTTCCGCGGCACTGGGTGTTGGCTCATGACGGGTTCCACTGCGGGTGATTGAAGGTCTCCGGTTGAAGGCGGCGGGCGGCCGAGGATCAGGTCGCTGGCCTTCTCGGCGATCATGACGACTGCCGCGTTGGTGTTGCCGCCGATGATGGACGGGAACACGGAGGCATCTGCGACGCGCAGGTTATCCAGACCGACGACCCGCAGCTGCGGGTCCACCACTGCAGCGGCATCGCATCGCCCATGCGGCAGGTGCTGACCGGATGATGGACCGTATAGGCCTCGGCGCGGACGTAGGCGGCAAGTTCGGCATCGCTGACGGCGGCGCTTCCGGGAGAGGTCTCTTCGGCCCGGTACTTCGCGAAGGCGGTCGACGCGAAGATCTTGCGGGCCAGGCGAATGCCGCCGATCAGCGGCTGCAGGTCCTCCGGCGCGGACAGCAGATTCGGGTCGATCAGCGGCGCGTGCGAATGGGTCGGGACTCGCCAGCGTGACGCGCCCGCGACTGCGTGGATACAGACCGACCGGACTGATCGCAAAGCCATGACCCACGGGATACGGGAACGATGGGCCGGGCCGCTTGGCCGGCTGGAAGACGAGCTGCATATCGGGCTTGTCGAGTCCCGCAACCGACTTCACGAACGCCGCGGATTCGAACACGTTGTTGGCCAGCGGGCCGCGACGGAACAGCAGATATTCGGCGACGTTCCACAGATTGCGCGGCATCGCGCGCAGCGAGACGCCGTAGGACGCGGGATTCCGCATGCGCATGTGCACCGGGCTTGCCAGGTGATCGTGAAGATTGCGCCCGACGCCCGGAAGATGGTGCCGCACCGCAATGCCGAGGGCGGCGAGGTGTTCGCCGTCGCCGATTCCGGAGAGCATCAGCAGCTGTGGCGACTGGAATGCGCCCGCGGTGAGCACGATTTCCCGATGCGCCTTCACGACGAGGCTGCCGCCCGCGGCAGCGGGCCTCGACCGCCACTGCGCGCCGACCTTCCAGGACGATGCGGGTGGCCTGCGTGTCGGTCAGCACCGTCAGGTTCGGTCGCCCGAGCGCCGGCCGCAGCAGGGCGCTTGCCGTCGTCTCGCGCGTGCCACCGCGGATCGAGAGCTGGCGCAGTCCCATGCCCTCGCTGTCCGCGCCATTCAGGTCATCGCGGTAGGAGTAACCCAGACCGGCGAGCGCGTCGAAGAACGAGAAGTTGAGGGGATTCGGGCGCGTGACGCTGCGCACGTTCATCGGGCCATCGCGGCCGTGGTACACGCTCGGCAGCGAAATTCTCGTTGTGCTCGCTCCTGCGGAAGTAGGGCAGGACCTCCCGGTAGCTCCAGCCCGTGGCCCCGGCGGCAGCCCACGCGTCATAGTCCCGCGGGTTTCCCCGGAAATAGACCATGCCGTTGATGAGCGCAGAGCCGCCCAGGCCGCGCCCCCGGGGCACCGATATGCGGCGACCATTGAGCTGCGGCTGGGGCACGGTCTGAAAGCGCCAGTTCAGCGCGGCCGATTCGCTGCGCCATCACGATGGTGCCCGGCACGTTGACGAACACGCTCTTGCCGGAACCGCCCGCCTCGAGCAGACACACCGTGCGACCGGAGTCCTCCGACAGCCGGGCAGCCAGTGCACAGCCGGCAGTGCCGCCGCCCACCACGACGTAGTCGAATCCCTGTGCGACGCTCTGCCATCCAATCGATGATACAGGGGCCGCGCTGTGAGAGGATGGCGGAAATGACGAAAGGGGAGTCGTTCATGAGTCCGTACCTGGGCAAGCTTGAGGTCAAGAGCGTCCGCGAAGGCGAGGGGCTGATACCCATGCAGTTCGCCGTGCCGGGCGTGACCGGCGAAGACCTGTCGGCGCTCAAGGCCTGGTACTGGAGCGACGAACTCTCGGTGGATCCCGAGGCTGCGATCTTCCGCATCGAGGTGCGCAGCTATCTGCTGAACGTCGATGGCCTCAACGTGCTGGTCGACACCTGTTGCGGCAACGACAAGGAGCGCAGCGTTCCCTGGGCGCATCGACTGCAGACGCAATGGCTGCAAAACCTCGCCGGCGCAGGCTGCACTCCCGACGATATTCACCTCGTGCTATGCACGCATCTGCACGCAGATCATGTCGGCTGGAATACGCGCCTGGAGGATGGGCGCTGGGTCCCGACCTTTCCGAACGCCCGCTACGTGTTCAGCCGCAAGGATTTTGAGTTCTTCGGCGCGGCAGACGCACGAAGCCCACAACCGAGAGGCCTATGCCGACTCGGTGCTGCCGGTGGTCGAGGCCGGACTCGCCGATATCGTGGACAGCAGCGCCTGCGTGCGCAGTGCGCGGACAATGACGCCGTGCTGTATCCGGCGCACTTCCCCGATCCGGTGGCCGGCCGCGTGCGGCGTGCGCAGCGCCATTTCTCCTACGGTTTCCTGTAGCAGACTTCGCTGAGTGTGGGGCGGGACGTTGGCTTATATCCCTGCGTACCAGGACCAGCCGTTCTGCAGGAGACCCGCGGCGCCAAAATCGTCGAACGTGTCGGTGACGACGATGCGTTGCAGGTACTTCACACTCTTGTAACCCAATTGCGTCTCCACGCGCAGGCGCACGGGTGCCCCGTGAGCAACCGGCAGATCGCGTCCGTTCATGCCGTAGGCCAGGATCGTCTGGGGATGCAGCGCGTCGAGCATGTCGATGCCGTCGGCGACGTCATCATAAGCGTCAGGCTCACGAAGCGCGCGCCCGGGAGCATGCCCGCCGCTTCGAGCACCCGGCGCAGGGGCACGCCGGTCCATTCGGCGATGGCGGACCAGCCTTCCTCGCAGGTGTGCTTGGTGATCTGCGTGCGGGCGGGAAACCGCTTCAGGTCGGCGAGCGAGTAGGGTCCGGGCCGGGCCACCAGACCCTCGACGGACAAGCGCCAGTCCGCAAACCCGCCGTTGCGCAGGCGATCGTAGACCGCTCCCCGCTCTGCATTGAAGAACGGCTGATGCGCATCGGCCGGGTCGGTGGTGCCGATGGCGACGATCGAGGTGATATCGGCGCGCTCGTACTCTCTTGCGAGGGCGTGCGCCGGCAGCAGCAAGCGATGGGCCTTGTAGGTCAGAAGGTCGCCCATGCGCAGGACGTTGCCGTAGGTGGGCGGCTGGGTCTCTGCGCATCCGGCCAGCATCACTCCTCCGAGGGAGGTGAGTCCCGTGAGGAAGCTGCGGCGAGTGGCGATTACTGGTTTGGGTTTCATGCTATCTCCCCAGGATCATGGCGCGCATCTGACGTGTGAATCCGGATATAACGACCATCAGCACATGTACCACCACGAAGGCGACGATGGCGGCGAAGACAAAGAAGTGAATCGTGCGGGCCGACTGGGTGCCGCCAAACACGTCCAGCAAAATCGGATAGGCAGCCGTGATCGCTGGCGACATTGTCATCCCGGTCACGACCATCAGGGGCAATGCCAGGAAGATGACCAGGCAGTAGCTGATTTTCTGGACTATGCCGTAAGGCGGACCCGCTTTCGCCGGCTGTATGCGCCGGTGCAGATGACCGGCTACGTCTTCCCGGAGCCTGTGCCAACCCAGTTCGCCGCCGCGCAGCAGCAGGTGACGCCGAAAGTGGCCGCTGAGAATTCCCCTGAAAAAATAGACGGCTCCGGTCACCGTGAGAAACCAGGCCGCCAGAAAGTGCAGGCTGCGTCCCCAGCCATTCTGGTTGAATATGTCGTAGGTCCGGACCGCGCTGACCGGAGCGCCGTCTTGCGGCGAAAAGGGCACGCCTTTTCCCCAGCCACCGTGGTGGTAGTTTCTGCTCACGGGAAGTTCCAGCAGTGCCGGGGTCAGATCATTGCCAGTTTTTCCCCAATAAAGTCGGGGGTGGGCCATGAGAATGACAAAGCCGCTGAACGCGAGCGTCAAGACGCTCAGGGCCACGATCCAATGGGAAATTCTGACCCAGCGCACGTGCCCGGCGCCGTCGGGCAGGCTGACGTCGCCGGCCTTCACGCCCGGCACTTCGGCGAGTGGATCCGCGATCGCCTGCGACATGGAAGTCTCCCATAGCCCCGATATAACGGACGCTGCGCACAGTATGCATGAACGGATAAGAAGCTTACACCTGGCAGTTCGAGGCATATACAGGCAGTTGAGTGTAGACTCCGGCGCGCAGATGTGGATCCAGCACGATACGCCGACCTGCAACACTCTGAAGAAGGCGCCTGATTTCTACGACTGAGTCTTCAGGCCTGAGCTGAGGAGTGATTGCCGATCACCCGCTTCCAGGCTGTTGTTCTACTGACGTTCTGCAACGACCCTGCCGGCAATCCAGGTGCGCAGCACCCTGATCGATTTCAGGTCATCTGGCGGCACCTTGCGCGGATCGCGATCCAGTTCGATAAAATCCGCGAATTTCCCGGGACTGAGTGAGCCAAGCTGCTGTTCCTGGAATGCGCCGTAGGCGCCCGCCAGTGTCATCGCGCTGAGCGCTTCGTCGACGCTGAGGGCCTGATCGGCGAACCAGCCAACATTCGCGCCTCCCGCCAACGGCTTTCGGGTCACCGCGAAATAGAGCGTCTGCATCGGCTCCCAGGGTTCTCCCGGCAGATCGGAGTTGATGAGCAGGTGTCCACCCGCGTCGAGTACCCGCCGCCATGCATACGCATATCTGATCCGCTTGGCTCCCAGGCGCTCTTCTGCCCATCTGCTGTCACCCACTGCATGGCTGGATTGCATGCTGGAAATCACGCCGAGTATTGCTGCGCGCGCGTAATAGTCCGGCAACACCACCTGTGCATGTTCGATTCGCCAGCGATGGTCGACTGCCGGGTGTGAAGCCAGCGCGCGGCTGTAGATGTTGAGGATGCGGTTGTTGGCCTCGTCGCCGATGGCATGGGTAGCCAGTTGAAACCCATGTGTAGCCGCGCGGTCCGCGAGCGAGGTGATCATGGATGGGGCGATGCGTTCTGTCATGTTCGCCGCCTCGGGTTTGTCTGCATAGGGTTGGGCAAGCAGTGCGGTGCGAGAGCCGAGCGACCCGTCGTAGTATATCTTGATCCCGCGAATCGTCAGCCACGCCTGCGGATCGATGAGCGGGCCACGTACGAACCATTCCTTCATCAGCTCCGCATCGTTGCCGTCCAGCATCCCGTAGACGCGAATTGGCAAACGTCCTGCCGCTGCCAGCTCACGAAAAGCAGCGACACGCTCGCGCGGAATTCCCGCCTCATGGGCGGAGGTGACACCCACCTCCGCCAACGCGCCAAGTCCGGCAACGATGTTCTTCTTCATCTCCACAAGTGTTTCCTGGGGGACGTGCGCATTGACGAGCTGCTGCGCGAGCGTGAGCAACACGCCGGTGGGTTTACCATCCGCTCGGCGAAGAATCTGCCCTACCTGCGGATCGGGAGTGCCTGCGTTGATGCCGGCAACGTCGAGCGCAGGTCCGTTATAAAACCCCGCAAAGCCGTGCAGCGATTCCAGTCGCACCGGGTTGTGTGGAAATGCCTGGTCCAGTGCTGCGCGATCCGGGTATCCGAGCGATGCCCACATGCCTTCGTCCCATCCTGCGCCGACCAGCCACTCGCCAGGCGCGGGATTCGGATAAAGGGCCTTGAGCCGAACCACCATCTCGTCCACCGTCCGCGTGCCGTTCAGAACCGCCTTGCGACGATCCTGACCGAGCTGATAGGTGTGCGCGTGCGAATCGATGACTCCCGGCATTGCGGTGCGTCCGTGCAGGTCGTGGCGACGGGCGTTGGGATAGGCGCGTTCCAGTTCCGTCCGGACGCCAATGGCGACGATCCTGCCGTTCCGGATCAGCATTGCCTCGGCCTGCGGCTTTTGCCGATCGATGGTAATGATCGTGCCACCGACTACCAGCACATCGGCATCCTGAGTCAGAGCGTGCGTGAGCGTGGGGAGTAGTGTCAGCAGGAGCAGGGTCAGCGATGGGACACGGAGTGGGGGTTGCATCGGTATCGTTCCAGGTATGGATTATAAGAAATGATACCGAATTGGCATTCACGTACCTCCGTTTTTGAGTAGCGGTCCACGGCTGCCCGGTGCAGTATTGTACAAGTCGCATCAGGCAATCGCGGGGGTGTGGAGTGGCGCAAGTTTGGCCGTTTGTTTTGGGAGCGCTGCTGGTGTCTGGCTGCAGCACATTGCCGGGCCCGGCCCGGGACTCAATCAGTACCGCACCCGCTCCGCTGGGGTATTCCAATCCGCGGCAGAGCCAGGCCACACCAGCTCCCGTAACCGTGACTTTTGCTCGTGCAGGCGACACGCTGATTGCGCATTTCACGGTTTCAAGCGCCACGATTGTCGCCAGGCCGCAACTGGCGCGTAACGAATACCCTTACGAATATGATGTGGTCGAGCTCTTCGTGAGCAACGCGAAGTCCGGCTCGTCCGCGTACTATGAATTTGAAGTGAGCCCATACAACCAGTCACTGCAAGTCAACGTCGTGGAACCGCGCCAGGAATACTACTTTGGCGTCAGGAACGGATTCACGCACACGGCGACGATCGGGCAGGGCGGCTGGGAAGCCGATATGAAGATCCCGCTCGCCGCCATCGGTTGGGATGGCAAGGGGCCAGTGCAGCTCATCGGCAACGCCTATGCGGCTCTGGGTGAGAATGACCAGCGCATCTACTGGAGTCTGTTTGAGCTACCAGTCGGCAAACCGGATTTTCACGTGCCGGGCGCCTTCCGTCCGCTGTTTGGCGGCAACTAGCTGGCGCGCGGTCAATCAGTTGTAGACATCGACCACGGCTGCCCCAAGCACGTCCAGCTTCGCCTCGATGCCGAGGCCAGGTGCGGTAGATGCGGCCATTCGACCGTTGGTGCGCACTGGTGCACCGTGCGCCGTGCTTACTGTGACGTAACTATTGAAATCAGTTGTCGTGAACAGATAGTCGGTCGGCGTGCTGTGGGCCAGATGGGCGATCGCGGCGGTGGCAATGTCCCCACCCCAGCTGTCTTCCAGCGTCATGGCGATGCCCAGCGAGACGCACAGGTCGCGCGCCTGGCGGGTTTTGGTCAACCCGCCGAGCTTGCTGATCTTCAGATTCACCACGTCCATGGCCAGGTCGGCCTTGGCACGTAGCAGGATACCCATGTCGTCGATGGTCTCGTCCAGCACAAAGGGGTGTGGGCATTGCCTGCGAACGGCCAGGCACTCTTCGTAGCTCAGGCATGGCTGTTCGATATACACGTCGATATCGCGAACCGCCTTGACGACGCGCATGGCTTCGTGCTGAACCCATCCGGTATTGGCGTCGGCGATCAGGCGATCGCCGCGTTGCAACGTGGCCGCGACAGCGCGGATGCGCTCGATATCCACATCGGGGTCACCGCCAACCTTCAGTTGAAACCGCCGATAGCCCTGGCTGCGATAGTCGGCGACGCGCGCGGCCATCGTCGCCGGTTCGCTCCTGCGAGATGGCCCGGTAGAGCAGCACGTCTTCGCCGAATCGCCCGCCCAGCAATTCGCATACCGGCATTGCGCAGGCCTGCCCGAGGATGTCCCAGCAGGCGATATCGATACCGCTCTTGACGTAGGGATGCCCCTTGAGCACCGCATCCATGTGGCGATTCAGCTTGGCGAGCTCGCGCGGATCATGGCCAATGACATGGGGTCCGAGCTCGCGCAATCCGGCGCGTACGCCGTCCGCATAGGCAGGAAGGTAGAACGGACCCAGCGGACACACTTCGCCGTAGCCTGTCAAACCACCGTCCGTCTCGACTCGCACAATCGTGCTGTCGAACCGGGTTACGGATTTCCCGCCACTCCATTTGTAGGTCGATTCATGGAGCGGTAGCTCGACGCGAAAGGCCTGGATGCGTGCGATCTTCATCTCTGGGGCTGCTCCACTACTTCAGGGCACAACCGCGCGAGTATGTATCAGCCGAAATGCGCTCGCCCATGAATAATTCCACTACGCAGATCTACTCAATTGCAGGATCAGCCAGGCGCGAACTCACGCTGCGACCAGATCAGGGGACCAGAATCGCAGCCCCATTCAGTTGCCCACTGCGCAGGTCGGCAAGGGCCCGATCTGCGTCAGCCAGCTGGTAGCGCACTGTCGTCACCCGAAGTGGCGTTCGAGCGGCGAAAGCCAGAAAGTCGGTCGCGTCGCAGCGAGTCACGTTTGCCACGGAACGCAGTGTCCGCTCGCCCCACAGCAATGTGTAGGGCAGCGATGGTATGTCACTCATGTGTATGCCACCACAGACAACCGTTCCGCCGGCTCGCACCGCCCGCAGTGCCATCGGGACAAGCTCGCCAACCGGCGCAAAGATGATCGCCGCATCGAGGAGCTGAGGTGCGGGCTGGTCTGATCCCCCGGCCCAGATGGCGCCCGTTGCCAGCGCAAAGCTGCCTGCCTTGGTATCGCCTGGTCGCACGAACGCAAACACCTGCTGGCCCTGCGCCCGGGCAATCTGCGCAACGATGTGAGCTGCTGCACCGAAACCGTACAGGCCAAGTCGCGGCGCCGGGCCAGCGGCCTTGAGGGCGCGCCAGCTGATCAGGCCGGCGCACATCAGCGGCGCTGCGGCATCGTCCGTATAGTTTGCTGGCAATTTGAACACAAAGCGCGCGTCGGCCGTGGTCTGGGTAGCGAATCCGCCATTGACCTGATACCCGGTGAAGCGTGCCGACGGGCAGATATTCTCCGAGCCACGACGGCAAAACTCACAGCTGCCACAGGTCCAGGCCAGCCACGACACGCCAACACGATCGCCAACCTGCAGGTCGGTCACCCCCTCACCCAATGATGTAACGCGTCCCACAATTTCGTGGCCGGGAACTATCGGCAGCGCCGGATCAGGAAGCTCACCATCGACCAGATGCAGATCCGTGCGGCACACCCCACAGACGTGTACGGCAATCTGTACATGCCCGGCAGCCGGCGCCAATGCCGGAAGCTCAACCGCCTGGAGCGGCTGCCCGGGTCGCGTAAGCCGCATTGCACGCATGCCACATGTACTCCACAATCAGACAATGATCAGGATGCCGTGGCCGCTACGTCCGCGGCATATAATCAGGCTGGAGTTTGCGCTGGCCCCCGATCAATTCACAAGCCAGCCTGCCAGCGCCCATTGTTGTGCCTGGCGTCAGTTAACTGCGGCGCATCGGCAGTTGCGGCTGCAGGGCGGTGAGCACGCTCGCCTCGACTTCGACACTGGCAGTATTGGCCGAAATCACGGTCAGTTGCTCGTCGTCGGCAATCGCTTGTCGTTGCGCCAGCTGAGCCTCGAGCACTGACAGATCGGCTTCTGATGCGTCGTTCGCCAATGACGTGCGGGTCTCGATGCGTTGCCGGAGCAGTAGCGCCGGGGCTGCGCATTCGACGACGTACAGCGGCACCGACAGCCGCGCGCACAGCCTTGCCAGAGTCGCGCGCTGCTGCCGCATGCCAAAGTTGGCGTCGACGATGACATTCCGATGCCCCGCAAGCACCTCTTCTGCACAGCGTTCCAGGCGTTCGTAGACCGCGACTGTCCGGGCGCTGGTATACAGCCCGCCGGCGGGCGGCGAATGACTGCGCCCGGCAGCGGGTATTCCTGCCAGACGCTTGCGCTCGATGTCGGAGCGGAGGTGTATGGCCTCCAATGCCGGTGCCAGGCGCGTAGCCAACCAGGATTTACCTGAGCCCGGCAGACCGGTCATCATGATGCAGCGAGGCGTCGTGGCACGCAGTGAGCGCTCGGCCACGTCCAGGTAGCCAAGATGCCGGTGTGACAGCAGATCCAGTTCATTGCTGCCCCGATCTTTCGCATTAGTGGCCAGCAGCGCCATCACCTTGGCACGCACCAGTGCACGATCGGCAACATATAGCGGCAGCACGGTGCAGGCGTGGTAGTCGCCCGACTCTGCCAGATACGCGTTGAGAAAGGCGTCGGCCAGCCGGGGTTCGCCATAGCCGCGCATATCCGCGTCAAAGAACGCGATGTCCTGGGCTACATCGATCCACCGGAAGGCCGGTTCGAACTCCAGGCAGTCGAAGGGCAACAACTTCCCGTCGATGCGCACGACGTTGGAGAGGTGCAGGTCCGCATGGCACTCGCGGATTGTTCCGGACTGTGCCCGCCACGCCAGGGCTGGGGTACGTGCGTCTGCCTCCCGCGCCAATGCCGCGCCTGACGCGATGATACGTTCCTCAGTGCCGAACACGGTACTGAGAGCGGCGCATTCGCTGGCATTGCGGGCGAGGGCGGTAGCAACGGCGGTCGGCTGGCCCGCGTCACGGCCAGGCGGAAGCGTTGGTACTTCAGCGTGCAGGCGGGCGAGTCGCCGACCGAAATCCTCCAGTTCCGGCACACTGATGCGTTGGTCACGCACCAGACGGTCGAGCTCTTCACGCCGGTCGAAGGCCCGCATGACCACGGCATACTCCACCTCCGGGCCATCTCCATCTATCCTGGCCTCGGCGCCCTGACCCGTGATCGCGCAGACGTCCAGGTAAAGCGCAGGAGCGAAACGCCGATTGAGTCGCAGTTCCTCCTGGCAGAAATGGCGCCGATCATCCAGCCTGCTGAAGTCAGCGAAGGGGTAGACCACCGGTCGCTTGATCTTGTAGGCACGCTCGCCGGTAAGCAGCACCCACGACAACTGGGTTTCGATGACCTCGACCGCCTCCACGGGGTGCGGGTACGCGGCAGGGCGCAGCAGACCCTGCAGGCGCGCCGGTAGCGCATTCATTAAGTATTTGTCCGGGTTGGTTGATTCAAGGTTGTGGTTCAGTATCGGCCTGTTCAGGAATCATGCCTGTTCCACGAACCAAGGAGAGTGTCATGAACGTGGTACGTTGGGATCGATTCGCCGAGGTCAATAGCCTGTTTAACCGCCTGATGTCCGGCGGACGCGCCGCCTGGCCGCAACTGGGACTCGAGGGCAACGGCAGCAGGGGACTTGAGTGGTCGCCATCCGCTGACATCAGTGAGACCGATAAGGAGTACGTCATTCGTGCCGAGCTCCCGGCAGTCAAGAAAGAAGACGTGCATGTGACGGTGGGCGAGGGTGTGGTGATGATCAGGGGCGAGCGCAAGCAGCAGCAGGAAGAGAAGAGTGAGAAGTTCCATCGGGTCGAGAACTTCTACGGTAACTTTGAACGCAGCTTCTCGCTGCCGGACAATGTCGCCGCGGATGCGGTCAGGTGCGAGAGCAAGGACGGGATCCTGACTGTGCATCTGCCCAAGAGTGAAATGAAAAAAGAGAAGGTAAAGCAGATTACCGTACAGTGAAGCTGGCTCGCCTTCGGCTGCCCCTCGCCCAATGGGCGAGGGGTTGTAATCGCGACTGTCTTTGCGGCGGGCGATAGCTGGCGACAATAGCGTCCGCGCTCACGCCTGCGCAATCTGGCTACTGTGTTCGGCCAGCTCGAGTTCGCGCTCGGCCTCGAGCCAGTCCGCTACTTCGAAGCCTGGTTGAAAACCACGTCGTTCCGCGCGGTAGTAGGCATTCTCGGCGATCCACTCCCAGCGACTCTCGTCGTCCCAATAAGGCTCGGGATCGAGGCCAGGATCCGCGCTCTTCGGCACTGGTGGTACCCTGGTGCGCGCGCGGGGCGCAGCAGTGGTTGGAGATATATTGGCCATCATATCTACTCCTGTCGCAGTTCAAGCCAGCCACGCTCAGAGGCTCATCTTCACATACCCATCCTGGTAAGCATGTCGGTCACTTCCCGTATGGTCGCCGCCAGCACTGGATGTTTTGCTTCCAGTCCGGCCTCCATGTCGCGCAGCCTGTCAAGCTGCCCGGCAACCGGCGCAGCGCTCGCGACTTTGGATGTTGGCAGGCTCAGCAGACGGTCAATGTCGGCAAGCAGCTGCAACAGCAGGGCTCTCGACTCTGCATCTACCGCGGATTCGCGGCCGAGATCCGCGTGCAGGGTAGCCAGAATGCCGCGCAGCTCAGATTGATCCATCAGCAATCTCCAGGTAAGGCGACCGCAATGTCCCACAACGCACCCGACAGCGCATGAGTATTTTCCGAGGCCTGCAAACCGCGGATGGCGGCGCTGCTGGTGGGTAGAGTTGACCGCTAGCGCAAATACGCCTCGGTGCCGTAGCGCCGCATCATGCGGTGGCTGTTGAAATACGAAGCATTCTTGCTGATCGCGCCCTTCATCACTGCAATCCAGGCGCCATGCGCATCCGCGGCACGGTAATAGAGCGGCAGCACGACGCGCTCCAGCTTGTCATACAACGCCTCCGCGTCATCGCCCACAGCATCGCCGTTGCCGATTGCCCAGCCGGTTGCGCCTTCGATGCAGCCCTCAATCCACCAGCCGTCCAGCACCGACAGGCTCGGCACTCCATTGAACGCCGCCTTCATCACCAATTCCGAGCACGATTTCCGGCAGATCGGTATCGAGCAGCAGCACCGATTCCCGTACGCCGCTCTGACCTTCAGGCACATAGAGCCAGGCGCAGATCCAGACGCTGCGCCCTTCAATGGAAACGGCAATCTTCGCATCCAGCGGCAGCGACAGGCTCCCCGGGTCCCAGGCCGCCGCCCGTTCCACCTGGCGGCCTTGATCATCAAACTCCTGGCGAAAGTAACCTGCACGGCTGACCAGACTCACTGCCACCATTGGCAAACCGATATCGGCAGCAGAGCGCACCGTGTCCCCGGCCAGGATGCCCAGGCCTCCCGCGTAGGTTGGAACCCCGTCGCGCAGTGCAATCTCCATGGAGAAATACGCGACGCGCGGTTGGTGAATGAACTCCTCGAGCATTGCCGCAACCCTGCCTGGGCTGGCCGGATGCCAGCGTGTGATGCTATGCAGGTCCTGGTGCGTCGCGCCTCCGTACTACTGCGGATGGGCGGCCATTGATATCTGTGGTCTCCTGACAGCCACGTTCAGTGGTCAGATTCATTCGGGTACGGAGGAATCATGAAATCACTGCTACATGCCCCGGCGCGCAATTCTCGGCCGCCTCCTGCCGCAATCAGGCGACTGACGGTTATGCCTGATGGCACCAGGGACGCGCCGGAGGCCGACACACTCCGCTTTGTCATGGCGAATGAAATCAGCAAGCCCGCGGACGATCCGCTTGCGACCAGGATTCAGCTACCGGCGGAAATCTGCTATGGCTGTGTGGACTGGTTTCCGTACGCGAGCGGAACGACGCTTGGCGCACGCTCATCACCACAGCGGGGCAACTGAGATTTCTGGTACCTTGCGGGCGCAAGTCTCACTCAATGCAATCGGAGCGACTGTGAACCCTGGAGCCATCAGACGACTGGGCTGGCTGGCGGTGGCAGTGTTGCCCCTGGCAACGCCGGCCGCCTCGCCCGTGTTGCAGGATTTCACGGCGGTTCTGCATTGCACACCGGATGTCGTACGTGGCAACGCGCTCTACTCCAGATGTGTGGCCTGCCACAGGGCAGATGGCTCCGGCAGCCCAGATGGTCTCGTCCCGGCGATTGCGGCCCAGCATTTTCGCGTCGTAGCGCGAGCGCTGGTCAATTATCGCCACCATGAGCGCTGGGATCCGCGCATGGAACATATCAGTGACGACCAGCAGATGAGTTCGATTCAGGATATCGCTGACCTGGCCGCGTATGTCAGCGCTCTGCCGCCGACGCAGGGACCGCTGTCCGGTGACGGCGAATTCGTGGCCCATGGCGGGCAGCTCTATGCCCGTGCCTGTGCATCCTGCCATGGCCAGAATGCAGAAGGGCTTGATCTGGGCGGCTACCCGCGCCTTGCCGGACAACACTTCGAATACCTGCTGCGGCAGATGCATGACGCCATCGAAGAGCGCAGGCCGACGTTCTCCGCTGACCATACCCGGCTCTTTGAGCACTTCGACAGGGCCGATTTCACCGGACTATCGGCTTACCTGTCGCGACTGACTCCGGTCGCAGGCCACGTCCCCACCCGGCCGTAACCCTTTCAGCAGCGCGGACGACGCCGAACGCCTGGTGCGTTCGTGCGCCGTTTGCGCCGGATCATCAGGCGCCGCATTCCCGGGCGGCGTGAACCCGCGCCGCCAGATCCGCCAGCAGCCCACCGTTGTCACCAAGCGGGATGAACTGCGAGCCCGCGCCGAACATCTGTGCCGCGAGCTTGAGCCTCTGGCCTGCGCGCGCTAACCTCGTGCGGTGCGTGGCGGTGAGCCAGGCGGCGGCGGCGCCCGGAGTGTCAGGGTATATCGGTAGGGTGTCCATGATTGCTCCTTTGGGCCTAGATGGCGCCGATCTTGAAAATCAGACCTTCCGCGGCGACGATAGCTACCGCGAGGGCCAGCTGCGCAAAGCGCGCTGCGTAGTGAGTGATAGTCATGATGCGTGTACTCCTGTGTAATGCTGCGATGGGTGCCACGATGCTCCCGGCGCCCGCGTACAACAAACGCAAAAAATGACTGATGGTTAAGGAAAACTAATCGTGCCCAGGGCCTTTGACCGGCTGCCGCTCGGTGCGCTGCGCGTCTTTGAAGCGGTGGCGTCAAAATTGAGTTTCGGCGACGCGGCGGCGGCGCTGAACGTGACCCCGGCCGCGGTCAGCCAGCAGGTCAAGTCACTCGAGGATTACCTGCAGGTCCCGCTGTTTCGCCGCAGCGGCCGGCGCGTGGAAGTGACCGACGAGGGCCTGGAAATGCTGCCGTCAGTGCGCTCAGGCCTCGGTGTGCTGGAAGCGGCCATGCAGCACGTGAAGCAGCATCGGCGCGGTGGGCCGCTGCAGATCACCATGCTCGCTTCATTCCTGCAGATGTGGTTGCTGCCGCGGATCCGCGCATTTCGTCGCCAATGTCCGGACGTCACGCTGCGGTTTCACACTTCCCGCGAGCCGGTGGACTTCTCGCGCAATGCCGTGCACGTCGCCCTGCGTTTCGGGCGCGGTAATTATCCCAATCTGCATGTGGAGAAACTGCTCGATGACTGGCTGGTGCCGGTAGCACACCCGGATATCGTCAAACAGTACGGATTACTGGACCGCGGGAGCGATCTGGAAAAGGTGCCGCTGCTCGACAGCGACGATGAACCCTGGCGCGTGTGGCAACAGCTGGATGCGCAGCGCGCCTGGCAAACTCGGGCACCAAGCATCGATGATTCCGCCGGATTGCTGGCGGCGGCCGAGGAGGGGATGGGTTTTGCCCTGGCGCGCTGGAGCATCGTGGCACGCTCCCTGCAAAAAGGCACGCTCAAGCTGGCGGGCACGGAAGCGCTGCCCTACGGGTCGTCCTACTATTTTGTCTGTCCGGTGCCTTACCTTGCCATACCCAAGGTGGCGCAATTTCGCGAATGGGTGCTCAATGCGGCGCGCGAATTTCCGCCACCGCCCGTTGCCATGCAGCCGCGAACGGTCGCCGCGCCTGCGCCGGCATCGCCAAAGCACGCTGTGCGAGCGAGGCGGGGGAAAACGCTGAATCGAGGATGACGGGCGCTGTCATTGCCGGCGCAGTTGTGGCGTCAAGTGGCCGTCAGGCCCTGACCCGGTAGGTTGCCAGGCGCGTTCCGGAGTGAAACAACTACCGGAATTTGAACTTGAAGACCAGAATCGTCAGCGACAAAGCAAGCGTGACCGCGTTGGCGACGATGACTGGCGTGGCGCCGGTCGCGATGCCGTACCACAGCCACAACAGCACGCCGCTGCTGAAAATCGCGAACATGCCCAGGGAGACGTCGCGCGCGTGCTTCGTCTTCCAGATTTTGATGACCTGGGGGACAAAGGAAATCGTAGTAAGCGTACCAGCGAGCAGACCGATGGCATTCGCGGTTTCCACGTTCACAATTACTGCTCCGGAAGTTGTCATCGCGGATTATAGCCGGGGAAACAGTGACTCAGTCGCCCGCTCAGAACCCGACCGCCGACAAACTCCACACAGTCAGTAACGTCACTACGCCCGCACCGCCGTAACACAGCGCTCGCGCGACCATGCCGGTATGAATGCCAAGATCATGCAGGCTGTGGAAAATGCGGTGCGCAGCGTGCCAGGTGAACAGGGTGATTGCTCCCAGCAGGAAGGCCTTCCCGGCCCAGTGCTGTGCAAAGGTCAGCATGCGCGCGTAGCTCATGAAGTCGTGCGGCAGCAGCACGCCGAGCGGCACCGCGATGCCGGTGATGAACACCAGCGCCGGCCCAAGCAATGCTGACAGCATGCCGCCAGCACCGAAGAGCGCCCAGAACACCGGCTGATTGGAGCGTCTCATGGCCGCAACGACCAGGCTATGGCAAATGTAACCAGCGCTGCCAATGCAGCAGCGCTCAGGCCGACCCGCGTGATCGACGTGCCGGCCACCCGCTTGCCAGCGATAAACAGTGCCGGCAGGGTCTTGGGCATGATCTCGAACCAGCTATAGGCGTGGTAAATCATTGCCACCAGCATCAGCAGGTGCAGCAATATCGAGGCCGGAGTGCGCAGCAGCGCGAGCCAGGCGTTCCAGGCGGCCTCGCCGTGCGCCAGGCACAGGCTTCCGGCCAACAGGACCACGGCGTAGAGCGCGACGCCGAGCGCGGTGGCCTCGCGGACCATGTAACGAACGAAGAATGGATTGCGGCGCCACCAGCCATTCATCGGACGCATGTAGGGGCGGCGAGCGCTCATTTACCGGCTGACCTGGGCCTCAGGAGGCGCTGGAAATAGTCCCTGGCACTATTGACCTTGTTCTGGTTCACGGCGTTGGCCGGATCCACACCCTTGGGGCAGACCTCGGAGCAATAGCCCACGGCGGTGCAGTTCCACACGCCTTCAAGGGAATTTACCAGTGGCATGCGCTGCGCACGCCCGGCGTCGCGTGAATCGGCGTTATAGCGATGCAGCAGCGCGAGCACGCCGGGTCCGGTGAATGTCGAGTCCAGGCCGTACTGCGGGCAGGCCGCGTAGCAGAGCAGGCAATTGATGCATGAACTGAACTGCTCGTACTGTTCGAGTTCATGCGGCGTCTGCAGGTATTCGCCCTGTTCGAGGCTGCGCGGCTCCGTGGGAATGAGCCAGGGCCTGATGCTGGCAAGCTTGCCGATGAAATCGTCTACGCCGACCACGAGATCACGCTCGATCGGGAAATGTGCCAGTGCTTCGATGCGCAGCTTCCCTGGAAAGAACTCGCGCAGGAAGGTCTGGCAGGAGAGCTGCGGCTTGCCGTTGATCATCATGCCGCAGCTGCCGCAGATCGCCATGCGACACGACCAGCGAAAGCTCAGCGTGCCGTCGAGATGGTCCTTGATATATTGCAAGCCCTGCAGCACGGACATGTCCTCGGTGAACGGCACCTGATAGCGCTGCGCAACCGGGGCTGGCTCCTGCTCCGGGCGGTAACGCAGTACTTCGATCTCGATGAATCTCTCCACTGCGGATAACGACTCAGCCATGGGGCGCCTCCTGCTGCTGGCGCTGCGCTTCGGCCTGCACACCCGCGGCGCCGTAGGCACGTGTGCCGGGTCGGGACCTGGTGATCCTGACGTCGCCATAGCTGATGCGCGGCGCAGCGTCGCCGGCGTACGTGGCCAGGGAGTGCTTAAGGAAGTTGACGTCGTCGCGCTGCTCGAAGCCATCCAGACGTTGGTGCGAACCGCGCGACTCGCGGCGCTGGAGCGCTGAATGGACCATGGCCTCGGCCACATCGAGCTGGTAGCCGAGCTCGATGGCGAGCAGCCATTCGGTGTTCCAGACCCTGGAGTGATCGTCCAGATGCAGGTTCTTATAGCGCAGCTTCAATTCGCTGAGCATATTGCAAGTGGCCTCCATGTCGGTAGCAACCCGGTAGATGCCACAGCCGCTTTCCATGCTGCGCGCCATTTCGCTGCGCAGCACTGCGATGCGCTCGCGGCCGCCGGGTTGCGTCACCAGGCTGACCGTGCGCTCGCAGGCGGCCTCGGCCAGGCGCCGCAGTGTATCCGAGTTACTGTTGGCCACGCGGCGCGCAAAGTCTGCTGCTTCAATGCCGGCCACCTTGCCGAACACCAGCAGCTCAGTGAGTGAATTGGATCCCAGCCGGTTGGCACCGTGTATGCCCACGCTCGAACACTCCCCAACAGAATACAGCCCCGCCAGCGGTGCGGCGGTCCTGCCATCCGCGAGGATTCCGCCCATCGTGTAATGCACAGCAGGCACCACGGGAATGGGCGCGCGTGCCGGGTCAACGCCCAGAAAATGTTCGGCGAGTTCATAGATCTGTGGCAGACGCTCGCGCAACCTGCGCTCACCGAGGTGGCGCAGGTCGAGATGGACCACCGAACCAAGCGGACCTTCGACAGTGCGGCCCCGCTGTTGCTCGTGCCAGAACGCCTGGCTGAGCCGGTCGCGCGGCCCGAGCTCCATTGCCTTGTTGCGCGGCAGCGGCTCAGCGGGGCCGAGACCGTAATCCTGCAGATAGCGGTAACCGTCCTTGTTGAGCAGGAAGCCGCCTTCGCCGCGGCAGGCCTCGGTGAACAGCAGTCCGGTGCGCGGCATGCAGGTGGGATGATACTGCACGAACTCCATGTCACGCAGCGGCACGCCGTGACGGTAGGCCAGCGCCATGCCATCGCCCGTTACAATACCGCCGTTGGTATTTTCGCGGAACACACGGCCGGCGCCGCCGGTGGCGATGATCATCGCCTTCGCCTGGATCAGGTGAAACTCGCCGCTGGCAATCTCGATTGTCACCACGCCCTGTGCACGGCCGTCTTCGACCACCAGGTCGACGCAGAAGTGTTCGTCGAAGCGCCTGATGGAAGGATACTTCATGGAGGTCTGGAACAGCGTGTGCAGCATGTGGAAGCCGGTCTTATCGGCGGCAAACCAGGTGCGTTCGATTTTCATACCACCGAAGGGGCGTACGTTGGCGTGGCCATCGTCGCTGCGGCTCCAGGGGCAGCCCCAGTGCTCCATCTGCACCAGCTCTTCGTGCGAGTGAGTCACGAAGTAGTCGACTACGTCCTGTTCACACAGCCAGTCACCGCCGCTAACGGTGTCGTTGAAGTGATGTTCGAGGCTGTCATGCGCCAGCGTCACAGCTGCCGCGCCACCTTCGGCGGCGACCGTGTGGCTGCGCATCGGGTAGACCTTGGAAATGAGCGCCACGGTCAGCGCGGGATCGGCTGCGGCCACTGCAATGGCAGCGCGCAACCCCGCGCCGCCGGCGCCGACGATGGCAACGTCCGCCTTGAACACTTCCAGCATCGTCTGCTCCTGCAGTGGCTAACGAATCAGGGTCAGCTGCTGATACAGGCCGCCGAAAAAAGTCGCCTTATTGATCGACGCAGGCACGATGCCGTCGGGCAGGAATTGCGCGATCTCGTTGCGCCACAGATCCATGGCGTAGGGCTCGAGCCTGCCAAAAACCGCGCGCATCAGTGGGCGCAGCGGGTGCAACCGTGCCGGACGGTGATAGTCGACAATCACGATCTTGCCGCCACGTCTCACAACGCGCAGCGCCTCGGCGAGCGTGGCACGCCGCACCGGTTCAGGCTGCTCGTGCAGCAGCAGGAACAACAGCACCTGGTCGAAGCTGGCATCGGCCGCAGCAAGTGACGACGAATCGCCGCGCACTATCGTGACGCGTTCATCTGCAGGCAGCTTGGAGCGCAGGTTCTGCAGCTGGATCGGCAGGATGTCGACGACTTCGAGGCGGGCATCTGGGGCCAGCGCTGCTCGCAGGCGCAGTGTCAGGTCACCGTAAACACAGGCAATCTGCAGTGTGCGACCGCGCAGCGGCGCGCCGAATGCGGCCAGCGCACAGTCGCGCAGACGGTTGTAGTTGCCAAAAAGAATGAGGTTGACGAGCCAGTCGCGCTCGAATATACGCACGGCCCGCGGATGCACATAGGCCCACCAGTAGACCGTATCGAGGTAACGAGGAATCTGCAGACCGTGGGGCGCTGGTGGCGCGGGGCGGTCAAAGCTGCAGTTGGCGATGGCCGGAACCGGTGCTGACATGTTTTTCAACCCTACTTGCCCGTTTGACCACTCGCGTGCAATGCACACTTTCCCGGCTTTAGCTGTGAAACGCAATGGGTGCTGCTCGCTGCAGGCCTGTGGTTATTGCGTATTCCAATGCATGCGCTGTTATGGCCGGAAACGGCGCGGGCGGCCGAGCAGCTGCTGCAGAGCGGTGCCCAGGTCGCGATACTGAAACTGAAAACCCGCAGCGCTGGCATGTGCGGGTACCACCCGCTGGCCGGCGACCAGCAGCTGCGCCATCTCGCCCATGACGACGCGGAGTAGTGGCCCCGGGATCCGCAACCGCAGCGGGCGGCGCAGCGCGGCGGCAAGCTGCTGCTGGAATGCGCGGTGCGTCACCGGCCCCGGGGCCACTGCGTTTACCGCTCCGCGCAGCGTCGCCGAGTCGAGGCAGAATTCGATCAGGCGCATGGTGTCGTCAATGTGAATCCACGACATCCACTGGCGGCCAGTGCCGATGATGGCCCCGAGGCCCATCCTCACCGGACGCGCGAGGGCAGGCAGGGCGCCCCCGTCCCGACCCAGGACCAGGCCCAGCCGCAGCATGGCGGTGCGGATGCCGAGCTGCTCGGCCGCCATTGCCGCCTGTTCCCATTTCTGGCACAGCGTTGATTGAAAAATCGGCTGCGGCGGCACCTGTTCGTCGAGCAGTTCGTCGCCGCAGACGCCGTAGTAGCCGATCGCGCTGGCGCTGACCAGCACGCGCGGCCGACGGTCCAGGCGCTTGCCCAGAGCAACCAGCGCGTTGGTCGTGCCGATCCGGCTGCTCAGCAGTTGCTCGCGGCGTGCCTGTGTCCAGGGCAGACCGAGTATGCGTGCTCCCGCCAGGTTGACGATCGCATCGATCGGCGTGCCGGCATCGAGGGTGGCAAGGTCACTCGTGATTTGCACCTGTCGCCCCAGCAGCTCGCGGGCCCTGGCCGGGCTTCTCGTCAAAACGATCAGGGCATCACCGCGTGCCAGCAGCTGGCGCACCAGATGCCTGCCGATGAATCCGCTGGCGCCGGTGATCAGTACCGTGCGGCCGGATGGTGCGGCACTCGCCGCACGCGGTTCATTGAGCGCTATGGATGCCATTAAAGATCGAACGCAAGTCCGATGGACAGTTCCCCTTGAGCGACGGCGTCACCCGCGATGGAAAGCGTGCAGCCGCCATTGCAGAACAGGCCGCCAGTGCTGTTGATCAATGTGAAGTAGCCGCGTGCTTCAAATCGCAATGCCAGGTGCTTGCCGAGCGGTTGCTGATAGCCCAGTCCGAGATTCGCCGACAGTCGCAGCTCACTGTCGTAGCCAGCCAATGTCGGATCGAACAGCGTTGTGCCCACTCCGCCCACCAGATAGGTGCCATGGCCAATCTCACCGGTCACAAAGCTGGTGCCGCCCAGTTGCAGATACATGATCTGGAGCGGGAATCCGGCGTCGACCGGCGTTGCACCGAGTGCAGAGGCATCCAGGCCCAGGGATGATTTCTGGTACGAATAGAACACCTGGAACTGGCTGTTTGCATCCAGTGGAAATTCAAGACTGGCGGAATAGGCCGCTGAGCTGTCAATGCTGGCCGTCCTTCCGGTGGTCTCGTTCCGGAACGAGCCACCATCCCGAAACGCGGTGTAGAGAGTCAATGAACGATTCTCAGCCGCGGAAGCATGATTCATGGAAGCGACCAGAAGCAGCGCTGTCGCCAGCGCCATGTGTGGCTGCAGGCATCGGGTCTTCGACAGCCTGAAGCCTGTGGAGGCAGATTTGCGCGTGACTATCACTATTCGATTCCTCAGGGATCCGTTGCTGGTATGAACGAGCTTCACAGTGTCATCCGTCGCAGTCAATGCCCGCCGCACTGCGCAGGTCGTGTCCAGCACTTGTGGGCAGCGGCCAGCTTGACCAGCACCTTGCGCGCGCGGCGTGCGCTGATCGCAAGATTCGCCTGCAGGAGGCCGGCCGCAAACCATGCGTCGGGGTGCAGCGCGGCATCGGCGCGGAATGCGCCGGCCGCCACGGCAATGTCGTTATGTCGCCCCAGCGCGTCCTGCGCCGCTGTCAGGTGCTTGAGGTATGAACGTGCAGTGGCGCGCGGCCATAACGGGGCGGTCATATCGGCCAGATAGCGCAAGCGCTTGAGGCGTTTGCGTGCGCGGTGCTGATCGGCAGGTGCGAGTTTGTCGAAGTTACGCCCGTCCCGCGTGACCTGCCCATGCAACTCGTTCAGCCGCGCGGCGACGAGTCTGCGCGCTGCCGGTGGTGTCAGTGGCGCGAATTGTTTCGGGCCCGCGTGCGCCAGGGCCAGAATAGCGAGCAAGGCAGCCTGGAAACCTGCGCCCCGCACAGCATTTGCGAGGTCGGGCGCCGGCGGCGCATGCCACTCCAGCAGCGGCGCTCCAGCGGCCTGCAGCATGGGGCGTACGGCAGCGACGACAACATCCTGGTCACGCGCCTGACCGAGAGTGGCAAACACCTGGGCCAATTCGCACTCCCATTCGGGGGCGATGGCTGGTGACAGTGCAGCCAGTTCGCGCAACACGGTGCGCAGGCGGCGCAATCCGATGCGCAGTTGATGGACCGTCTCGGTGTCCGTGACACCCTCGGCGACTTCGCTCGCGTTGACGAGCACCTGCTCGATCGCCGAATGCAGGAGTGCGCGCAGCAGGGCTGCGCCGTCCGTGTCACTGTCGATCCGGGCGGTACGGGCCTTGCGGGCCACGGGCCCGGTATCGTGAGCCAGCAGGCGCGCCGCACGCTCGGCCTTGCTGATCGAGCAAAGCCACAGGCTGCTGCGCAGCTGCCATGACGCTGCCAGATCGAACAGGCCCTTCACCGGGCCTTGCTTGTGCTCGAGTTCGAGTTCGGCGATAGGCACCGAGCGAGCGCCGGCGCTCGCTTTGCCAAGGTCGAGCGCAACTTCGATCTGGCTGCCACCCGTGCGACGCACCAGGCAGTGCAGGCGCTCGATATCCGTGGCACAGCGCTCAACCAGTGCCGCACCCGGTGCCGCCGTCAGCGCCGCCCTGAGCAACTGCCCTGCCTGGTTGCCGTCGTGACGATGCCAGTCGAGCCGCGGCACCTTGCGACTGGAACCGGCGACGCGCACGTCGTGTTCGAGACGGTGCAAGGGGCCGTCGCCGGCTGTCTTGAGCGTCTGCGTCCAGCGCCGCCCCTCGAGACGCAGGCGCAGTGCAATCATCTGCCGCGCCAGCAGGCCATCGGCTGTGTCGAAATAATGTGCCTGCAGGCGCAGCCGCGTGGCACCGCGCGCCAGCAACGCGCGCCGCAGCGAGGCCAGCTCCGAATCGGGCACGCAGAATTTGAGTTCGAGTTCGTCCATTCGGCGGCGTACAGTCTGCTCGCTCATGTCGATCACTGTCCACGAGTGATCGATTCAGAGCCTGCATGTCCAGTCCCCCGTACCGTTGGCTGAGGTGCATTATCGTCTGCAGATGCCGCCATGCTAAGCTGCCAGTGGTTTGTCGAACTCGAGTGGACTTCACAAGAATACTGTCGAAAATGACAGAATATCGGGCATCAGGCAGGTTGACCCGGACCGCAGGCGTGCGGCGCCAGAAACCCCATTGTTGAACCGGAGGATCAGCCATTGATTGCACGCACATGTATGCGCCGGGCATGCGCTTCGATGTCACCACTGGTGCGTCGCGGGGCGGCGAGGTGATCGTGAGTGTTTGAACTGGAGCAGATATGAGCGATGAAATCGTGCATGTGGTTCGCATGATGATCGAATGGGCCTCGTTGGGCATCGAGGTGCTTGCCGTTGCCGTAGTTGTCACGGCCGTGGTGACTATGGCGGTGCGGCGCGGGACTGTCCGTTTCCTGTTCAAGCTGGACCACCAGCACGCTTACGCGAGTTACAAGCGCCAACTCGGCGAGCCGTTGTTGCTGGGATTGGAGCTGCTGGTCGCGGCGGACGTGATCAGGATGGTGGCTATACATCCGGGAGTGAACCAATGAAACTGCAGGAATTCTACGTTGGTGCTTGCGTGATGCTCGCCGGCCGGGCTGACGCACCGTTGACGATGCGCTCTGCCTTCCAGCTGACCATCGAGGTCAACTTGTCGAGCCGCGGCCCGGCCGCTCCAGTTCCGCTCCAGCTGCGCCGCCCATGAGCAAGCCACTCGATGCCACCGAAGTCAATCCCGCTGACAGGCTGGCTTTTGAACGTACTCGCCTGGCTTACGAGCGGACGACGATGGCGTGGATCAGGACGGCCACGTCGTTGATCACCTTCGGTTTCGCGGTCTACAAGTTCTTCCAGTTCGAAACCAGCAAGAGTGGGCCAATGATCAACGAAGGCGTCATCGGCCCGCGAGGGTTTTCACTGGCGATGATCAGCCTCGCCGTGTTCGCGCTTTTTCTGGCGGGAATCGGGCATCGACGCGATATGCAGGCGCTGCGGGCGCAGGGCGTCGTCGTACCTCGCTCCATGGCTGCCGTCCTCGCGGGGCTGGTCGCGATGTTCGGGGTCCTGGTGCTGATCGCGGTGTGGCTACGTCTATGAATCTGGACTAGCGACAGACTGGCAACCGAGCGACCCGGAGGGCTGCAACTTACCCCACCGCGCAAATATTCGAACCGTTGCAGTCGAATATACCTCGCGCTTGATCTTCGTCAATGCGCCGCCCGCGGGATTGTCTTAGCCTGCAGCAATGCAGGTACGAACATGAGCAAAGTGGCTGCTGAAACTGGCGAAGCGAGCCTGCGGCGCGCGATCCGGGACAGCAATCAGGATCCCATCCCGCGCGATATCGTGCTGCGCGTGTGCCTCGGCGCGCGTGGCAGCGATGCGCTGCTGCAGCGACTGCACCGCGAGATGGAGATCTTCGCCCCGTTGCTGGCACGTGACCGCCAGGTCGTGCATTTCACCCTTGAGGGTGACGGTCGCGCGCAGCTGGATGCCACGCAACGTGCGGATCTGCTGCAGTCTCTCGAGCAGCATTTTGCGCTGGCGCGCACGGTGATGGCGCCGGCTGAGCAATGCGGTAGCCCGCCTGCGGCCAGAGCCCCAACGGACTGTGATGTGCTGGGGCTGGGACTGGGCGCAGCCAGTCATTTCGGTGCTTGCCAGACCGCAAACGCAGCAGATCTCACGACCTACAGCAACGCACTCGACGCCGGACGGCTGCCCATCGTTGACTGTCATTGGGAAGATCCGGCGCCGTAACCTCCACCATGTTCCCTGGGTTTGCGTATCATCGCTGCGTGCAAAGAGCTACAAGTTCCCGTGTACCGTTTGCCGACGACGGTAGCGACATCACGTTCTGTTCCACCTGTGCGTTTGGCGCGGTTTGCATGCCCAGCGGCCATGACAAGACGAGTTTGCAGGCACTGCACTGCCTGGTGGAGCATGTAGGCCCGTTCCGGGAGGGCGAACACCTTTTCACTGCCCAGGAGGCCTTCAGTGCCATCTTCGCGGTGCGTGGTGGCACCGTTAAGACCCGCCTGATCGACAGCCTGGGTCGCGAGCAGGTGCTGGGTTTCTACCTACCGGGGGAGATGGTGGGGCTCAACGCCATTCATCCGGAGCGCTATCCCTGCGACGCGATTGCACTGGACACGGTTTTTCTGTGCCGCTTTTCGTTCCCGGCCCTGGCCACGCTCGCGACCCGGATTCCAGGAATTCAGCAGCAGCTGTTCCGGATGCTGAGCAAGGATATAGGCGCGGCTTCAATGCTCGCTGGCGATTTCACCGCCGATGAGCGCGTGGCCGCGTTCCTGGTCGCGATCGCCGATCGCTATGCGGCGCGTGGCTTTTCCGCGTCGGCATTCCGGCTGTCGATGCCGCGCGCAGATATCGCCAACTACCTGCGGCTGGCTGCGGAAACCATCAGTCGCGTGTTGCGCCGGTTCCAGGATCAGGGTCTGATCAGCGTAACAGGCCGCGATGTGGAATTCGTCAAGCCAGCCGAGGTGCGGGCCCTGGCGCGCAACGTGCTGCACTCCTGAGCTGCCTGAACGTCAGTTCGCTTGACCCAGATCAGGGCGCAATACAGTGGTGGCGTCTAGCATCAGTTCCAGATGGTCATTGACTGGGAGTAGTGCGATGTCAGAAGCCAAACGCCTGTGGATTGGACTTGGTTCCCTGCTCGGCATCACCTTTGCCGTGCTGCTGTGGATGGGCGGGGAGGTCTATCGCTCGGCACCACCGATGCCGGAGCGTGTGGTTACAGCAAGCGGACAGCTGGTCTATTCACGCGCCGACATCGAAACGGGTCGCCAGGTGTGGCAGAGCTTTGGCGGCCAGCAGCTGGGTTCAATCTGGGGGCATGGCGCGTTGATTGCGCCCGACTGGAGTGCTGACTGGCTGCATCGCGAGGCGCAGGCGCTGCTTGAGATCTGGGCGCAACGCGAACACGGCGCCGCCTACTCCACGCTCAGCAGCGCCGACCAGGAGCTGCTGAATCTGCGCCTGCGCGAGTCCCTGCGCCCCAATACGTTTGATGAGCATACCCAGACGCTCACGGTATCGGATGACCGGGCGCAGGCCATCGGTGTCGTGGCGGCTCACTACGGGAGCCTGTTCAGTGACGACCCGGCGAGCGCGCAGCTGCGCGAGACTTATGCAATGCGCGACAATACCGTCGACTCCGGTGAGCATCGCCAGAAGCTTACGGGATTCTTCTTCTGGACCGCCTGGTCCGCAGTCAGCGAGCGTCCGCAGTCGAAGATCAGCTATACCAGCAACTGGCCCTATGATCCGCTGGTAGGCAACACGCCCACGTCCGGCACCTTCCTGTGGACGGTCTTCAGCGTGATCTTCATGATCGCCGGCATCGGGCTGCTAGCCTGGCACTATGCCGCGTATCACGGCAAGGAAGCGCCGCTGGTGCCGCCGGCCACCGATCCGCTGCGCGATCTGGTGATTACACCCTCGATGCGCGCCACGGCAAAATATTTCTGGGTAGTGATGGCGCTGTTTCTGGTGCAGATCCTGCTGGGCGCGATCACTGCGCACTATCAGGTTGAGAAGCAGTTCTATGGACTCGAGATTTCCAGTTGGCTGCCGTATTCAATCACACGCACCTGGCACACTGAACTCGCCGTGCTGTGGATCGCCACCGCCTGGCTGGCCACCGGGCTGTACATTGCCCCGGCCATTTCCGGCCACGAGCCTCGATTCCAGCGGCTCGGAGTCAACGCCCTGTTTGTCTGCCTGCTGATCATTGTCGTCGGTTCGTTCGCCGGCCAGTGGCTGGCAGTAATGCAGAAGCTCTGGCCTGGCCAGCAATTTCTGGTTCGGTCACCAGGGCTGGGAATACACCGATCTCGGGCGCTTCTGGCAGCTGTTTCTGTTTGTCGGCCTGTTGATCTGGCTCACCCTGGTGGGTCGTGCCCTGTGGCCCGCGCTGCGCCGCAAGGACGACATGGCCTCGATCACCGGTTTACTGTTTCTCTCCACCATCGCGATCGGCCTGTTCTATGGCGCCGGCCTGATGTGGAGCGAAAAGACCCACCTTTCGCTGGTGGAGTACTGGCGCTGGTGGGTCGTACACCTGTGGGTCGAAGGCTTCTTTGAGGTCTTTGCCGTCGCGGTGATCAGCTTTCTGTTTGTCAAACTCGGGCTGGTACGTGCCCGCACGGCCACAGTCAACGTGCTGTTCGCAACCATCGTGTTCATGGCGGGTGGGGTGCTGGGTACCTTCCACCACATGTACTGGACTGGCACGCCGATAGCGATCCTCGCACTGGGCGCGTCATTTTCGGCGCTCGAAGTGGTGCCCCTGGCGCTCATAGGACTGGAAGCCTTCGAAACCTGGACCCACAGTCGCGCCACGCCATGGATGGAACGCTATCGATGGCCGATCCTGTTCTTTCTGGCGGTATCGTTCTGGAACCTCGTGGGCGCGGGCCTGTTCGGGTTCCTGATCAATACGCCGCTGGCGCTCTACTACATGCAGGGTTTGAATCTCACCCCGTTGCACGGTCACACGGCGCTGTTTGGCGTCTATGGCATGCTGGGTATTGGCCTGATGCTGTTCTGCCTGCGCGGCCTCAAGCCCTTGCTGGCCTGGCCAGACGGTGTGCTGCGCGGGGCGTTCCTGTCGCTCAATATCGGGCTGGGACTGATGGCTCTGCTGGCGTTACTGCCCATGGGCGTACTGCAGCTGCAGGCCGCACTCGAACATGGCTACTGGTATGCGCGTTCAGCGGAATTCATGGGGCGGCCGCTGATGCATCTGCTGGTGTGGATGCGCATGCCCGGCGATACCCTGTTCGCGATTGGCGCGCTGCTGATGTGCTGGTTCGTGCTGCGCCTCTGGATTGCGCCGCGTCGGGACAGCGGGGCGGCACCCTAGCCGCGCATGCTGGAGTTCTATCCGCAGATCAGGCTGTTCCACATCAGTTGCGTGCTGCTGTCGGGCAGCCTGTTCTGCCTGCGTGGCCTGCTGATGCTGGCAGGCTCGGCGCACGCCAATCACGTGCTGCTGCGTCTGGCTGTCGTATGCCATTGACAGCGCCTTGCTCACTGCCGCACTGATGCTCATGACCCTGTTGCATCAATATCCGCTTCAACAGGACTGGCTCACTGTCAAGGTACTGCTGATCGTGGTCTATGTGGTACTCGGCAGCTTTGCACTGCGGCGAGCCAGAACCTACCGGGCGCGGGCGGGCTTCTTGCGGCCGCCCTGCTGGTGTACCTGTTTGTGGTCAGTGTGGCGCGCGCGCACGATCCGCTCGGCGTGCTACGCATTCTGTTCGCCTGAGCCGGCAACTGGCAGATCAGGTCGCGTCTGCAGCGAACGGTGCGCCCGCCGCAGCCACTGCGGACGCGGCCATTGACGCAGCGCCGCGGTCTCTGCCAGCATGGCCGCAACCTATGTTCGCCTTCCTCAGACCCGCGCCCGACGCGGTGCCACTGCCCGCAGAGCGCATCGATCCGGAATACCGGCGCCTGCGAATACAGGTATTCATCGGCATCTTCATCGGTTATGCCGCGTATTACCTGGTGCGCAAGAATTTCTCGCTGGCGATGCCGGATATTCTTCACGACTATCCGCAATACTCAAAGGCGCAGCTTGGTACCGCGATGACCGGGCTGTCCATCGCCTACGGATTTTCCAAATTCCTGATGGGCTCTGTTTCGGATCGCAGCAATCCGCGTTATTTCCTGCCGCTCGGGTTGCTGCTGTCGTGCGCAATCCTGTTCGTGTTCGGCTACTTCAAAGTGGTGTACCTGTCATTGACGGCCATGATCGTGCTGCAAACGCTCAACGGCTGGTGCAACGGCATGGGCTGGCCGCCCTGCGGCAAGACCATGGTGCACTGGTTCAGCACCAGGGAACGCGGGCGTGCGGTTTCAATGTGGAACGTTGCGCACAATGTCGGTGGTGCACTGGTCGCCACCATCGCGTTGGTCGGCGTAATGCTGTTTCACGACTGGGGTGCGAAGTTCTACTTCAATGCCATGGTGGCGACCGTGGTCGCGGTGATCGCCTTTCTGCTGATCAGCGATACGCCGCAGAGCTGCGGTCTTGCCGCCGGTGGAAGCCTACAAGAACGACTATCCGGCCGAACTACGTGCCAAGCACGAGCGCACCTTTGGCTTTCGCGAAATCTTCATGGAGCATGTGCTCAGCAACCGGCTGCTGTGGGCCATCGCCTTGGCCAACGCCTTTGTCTACTTCGTGCGTTATGGCGTCGTCGACTGGATCCCGACCTACCTGCAGACTGCCAAGCACTTCAGCTTCCAGCAGTCCAGCACCGCGTGGTCGCTGTTTGAATGGTCGGCAGTGCCAGGCACGCTGCTGTGCGGCTGGATGTCGGACAAGCTGTTCAGGTCGCATCGTGCTCCGGCAACAATTCTGTTCATGATTCCAACGCTGCTCGGGCTGGTCGCATACGGGCTGAACCGCAACGGGCCGCTGTGGATCGACATCGCCGCACTCATCGCCATCGGCTTCTTTGTCTACGGTCCGATCATGCTTATCGGGCTGCAGGCTCTCGACATGGTGCCGAAGAAGGCCGCCGGCACGGCGGCGGGTTTCACGGGGTTCTTCGGCTATGTGTTCGGCTCGGCCCTGGCGGGCAGCGGCGTGGGCTGGATCGCCGATCATTGGGGCTGGCATGGCGTCATTGTGACGATGTGCCTGTGCTGCGTACTGGCGATGCTTTTCAGCGCCATGACGCTGGGACATCGGGCCGCGAGCTCGACCTCGTCAACGCGATAGACTTAAGGGGCTCGTGCAATGAAAGCTCATGCAATGAAATGGGGAATTCTCTTGACGCTCATGTGCGATCTTGCCCAGGCCTCCGGGGTCATCGTCATCGCCCACCGCGGTGCTTCCGGATACCTGCCGGAGCACACGCTCGAGGCGAAGGCCCTGGCTATCGGCATGGGTGCCGACTACGTCGAGCAGGACGTGGTGCTCACCAAAGATGACGTGCCGATCATTACGCACGATATTTTCCTGGAAGAAGTCAGCGACATCGCTACTATTTTCACGGGGCGGGCGCGCGCCGATGGGCATTACTACGCCATTGACTTCACGATCGCTGAACTCAGGACGCTGCGACGCCACGAACGCGTCAATGCCGATGGCAGCATGGTGTTTCCCGGCCGCTTTCCGGCCGCAACGCCCGGATCCGCAATCGTTACCCTGTCCGAAGAGATCAACTTTGTGCAGGGGATCAACAAGAGCACGGGGCGAGATATCGGTCTGTACACCGAGGTCAAGTTCCCGGCCTGGCATCGCGAGCAGGGCAAGGATATCACTCGGATCGTGCTCGACTCGTTGCGCAGTCACGGTTACAGCAAGCGCAGCGACAAGGTGTTCTTTCAGTGTTTCGATGCCGGGGAACTCAGGCGCGTGCGTACCGAGCTGAAGAGTGATCTGAAGCTGATTCAGCTGATCGGTGAGAATTCCTGGCACGAATCGTCCACTGACTATGAGGCGATGATGACTGAAGCCGGCATCGCCGCGGTGGCCAGCTACGCGGATGGCATCGGACCGGAGATTACCCAGTTGGTCGAGTGGCCCACGGCCGGTGGCAAAGTGCGGATCAAGCCTCTGGGGGCGTTGGCGAAGGCGCACGGCCTGCTCATGCATCCCTACACTCTGCGCATCGACAGTCTGCCGCCCAATGCACCCAGTACTGCTGCCGTCCTGGACGCGCTCTTCAAGCGCGTGAAGGTCGATGGATTGTTTTCAGACTTTCCCGATGTCGTGGTCCGGTATCGAAACGATCACCCATGAATGCGGCGACCATTCGCCGTGGGTATCAGCTGCGATCACTGGTAACGGCCAGCGCTGAACTCGAGTTGTCACTGCTCGAGATTGCGACGCCCAGCCCGGGGGACGATGAGGTAGTGGTGCGCATCGAGGCGGCGCCCATCAATCCTTCCGACATCGGGCTGTTGTTCGGTGCGGCCGATATGTCGACGGCCAGGGCAAGCGGTACCGCCACGAATCCGGTGATCACGGCCGCCATACCTGCTCACCTCATGAAGTACATGGCGGGCCGCGTGGGTCAGTCCATGCCGGTCGGCAACGAGGGTGCGGGCGTCGTGATCGCTGCAGGTTCCTCGGCGGCGGCACAGGCTCTGGCAGGCAAGACGGTGGCGGTGCTTGGTGGCGCCATGTACTCGCAGTACCGGTGCCTGAAGGTGGATCAGTGTCTCGTGCTGCCTATGGGCACTACCGCGGCCCAGGGCGCCGGCTGCTTCGTCAATCCGCTTACGGCACTGGGTATGGTGGATACCATGCGACGCGAGGGGCACACGGCGCTGGTGCATACCGCTGCCGCTTCCAATCTGGGTCAGATGCTCAACAGAATCTGCATCAAGGACCAGATCGCCCTGGTCAATATCGTGCGCAGGGCAGAGCAGGAACAGCTGCTCCGCGCTCAGGGCGCGCAGCAGGTATGCAACACGGAATCGCCAGGCTTCATGCAGGATCTGACACAGACGCTGGTTACCACTGGCGCCACGATCGCATTCGACGCCACCGGCGGTGGCAGGCTGGCGGGACAGATCCTCAATGGCATGGAGGCGGCGCTGAGCCAGGGCGCCCGGGAATACAGCCGCTATGGCACGACGATCCATAAGCAGGTGTACATCTACGGCGCCCTCGATAGCGGGCCGACGGAGTTCAACCGCGGCTTCGGCATGAGCTGGGGCATGGGTGGCTGGCTGCTGTTTCAGTTTCTGCAGCGTATTGGCGCCCCGGCTGTGCAGGCCCTCAAAAAGCGCGTAATGGACGAATTGACGACCACCTTTGCCAGCCATTACAGCAGGGAAATTTCCCTCGCCGAAGCGTTGCAGCTGCCGCTCATCGCGGCGTATGGCAAACGTGCCACCGGCGCCAAGTTCCTGCTCAATCCGGCAAAGGGGTGGTAGCGCAGTGAAATCGGTGTCAACAGAAGTGTTTGGGAACTTGCTGCGCATACGCCGGGCATAGATCATGGTGTTCATGAATCAGGCAGCTTTCAAGTCACCGGACAGTGTGCTGGCCGAGGCGCAGTCGCTGGCTGCCCTGCCGGACAGCGAGATCGGATCGCGCCTGACGCTGCTGCGCGCACACTATCGCGCGGCGCCCCTGCACTTCACGCCGGCTGCGCTGTTGCTGCTGCGACAGGCCGGGGAGCGCGCCGGCAACGTGGCAGCAGACGAGAACAACCGGCGCGCACTCGCTGCCCTGCAGGAGGTGTTCGGGTACCAGAGTTTCCGTGCCGGCCAGATGGAAATCATCCAGGCCGTGATGAGCGGGCGCGACTGCCTCGCCGTGATGCCTACTGGCGCCGGAAAGTCAGTGACCTATCAGATTCCGGCGCGGCTCATGGGTGGGCTGACGCTGGTCATATCGCCACTGATCTCGCTCATGAAAGATCAGGTCGACGCCATGGCTGAAGTCGGGATCCGCGCGACCTTTCTGAATTCCTCGCTTACTCCGGGCGAGCGCGCGCGCCGCGAAGCGCAGCTGCGGGCTGGCGAATTTGAGATGCTTTACGCTGCACCGGAAGGCATCGACGCCTCGGTCGGGTGGTTGCTCGACCAGCTGGACCTGAAACTGATCGCCGTCGATGAGGCGCACTGCATCAGCGAGTGGGGCCACGATTTCAGGCCCGCCTATCGCAATCTTGCTGGTTTGAAACAGCGTTTCAGGGGCATTCCGATACTGGCGCTTACCGCGACCGCCACGCCACGCGTCAAGACCGATATCACTGCGCAGCTGGCGTTGCGCAGTCCACTCGAGATTCATGGCTCCTTCTTTCGCCCCAATCTTCGGCTATACACTGTCAAGAAGGGGCAGGGCGCCGGGGTGCGCGAGCAGATCCTGCGCCTGGTGCGCGCACGTCGCGGCGCGGCCGGTATCATCTATTGCCTGTCGCGCAAAGCCGCCGAGTCAACCGCGACATTTCTCGCCTCCAGGGGCATCGTTGCGGCGGCCTACCACGCTGGCATGACTCCCGAGGAACGCGCCAGCACCCAGGAGAAATTCAGTCGCGACGATCTCGACGTGGTGTGCGCCACCATAGCCTTCGGCATGGGCATCGACAAATCGAACGTGCGCTATGTTCTTCATCGTGACATGCCGCGCTCCATCGAGGGCTACTATCAGGAGATCGGGCGCGCCGGGCGCGACGGCGCAAGCGCCGACTGCGTGTTGTTCTATTCCTGGGCCGATGTGATGTCCCTTGACAGACTGCTGGAAGGTGCCGCCGTGCAGGATGCCGAAGTGGCCGAGCAGCAGCGGCGCGCGGTGCGACGCATGTTCGATCTCGCTGACACTGCCAGCTGCAGCTGGCGGCCGCTGGTCGGATATTTTGCGGAAAGCATTCCTGAGTGTGGCGATTCCTGTGGGCACTGCCGCGGGCAGGATATCCTCGAGGAGTCACGCCCGGCGGCCGGAGTGCCCGCCGCCAGAGCACGGCGCGTGCCGGGCAGCGAAACCGCGCAGCAGTTTGAATCGGACCCGGCGCTGTTCGAGCGTTTGCGCGCGTTGCGAAAGCAGCTGGCGGATGTACGTGCGGTTCCTGCCTACGTGGTCTTCAGTGACAGGACCCTGCAGGATATGGCCGCCCGTCAGCCACGGACACGCGCTGAGTTTCTCGATGTGCACGGGGTAGGGCAGAGGAAGCTCGAGGAATACGGGGCAGCGTTCCTCGCTGCGATTCGCGCGAGTTGACCGGGAGTTGACAATGCTACGAACCACGGTATCGGTTGCGCTGCTTGCGATGGCGTCGATAGGCGCCGTGATGGCTGCACAGGCTGGCCAGCGCGATGTAGTCCTGACGCGAAGCGGCTCAATCACGGGACTGGGGCGGCAGCCCTCTGGCGTGCGCGAATTTCTCGGCATTCCCTATGCACAGGCGCCCGTCGGCCCGTTGCGCTGGGCGGCGCCGCAACCCTTGCCGCGTTGGGCGGGCGTGCGCGCGGCGCTGAGCTTTGCACCGCGCTGCATGCAGCAGCCAGTGTTTTCCGACATGGTGTTTCGATCTGCGGGGATAAGTGAAGATTGCCTGTATCTGAATGTCTGGACACCTGCCAGATCCAGCCATGATCGCCTGAGCGTGCTGGTCTATTTGCACGGTGGCGGCCTGATTGCCGGCGACGGCTCCGAGTTGCGCTACGACGGTGAGAGCATGGCGCACGATGGTGTGGTCGTGGTGACGCTGAACTATCGACTGGGCGTATTCGGTTTCATGGCGCACCCGGAGCTGACGCAGGCCTCAGCCGGGCACGGTTCCGGGAATTACGGCCTGCTTGATCAGCTCGCGGCGCTGCAGTGGGTCCATGACAACGTGGCTGCTTTTGGTGGCGATGCGTCGCGAATCACAATTGCGGGAGAGTCGGCGGGCTCCTTTTCAGTGAGCGCGCTGATGGTCTCACCACTATCCAGGGGCCTGATTGCCGGTGCGATTGGTGAGAGCGGTTCGCTGCTGGGCACGCGACCGGTTGCTGCGCTGGCAGACGCCGAGCAAAATGGCCTGCGCCTGGCAACCGCAGCCAGGGCACGATCGTTGGCAGACCTGCGTGAATTGCCGGCAGCAGAACTGCTTGCGCTTGCCAGCAAGCCGATGCAGATCGAATCCGGATCGGCGACGATTGAATTCGGTGCGACAGTCGATGGTCATTTTCTGCCCAGGTCGCCGGCCGAGCTGTACGCGGCGGGTCAGCAGGCACAGGTGCCGCTGCTGGCGGGTGTCAATACCGGCGAAGGACAACCGGCAGCTATCCTGGCTGAAGCCGCGCCCACGGTAGCCGCCTATCGCGCGGCACTCAAGCGCGACTTTGCCGGGCAGGCCGACGCGTTTTTCAATGCCTATCCGGCCGCCAGTGACGGTGAATCCGTGCTCGTCGCCGCGCAGGCGCTGGCGGGAGATCTGTTCATCAGCTACAGCACGCGCAGGTGGCTGAAACTGGCGACCCGCTCCGGGAGCAGCCCCACTTACTGCTATGTATTTTCGCAGCCGCGCCCGGCGCTGACAGCTAAAGCGGAGGCGGCAGCCGTCGCTGCTGCTGCCGCTGCGGGTCGCAGCTATGTGCCCGACCGGCCGCGCGGTGCCGTGCACTCAGCCGAGATTGAATACGCACTTGGCAATCTGCGCAGCAACGCCGTCTTTGCCTGGACGGATGAGGATTACCGTGTGTCGCAGCTCATGCGCGGGTATTTCCTGAATTTCGTGAAGAGCGGTGATCCGAATGGGGCTGGGTTGCCGAACTGGCCGCAGTACCGGAACGGTCTGCACCTGAACATTGGCGCGCCTACACGGGCTGAGCCTGACGATACGGGAGCACGTGACGAATTTCTGGATCGCATGTTTGCGGCTGAATCGCACCACTAGTGCTGCGCGCTAGACCGGTGGCTTGAGTGGTGGAAAGCGTGCCATCGCCTCCAGATCGTTGAGCTGCTGATCGTTGCGTACATATAGCCGGCTCGCATCGCGAAGCGGCTGAAAGTCCCAGGGGGTATAGCGGCCCGCGCGCAGCGCGCCGTACACCAGATGCCTGCGGCGCTGGCTGGCGAGCACCTGCGCATGCAGCTGCGGCAACGACCAGCGCCTGGCCACTTCGGCGCGGAACGCCGCGAGCAGCGCAGCGTGCGCGGCGTGGCTTGCCAGGTTGCACAGCTCATCGACGTCGGCGCTCAGATCGAATAGCTGGTCAGGATCCGTGGGCGAGTGAATGAATTTATGGCGCCCGCGGCGAATCATCACTACTGGGGCAATCGCGCCCTCACCCAGATATTCACCGATGACCTCGCCGGGCGCGTCGCTGCCGTTCAGTTCCGGCAGCAGACTCCGGCCATCAAGGGGAGTCTCCGGCCCAGGAACGCAATCTTCACCTGCCAGCCCAGCAACAGTGGGCAGGATATCCAGCAGCGAGGCCAGCGTCTGCGAGCGTCGTGGCGCAAAGCGCCCCGGCGCCCAGACAATGAGTGGAATGCGGCAGGCGGGTTCAAAGAAATTCATCTTGTACCACAGCCCGCGCTCGCCGAGCATGTCGCCATGGTCGGCCAGCACCAGGACAACGGTGTTGCCTGCGAAACTGGTTTCGTTGAGCGTGTCGAGGAGCACGCCGATCTGATCGTCAACGTAGGAGACGGCGCCGCAGTAGGCGCGCCGCGCGGCATGAATCTGCTGGGCCGTGGGCGTCTGCAGGTCCATGCCAATGACGTGGCGGAGGCGGCGCGCGTGCGGATCATCGGGCGCCGCCTGCCGGGTAATGCGCGGCATGCTTATTTCGCTATCGCGATAGCGTTCCCAATAGCGCTGCGGCACGGTATACGGGTCGTGCGGATGCGTCATTGATGCCACCATGAAGAACGGTCGGCGATCCTGGCCGCGTGCAATATCAAAGAGTTTCTGGCGGGCCGCGTAGACGACCTCATCATCAAAGTCGACCTGATTGGTGCGCGTGCACGGACCCGCCTGTGTCACCGAGTCCATGGTGTGGTACCAGCTGGGGCGCGCTTCGAAGTGCTGCCAGTCCGGTGTCCAGCCGAAATCGGCCGGGTAGATGTCGGTGGTCAGGCGCTCCTCGAAGCCGTGCAGCTGGTCGGGCCCGCAGAAATGCATCTTGCCGCTGAGGCTCGTCTGATACCCGGCGCGACGCATGAAGTGTGCCAGGGTCGGCGTGTCGGCCGCGAATTCCGCCGCGTTATCGTAGGCGCCAATCCGGGAGGGCAGTTGTCCGGCGAGCATTGAAAATCGCGACGGTGCGCACAGCGGGCTATTGCAGTAGCAAGAGTCGAACACCACGCCCTGACTGGCCAGTGTGTCCAGGCGCGGCGTTTTGGCCGGACCGCCGTAGCTCGCCAGGACGCTGGCCGTGAGCTGGTCGGCCATCAGGATAAGTATGTTTGGTCGCCCGGCCATTTGCCCTCAAGCCTGCAGTTACGATTTCCGTGGTGGCAGCGTCCCTCATTGTAGCCACTTGGTGGGCCAGTCGCCCCGTGTATTGACTGGCACCGGTGTGTGAACCTCCGGGCCTGCAAGCACTGTTGCACAGTGCTTTTGGGCGTTACACTTCCGCGCTGCCAACACGGTGCAGTTGCAGTTGATCACAGCGGCAACTATCAGGGAGCTGGAATGAGCAATGACAGGAGTGGTTCACGACGCCCTACGGGCATGACGCTTTTCAGCGTGGTGCTGGCGTGTCTCGCAGTAGTGGGCGTGGTCGCGGCGTTTCTCTGGAGTGACCCCGTTATGCAGGTCGTGCAGTGGCCACCTGGCATGCGTATGGCAGGACGTGCGTTTTTCGTGCTGGCCATGGTGTTCGGGCTCACAGCACTCAGTGCGAGCGTGCTGATCTGGCGAATGAGTTCCTGGCTGCGGCTGGCTTATGGTGCGTGGTTGGTGGCAGCGCTGGTCCTTGGGGTTTACGTTTGTCTCGCCGGCCTGCGCATGATGGTATTCAGCGCGATAGGGCTGTGGGCCGTAGTCGGGTTCGTGCTGTATGGCGGTTCGGTGTACCTCAGCAACCGGCTGGCCAGGGCCAGTGGTTCGGCATCGAGTCGCCATTGATGAAGGTCGTAGAGTCCGAGAGCGCGGTTGTCGTTGAACCTGGGGCGCCGGCAACGGCTGCAGTGATCTGGCTGCACGGTCTGGGCGCACGACGGCTATGATTTTCTGCCCATCGTGCAGGAGCTGAAGTTGCCGCCGGGGACGTCTACCCGTTTTGTGTTTCCGCATGCCGCGCCACGGCCAGTCACGCTCAATGGCGGCATGCGGATGCGTGCCTGGTACGATATTCGGGGCCTGGACCGCAATGCTGTGCACGATGAGCCCGGAATCCGCGCGGCGGCCGCACTCGTTGCAGGGTTGATCGACGCGCAGGTTGCGGCGGGTGTGCCACGCGGACGCATAGTGCTGGCTGGCTTCTCACAGGGTGGCGCCATTGCACTGCACGCCGGGCTACGCCAGGGCGAGGCGCTCGCCGGTATCATGGCCCTGTCCACCTATCTGCCATTGGAGAGCACTGCCGCGCGCGAACTCACCGCAGCTGGCCGCACGACTGCTGTTCTCATGTGCCACGGCAGCCATGATCCAGTGCTGGCACTGGCGATGGGCACGCATAGCCGCGATCTGCTGCGCGCGCTGGGTGTAACTGTGGACTGGCATGAATATCCGATGGCCCACGCGGTCTGCCCGGCAGAGATCAACGACATTTCCGCCTGGTTGCGCGCGCGCCTGGCTTGAGCCGGACGCCGCAGCAGGCCATGGGCGGGTGGACAGGAGGTGAGCGCTATGAACATCCAGGCTGATGGGTCGAAGCGTCGTGGACTGGAGCTGAAGATTCCGCCGCCGCTGTTTGCGCTGGTGGTGGCAGGCGTCATGTGGGAGCTCGCGAGGTTTAGCCCGCAGATCGAACTGTCGGGCACGCTGCGCCATGTGCTGGCGGGCGTCCTGTTCCTGTCCGGAGTGCTGTTTACTGCGAGCGCCGCACTCACGATTCGGCGCTCGAAAACCACGGTGAATCCGCTCAAGCCAGATACGACTACGGCGTTGGTGACTGGCGGACCATTTCGGGTGTCTCGCAATCCAATGTACCTGGGTGTGCTGCTGGTGCTGGTCGGATGGGCGGTGCAGCTGGGGGCGCCGTGGACTCTGGCAGGGCCAGTGGCCTTCGTTCTGTACATACAGCGATTCCAGATCGTTCCGGAAGAACGGGTACTGGCGATGAAGTTTGGCGCAGCGTACGCGCAGTACTGCGCCAGGGTGCGGCGTTGGCTATGAGTGTAGCCGCTGACGGCAACGCGCTCATCACCGTACTGGATGGCGGCACCGGCCGCGAGCTCAAGCGCATGGGCGCGCCGTTCCGCCAGCCGGAATGGTCGGCACTGGCATTGATTGAGGCGCCGGCCTTCGTCACGCGCGTTCATCAGGCATTCATTGAGGCGGGCGCCGACGTCATTACTACCATAGTTATGCTCTGGTACCGTTCCACATCGGCGCGGCGCGCTTTGAACGAGACGGGCTGGCGCTGGCGCGCCTGGCGGGCCACCTGGCCCGGGAGGCGGCTGACGGCGCCGGGCGCCACGTGCTGGTGGCGGGCTCCTTGCCACCGATCTGCGGTTCGTATCGGGCCGAATGGTTCGATCCGGTCTTTGCCCGGCCCATCCTCGCGATTCTGGTCGAGGGCATGCGGCCGTTCGTGGACTACTGGCTGGCAGAGACCTTGAGCAGCATCGAGGAAGCACAGCTGGTGCGTGAGGTCATTGGTCACGACGGCAAACCGCTGTGGTTGTCATTCACGCTCCGCGACGACGCTGAGGCCGGCTCCGTCGAGCCGCAACTGCGGTCGGGTCAAAGCGTAGGCGATGCCGTCGCCGCGGCCGTGCGTCTTGGAGCGCAGGCGCTACTCTTCAACTGCAGTCAACCGGAAGTCATGGGAGCGGCCGTCAGTGTCGCTGCCCGCTCGCTGCGCGGAGCCGCGCAATCGGCCTGCCCTGGCATCGGCGTGTACGCCAATGCATTCACGGCCCGCAGCATGGCGGTGGAGGCCAACGCCAACGTGGATTTGAACGACATTCGCAGCGATCTCACGCCGGCTGACTACCTGGTCTGGGTGAATGACTGGATAGCGGCGGGCGCACGCATCGTCGGCGGTTGTTGCGGCATCGGCCCTGAACATATCCGCGCGATTCGTGACTCGATCACACGGCGCGCACCTCAGACCGGGTAGCAACAGCCGGTCATTCGTTGTTGCCAAGGGTTGACTGCCAAAGCACATTCAGCCACTCTTCCCGCCCATATTTCGCGGTGCAGGAAAGCTTTCATGAAGAGAATCTGTACGGCCCTGCTGGTCGCATTGCTCACGGCGTCAGCCTTGAATTGCTTCGCGGAAAGCCCGGGCGAGCGCGATAAATCGGAAATTGGACGCCTGTGCAGGAAAGCGCTCAAGGACGACGACAAGCATTCAGAATGGATTGCCCCGTCGGCTGAGCAATCCACGACCCAACACCGCATCAGCGTCGGCGGCAAGGCCCTGGACTACACGGCTACCGCCGGAACGCTCAGCATCCTGGACGACGATGACAAGCCGGTCGCCAACATTGGCTACGTCGCCTACAGCAAGCGCGACGTGACTGACCTGAGCCGTCGACCCATCATGTTCGCTTTCAACGGCGGGCCAGGATCTGCCTCGGTGTGGTTGCACATGGGTGCGCTTGGACCGCGACGTATCGTAGTCGCTGATCCGTTGCCGACACCACCGGCGCCCTACAAGGTCGTCGATAACGAATTTGGCGTACTGGACACCAGTGACCTCGTCATGATCGACCCGGTGGGCACGGGAGTCAGTCATGCGGTCTGCGACAAGAAGGACGAGGACTTCTGGGGCGTGGATCCCGACATCGACTCGATCAGCCGCTTCATCGCACAATACATCAGCGACAATAATCGCTGGGGATCGCCGAAATTTCTGCTGGGAGAGAGTTACGGGACGACGCGTGCTGCCGCCATAGCCGACTATCTGTTCTCGCGCCGCAACGTGAGCCTGAATGGACTGGTACTGGTCTCGGTTGCGACCGACATTGAAGCGATTTTTGCGGAAGTACCCGGTAATGATCGCCCGTACGCGGTCTACCTGCCGGCCTACGCGGCCGCTGCCTGGTATCACCATAAATTGCCCAATCAACCGGCGGAGCTCGCGCCATTGCTCGACGAGGTGCGCCGCTATGCGCTCGGACCGTTCAATGCCGCGCTGATGCAGGGCGACAAGCTCCCGGACGATGATCAGAATGCCGTTGCGCAGCAGTTGCACAGCTACACCGGATTGTCGGTTGACTATCTGAAGGCGGCCAACCTGCGCGTATCCGAGGTCGCCTTTGCCCACGAATTACTGAAATCCGAGCGGCAGACGGTGGGCCGGCTCGACGCGCGTTTCAAGGGCCCTACCATGGACCCGCTACAGAAATATGCCGCCGATGATCCACAATCAAACGCAATCAGCGCGGCCTTTACCGCCGCCTTCATGGACTACTATCACGGCGATCTGAAATTCGGCCAGGGGAAGACCTACCACAGCAGCGCCAATGACGATTTATACAAGAAATGGAAATGGACTCACCAGCCGATTGGTTTTGACAATTCGCAACCATTCGTCAACACCAGTGTTGATCTCGCGCATCTGCTGGTCCAGGACGCGGGCCTGCGGGTACTGGTGCTGAACGGCTACTATGACCTGGCGACGCCGTTCTCAGCGACCGAGTATGTAATGTCTCATCTCAATCTGCCGCCTGGCCTGGCCGCCCACATCAGCATGAAATACTACGAGGCAGGTCACATGATGTACCTGCATCCGGAATCGCTCAGGAAAATGAAAGCTGACCTTGACGCCTTCATGGAGTCGACCCGGCATCCCTGATGCGCCGCACGAGTGACGCAGGAGCGGCGTAAGGTCCGTCGCTCAGTGTACGCTGTAGACCTGCATGGCGTCGGCACGAAACGCACTCTGGCTTGCACCGCGACTGTAGAACATATGCCCGCCCGGGTATTCCCTGACCTGCACGCGATTCGGATCGCCCATGATCGGCATCTGATCGACGATCAGCACCGAGGCCATGAAGGGGCAGGACAGATCGCCCCAGCCGTGCACGATCAGGACCTTGAGCTTGGGGTCAATGGCCACTGACTGGCGCAGCTCTTCCACCGAGCCGTGTTCGAGTCGCTGGCTCTCATCGCCTTTCTCGCCGCCGTCAGTCCACAGATCTCCGACTTCGTAGCTCAGTGCGTTGTAGCGCGCGGCGTACTTCCAGCCGACTACATGGGTAATGAAATCAACCATGGCTTGCGTGGTTGGCGCAATGATGCTGTCCAGAATCGGGTCGTTGGTGCGTTGGTTGGGTGAATACGGGAAGGGATCCCAGACCGCGACGTTGGAGTCGTAACGGCTGCCGAGTTTGCCCTCAGCTCGGAAGACTTCGCGCAGATAGGCCTGAGTCTCGAGCCGACCACCGGCACGGCGCACAAAGGTGGGGTCGAGCCCGGAGAGTTCGGTAACCCGCTTGACGATTCGCTCGGTCGCCTGCGGGTCGGATCGACCCCTGAGCAGATCGGCGACATAGTCGGTGCGCGCGTAGGCAATGACTTCCGCCATGGCCGAATCGCTGAGTTTGCCCTGGCGTTCGAGATTTGCCGCAGCGATGCTCGGCAGCGTCAGCACCCACGGCAGGGGCGACAGATCGCCGCTGCCGGATGCGACCGGATCAAGGTAAGGCGACACCAGCACCATGCCGTTCATCGCCACGCCCAGCCGGGTCTGCAGAAAATGCGTGATGCGCGGAGCGCGAAAGCCGCCATAGCTTTCACCGACCAGGTATTTGCGCGAAGTCAGGCGCTCGTTTTTCACCAGCCAGTCAAAAATTATGCGCGACAGGTACTCGACGTCTGCCTTCGGGTTGTAAAAACGTTTCCTGGCGTCATCGTCCTTGACCTGGGCGTAGCTGAAGCCCGTGCCGACCGGATCGATGAATACCAGGTCGGTGAAATCCAGCCAGGTGCCAGGGTTGTCCAGCAGCGAGGACGGATCCGACGGACTGTTGCCGTCGGCGCCAAACTGCACCCGCTTGGGGCCCAGCGCACCAAGATTCAGATAGACCGAGGAGGCGCCTGGCCCGCCGTTGAGCGCGAAGGTAACCGGTCGATCAGTGCCGGGCAGCGTATAGGCCGTGAACATGACATTGGCAATGATCTTGCCTTTCTCATCCAGCACCGGCAATGAGCCGACGGTCGCCGCGTATTTCAGGATGCGGCCACCCAACTGCATGCTTTGCTGTACGGTTCGATCGGCCGGAAACGCGGGCAGCTTGAATTCGTCTTCTTTGCTCTGCGGCTGCTCGTTCTTCGCCGGCTCTGCTTTCTCATTGTCAGCAGCGGATGCCACGGCTGGTGCAAGGCACCAGGCCAACAGAGTGAGCACCAGCAATGATCCCAGATGCGGCGTGCGCATGAGCGAGTCTCCAGTTGAATGCAGCGATATTACGCGAGGTCAGTGTGAAAATGCATCAGCGCGCGAGCGCGGCTGGCGCCGGTTCACCCAGCAGGTCCACGGCCGCCTGGTAGAGCGTGGCACGCAGCGCCAGGCGCTCATTGGCGCGCGTCACATAGCGCACTGACAGTTCAACGCCGCCGACCACGGGTTTGACGTCTATTCCCGGCGCCCCCGAGAACAGCCGCCCGGACTGGGACGGGACTGCGCGTTGCCATTCCTGCTCGGCGTGGCGTGCGCTCTCAGCGGTTGCCTCGAGCACCCGCTGCCGTATGGCAGCGATGATCGGCTGCGGATCCCGGCCAGTGGGTACCACCAGGCGTAGCTCGTCCCAGAGCCATTGTCCGGAGGTCGAGAAATTAAAATAATGCCCGGAGATCGCAAAGCTGTTGGTAAAGGTGACTCGTCTGCCGGTCGGATGGCCGGCTTCGCCCCAGTTGCCGGTTTCGAGCAACACGGTGTGAAACATGCCAAGCTCGCTGACTTCGCCGCTGACGCCGTTGATTTCCACCCAGTCGCCCAGGCGCATGCCGTTGCGACCCATCAGGATCATCCAGCCGATGAACGCGACGATAAAGTCCTTCAGGGCGACCGTGAGTCCGGCGCCGATAATCCCCAGTACGGTGCCGAGCTGGCTGGGCACGCCGATCAATATGAAGATCGCCACGAACACCGCGAGAATCTGCAGGGCCACCCGGGTCACGTGGTGCAGTGACTCGACGCGGCGTCGATCCCCCCTTGTGTGGCTGAACAGGTGCTGTGACCACCGGTCGAGAAACAGCAGCACCAGTAACAAAGCCATTACTGCTGTGAGACTGGCGAACAGCTCATGCAGCGCGGCGCGCCCCCGGCTCGCGACCGCAGCGCTCCATTGCCGGTAGGTCTGGTCCAACGATCGCTGTGTACGCGTGCGCTGATCCAGCAGTGTCAGGACCTGTTGGCTGGCAGCCGCCTGCTTGGTCTGCGCGTACAGAATCAGGGTATCGATCATATTGCGCTGCGCATCTGGTGCCGCGCTGGGAGCCGCCGTTGTCACTGCCGTGTCACGGGCCAGCTTGCTATGGTGCGCCAGTCCCGAGATGCCACTCTTGTTCGCTTCCAGCCTGGCAGCCAGCGCAATCCGGTCCTGGCTCAGTCTCGCAGCCAGTTGCGCCGCGTGCTGCTGTGCGTCGTCAATCAGGCTCTGCGTCCGTCGCTGTGTCTGCCAGGTCTCGTAAGAGAGCACCAATCCGCCGTTCCCCGGGTTACTGGTGGAGATCGGGCCCGTTGGAGCCGGGTTGGACTTCTCCCGGTTCTCACGCTCCTGCATCTGCGCGACGATACGCCGTCGCAGATTGCCGCCGGCATCCTCAAGGTCCTGGTCGGCTTCCTCAATCTCGTATTGATCCAGCTCAAGCTGTGATGAGCTCAGATCGAGTTCATCCTGCAGGATTTCGCGGCGCGCAGCTGGCACCAGCGTGAGCGCCGACTTCAGTTCCGCGACGCGACGCTGGTCGGTCGCGTAGAGGCGCTGCGACTCATCGAGTCGTGCCGCAAGCTGGGTGGCACGCGCACTCAACTCCGGTGGGTTGGCATCCAGTTCGCGCAGCGCAGCAGTAAAGGCCAGATCCAGATCGTGATCGGCCAGGCGCAGAGCGGTCTGCGCAAATGCGAAGTCCTGCGCATTGCCGGCCTGGCCTATGAGTCGCAAGGCCGTGTCGTAGGCACCCTGATCGACGAGGTCTTCGGCGTTGGATCCCGCACTTACGAAATTGGCCGTCGCTGTGGTTCGAAGCAGCCGCCAGCTGTGGAGCCGTGCGCCACCACGCCAGAACGGCGCCCAGCAGCAATGCGCCCAGGGCGACGCCAGTGATTTTCTGCAACAGCGACATGCAGCCAAAACCCTAACACAAAAGCTAGAATTTTATGCTGACGCCCAGGTTGAAGGAGCGACCATAGCGATAGTAGCCCTGCAGCAGCAGCGGGTTGCCGTTGATGGTGTAGCGTTCCTCGACGTCTGCCAGGTTCTGCCCTTCGAGCGCAACGCTGAAGCGATCGTTGATATCATACGAAATGTGTGCTGTCACCCAGGTGATCGCGTCGGCTTCCTCATTGTAGCCGTCGCCCAGCACGTTGACCGCGGTGACGAAACCCTGCGTATGATCGGCGGTGGTGCCTAGCGACCAGTGGCCCTTCTCGTACAGCACGCTCATCGAATAGACCGCGGGAGCGATGCCTTCCAGTGGACGCTCTTGCCCGTCCACCCAGCTCTTGGACCAGTTGCGGGTGTACTGGGCGCGAACGCCAAAGCCGCTGTCCCAGAAATGCTGCATCCCGGCCTCGAAGCCGTGCACCTTGGCATAGTCACCATTGATGGGGCGGATGATATTGAACAGGTAGCCGGGCACACCGATATCCTGCTGTGGCTCCCAGCTGGTGGTGATCTGATTGTCAATCTGCTTGTAGAAAGCGGCGAAGTTCACGATGGATTTTGGCGTGAAGTACCACTCCAGCGAGAGATCTCCCTGACGGGCCGAGTACGGTTTAAGGTTGACGTTGCCGCCGTAAACCTGGGTGAACTCGCCCCACGACACGCTTTCCGTGGTGTTAGTGGGCGCCAGGGTTTCCACGGAGGGCCGCGCCATGGTCTTTGCCACGCCGAGTCGTAACTGCAGGTCATTCCTGAAGTGCCAGACGAAGTTTGCGGACGGCAACACATAAGTGTAATCGCCCTCCTGTTCGATCGACGTGGGGGCAGCGTATTGGGCGGTGTAATTGAAGTCGCCGTTTTTCGTGATGCTGAGTATCTTGGCGTCCCAGGCCTGCGCCGTGGTGCGGGTCTTGACCAGCCGCACGCCAACGTTGCCATCCCAGCGCTTCCCCGACATCGCCGCCTCGATATAGGTCGCTATGGTTTTCTCCGTGACCCGGTAACTTTGCAGCGGATTCCAGGTAGGCGCGGCCTGACTGAAGTCGTAGACGCCACCGTCGGGGCGTGGATGGCCATCGTATGCCGCAAGCTGGTTGAGATAGTTGGGCACGTCAAAAGCCAGGAAGGTGCGCGGAAACTGACTGCTAATCTGGTCCATGAAGTTGGGCAAGGCAAGTGATTGCGAAATCACGTTGCCGCCGAGATCGGCAACGTTGATGGCATTGTTTCCCGAATAGTAGTCGGCGCCCCCGGTCAGGGTGTTGTTGACCAGGTCGCGCGACTTGCGCCGATCGGTGGTCGACAGGCCGAATAGCAGCTTGTCGATATTGAACCTGGCGACCCGGAGTTCCCCACCCAATGTGGCCCCGGTGATCTTGTCGTCGATGTTGTCGCCACCCAGCTCCATATAGTGTGTGTTGAAGTCCTGGGCGCCGAACTCGCCATTTGCCAGACCAGTGGTCAGGTCACGCCCGTCGTCGAAAGTTGTGACGACATTGGGCACGCCAGCGTTGTTGAGTTCGATGCGTGTGGTGTTGGGCTGGTTCATGCGCAGCACCACATAGGTATCGAGTCCGCCCGAGTGGCGCCGCGACGTGGACTGGTAAAGATCGCCATTGAGCGTCAGGTCAGGCGTCACTTTCCATTGGCCGTTGATGCCGTACAGGTCCGTATCCACCACGCGATGGTTGGTAAGATTCAGCAGCTCCGGGTTGAGTCTCTGATCGGGGTCCGGGTTGTTCAGGGTGAGGCCCGTCACTATGCCATTCTCAACCGTCATGTCTGACCAACGGCCGGGCGCGAACAACGGATAGTAGGACTGCTGATAGCCCACCTGGGGCGAGTCCAGGCGAGTCTTGAGGCCATCGATCGCCACGCGTACCGTGTCGTTGGGCCGCCATTCCAGCTCGGCAGAGTAGGCCTGACGTTTCTTGTCCTCTATGATTGAGCCCATCCGGAACTGTCCGGGACCGATCAATCCGTATTCATTCGGATCCAGCTGGTCGTTGCCGTTGAGATCGATGTTTCCGCCCCAGGCGTTTCCGTACAGCCAGCTTTCATCGTTGGGATCCGGATTGCGGGTCCAGCCGCCGTCGTTGCCGGCGGTATCAGTGCGGTCCTTGCGCTTTGCATACACGACGCCCAGCAGCACACCCACGGTGTCGTTGGCGAAGGTGTTGCTATACGCGCCTGACACCTTGCCGCCATTCAGGTCGGACATCATGTTGTGCTCGCCCTCCAGCTGCAGGAACACATGTTGCCCTTTCTGATCGAAGGGACTGGCCGCACGGAGATTGACCAGTCCACCGATCGCGCCTTCGGTGAGCGATGCCTGCGCTCCCTTGATCACATCGGCGCCGTTGATGACGTCGGCCGGCAGTACATCGAAGGCGAAATCGCGGCCGGCACCATCGGTTGCCAGAATCCGGCCGTTGAAAGTGGTCAAGGTGTACTCCGGGCCCAACCCGCGCACACTGACCTTCTGCCCTTCGCCCCCCGCGGTACGGGTTATGGCCACACCCGTGATATGGCTCAGTGAGTCGGCCACATTGTCATCAGGAAACTTGCCGAGCTCGAGCGCGGAGATGGAGTCCTGAACTGTCGCCGCGTCCCGCTTGAGTTGCACCGAACGCACCAGGCTCGCGCGTACACCGGTGACAATGACTTCTTCGATGACGGCGTCGGGCGTTGTGGCAGTTGCGGTGGGGGAGGCTGCGGCTGAGGCAGGAGCGTCCTGCGCGCCGACGCCAGAGGCAGCGAACGTGGCGCCCGCAAGAAAAGTCATAAGCGTGACACGCAGGCAGACTCGGGAATCGGACATGTAGACATCCTCCTGGATTGCCCGAGCTGCTCTCGCGCCCGAGAAATATCTTCTGGCTCGAAACTTAAACGAAAGTAAACATAGATTCAAGAGATATAATTAGATATAGAACATGCCTGTGAATCGCCTATCAGCCTGAGTCGTAGGCCGTCGCGTATAGAAAGTATGTCTAATGAAATATAAGTTTCTTTCGCTCAAACCATCATACCGCCAGCGATCCATGCGCTCGCACGGTTCAACTGGCGTTTGCAGCAAGATTCAAAGCCGGTTACCTGCGGATGGTTGATCGGCCCGCTGGGTGCTGATGGTCAGATCCTGCTCGTGCCAGCGGTACGCGTTGCAGGGCCTCTTCATGAAGCCGGCCAGTGTGGCGCCGAACGAAGTATCCGGGGCATCCCCATCGACTTCGCTCTGGTCTGGTGATCGGATCAGAACTTGATACTTGCGCTCAGAATGTAGGTGCGCCCCCAGGTTTCGAACCCACTGTAACTTCCCAGGATGTCGGGCCGACCAAGGGTCGCGATGTAATAGGCGTCGGTAAGATTCTTTCCCTCAAGGCTTACCGAGACGTGTTCATTTGCCTTGTAAGCCACCGAGGCCGTGACCCAGGTGATCGGATCCACCACCTTGGATAGATTGCCCACCACGTCCGTGACCTCAATCTTCTTGCCGCTGTGATCAGCAGCCACCTGCATGTTCCAGCGCTCGTTTTCGAACAGCAGCGCCACCGAATAGGCCGATTTGGACACACCTTCCAGCGGACCGACATCTACGCCATCAACATATGATTTGCTGTCGGTGTAGGTGTAGCTGAAGCGAAATCCAAGTCCATTGGCGAGAAAATATTGCCCGCCAAATTCCGCGCCCAGTACCTTTGCCTTGTCACCATTGATAGGGCTCGAGACGCTGTAGAGCTGAGTCGTCTGCACCCCCGGGGTGCCAACTAAAGCAGTCACGCCGATATCCACGTTTTCTTCTAATTTGGTAGTAACGAAGTCTCTGATGTCTTTGTAGAATACGGCCGTGCTCAGTATCGATTTATCGTTGAAGTACCATTCGTAGGAAAGATCCGCCTGACTGGCTTCGATTGGCTTGAGATCAGCATTGCCGTCGTAGGTCACCAGGAACGTGCGGTCAAGCGTATTGTCGGTACGTGTCGGCGCCAACTGATTCAACGATGGCCGGGCCATCACCTTCGACAGGCCGACCCGCAACAACTGGGTGTCCGTCAGCCAATAACCCACGTTGAGCGATGGCAGTAGCTTGCTGTATGAACCGGACTGCTGAAACGGCTCGGCGGGACTATAGGTAACATCCGGGCTTGAAGTGGGTATTTCCGGCGTCGGATCGACGAAGGAAACGATGCGATCAACTGCAGTCCTGGCCGTGGTATTGGTCCGGACCCAACGCAAGCCGACGTTGCCGAACCAGTTATCCTGCTTGAAATTAGCCTGTGCATACGCCGCCAGGGTATTTTCATCGACGTCATACGATTGCACCGGATCGAATTGTGGTGCCACCAGGCTCGAGTCGAATGGTTCACCAGTTGCCGGATTGATCTGGCCATCAAGTGCTTTCAGTGAATTCAGGTATGCGGGCACGTCAAATTCCACAAAGGTGCGGGGATAGTTGCCACCCGCATTACGCATGAAATTCGGCAGACTGACAGAATGAACCACGTCGGCGCCCAGACTGGCAAAGGTAGTGCTGTACATCCCGCAGTACTGGCATGAGCCCCCTGACTTGTCGTTTTCCACCGTCTCCCGTGTCTTGCTACGCCTGGTACTGGCCGCGCCGAAATCGATGGAATTGAGCGAGCTGCCGTCAATCTTGAGCGTGCCTTTGAGGGTCGCGCCGGTTACCGTATCGGCTATATTGGTGCCGGACAGACCGATATAGTGAATACCATAGTCGGCGTTGCCTAGCGCGCCCTGTGACAAAGCAGTAGCCAGATCGCGTCCGTCTGCGAGCATTACCGAGATATCGGGTAATGCATTGTTGTTCATGTGCACGGTTCCGGTGTGATCACCGGCGATTCCTGCGACTACCCAGGTATCCTGACCGCCAGCATTGCGCTGCGATTTGGACCGATACAGATCCCCCTCCAACGTCAGCGCTGCAGTTGCCTGCCAGACGCCGTTCAAACCGAACTGATTGGTGTCGACGACGCGGCTTTCCGTGATGGTAGATATTTCCGGTGTCAATTCCGCCACGGTCATGTCGGTAACCCAGTGATCGTGGATCTGCACATTGCTCCAGCGGTGCTGACCCGAATCCAGGATTGCATCTTCAACATAGTAGGATTGCACATTGCCAACGGCAGTCGCGTCCAGTCGCGTAACCAGTCCATCCAAGGTCAAGTGCAATGCATTGCTGGGCCTCCATTCCAGCACTCCCGAAAACGCCGAGCGGCTTTTGTCCTGCGTTCGCGAGCCGAAGCTGATGCAGCACAGTCCCAGCAGATTGCTTTCATCGGCTGAAATTACGCCATCATTGTTGGCATCAAACTCACCGGGGGAATCCGGATTTACGTAAAACTCATGCAGCGCATCGGAACGCACCTTGCCGGATGAGCGGACTGCTGATACCAGTACGCCAAAGGTATCGCCTGCGAAGGTATTGCTGAAGAAGGCCGACGCTTTGGTGCCGTTTTTCTCAGATAAATCATTGTAGTTGCCCTCGACAGCGACAGACGTATGCATGCCGCGCTGTTTCAGCGGCCGCCACGATCTCAGATCAACTGAACCACCGATGGCACCTTCCATTTCTGAGGCCTGCGGTGACTTGACTACGTCGGCACCGTAGATCACTTCAGCGGGGAGTACATCGAAGGCGAATTCACGGCCATCACTGTCGGTGGCCAGAATTCGGTTATTCAAAGTGACAGTGCTGAATTCCTCTCCCAGGCCACGGATATTTGCGTACTGACCTTCGCCGCCGTGGGTTCTGGAAATGGTAACGCCGGTAATGTGAGACAAGGAGTCGGCTACGTTGTCGTCGGGGAAACGCCCCAGGTCTTCCGCAACAATCGAATCCTGCACCACCGCGGCACTGCGCTTCAGGTCGCGTGATGCGACCAACGAGGCACGGGTACCAGTAATGATGATCTCCTCAAGCTCGACAGCAGACGAGCCAGTGCCGCTATCAACCGATTGAGCAAAGGCTGGCACGGCTACCATTTCAAGCAGCGCAAGACCCAACGCCGTTGTGCAACAACGGCGCAACTTGGTGATTCGGTGAGACATTGGCGCACCCCCAGGGTAGGACCGCAAAACTGCACTGGTTTATTCTGGTTCGAAACTTAAACGAAAGAAATGGCAGATTCAAGAGATATAAAGAGATATAGAAGATTCGTGAGAGCCGCCTTTCAGCCCAGTATATGGGGCGAGCCATTGTGAAATAACAACTATTGAAACTTAATGATCTTTCGCTTATAAGAACACTTGGACTTTGGGGCACTACCGATGATTTCACGACCCTGGCTGATCTACGCACTTGTGACCACCGCCTTCTGGGGTGTCTGGGGCGCCTTTACCGGGTCGCCCGCGAACTACGGATTTCCCGAGACGCTCATCTACTGTGTCTGGGCGTTGACCATGATCCCGCCGGCGATCTATGCGCTCACACGGATCAACTGGCAGCTGCAGCACGACGCAAAGTCTGTTACCTACGGATTGCTGATCGGCCTGCTGGGCGCCGGTGGCCAGATGCTGCTGTTTCGCGCCGTGCGCGTCGGTCCCACCTATCTGATCTTCCCGATCATTTCACTGTCGCCGGTCATTACCATCGCCCTGTCGCTGGGCGTTCTCAGGGAGCGCACCGGCAAGCTCGGTGCTTTGGGTATCGTGCTGGCGCTATGCTCACTGCCGCTGTTCGACTATTCCAGCGCCCCGGGCGCCGGCAACTTCGGTCAACTGTGGTTCGTGCTCGCGCTCGGTGTCCTGGTTGCCTGGGGTGTGCAGGGATTCTTCATGAAACTGGCCAATGCGACCATGAGCGCCGAGAGTATCTTTGTCTACATGACATTTAGTGGCCTGCTGCTGGTGCCGGTCGCGGTGGCCATGACGGATCTTTCAGTGCCGATCAACTGGGGGCCCAAGGGGCCGTGGCTGGCGGCGGTCATTCAGATACTCAACGCCATCGGCGCGCTCACGCTGGTGTATGCGTTTCGCTATGGCAAGGCAATTGTGGTCTCGCCACTCACCAACGCCGGTGCACCACTGATTACTGCGGTGCTGGCCATAGCGCTGCTCGGCACGGTGCCAACGGCGACCAAGATCGCAGGTATTGTGCTGGCGTTGCTGGCGGCGCTGCTGTTGGCGATCGAGCCGGAGCCGGAGAGCAGTCCCGCTTCCGCGCCAGGCGCTGCCGGCGGCAGGCGCTGACAGCATGCGCCGCGTCATTGTCCGCCGCGATACCAGTGCCCGCCGCGAGCGCATCGTGGCGCTGCTGCGTGAGCAGGGCAGTGTGCAGATTCCAGCCCTGGCCGAGCAGTTTGGGGTCTCGACGCAGACGCTGCGCAAGGATCTGAATTTTCTCGATGCCCGCGGTGTCTGCACGCGCTCCTCTGGGGGTGCACTGCTCAAGATTGGCGTGCAGTCGCCCACGGAAGACGCCATTGAGATCAAGCGCCAGCTGTATGCGGCCGAGAAGGCGCGCATCGGTCGTGCGGCGGCGGCACTGATCGTCGCGGGCGACTCGGTGCTGATTGATTCGGGCACCACGACTCTGCAGGTGGCGCGCCACATACGCGCCGGTGAGCCGCTGGTAGTGGTCACCAACGATGTGGGCGTGATGAATGAGCTGGCCAATCGCGAGGCCGTGCAGCTGGTGTTTCTCGGCGGCACGCTGCGCCGCAAGAACATGTCGTTCTATGGGCTGCAGACCGAACGGGCGTTGCAGGATATGCACGTCGACAAGCTGTTCCTGGCGGCCGATGGGTTTCACATCGACAAGGGCATTACCACGCATTTTGAACCCGAAGCGCTGCTCAACCGCATGATGTGCCAGGCCGCCAGTGAGATCATCGTGGTCGCCGACTCGTCGAAATTCGGCCGGCTCTGCCTGCACAAGATCCTGGAGCCACAGAACATCACCCGCGTGATTACCGATGCGGGCATTCCGGACGAGGCGCGCGCGGCACTGACCAGCGTCGGCGTGCAGGTGCAGATCGCGATTTGAAGAGGTCATTGTTTTGAACGGAGTTGGCGCTTGAAAACCTTGCTTGAGATCGTGGCGCGCCACAAGGCCGGCGCGGCCGTAGGCGTGTATTCGGTCTGCTCTGCGCAGCCCCTGGTAATTGAAGCGGCACTGCGTTATGCACAGCGCACCGGCGGCGTCGCGCTGATTGAGGCCACTTCCAACCAGGTCAATCAGGATGGTGGCTACACGGGTATGCGACCCGTTGAGTTTGCGCGCCTGGTGCAGGGCCTGGCGAGCGCTATTGGCCTGCCGGAGGAGCGACTGATGCTGGGCGGTGATCATCTGGGGCCCAACTGCTGGCAACACCTGGATGCAGAGAGTGCCATGCTGCGCTCAGAGCGCCTGATCGCCGACTACGTGGCCGCGGGCTTCCGCAAGATTCATCTGGACTGCTCAATGTCCTGCGCCGGCGATCCATTGCCGCTGAGCGACGCTACTGTGGCGGCGCGCGCTGTGCGACTGTGTGCCATCGCCGAGCAGACCTGGCGTGAGGTGGGTGGTGAGGCGCCCGTGTACGTCGTCGGCACCGAGGTGCCGGTGCCCGGCGGCGCACATGAAACGCTGAGTGAACTGACGCCCACCCATCCGGCCGCAGTGACGGCGACGATCGCTGCACACTGGCAGGCCTTTCAGGCCGCCAGGCTCGAGCATGCGTGGCCACGGGTGATTGGCCTGGTGGTGCAGCCTGGAGTCGAGTTTGATCACTATCAGGTCATCGATTTTCGTCCCGAGCGCAGCGGCGCGCTGGGCGGGGTCATCGAAGCACAGGCGCACATGGTTTATGAGGCTCATTCCACCGACTATCAGACGCCAGCCAACCTGCGGGCACTGGTGCGCGCTCATTTCGCCATACTCAAGGTGGGCCCGGCATTGACCTTTGCGCTGCGCGAGGCGCTGTTCGCACTCGATCAGATCGAGCGCGAGTTGCTGGGCCCCGAGCGCGCTTCAAAGCTGCGTGAAACGCTGTTGGCCGCAATGGCAGCGGACCCGGTTTTCTGGAAGAAGTACTACACCAGCAGTGGCGTGCAGTTGAGCCTGGACAGCCAATACAGCCTGAGTGATCGCATCCGCTACTACTGGCCGCAGGCGACTGTGGTTGCGGCGCTGGACGGCTCTTCGCCAATCTGACTGCCAATCCACCACCGCTGACACTGTTGAGCCAATACCTGCCCCTCGAATATTGGGCAGTGCGTGAAGGGCGCCTGAACCTGAATGCCCGCGACCTGGCGATGCATCACGTCGAACTGGTGCTGCAGCAGTATGCACGCGCCTGTAGCGCCAACGATGAGCGGGGCCATGATGCACTTGCAGCTTGACGACGCTACACTTGCTCGGGTCGGTGCCCTGCATACGGCACGTGAGATCGAGCAGCAACCGGTTTCATGGGAGCGAACCCTTGCGCTGCTGCGCGAACGGCGCAACTCAGTCAGCACATTCCTGGCACCGCTGCTGGCGCGGCCGGAGCTGCGCATCATTCTGACCGGTGCCGGTAGCTCGGCATTTATCGGCGAGTGCCTGGCGCCGACCCTGGCCAGGCTGCTGGGCAGGCAGGTGCTGGCGCTGGCGACCACCGATCTGCTGTCCGGTCCGCGCGAGTATCTGCTGCCGGATGTGCCCACGCTGCTGGTGTCATTTGGCCGGTCGGGCGGCAGCCCGGAAAGCATTGCGGTAGTGGAGCTGGCAGGGAAGCTGCTGAGCGAGTGTCACCAGTTCATCATCACCTGCAACGAGCAGGGCACGCTGTATCAGCGCTGCTACGGTGCCCGGCGCAGCCTGGCGCTGCTGATGCCCGCCGAAACGCACGATCAGAGTTTTGCCATGACTTCGAGCTTTACCTCCATGATGCTCGCAGGGCTGCTGGCGTTTGGCGACGGCAACGCCCAGGCACAGGCCGGCACACTGGCACATCTGGGCGAAGGGGCGCGCCAGGTGCTGACGCAGCACCATGCGACATTGCGCGCGCTCGCGGCCGGAAACTACTCGCGAGTCGTGTACCTGGGCAGCAATGCCCTGAAGGCGATCGCCCGTGAGGCGGCGCTCAAGCTGCTGGAGCTGACCGACGGTCAGGTGGTGGCTGGTTTCGAGTCAGCACTCGGCTTCAGACACGGACCCAAGACCATAGTGACGGGCGATACCCTGCTGGTCATGTTCGTGTCCAACGACCCCTATACGCGCCGTTACGATCTTGATCTGCTGCGCGAGCTGCGTGCCGACGGACTGGCGGGCGCTGTGCTGGCGATCTGCGCACGCAGCGATGACGCTGTTGCGCAGGGGCAATTCCTGCATCTGGAAGGGCTCGATGAGGCGCCGGACAGCGAACTCGCCTTTCCGTATGTGGTGTGTGCTCAGCTCTATGCTTTCCATCGGGCCCTGCAGTTGGGCAAGCGACCCGATCAACCCAGTGTCTCGGGCAGCGTCAGTCGGGTGGTGCGCGGCGTCACCATTCATCCCTGGTAGGCGTGGCGAACACCATGTATCTGGGCGTGGATGGCGGTGGCACCAAGACGGCACTGGCACTCATCAACCGTGAAGGCGAGGTGCTCGCGCAGCACGAGGCAAGCGCTGCGTATTACATCGCTGCGGGCCTGGACAATGTGCGCAGCATGCTCGTAGTTGCCGTGCAGGCGGTGCTTGCCAGGGCTGGCGTTGCGCCGAGCGCGATTGAGTTCGCCTTTTTTGGCATACCTTCATATGGCGAAGATTCCACTCTGACCGGCACTCTGGACGCGCTGCCCGCAGCCTGCCTGCCAGGCGGGCACTATCGCTGCGGTAATGACATGATTTGCGGCTGGGCCGGGTCGCTGGGCGGCAGCGATGGCATCAGTGTCGTGGCGGGCACGGGTTCCATCAGCTACGGCGAGCGTGGTGGGATCGCGGCGCGTTGCGGCGGCTGGGGTGAACTGTTCAGCGATGAGGGTTCAGCCTACTGGATCGCCTGTCGCGGCCTGAATCTCTATTCACGTATGAGCGACGGTCGCACGCCGCCTGGGCCCCTGCACAGGCTTCTGAATGCGCGACTCGAACTCGATCACGACCTTGATCTGTGCGCGCGTGTCTACGGTGACTCAGGCGCCGATCGTACGCGTATCGCACATCTGTCGAAAGTTGTGTTCGAGGCCGCGACGGATGGTGACCGCCAGGCGGCGGCCATTTTTACCGAGGCTGCAGAGGAACTCGCCGACCTGGTGGACGCGACGCGCATACGTCTGGGCTTCATTGCTGACGAGGTGGTGCCGGTCTCGTACTCGGGAGGTGTATTTGCCAATGCCGGTCAGACCATACTGTCGCGCTTTGCCACGGCGCTCACGGCACGCTGGGCGCACTATGCCCTGCGCGAGCCCGCGTTCCCGCCTGACATTGGCGCCGCCCTGTATGCCGCACGATGTTGTCGTGCACCCCTGACACCCGCAGCTCTCGAACGGCTGCGCCAGCGAGGCCAGTCGTGAGAATATTGATGTCGTGCATGATGATGCTGATCGCAGCGGGCTGCGTGGCATTGCCACCGAACTATGCGGCAGCAGATTTCGTGGCCGAGCCCAAGATCGATGTACATGTACACATCAACTCTGCCGATCCCGCCCTGATCGAGCAGGCGCGCGCCGACGGATTCCGGCTGCTGACCATCAACGTCGACTACCCGGATTTCCCGCCGCTGGCTGAGCAGCGCGCCCTGGCCCTGGCGCACGTGCTCGGCAATCCCGAACTCGTGGCCTTTGCGGCCACCTTTGGCATGGCAGGGTGGGACCAGCCAGGCTGGCAGGGGCAGGTATTGAGGGATGTGGACGCAGCATTCAACGACGGCGCCGTGGCCATAAAGGTATGGAAGAACATCGGCATGGAGTTCCGCGATAACGCCGGCAGACTGGTAATGATCGACGATCCGCGCTTTGACCCAATATTTGAGCGGGTGCGCGAACGCGGCAAAGTGCTGATCGGTCACCAGGGCGAGCCGCACAACTGCTGGCTGCCGCTCGAGCAGATGACAGTCAGCAATGATCGTGAGTATTTTCGCGAGCACCCGCAGTACCACATGTTCCTGCATCCGGACCTGCCCTCGTACGAGACGCAGATGGCGGCGCGCAATCGCATGCTCGATCGTAATCCGCGCCTGCATTTCATGGGCGCCCACATGGCGAGCCTCGAATGGAGCATCGCGGAACTGGCCGGGTTTCTCGATCGCTATCCCCTCGCGGTAGTCGATCTGGCCGCACGCATGGGCCAGGTGCAGTATCAGTCGAATCGCGATCATGAGGCAGTGCGCGCGTTCTTCATCAGGTACCAGGATCGCCTGCTGTACGGCACTGACCTTACGCAGGATGCATCCACTGAACCGGCAACCATGCGCAAGGACGCCCATGAACGCTGGCTGTCGGACTGGATCTACTTCAATACCGCGCAGACCCAGAGCGTGGCGGAACTCGATGCGCCAGTGCCGGGCCTGGTCCTGCCACGCGCTGTAATTGACAAGCTGTACTATCGCAATGCCGAGCGCGTGTTTGGTGCCGCCTGGCGGACTGTGGGCACAGGAGGTGCAAAGTGAGTGGTCGGCATACATGGTTCATTGATACCGCGCTGCTATGCACTGCGCTTCTGGGGGGCGAATTCGCGCTGGCCGCCGCCCCGGCACCGGGGGTGGTGGCAACCCTGCAAACAGCTGAGCTGCGCGTTGAATTTGATGCACGGCTGCATAGCAGAGTGACGGCGCTGAACGACGGCGTAGCCGATCAGGTCGGCGCCTGGTCGGCATCGGAATATCTGAGTACTGCGGGCGCTGAAGTGCAGGATTTTAGCTTCGACGCTCACGAGCAGCAGGAGATCAAGGATAAGACCGGCACCGGCCATCGCCATGTGCTGACAGGCCACGCCGGCGCCATTGAGAAGCGCGTTCAAGTCACGCTCTACGATGACTTCCCGCGCTGGGCCGTAGTGCAGGTGCGCTACACCAACCACGGCAAACAGACCTTGCAGGTGCGCGGCTGGACCAATGGCGCGTATTCCATTGCGGCGCACGCGCCGGCCGATGCGCCGGCCTCGCAGGAAGCATTCTGGTCTTACCAGAGCGGTTCCTATGAGAAACGCCCGGACTGGGTGCTGCCACTCAAGGTCGGTTTTGAGCGCGGCAACTATCAGGGCATGAACGCTGCTGACTACGGTGGCGGCACGCCGATCGTTGATGTGTGGCGGCGCGACGTGGGGATTGCCGTCGGGCAGCTGGAGTTGGCGCCAAAACTGGTGTCGCTGCCGGTGGCCAGGGCAGTGGCCGGAGTGGCGACGCTGTCGGTGCACTTCGCACAGCGGGCAACGATTGCAGCGGGGCAGAGTCTCGAGACCCTGCACACCTTTGTCGGCGTGCACCACGGGGATCACTTCCAGACACTCAGTGACTATCGGCGTTACATGGTCAGGCAGGGCGTGCAATTGCCGGTGGCCCCGCCGAGTGCCTTCGAGCCGCTGTGGTGCGCATGGGGATACGGCCGCGATGCCACCCTCGAGCAGGTCATCGCCACGTTGCCCATAGTCAAGAAGCTGGGCTTTGGCTGGGTGACACTCGACGATGGCTGGCAGGTGGCCGAGGGTGACTGGACTCCCAACCCGGTCAAATATCCGCACGGCGACGCCGACATGAAGGCGCTGGTCGAGCACATTCATGCAGCCGGACTCAAGGCGCAGCTGTGGTGGACGCCGCTGGCAGCGGATCCCGGCAGCCCGGTTGAGCGCGCGCACCCGGAGCAGCTGCTAATGAAGCAGGACGGCGCGCGCAGCAAGGTCAGCTGGTGGGATTCATACTTCATGTGCCCGGCCTATGAGCCAGTGCGAGCCGATGGCGCTGCGTTTGCGCGCAAAGCGCTGGGCGAGTGGGGCTTCGATGGGCTCAAGGTCGATGGCCAGCATCTCAATGGCGCCCCACGTTGCTACAATCCTGCGCATCACCATGCCGCGCCGACCGATTCGGTCGAGGGCCTGTCCGGATTCTTCAAGGCCGTCTGGGACGCTTCACACCAGGCAAATCCCGCTGCCCTGGTCGAGATTTGTCCCTGCGGTACCAGCTATTCATTCTTCAATCTGCCGTACATGAATATGACGGTGGCCTCCGACCCTGAGAGTTCCTGGCAGGTGCGACTCAAGGGCAAGACGCTCAAGGCGCTGACCGGCGATGGCGTGGCGTATTTTGGTGATCACGTAGAAATGAGTGAAGGTGGCGATGACTTTGCCTCGACACTGGGCGTTGGCGGCGTGGTGGGCAGCAATTTTGTCTGGCCGGGTGCGCCGGGAAAGAAGGATCCGAAGCTGTTGCTGACCGCGGATCGTGAAACGGAGTGGGCCTTCTGGGTCAGGCTGTATCAGCAGCAGCGCCTCTCCGAGGGGCAGTACCTGGGCAGCCTCTATGATATTGGCTTTGACCGACCCGAGACTCACGCGATTCGCAAGGGCGAGAAGCTTTACTACGCATTTTTCGGCAAGCAATACCAGGGCACAGTCGAACTGCGCGGCCTGAAGGCGCAGCGCTATCGAGTCCACGACTATGAGGCCGACCGCGATCTGGGTGTGGTCACCGGGCCGGTGGCGAAGCTGACGGTCGATTTCAGGAAACACCTGCTGGTTGACGTGCTGCCAGAGTGACTGGTCGCCGGGCGTGGCACTTGTGAGCAGTGATATTGACTATATGCGCCTCGCACTCGAACAGGCGCATGGCGCCCGCGCCCTGGGGGAAGTGCCAGTGGGCGCGGTGCTGGTGAACGAGGGCCGTGTCGTGGCCAGTGGCGCCAACCGACCCATCGCCGCCTGCGATCCGACCGCCCATGCCGAGGTCGAGGCGCTACGCGCCGGTGCGCAGGCGCTGCGCAGTTACCGGCTTACCGGCAGCATCCTGTATGTGACCCTCGAACCCTGCCTGATGTGTGCGGCAGCGATCGTGCACGCGCGCGTGCAACGCCTGGTCTTCGGCGCCTGGGATCCGCGCGCCGGCGCGGCCGGCAGCATGCTCGATGCCTTCGCGCTGCCCGGCATGAATCATCGCGTCGATGTGTTCGGCGGCGTGCTCGAAGATGAATGTAGCGCACTGCTGAAGGAGTTCTTTGCGGGTCGACGTGGCCGCTAAAAAGGATTGCGCAGGTCTGCCAGCGGCGCACCCTGATCGCCCCCATACCATTCCAGCACCGATAGGAATCCGCGTACCTGCTCGACGAAACGCACCGGCTCCCAGCCACGGGCGTAGCCGCGCCGCGCCTGCGAGTACCAGCGTTCCTGCGCCAGCATGGGCAGATACTGGCTGACGACACTCCAGGAATCGGCGTCCTTGCCGTGCGCCTGGGCCAGCACGCGCGCATCTTCCAGATGCCCGAAGCCGACGTTGTAGGCCGCCAGCGCCAGCCAGGTGCGATTCGGCTCGGCGATACGTGCCGGTATCATCTGCAGCACCTGGGCGAAGTAGGCGGCGCCACCGCCGATGTTCTGACGGCTGTCGTTGCGATTGACCACGCCCATGGCCCTGGCCGTATCGGCGGTGAGCATCATGATGCCGGCCGCGCCATCCGCCGAGGAGGCGTGATTGTCCCAGCGCGACTCCTGATAGCCCACCGCGGCCAGCAGTCGCCAATCGACACCCGTGTTGGTGGCAGCCTGTTCAAACAGGGCGCGCAGCGCCGGCAGGGCAGTGAGGATGTCGTCCTGAAAACGCCGAGCCTCAAGATATTCAAAATCACCCGCCTCGGCGTCGGCCGCACGACTCAACTGCTGCAACAAGCCGCTGCTGCGCGCACTGGCGAAGAATTCATTGGCGGCGTCGCGCAGGTCGAGGGCCGTGCGCCGCACCAGCCACTGGACGGCACGTGGATCTGGGAGCGTGAATGCCACGGCAACGTCGGGGTATAAATGGCGTGCAAAGCGATATTCGCTGGCATCGACGATGGCATAGTCGGCATCGCCGGTGCTGACCCAGTCGAGTGGATCGGCCTGCTCGCGCGGCAGTTCGGTCCAGGCCAGGTAAGCTGCGCCACTGGAGCGCAGCCCGCGCAGCAACTCGAGCTGCGGGCTGCCCGCGCGTACCACGACGCGCGCGCCGTTGAGTCCGGCGATATTGCGCGTCGGCCCACGCCCGCGCCGCTGCACCACCAGCTGCGGTATCTCCTGGTAGGTGCCGGTGGCCAGGCCGACACGCTTCCACGTGCCATCGACCGTCATTTGCGCCGCGACGATATCCGCGCTGCCATCGCTGATGAGCTCACGCAGATTGCTGCGATCGCGCGCCGGCACTATGATGAGCTGCACCCCCAGGCTGTCAGCAAAGGCGCGTGCCAGTCGGTATTCAAAGCCCTGCGGGCCGTGCGCACCAAGATAATAGGAGGTTGGCTCGTTGAGAGTCGCCATGCGCAGGTCGCCCCGCGCCTTGAGCTGTGCCAGCCCGGAGGGCTGAGTGTCGCAGCCGGCAAGCGCGGCGAACGCCAGTGCCACCAGTGCGAGTCCGGTGCCCGGAGGCAGTGCGAGCCTGGCCGCGCGCACGTTGGGCTGATCAGTGTTCATTGGCAATCTGGGCATCGCAACTTTCAGCTAGAATATCAGCTCGCCACGCTGTGCATCCTGGAGAGGTACCGAAGTGGTCATAACGGCGCCGACTCGAAATCGGATGGTCGGGTAATACCGGCACGTGGGTTCGAATCCCACCCTCTCCGCCAATTCGCGCACCCGCTGTGTGTTTCAGCCGTCCTCAGGCCCGCGCGCAATTTCATCGTTGAAGCTGCGCGCCAGAGCTTCGGCAAACAGGTGGGGTAACTGGCCCTTGGGGCTTTCGGTCATGCTGCGAAAGCGCTCGGCAGTGGCCGGGCCCGGCGTGAGTACTGCCGGATCAAGGCGTTTGGTGAATTCTTCAAGCGCCGGGCGCAGGGCGCGCATGAGCGCGGCATCGTGGCGCGTGGCGAGCCCGAATAGCTCGCGCAACCACTGCACTGCGTCGAGCTGCTGATTCTCATGGCCCAGGAGCAGGCGCGCCATCAGGTCCTCAACCGGCAGATTCTGCAACGCGATGCGCTCGGGGTCATCGGCCGTGGAGCGCAGACCTGAGTTCTGGCGTATTTCACGCTGGGTGCGCGCCAGGTTCTTGATGCCCACCAGCGCTTCGCGCAGCAGCAGGCCCGCGAGTCGCAGCAGCCGGTCGTGGCCCTCGAGCGGCAACTGGCGTGGATTCATGCCGGCGCCGTGACTGAAGGCATCAAGCCCCTTGCCGCCGGCGTTGCCATTGCCGGCGCCATTGCCTGGCTTGGCCGGAGCCGGGGCACGCGGCGGCGGTGGAGCGCGCATGGCGCGGGCAGCCTTTTGCTGCGCGTGATCAAACTGCAGCAGCGCGGAGTCCTCAACCGGCTGTCCCCAGGGGTCAAAAGCACGTCGCTGGCTGCTCAGTTCACTGTCGTTCACCAGCAGCTCGCTGATATTCAGTTCAACGCCGATATCCTGCTGCATGCCAGCGCCATCGACGTCGGGCGTGCTGTAGGCGAACACAGAACTGGCATCGACCCCGGGCGTGGCATCATCGCTGACTTTGATCTGGTAGGCGCCGAGCCGTAGCGTGTCGCCCGGGCGCAGGGGCTGGGGTCCGAGGCGCCCCACCGGGTCGGTGCCGTCATTGAGAAACAGGCCGTTGGTGCTGGTGTCTTCGATCAGGAAGGCACCGTTGCGGAATCTAACATGGGCGTGGTGAGAGGATAGAAAGCGGTTGGGGTCAGGCAGTACCCACTCATTGTCGTGCGCACGGCCGATCCGGCCCCCCTCGGGACCGATGAGCACGCTGGCCCGGTCACCGAGTTCCGGGCCCTGTTCGCTGGTAACGGTCAGGCGTAGCGCCACCAATCAATTCCTCGCCACGGGTGATGACCCAATATAATAGGCGGGTCAGCCCAAGCGGGCTGCCACAATCGTACACAGATGGCATCCAATCACATCTTCAAGATTATGTTCGTGAACCAGGGCAAGGTTTACGAGGTTTATGCGCGCAAAATAAGCCATGGGAGCCTGCTGGGCTTCGTGGAAATCGAAGAACTGGTCTTCGGCGAGCGGTCCAGCGTGGTGCTCGATCCTGGTGAAGAGCGCATCAAAACCGAGTTTGCCGGCGTGAAACGCAGTTTTCTGCCGGTGCAGTCGGTGTTGCGCATCGATGAGGTGCGCAAGCAGGGCGTCAGCAAGATCGTGGCGCTCGAGGGCGGCAGCAATGTCATGCCATTTCCCACCTCGATTTTCACTGCACCGGCCGGCGATTCCGGCCCTAAGAAGTAAGCGTGCTGGTGCTGCCTGGTGCGCCGGCCGCCTCGGCGTTCCGTCTCGCGCGCCAGTTTGAACGCTTACGCAGGCTGGATCCGCAGATCGTTGCGCTGCACTCCCGTTATCTGCACTTCGTCCAGTGCCCGCGCCCGCCCTCGGCGACGCAGCGCGCCGATCTGGAGCGACTTCTTGAGGTGCCTGGCGGAGTTCGCCTGGACGAGGGCCCACAGACTCTGACCGTGGCGCCGCGCCCCGGTACCATTTCGCCCTGGTCGAGCAAGGCCACTGACATTGCCAGGGCGTGCGGGTTGCAGTTCGTGGGGCGTATTGAACGCGGCATTCATTACCAGCTGGATGGCCCCCTGAGCGTGCCGCTCAGTGTGCTGGCAGCCGCGCTGCACGATCGCATGACTGAGGCGGTATTCGCCCGCAGTGCCGGGGCCACCGCACTGTTTGCGGTGCACACGCCGCGACCACTGGAAATCATCGCCCTGGCAGCAGGCCGTAGTGCGTTGCAGGCAGCCAACGAGCGCCTGGGCCTGGCGCTGGCAGATAACGAGATCGACTACCTGTACGACATTTTCCTGCGCCTGCGGCGCGATCCAACCGACGTTGAACTGATGATGTTTGCGCAGGCCAATTCAGAGCACTGTCGCCACAAGATCTTCAACTCCGAATTCATAGTTGATGGTGTGGTGCAGGAGAAATCGCTGTTCGCGATGATCCGCAATACCCACGAGCGCGCGCCGCAGGGTGTGCTCTCGGCCTATCGCGACAATGCGGCGGTAATTGCCGGTAGCCAGGGTGTGCGCTATTTTCCAGACCCGCTCACTGGCATCTATCGCGGCAGCGACGAGCCGATCGATATCCTGATCAAGGTGGAGACGCACAATCACCCGACGGCGATTGCGCCATTTCCGGGGGCCGCGACCGGTGCGGGTGGTGAAATACGCGATGAGGGCGCCACCGGAGTCGGCGCCAAGCCCAAGGCAGGGCTGGTCGGCTATTCGGTGTCGCATCTGCGCATTCCCGGCTATGAGCAGCCATGGGAGCAGTCGCTGGGCTATCCGCCACGTATCGCTACAGCACTGGAAATCATGCTGGAGGGTCCGATTGGCGCTGCCGCCTTCAACAATGAGTTCGGGCGACCCGGAATCTGCGGTTACTTCCGCACCTTTGAACAGCAGCAGGCCGGCGATCAGCCTGGTCGGGTGCGCGGTTATCACAAACCCATCATGCTGGCGGGTGGCCTCGGCAATGTGCGCCGCACGCAGGTGAACAAGGGCGTGGTGTCGGTCGGTGCTCACCTCGTGGTGCTCGGCGGTCCGGCAATGCTGATTGGTCTGGGCGGTGGTGCGGCTTCGTCAGTCGGCAGCGGCGCCTCCAGCGCGGAGCTCGATTTTGCTTCGGTGCAGCGCGGCAATCCGGAGATGCAGCGGCGCGCGCAGGAAGTGATCGATCGCTGCTGGGCGCTGGGCGAGGCGAACCCGATCGAACTCATCCATGACGTGGGCGCCGGCGGCCTGTCCAACGCGGTGCCGGAAGCCGTGGCGCACAGTGAGCGCGGCGCGCATATTCAGCTGCGCGACATTCCGAGTGCCGAGCCTGGCATGTCGCCACTCGAGTTGTGGTGCAATGAGGCGCAGGAACGCTATGTACTGGCGATAAAGCCTGCAGCGCTGTTGCAGTTTGCGGCACTGGCGCAACGTGAGCGCTGTCCGTTTGCGCGCATTGGCACAATTACTGATGACGGCGAGCTGATAGTCGCCGACACCCTGCTGGCCAATGAGCCGGTGCACCTGCCGATCGCAGCGCTGCTCGGCAAGCCGCCGCGCATGCGTCGTGACGTGCGCAGCGTCGTGCCACCAGCTTTCGAGCCGGCGCGCGAACTCAGGGAAGTCAATCTGCGCGAGGCGTTGTATCGGGTGCTGCGGCTCCCGGCTGTGGCCGACAAGACCTTCCTGATTACCATCGGTGATCGCAGCGTTGGCGGCCAGATCAGTCGTGATCAGTTTGTTGGGCCCTGGCAGGTGCCGGTAGCCGACGTGGCGGTAACGATCGCTGATTACACTCATTTTGCCGGGGAAGCCATGGCGATTGGCGAGCGCACGCCGGTAGCGCTGCTCAATGCCGGCGCGGCCGCGCGGCTCGCCGTGGCGGAAGCCGTGACCAACATGCTCGCGGCCGACATCTCCGATCTGAGCCAGATACGCCTGTCCGCCAACTGGATGGCAGCCTGCGGCGAGCCGGGAGAAGATGCCGCGCTCTATGCCGCGGTGCGTGCCGTGGGCGAAGAATTCTGTCCTGCGCTGGGCTTGGCCATTCCGGTTGGCAAAGACTCGCTGTCAATGAAAACCAGCTGGCAGGCCGGCGGCGAATCGCATTCCGTGGTCGCGCCATTGTCGCTGATTATTTCAGCGTTTGCGCCGGTGCTTGATGTGCGACGCACGCTTACGCCGTTGCTGCAGCTCGATCGGGGCCCCACCACCCTGTTGCTCATTGATCTGGGCGAGGGCCGCAATCACCTGGGTGCCTCGGCGCTGGCCCAGGTGTACAACATGCAGGGTGGGGCGAGCGCCGACATGAACAATCCGCAGCTGCTGCGTCGTTGTGCGGCGGCGGTCAATGCGCTGCGCGCCCGCGATCTGCTGCTCGCCTATCACGATCGCTCCGATGGCGGGCTCGCCATAACACTGGCCGAGATGGCTTTTGCCAGTCATTGCGGACTGGAAATTTCACTCGATCCGGTGCGGGGCCTGGCTCACGCGCAACTGTTCAGCGAAGAGTGCGGCGTAGTGCTGCAGGTCGCCACGGCGCGCCTGCACGAAGTGTGGCCGGAGCTGATTGCGCAGCAGCTCCAGGATTGCAGTCGCGTCATTGGCAGGCCCATTGCCGAAATGCGCCTGCGCATCGCCGTGGGTGAGGCAATCCTGGATGAGCCCTGGGCCGAACTGCGTCGCGCCTGGTCTGAGACTTCATGGCAGATGCGCCGCCTGCGCGATGATCCGGATTGCGCTGACGAAGAGCACGCCGCGGCACTGGATGTCAGCGCGCCAGGGTTGCGCTGGCAGCTGGAATTCGATCCGCAGGATGACGTTGCCGCGCCCTATATCGCCAGCGGCGTGCGGCCGGCCATCGCGGTGCTCAGGGAGCAGGGCGTCAACAGCCAGGTCGAGATGGCCGCCGCGCTGGAGCGTGCCGGTTTCGAGCCGCACGATGTGCATATGAGTGATCTGCTCAGCGGTGCGCGCACGCTGGCGCCATTTCATGGTCTCGTGGCCTGCGGGGGGTTCTCCTACGGCGATGTGCTCGGGGCCGGCGGCGGCTGGGCACAATCGATTTTATCTCACCCGCCTACGCGCAATGCCTTCGCTGAATTCTTCGCGCGCCGCGACCGTTTCATGCTCGGTGTGTGCAACGGCTGCCAGATGCTGGCGCTGCTGCGCGAGTTGATTCCAGGCGCCGGGCACTGGCCACGCTTCCTGCGCAATCGCAGTGAGCAGTTCGAAGCACGACTGAGCCTGGTGGAAATACTCGATTCGCCTTCGGTGTTGCTGGCTGGAATGAAAGGTTCGCTGTTGCCGGTGGCGGTGGCGCATGGCGAGGGGCGGGCAGCTTTTGCCGATGATGCTGATCAGCAGTACTGCGTCCAGCAGCGCCTGGTCGCCTTCCGCCACAGCGACGCCCGTGGCAATGCCGCCAGGCAGTACCCGGCCAACCCCAACGGTACCCCCGCCGGCATCGCCGCTCTTACCACGCCCGACGGACGCGTCACCATCATGATGCCGCACCCCGAGCGGGTTTATCGCACGGTACAGAACTCCTGGTACCCGCCCCAGGCCGGCGCGGACAGTGGCTGGATGCGCCTGTTTCGCAATGCGCGGGTATGGGTCGCGGAGTCCTGAATCGGGCCAGGTCCCGCCAGCTACAGGCGTCCACGCTCATAGCGCGCCAGCAGCCCGGAGCCTATGGCAGTAAGGAATACCACGACCACCAGCAGCAGGAACACGGCATCGACGCCGTGGGTCTGCTTCAACCAGCCGATTGCCGGCTCCTGCACGATCGGGCCGATCGAACCCAGGCCGTTGATGATGCCAGCTGCCAGTGCCGCCTGGCGGCGGTTCCCGGCATCCATGGCGCAGGCGCCCGAGAGCAGCGAATCGGGACCCATGGCGCTAAAGCCAATCAGGCTAAGCAGCAATATGAAGATCACGACCGATGACAGGCCAAATGCCCACATCAACGAGGTGCAAACCAGACAGCCCAGTGACATCCAGAAGATGACCGGCGTACGGCGCGCACCTGGCAGACGATCAGACCAGACACCAGCGGCAATAACACCGAGAAATCCGATCCAGTCGAAGGCGGCGGACCAGTAGCCGGCGACTGAGGTCGACATGCCGAACTGCTCGCCGAGTATCAGTGCCGACCAGCTGTCCAGTGCATAGCGCAGAAACTTGAAGCCGAAGTAGATGAGTCCCATGGCGATGATCGAACTGACCCAGCCGCTCGGGAGCGGTGCTTCGGCGAGCGCAGTGTTGCCGGCTGCAGCCGCGCGTGCCGCGCTCATCGGTGCCGGCACATCGGGCTCGGCGTCGTCCTGGAGCGAGAGACCGACTGACTGCGGCCGTTCACGCGCCCAGAAGATAAAGAGCGCAGTAATCGCGAGCATCAGGATGCTCGCGCCGTAGTACGACCAGGCCATGCCGAGCCAGCCGAGCATGAAGGCCGCGAGGCCCTTGCCGACGATGGCACCAGCCTGGTAGCAGCTGCCCCAGATGCTGAACAGCGTGCCGCGCTCGGAGCGCAGGGTCCAGTTGGCGAACAGCGCGACGTTGTGTGGCCAGCCGGTGGCCTGCGCGAAACCCTGTATGCCCATGGTCACGCATATCCACAGGAAAGTGCTGGCATGGTGCGCATCGACCAGCCAGCCGAGCGCAACGTTGCAGGCGGCTGCGGCCAGCATCCCGTACGCCAGCACGCGTCGGCTCTCCATGTGCCGACCGAGCCAGGCCGCCAGGAACTGGCCAAGCATGTAGGTGGTGAGAAAGATGGTCCAGGGCCAGGCCACATGGACATCGTCGAGACCGAGCAGGTCTTTCAGCGGCCGCTTGAGCACCGAATAGGCCTTGCGGCAAACGTAAAAACCAAAGTACGACAGCCAGGTCGCCGCGAACAGCTGCGCCCGGAAGCGGCGCAGCTGCGCGGCTGCCGCTGTGCTCATGTGAATGATCTGCCGGCCAGTTCCTGGGTGCCGGCTGCGAGCTGAACCCAGAAATCCGGCGGCAGCTTTTCGTAGTGAGTGAAGGAGCCGGTAGCGAGCGGCATGCTGCCGTTGATATCGGCCGCGCAGTGGGTGATGAACATGGCGCGCATGCCGGCCGAGCGGGCGGCCTGCAATCCGGCGCTGCTGTCCTCGAACACCAACGCCTCGGCTGGTGCTACACCCAGCCTGCGTGCGGCGAGCAGGAAGCATTCCGGATCGGGCTTGCCAATCAGCACGTCGTCACCGCCGACGCAGGCCTGTGCAGCGATGCATTCCTCAACCTGCAGTTTGCGTACAAAGTTATCGATCACCGAGCGCGGGCTCGAAGAGACCACCGCGAGTTTCAATCCGCAGGCTGCCGCGGTGCGCAGGGCCGCTGTGGCACCGGGAATCGGATTGACCGTGGCCGTAGCGACATTCCACTCGGCCAGTAGCTGCGCTTCAAGTAGCGCCGCTGAAACCTGCAGGCCGGTTAGTCTGAGGATGGTCTGTGCCGCGTGCGCCCAGGTGCGGCCGCGGGTGTCCGAATTTGGCAGGCTGAAACCAGGCGAGCCATAGCGCGCGAGAACCGTCTCGATGGCCTCGTCGGTCTGGGTCTCACTGTCAATCAGCGTGCCATCGAGGTCAAACAGCAGGGCCCGAACCGGTGGGAATTTCGACACAGTACCTGCTTCCCCTATGCAAATTACCAGCCTGGCAGGCCCGCGTCAGGAGACGGGGTGACCCGTCATGTCGAGGTGCAGCTGCTTGCCTTCATAGGGGAATTTCCCGATGTATTCCTCGTTCAGTTCGACGCCCAGACCCGGATCAGTGGGAGGAATGATGTAGCCCTCGGACCAGCGGATGGGCTTTTTCAGGATGGCGGCGTGAAAGCCTCCCCAGGTTTCAATGCTTTCCTGGATCAGGAAGTTGGGGCTGCAGGCAGCAAGTTGAATATTCGCCGCACCGACCACGGGCCCGCAATAGAGATGCGGAGCGATCTGCACGTGATCGACCTCGGCCATCGAGGCAATTTTCTTGGCCTCGAGAATTCCGCCGACGCGCCCGAGGTTCATCTGCAATATCGCCGCGCTGCCAGCGCGCAACAGCCTGGCAAAATCGTACTTGGTGGCCAGCCGTTCACCGGCAGCGATCGGGATCGAGGTTGCGCGGGCCACCCTCGCCATCTGTTCGGGCGCATCAGGCGGAACCGGCTCTTCAAACCACAGGGGGTCATAGGGCTCGAGGCGCCGCGCCAGGCGGATCGCACCCGCAGCGGTCATCTGGCCGTGGGTGCCGAACAGCAGATCGGCCTTTGAGCCTACCGCCTCGCGCAATTGCCGCACGAAGCGCTCACACAGGTCGAGCGCCGGCAGGGAAAGCTGGCGCCCGTCGAAGGCGGTATAGGGTCCGGCCGGATCGAACTTGATGGCGGTGAAACCCTGCTTGACCAACTCGACCGCGCGTTCAGCCGACAGGTCGGGATCCTGGTAGACGTCCACTTTGTCACCCGGGCGCGCATAGATATAGGTGTAGGAGCGCAGCCGCTCGTGCACGCGTCCGCCCAGCAGGTTATAGACCGGCTGGTTGGCTTCCTTGCCGATGATGTCCCAGCACGCCATCTCCAGCGCGCTCAGCACGCCCATCAGGGTCAGGTCGGAGTGCTGGGTAAAACCCGAGGAATAGACACGCCGCCACATGCTCTCGATGTTGTGTGGATCTTCGCCGCACAGGTAGCGCTCGAAGACATCTTCCAGCATGCGCGCCACAAGTGCCGGGTGAAAGGGCACGCAATAGGCCTCGCCGACGCCGGTTACGTTGCCATCGGTAGTGAGCTTGACGAACACAAAGTAACGTCCGCCGTTGTGGGGCGGTGGATTGCCAACTACGAAGGTCTTGATGTCCTTGAGCTTCATTCCTGGTCGCGCCTCAGTCCGGGTAATAGCCGTTGATGGATTTGAGTTCGAGAAATTCCAGCAGTCCGTAGACACCACATTCCCGGCCGTTGCCGGACTGGCGGTAACCGCCGAATGGCTCGGCATAGCCCTGCGAAGCGCCGTTGAGGTGCACGCTGCCGGCGCGCAGGCGCCGTGCCACGGCGCGCGCCTTCTGCAGATCGTCGCTCTGCACATAGGCGGCCAGGCCAAAGGGCGTGTCGTTGGCGATCTCGACGGCCTCATCGAGTGTCGAGAAGCGCAGCATGGACAGCACCGGTCCGAAGATCTCGTCCCTGGCGATGCTCATCTGGTTGTGTACATTCGCGAACAGGGTTGGGCGCACGAAGAACCCGGTGGTGATGCCTTCCGGCCTGCCCAGTCCCCCGACCACGAGCCTGGCGCCATCGGCAATACCTGCGGCGATGCATTTCTGAACTTTTTCGAATTGCATGCGCGAGGCGAGTGGACCCAGGTGATTGCCGGGCAACGCCGGATCGGCAACCTGGATGCCGCGAGCCGTGGCCGCGGCGATTTCAACCGCGCGATCGTACACCGTGCTTTCGACCAGCATGCGGGTCGGTGCGTTGCAGGACTGACCGGTATTGTTGAAGCAGCTGCGCACGCCGCGACTGACCGCGGCTTCAAGATCAACGTCGGCAAAAACGATGTTGGCCGACTTGCCGCCCAGTTCCTGCGACACGCGCTTGACGGTGTCGGCAGCGCTCTTGGCCACCATGATGCCGGCGCGCGTCGAGCCCGTGAAGGACATCAGGTCGATATCGGGGTGCGCACTCATGGCTGCGCCCACCACCATGCCGGTGCCATGCACGAGGTTGAACACGCCGCTGGGCAGGCCCACTTCATCGATGAACTCAGCGATAAGTTGTGCCGAGAGCGGCGCCTGCTCACTGGGCTTGAGCACTACCGTACAGCCGGCGACCAGTGCCGGCGCAAGCTTGGCCATGATCTGATTGATGGGCCAGTTCCACGGCGTGATGAGGCCGCAGACGCCGACGGGCTCACGCACGACGTTGGAGCTCTTGCCTACCTTGGTTTCCCAATCCAGCTGCTGCGCGGCGGCAATGGTGGCGTCGATGTGACCGGGCCCGCAGGCCGCCTGCGATCGCGATGAAAGATCATGCGGGGCGCCCATTTCAGTGGTTATCGCCGTGACCATTTCCGCATAGCGCCGCTCGAATACTGCGCGCAGTCGCCGCAGATGGCCGATGCGTTCTTCCAGCGGAGAGGCCGCGTATGCCGGGAATGCCGCATGCGCCGCGCGCACTGCGGCATTCACGTCGGCCGGCGATCCCAGCAGAATCTGTGCAACCGGTGCTTCGGTGGCCGGATTGATGACGGGGTAAGTGCCTTCCTTGCCGCTGGCAGCGACCCAGCGACCGGCGATGTAGTGGTGCAATGATCTCACTTGATTACGCCCCGATGTTGGCCGGATCTCTGGAAGGACAATGATAATCGCTAGACTGGTTTGACGCCCGTGGCACGTTCCTGATCCTGCACGATGCGGCGCGCCGACAGGAAATAGTGGTAAGTGGCCCAGAACCCGGTTGGCGCCAGGCACAGCATGGCCAGGCGCAGCGCCTCCCCGGGCGCAACGTGGCTGGGGGCGAACCAGTCGCTCAGCAGTCCGACGCCGACCGGGGCGACGATCAGGTTGCCGACGTTGGCAACGAACAGCGTCGAGGCGCAGAACACCGCGCGCATGCGCGGTTCAGCAAGGTTGAGCAGCAGGCCGAAGCACGGACCAATATAGAAATAGATCGCCGGAATAAACAGCCAGAACAGTGCGCGCGTGAGCGCCAGCGAGTGCGTCGAGTAGATGACCACCGACACGACACTCGCCAGGCCAATCCACCACCCCATCAACCACACGATCCGGCGTGGGTCGCTCATGGAAGGGCGCGTCAACAGCCAACTGGTGTAGATCGTGGCGGCCACGCCGCCATACAGGTGAATCGGGCCGGTGATAGCCCCGGCCTCGCCTGAACTCAAGCCGTAACTGCGCATCAGGAAGGTTGGGGTCCAATACATCAGGCCCCAGCCCCACAGCGCGGTCAATGCGCTCGCAACCATGACGTGCACCGCCGAGCGCTGCGTCCACAGGTAGCGCATGGCATCGATGAAGGAAGGTTTCCTGTCGACCAGTACCGCATCCAGCTTGCCGCGGCGTGGCTCCCGGACGCTAAAATAGATCAGCAGGCCGACGATCACGCCGGGCGCGCCCAGCCACAGGAACGGTGCCCGCCAGCCGTGCAGGTCCGCTATCGCGCCCGTCGTGTCTGAGGCGAAATACGCGCCTATCGGCGCACCCAGTGAGAACACCGTCAGGGCCATCGGGCGACGCGCAGCGGCGAAATAGTCGGAAATAATCGAGTTCGCGCCGGGCGTACCGCCCGCCTCACCGATGCCGATGCCGATGCGCGACAGCACCAGCTGCCAGGAGTTGCGTGACAGCCCGGTGCACAGGGTCATCGCCGACCAGGCGATGATCGATAGCGAGATGATGTTGCGGCGGTTGCTGCGGTCGATGAGCCAGGAGATGGGGAACCCCAGGATCACATAAAAGAAGGCGAGGGTGGGACCGGTCATCAGGGCGACGCCGGAGTCGGTCAATTTCAGCTCGTGCCGGATCGGATCGAGCACCTGGGTGATCATGTAGCGATCGGTGATGCTGAGCGTGTACACGAAGCACATCAGGATCAACACGTACCAGCGCCGTGTCGCCGAATCGTCCAGCTCCACTGCCGGACGTGCGTCGGTGATCGTGACCATGAATTCCTGCCCCTGTTGCCGATGCGAAGCTTGCGGGCAGTTTTACGCAAACTCTGGCGCAGGCGCCAGTACTATCGCCAGCCGCGCACCAGGCTGACCAGGACTGAGCTCGGTTCCGCTGCTAACAATCCTTTCCGATCCACCTATATTTTTTGCTTGTTACAGGCATTGCCATGTCGCTAGCCTCTGTGCCAGCGACTGGGAAGGAATCGGCGCAGTGGGGTAAGCGTGAGTAAAACTCGGATCGGGTTCATAGGGCTTGGCAATGTCGGCGGCAAACTGGCCAGCAACCTGCTGCGCCATGGCGTCGATCTCACGGTCCGTGACCTCAACGATGCCCTGGTCGAGCGCTTTGTCGCCAGCGGCGCACGTAGCGCGAAATCGCCGCGCGAGCTGGCGGCTGCCGTCGATATCATCATCACCTGCCTGCCATCCCCAGCCGCATCCGCTGCCGTCATGGAAGGAGCTGATGGCATTCTGAGCGGCCTGACAGCTGGAAAAGTCTGGCTGGAGATGAGCACCACCGACAGTGCCGAGATCAAGCGGTTGGCGGCCAAAGTGACAGCGCTGGGCGGCCACGGCAATGGATTGCCCTGTGTCCGGTGGGCTGTCATCGTGCTGCCACGGGCAATATTGCCATTTTCGCTGGCGGCGAGCGGGCGGCTTTTGAGCGCGTGCTGCCTACGCTTTCCATACTCGGTCGCAAGATCCTGCACACCGGTCCGCTCGGTTCGGCGTCCATGCTCAAGGTGCTGACCAACTACCTGTGCACCGTGCACCTGGCGGCGCTGGCCGAAGCGCTGACGGTCGCCAAGGTGATCGGTCTTGATATGAACATGACCTATGAGGGCATCCGGATCTCTTCGGGCAATTCCTTTGTCCATGAAACCGAATCGCAGGTCATCCTCAACGGCAGCCGCGATATCAGTTTCACCATGGATCTGGTCATCAAGGACGTCGGTCTGTTCGACGCGCTGGCGCGCGAGCACCATGTGCCACTGGAACTTTCACCACTGGTGCTCGAAATTTTCAGGGATGGCGCGCGCCGCTACGGACCACGGGAGCTATCACCCAACATCATCCGTCGCCTCGAGGAGCGCCTGCAGCGTGCGGGTACTGGGCACGGGCTTTCCGGCGGAAATGGTCGATGATGAGCCCGCAGGACCGGGTTATGAAGTCGTGCCGCGCGGCCGCGGATCGGCCGCCTAGGGTCGCGGCGCCTGTGCCCCGGCGGCGATGCCCACCAACCAGTCCATGAAGGCTTTCACGCGTGGGTTGTCCTGCGACTCACGTCGGCAGATCAGGCCCCAGCTGCCCGGGCAGACAAATTCGTGAGCCACTGGCATGACCAGCCGGCCGGCAGCCAGGTGATCGGTGGCGAAGGGGCCATTGACCAGGGCAACGCCGCGCCCTTCGAGCGCAATCTCGAGAGCCACAGCCAGTGTGTCCACGACAATGGCCGGTCTGGCAGTGTATTCCAGCTGAGTCGATTCACACCACAGGTCCCAGTGATGCGCCTCGCTGTAGATCGCTACCAGCGGCAACTTGAGCAGCGCGGCCGGCGTGGGGTTCGCGCCCATCTGCTGCGCGAGCGCCGGAGCGCACACCGCATGCAGTCGATAGGCAAACAGGGGTATCCAGCGGTATTCAGGGCCAGGCTCCTTGTCGCAATAGACCAGACCGACATCGGCGATAGTGTCATCAAACGCCCAGTCATAGGCGCAGGTCGTGAGCAGAATGTTGATGTCAGGATGAGTGGCGACGAAGTCCGGCAGCTTGCGTGCCAGCCAGCGGATCGATGCCGTGACGTAGGTCTGCACGCGCAGCGGGGCATCAGCGCGGGCGCGGCGCACGCTTTCCGCACCGTCGATGAGCATTTCGAGTGCCTGGCGCACGTACTTGTAAAGCAGCCGCCCGGCCTCGGTCGGTGCCAGCGAGCGGCCGGCGCGCGAAAACAGCTCAACGCCGAGGTCCTGTTCGAGCACCTGGATCTGATAGCTGACGGCCGGGTGGGTCAGGCACAATTCGTCGGCAGCTTCCCGGACACTCTGTCGGCGCGTCGCCGCCTCGAAACCCCTGAGCGCATTCAGAGGTGGTAGCTTTCGAAGATCGATCTTATTGCGCAAGTTGTACGAGCCCATGTCTGAGTATGATTACATCATAGCAGGGGCCGGTTCAGCCGGCTGTGTACTGGCCAACCGCCTGACGGCCGACGGCCGCTACAGCGTGTTGCTGCTCGAAGCCGGGGGGTCTGGCCGCAGCCCATGGATCAGTGTGCCGCTGGGTTACGGCAAAACCTTCACTGACCCGCGCTTCAACTGGAAGTACAGCGCGCAGCCCGATCCGGGTCTGGCCAACCGCCAGGCGTACTGGCCGCGCGGCAAGGTGCTGGGTGGTTCGAGTTCGATCAACGCGATGGTGTACGTGCGCGGTCATCGCGGTGATTTCGACGATTGGGCGGCAGCGGGCAATCCGGGCTGGGCCTACGCCGATGTGCTGCCGTACTTCATCAAGTCCGAAGATCACGTCTGGGGTGCATCGCAGTACCACGGCGCCGGTGGCCCGATGCACATCAGCGACTACTCCACTGCTGTACACCCGCTGTGTCATCGATTCATCGCCAGCTGCGGCGCGATCGACATCCCGCCCACGAGCGATTTCAATGGCGCGCTCATGGAAGGTGCGGGCACCTGGCAGATGACGATCCGCGCCGGCCGACGCGAATCGAGCGCTACTGCTTTCCTGCGCCCGGCGCTGCGCCGGGCGAATCTCAGGGTGATTACTCGCGCACATGCGACGCGCCTCATTTTCAACGGCCGACGTGCCAGCGGCATCGAGTACCTGCGTGGCGCTGAACGGCACACCGCACAGGCGCGCCGCGAGCTGATTGTCTGCGCCGGCGCGATAAACTCGCCGCAGCTGCTCCAGCTTTCCGGCATCGGCGACCAATCGTTGCTGCGCGGACTTGGCATTCCGGTGCTGATGCACGCGCCGGCCGTCGGCCAGGGCCTGCAGGATCATCTGGCCGTTTCGTACATCTTCCGTTCGCGCGTGCCTACGCTCAACGATGAGCTCTATCCACTCAGCGGCAAGATCCGCGCCGCGCTCGCTTATGTACTGGGGCGCCGCGGCGTACTGGGGATGAGCGTCAATCAGGCCGGCGCCTTTGCGCGTAGCCGGGCGGGAATTGTCCGGCCCAATATGCATATCTACTTCAATCCGCTCAGCTACACGACCGCGCAGGGCGTTACGCGCAAGCTCATGGAACCGGACCCCTTTCCGGGCTTCCTGATGTCGTTCAACACCTGTCGTCCAACCAGCCGTGGTTCGATCAGCATCACCTCGTCCGACCCGTTGGCGGCGCCGGCTATACGCCCCAACTCGCTTGCCAGCGCCGCGGATCTCGCCGACGTGTTTGAAGGCGCGCAGTTGCTGCGACGCATTGCGGCGGCGCAGCCGCTCGCTGCAGTGGTCGACTCGGAGCTGCAGCCGGGCGAACGGCTGCAGTCGCGTGAGGAACTGCTGGAAGACTTCCGGCAGCGGGCCGGAACGGTCTTTCATGCCTGCGGCACCTGCGCTATGGGGCCTGAGCCCGGTACGGCCGTGGTCAATCATCGCCTGCAGGTGCACGGCATCGAGGCGCTGCGCGTCGTCGATGCTTCGGTATTCCCCACCGTTACCTCGGGCAACACCAATGCGCCAACCATCATGGTGGCGGAGAAGGCGGCCGAGCTGATATTGCAGGCCTGACGCCGGCAGCGCCGGATCGCCCGGGCATGTCGCATGGTGATAAGCTATGGTCGCTAAGACACCACCGCCTGGGAGCACGCGGCCCTAACATCCGAAATGCGGCGCAACTCGCTCCGCCTCGGCGGCTCGGGCGTGCGACAGGTCTACACCAGGGAGTTTCCCGATGGGCGAGGATACGACGGACAGTTTTGATCTGAACACACTGAACGATCAGGAACTGACCGAGCAGGTGCACGACGATCTGTACAACGGCCTGCGCGATGAAATCATCGCGGCGACCAATATCTTCCTGGCGCGCGGCTGGGCGCCCGACAAGGTGCTGAATGATGCCCTGGTCGAGGGTATGCGCATAGTCGGCATAGATTTTCGCGACGGCATCCTGTTCGTTCCTGAAGTATTGCTCGCCGCCAACGCCATGAAGGCGGGCATGGAGATCCTGCGGCCGCTGCTTGCAGAGACCGGCGCCGAACCTATCGGCAAGGTGGTGATTGGCACGGTGAAGGGTGACATTCATGACATCGGCAAGAACCTGGTGTCGATGATGCTGGAGGGTGCAGGCTTCGAGGTGATCAACCTCGGCATCAACAATCCGGTGGAGAAATATCTGGCGGCGCTCGAGGAGCACCAGCCCGACATCCTCGGCATGTCCGCGCTGCTCACCACCACGATGCCCTATATGAAGGTGGTCATCGATACGCTCAAGCAGAAGGGACTGCGCGACAAGTACATTGTCATGGTCGGCGGCGCGCCACTGAACGATGAATTCGCCAAGGCGATCGGCGCCGATGCCTACTGCCGCGACGCGGCGATTGCCGTCGAGACTGCCAAAACGCTGATAGCGGCGCGCCGCGCCGCACGCTGACGCATGGCGCGGGCTGCCGAATCGCTGGTGGTCATCGCTTGCGGCGCCCTGGCACGTGAGATCGTGGCGCTCAAGCGCCTGAATGGCTGGTCGGCAATGGCAGTCGAATGCCTGCCGCCAGAGCTGCACAATCGACCGGAACAGATTCCGGCCGCGGTGCAGGCCGCAATCCGCTCGGCGCGTGAACGTTACGCGCGTATCTTTGTGGCCTATGCGGATTGCGGCACGGGCGGCAAGCTGGACACCGTGCTCGCAGCCGAAGGTGTGGCGCGTTTGCCCGGCGCGCACTGCTATGAATTCTTTGCCGGCTCAGCAGCCTTTGCCCACCTGAGCGATGAGCAGCCGGGCACTTTCTATCTCACCGATTTTCTGGTGCGCCACTTCGATCGCCTGGTGATCGAGGGCCTCGGCATCGATCGCCACCCGGAACTCAGAGACGAATATTTTCGCAACTACCAGCGGCTGCTCTATCTGGTGCAGTCTCCCGAGGCGGAATTGAGCCAGGCGGCGCGTGCGGCCGCGGCGCGACTGGGCCTCGAATACGCGGAGCGATACACCGGCTACGGCGAACTGGCGAGCGGCCTGACCGGGTTTGCCACCGTGCCCGCGGCGGCGATCACGCGTCGCAAGGAGCAGGCAACGTGGCCTCGCTGATCGTCATTTCATGGCGTGATATTCCTTCGCAGGTGATCGTCAAGCGCGGTCGCGAGACGGCCAAGGTGCAGCTGACGATGCGCTTCCAGGAGGCCATAGATCGCGCCGCGATGCGCGCCGGCAAGGGCAGCTCGGACGCCTACCTGGCCGACTGGCGTCGCAGCGCGCCGGGTGCCTGTGGCGAGGATCTCGCTGCCGAAGCCGCCAACGCCGCTGCGGCCCTTGAAGCGCGCTACTCTGATGAAGATCTCGAACGCATGATCCGCGCCAAGGGGAATGCTGCGCCGGCTGACAGCAGCGCGGCTCCGGCTGGCGGGGAAACGGACCAGGGTGCTCCGGGCCACGGCAGTTCGGGTCAGTCCTGATGTATTCCGTTCGCCTCTGGTCGGTGCGCCACGCCGGCGGGTTATCCCGCTTCTACCGGTGGTTTGAACGCATGCTGTTGCGCCTGGCGCCGCTATGGCGGGCCATTGGCCATCAGCGCCTCGAGCGGCCGTTCGTGGCACTGGAACGTGGCGTCAAGGGGCTGCTGTTCGATTGTAAAATGTGCGGCCGCTGTGTGCTCAGTTCGACCGGCATGTCCTGCCCGATGAATTGCCCCAAGCAATTGCGCAATGGCCCCTGCGGTGGCGTGCGTGCCAATGGCCATTGTGAAGTGAAGCCGGACATGCGTTGCGTGTGGCTGGAAGCCTTCACCGGCGCCGAGCGCATCCCCGGGGGGTTGGCGGCCATCAGCGTGGTGCAGCTGCCGGTTGATCGTCGGCTCGAGGGCACATCGACCTGGCTGCGGCTGGTGCGTGAACAGCTGGAGCCCAAGCCGTGAACTTCGAAGACGAGCCGGTGCCGGGCTACCCATTGCCGATGCGGCCCGGCCACAGTTCGCCGGGTCGCTTCGAGCGCATACTGCGCGCTGGCACCTTCGCACTGACGGCCGAGCTGGCGCCGCCCGACTCTGCCGATCCGGAAGAGGTGTACCGGCGGGCACGGGTGTTTGAGGGCTATGTCGATGCCATCAACGCGACCGACGGGAGTGGTGCGAACTGCCACATGTCGAGCCTGGCCGTGTGCGCATTGCTCACCCGCATCGGCCACGCGCCGGTGATGCAGATCTCCTGCCGCGACCGGAATCGCATTGCGATCCAGGGCGACATACTGGGCGGGGCCGCGATGGGCGTGTGCAACATGCTGTGCCTGACCGGCGACGGCGTACAGGCCGGGGATCATCCGCAGGCCAAGCCGGTCTTCGATCTCGACTCGCTCTCGCTGCTGAACATTGCGCGTCTGCTGCGCGACCAGCAACGCTTCGAGAGTGGCCGCAAGATCAGCGCCGCACCGCGGGTGTTTTTTGGCGCGGCTGAGAATCCGCTGGCGCCGCCGACCGCGCACCGGGCGCTGCGGCTCGCGAAGAAAGTCGCGGCCGGCGCGCAATTCATCCAGACCCAGTATTGTTTTGACCTGGTGGGCCTGCGCGCTTTCCTGCGTGCCGTTGAAGATCTGGGCCTGCTCGAACGGGTCTTCATAGTGGTAGGCGTAGGCCCGATACGCTCAGCCAAGGCCGGCGAATGGATGCGCGCCAACGTACCCGGCATGTTCGTGCCCGACGCTACCATTGCGCGGCTCGCGGGCGCGACCGACCAGGCGCGCGAAGGGCGCAATCTGTGCGTCGATCTGATCCAGGAGCTGCGCACCATCAAGGGCGTGAGCGGCGCGCATGTCATGGCCTACCGCCAGGAAGAGTCGGTGGCCGAGGTTATTGAGCGATCGGGAGCGCTCGCCGGCCGCCAACCGTGGCGTCCGGGAAGCAGTCAACAGAATGATACGGACAGGAATTCAATATGACGGACACCATCATCAGCTCGGCAACACGCGAGGTGGTCATCGGCTTTGACCGGCCGTTCGTCATCATCGGTGAGCGCATCAACCCGACGGGACGCAAGATCCTGGCCGCCGAGATGGCGGCCGGCGATTTCAGCCGCGTGGCCTCCGACGCGCTCGCGCAGGTCGGGGCCGGAGCGCACATGCTCGATGTCAACGCCGGCATTCCGCTGGCAGATGAGCCGGCAATCCTCGCCCAGGCCATACAGCTCGTGCAATCGATCACCGATGTGCCGCTGTCCATCGATTCCTCCATCGTCGCCGCACTCGCAGCCGGGCTGGCCGTGTACCAGGGCAAGGCGCTCGTCAACTCGGTCACCGGCGAAGAGGAGCGGCTCGAAGCTGTGCTGCCGCTGGTCAAGAAGTATGGCGCGGCGGTCGTGGCGATCTCCAACGATGAAACCGGCATCTCTGAAGATCCGGACGTGCGCTTCGAAGTGGCGAAGAAGATCGTGAATCGCGCCCAGGACTACGGCATACCGGTGTCGGACATCATTGTCGATCCGCTGGTCATGCCGATCGGCGCGATCAATGGCGCCGGCGTGCAGGTGATGCGCCTGGTGTATCGCCTCAAGCATGAGCTCAGGGTCAATACCACCTGCGGCGCATCCAATGTCAGCTTTGGCCTGCCCGGCCGCGACGGCATCAACAGCGCCTTTCTCACCATGGCCATCGCCAGCGGCCTGACCTCGGCGATCACCAATCCACTGCACGGCGATATCGTCCGCGCCTGCATGGGTGCCGATGTGATGATGGGACACGATCCTGATTGCACGCGCTGGATCCGCCGCTTCCGTGAGAACGCGCCGCCGCCCACGGGCGAGCCGGGCGAAGTGCGTGGTCGGCGGGAAGGTGGGCAGCGGCGCCGGCCGACGGCCTGAAGCTGCTGCTGCAACTGCACTTGAGATCCCGCCGTTGAGCGCCAACGATCCCCTGGTGGTGTTTACGCCCTCCGGCAAGCGCGGGCGTTTTCCGCTCGGCACGCCGTTATTGACGGCGGCGCGCGCCCTGGGAGTCGACATCGACTCCGTCTGTGGCGGCCGCGCCATTTGCGGACGCTGCCAGGTGCTGGTTGCCGAGGGTGAGTTCGCCAAGCATGGCGTGCAATCAAGCGCCGCCAGTCTTTCACCCGTGTCGGTATCCGAGCAGCGCTATGCCACGCGCCAGCCGCTGGCCGCTGGCCGACGCCTGTCCTGCCAGGCGCGGGTCGAGGCGGATGTGGTCGTCGACGTACCCTCATCGAGTCAGGTGCACCGGCAGGTCGTGCGCAAGGCGGCCGAGGCGCGCGATATCGAACTCTATCCGCTGGTGCGCCTGCATTACGTCGAGGTTGCGGAACCGGATATGCATGATCCGTCCGGCGACCTGCGACGCCTCGAGATGGCGCTGCAGAAGGAATGGGATCTTGAAGGTCTGGGCTGCGATCTGTCAGTAGTGCAGCAACTGCAGCCCGCGCTGCGCGCCGGTGCCTGGAAAGTTACCGTGGCCGTGCACGATGGCGCACGCATCATTGCCGTGTGGCCCGGATTTCATGAGCAGGCCTATGGGCTCGCCGTCGACGTGGGATCGACTACGATTGCGGCGCACCTGTGCGATCTGACCAACGGCGAGGTTGTGACGTCGGCCGGCGCGATGAACCCGCAGATCCGTTTCGGCGAAGATCTCATGAGTCGCGTTTCCTACGCGATGATGAATCCGGGCGGCGCCGTACAGATGACCAATGCGGTGCGCCAGGCGCTCAGTGAGCTGGCTGCCGAAGTAGCGCACCAGTCAGGCATCAGTCACGAGCTGATACTCGAAGCAACCGTGGTCGGCAACCCGATCATGCACCATCTGCTGCTGGGCATCGATCCGGTAGAACTGGGCGGGGCGCCGTTTGCGCTGGCCATTGATCGTGCCGTGACCGTCACTGCGGCCGAGATCGGCGTGGCGCTGCATCCGAACGCGCGTATCTATGTATTGCCCTGCATTGCCGGGCATGTCGGCGCCGATACGGCGGGCGTGATCCTGGCCGAGCGACCCGATGAGCTGGACGAGATGACGTTGCTGGTGGACGTCGGCACCAATGCCGAGATCGTGCTCGGCAACCGCAAGCGCCTGCTGGCCTGCTCCAGTCCCACCGGGCCGGCCTTCGAGGGTGCGCAGATCAGCTGCGGTCAGCGCGCCGCGCCTGGCGCGATCGAGCGGGTGCGCATCGACAGGCAGACGCTTGAACCACGATTCAGGGTCATAGGTTCGGACCTGTGGTCCGATGAGCCGGGCTTTGCGGCAGTAGCAGCCCAGACCGGTGTGACCGGCGTGTGCGGCTCGGGCATCATCGAGGTGCTGGCGGAACTGTATCTGGCCGGTGTCATCTCCCAGGATGGCGTTATCGATGGCGCGCTGGCGGCGCGCAGCCCGCGCATCGTCGCGCACGGCCGCACCTTTGCCTACGTGCTGCACCAGGGCGCGCAGACGCTGATGATTACGCAGACTGACGTGCGCGCGATCCAGCTGGCCAAGGCCGCGCTCTATGCCGGCATCCGCCTGCTCATGGATCGGCTCGGTGTCGACACGGTTGATCGCATCCGCCTGGCCGGCGCCTTTGGCAGCCATATCGATGTCAAGTACGCTGCCGTGCTCGGCATGATTCCCGACTGTGATCTGGCACGCGTGACCTCGGCTGGCAACGCGGCTGGTACCGGTGCGCGCATCGCCCTGCTCGATTCGCGCTCGCGCGCCACGATCGAGCGGCTCGTCAGCCAGGTTGAGAAAATTGAAACGGCGATTGAGCCGCAGTTTCAGGCGCATTTCGTCGAGGCCATGGCGATTCCGCACAAGAGTGCGGCCTATCCGCAGCTGCGCAAAGTGGTGGATCTGCCGCCGCTGAAGGTTGCGGCCTCGCCGGGAGCGAATCGTGAAGGCCGCGGTCGGCGACCGCCGGCTAAGCCGCGCGCCTGAAGCCCGCTAGACCATTGAGTCGGGTGCCGCCGCCTTGCGGCGCTCCATGTATTCAAGCAGCGCCTCGTCAATCGCCACGTCGAGCGGTGGGGCTTCGTACTCGGCGAGCTGTTTCTTCCAGTAGGTATTGGCGCGCGTCGCCATGTCCTGTGAACCTTCGGCCAGCCATTGCTCGTAGCTGTTGTTGTCGGCCAGCGGTGAACGGTAAAACGCGTTCTCAAAATTGGCCTGGGTGTGACTGCAACCCAGAAAGTGCTTGCCTGGACCCACTTCGCGGATGGCATCCAGCGCCTGGCCATTCTCCGACAGATCCACGCCCGCCAGCAGCGTGTGCATCATGCCGGCCTGATCGGCATCCATGACGAATTTCTCGTAGCCCATGGCCAGGCCGCCTTCGAGCCAGCCGGCGGTGTGCAGTACGAAATTCACGCCAGCAAGGCAGGTGGGCAGCAGCGTCTGTGCCGACTCAAAAGCAGCCTGCGCGTCGGGGATCTTCGAGGCGCACAGGCCACCGCCGGAACGGAATGGCACGCCCAGCCGGCGCGCCAGTGCCGCCATGATGTACAGCACCAGGGCAGGCTCCGGGGTTCCGAAGGTCGGGGCACCCGATTGCATCGAGATCGATGAGGCGAAACTGCCGAACACCACCGGCGTGCCGGGATTGAGCAGCTGTGTAAAGGCCATGCCGGCCAGTGATTCGGCCAGGGTCTGGGCGGCGGTACCCGCCACGGTTACCGGCGACATGGCGCCGGCGAGTATGAACGGCGTCACGATCACCGCCTGGTTGGCGCGCGCATAGACCTTGAGGGCGCCTAGCATCGTCTCGTCGTAGGTCATCGGCGAATTGACGTTGATCAGGCTTACCAGCAGGGTCTTGGGCCTGCCGGTTTCCGCATCAAGCAGATCGGAACCGAAGGCGATCCTTGCCATGGCGACACTGTCGGCGGCGCGCTCCGGCGCCGTCACCGAGCCCATCAGGGCCTTGTCGCTGTACTTGAGGTGCGAGTACACCATGTCCAGGTGACGCTTGTTGACGGGCAGGTCGACCGGCTCGCAGATCGTGCCGCCGGAGTGATGGAGCGATTGCGCCATATAGGCCAGCTTGACGAAATTGCGGAAATCCTCGATGCGCGCGTAGCGCCGGCCTTCGTCGAGGTTGTAAATGAATGGCGAGCCGTAGGCGGGCGCGAACACGGTGTTGAGCCCGCCGATGCGCACGTTGCGGGCCGGGTTGCGCGCGTGCTGGGTGAACTCGCGCGGGGCACTCTTCTGCACCAGGGCGCGGCACATGCCGGGCGGAAAGCGCACCAGCTCACCCTGAACCTGGGCGCCCGCCTTGCGCCACAGGTCGAGCGCTTCCGGGTCACCGCGAAATTCGATGCCGACTTCCGCCAGGATGGTATCGGCATTGCGTTCGATGAGCGCCAGGCCGTCGGCGTTCAGCACTTCGTAGCAGGGCAGGGCCCGCGTGATATAGGGTATGGAAGCGCCGGCGCGCGCCGCACGCGCGGCCCGCTTGGCATCGCGTCCGCTGGGACGTGCCCGGCGATCGGCAGCTGCTGGTGTCTCGGTCATGGCGGCCACTGCGTAGGGTAGTGATGAACCAGTATGGTCAGCGTGCGCCGGGCAGGCTGATCAGATTGCGGCGTCGGCTTGCCCCGGCGCGCCATGGCTGTCAGATTACGCGACATGGCTGCAAACCTCCACACCGGGGACTTCGATTACGTCATTGTTGGCGCTGGCTCAGCGGGCTGCGTGCTCGCCGATCGCCTGACCGAGGACGGCCGCTGCAACGTGTTGTTGCTGGAATTCGGGGGCTCGGATCGCTCCATGTTCATCCAGATGCCCTCGGCTCTGGCCATTCCAATGAACCGGAAGCGCTACAACTGGTTCTATCACACCGAGCCGGAGCCGCACCTGGGCGGGCGCCGCGTGCATACGCCGCGCGGCAAGGTGTTGGGTGGTTCTTCATCCATCAACGGCCTGGTATATGTCCGCGGCAACGCCATGGATTTCGAGCGCTGGGAGGAGCAGGGCGCCCAGGGCTGGAGCTACCGCCACGTGCTGCCTTATTTTCGACGGGCCGAGCACCGCGCGGAAGGGGGCGATGACTATCGCGGCGACAGTGGACCACTGTCGACCTGTTATGGAACCGTCAGCAACCCCCTGCACGCCGCCTGGCTGCAAGCCGCACAGCAGGCCGGCTATCCCCACACTGCCGACATCAACGGCTTTCAGCAGGAGGGTTTCGGCCGCATGGACATGACGGTCGGCGGCGGCGTTCGCGCCAGCGCTGCCAACGTCTACCTGCGACCCGCCATGCGGCGCAGGAATCTGCAGGTGTACACCCAGGCGCTGGCCACCCGCATCGATTTCGAAGGCCAGCGGGCAACCGGGGTGCGCTATCTGCGCGGCGGAATCGAGCACAGTGTTCGTGCCCGGCGCGAAGTCATCGTCTGCGCTGGACCGATCAACTCACCGCAACTGCTCAAGCTCTCGGGCCTGGGGCCCACGGCGGAACTCGCGGCACTCGGCATTGCGACCCGTCACGATCTGCCGGGAGTTGGCGAAAATCTCCAGGATCACCTGGAGTTCTATTTTCAACACGCCTGTCTTGAACCCGTCAGCCTTTATTCAGCGATGAAACCGCTGGCAAAACTGGGAATCGGGATGCGCTGGCTGCTGTTCAGGAACGGACTCGGGGCCAGCAATCATTTCGAGACCTGCGGTTTCATTCGCAGTGCGGCCGGGGTTCGCTATCCTGATATCCAGTATCACTTCCTGCCGGTGGCCGTCAGCTACGACGGTTCCGCGCTCGCCAGCGAGCACGGCTTTCAGGCGCACGTTGGACCGATGCGTTCCAGGAGCCGCGGCTGGGTGCGGCTGGCATCGAGCGATGCGCGTGAGCATCCCAGGATTCAGTTCAATTACCTGAGCCATGAAGACGACTGGCTCGAGATGCGTCGCTGCGTGCGCCTGACCCGTGAAATATTTGCCCAGCCTGCATTTGATCGCTACCGCGGCCGCGAGCTGCAGCCGGGCGCCGCTGTGCAGAGCGATGAGGCTATCGATGACTTCGTGCGGGCCAAGGTGGAGAGCGCCTACCATCCTTCCTGCACCTGCAAGATGGGCTCCAGCACTGATCGACTGGCTGTTGTCGACTCAGCGGCGCGTGTCTACGGCGTGGAAAACCTGCGGGTGGTTGATTCCTCGATCATGCCCTCGATCACCAACGGCAACCTCAATGCGCCGACCATCATGCTGGCCGAAAAACTCGCCGATGTAATCCGTGGCCAGCCGCCGTTGCCACCCGCCAGCGCACCGTTCTACGAGGCCGCCAACTGGCGCAGCGCGCAACGCTAGCTGGCGGCAGCAATCGGCGCCGGGTTCCTGTGCCGGCTCAGGGCGGCCACGATCTGCGCTGATCCGCACACGCCGACCAGTCCGGTGGCGTCGGTCACCAGCACCGGATGGCTGGTGGCATGATGCAGTTCGACCACGCTTTGCAGCGAGCCCTGCGCCGGAGTCTGCGCCAGATCGACGCTCACGCCGTCGCACCAGGCTTGTAGAACCTGGCCCTGTGCATCCGTTTGCACTTTCAGCCGGCGCTGCGCGTCGAGCCACAGGTACGACGACTCGCGTGCCAGCTCAGCCACGGGCTGCATGACCATCACGGCCGTGAGCACCGTGAGCGGATTCATGTGCTGGACGAAGGCCGCGACGTAATCGTTGCAGGGTCGTGTCACGATGTCGCTGGCCGTGCCGGTCTGCACCATCCTGCCGCCCTCGAGGATCGAGATCTGGTTGCCAAGGCGCAGGGCTTCGTTCATGTCGTGGGTGACAAACAATATCGTTTTATGGACCCGGGCCTGGAGCGAGAGCAGTTCATCCTGCAGGCGGCTGCGTATCAGCGGATCCAGTGCCGAAAAGGGCTCATCCATGAGCAGGATATCGGCGTCGGTGGCAAAGGCGCGCGCCAGGCCAACACGCTGCTGCATGCCGCCGGAGAGTTCGCCGACGGCACGCTCCGCCCATTGCGAAAGGCCGACCAGTTCGAGCTTCTCATCGACGATCTGCTGCTGGCGCGCGTGGCTCTCGCCGCGCAGCTCGAGGCCCAGGCCCACATTGGCACGCACGCTGCGCCAGGGCAGCAGGCCAAACTGCTGGAACACCATCGCGATGCGGCGCCGGCGCAGGCGCCGCAGCGTGCGCTGATCGCAGGTCGCGACGTCGACGGTGATAGCGCCATCGCGCAGCAGCACGGCGCCGCTGCTGACCCGGTTCAGGCCATTGGCTGCACGCAGCAGCGTGGATTTGCCGGAGCCGGACAAGCCCACCAGCACGCAGATCTGCCCGCTCTGCACCTGCAGGTTGGCATCGACCACGCCGGCGATGACGCCAAAGCGGGAGACAACATCGGCGCGGGTGGCGCCACTCCTGAGCGCCTGCGCAGCAGCGCCGAGATTCCTGCGGCCCGCGTCGTGCTGCGCAAACAGGATATTGACGTCGCGAAATTCGAGTGCCGCGCTCACGAACCACCATCCGCAGGTCGCGTCATGCGATCGATCACGATCGCCAGCAGCACAATGGCGATACCCGCTTCAAAACCCATGCCCACCTGCACCGAGTTCAGGGCTCGCACCACGGGCGCGCCCAGGCCCCCGGCGCCGACCAGCGCCGCGATGACCACCATCGACAGGCTGAGCATGATGCACTGGGTAATGCCCGCCAGGATGCTCTTGCGGGCACTGGGCAGCTCGATCTTCCACAGCAGCTGCCAGGGCGTCGCGCCAAAAGCTTCGCCGGCTTCACGCAGCGCCAGCGGCACGGTGGAAATGCCCAGGTGCGTGAGGCGGACAGGCGCCGGCAGCGCAAAGATCACGGTCGAGATGAGACCGGGAACCACGCCCAGGCCGAAGAGCACCAGCGTCGGAATCAGATACACGAAGGTTGGCAGGGTCTGCATAAGATCGAGCACCGGATGAAGTGCGGCATGAAAGCGCGGTCGGTGGGCGGCGAGGATGCCGAGCGGCAGACCGATCGCCGTGGCCGTAAGCGTCGACAGTGCCACCAGCGACAGTGTCTCGAGCGTCGCGACCCAGTAACCCTGGTTGAGTATAAACAGCAGCGCCAGCGCGACGAACAGCGCCAATGGCCAGGAACGGCGCAGCAGCCAGGCCAGCGCCGTGATCAGCCCGATCAGCAGCAATGAGGGAATAAACAGCAGGGCCCGCGTCAGGCCGTCAATTGCGCCCGCTACCACCGTGGATACTGCCTTGAAGAAACCAACGCCGTGAACTTTCACAAAGTCAACGCCGCTCGCCAGTTGATCGCCGAGGGGGATCTTGTGTGCGATGATCCAGTTTTCCAGCGCCAGGCCACCCATCACGCGCACCGCCGGTACCAGCGTCCCGGTTGCCGGCTGACCATTGAAACTGGTCACGCCCTGCAGCCAAAGAGCGACTTCGCTCGGGTGCTGGCGGATCCAGGCCGTGGCGGCAATTTCCGGCGCTTCCTTGAGATCGAGGATGCGGGTCATGATCTCGCTTTCTTCGGCAGTCGTGAACTTGAGGTTCTTCAGTAGTTGCCCAAGGTTCGGGCACTGCCTGGTGTAGCCGGCGCGCACATTGGTATAGATCGTGGCGCCGCCGTAGTTCGGCCCGAAGGTGGTATCACCGCCGGTCAGATAACGCAGCTTGAAGCGCAGGTTCATTGGGTGCGGATCCCAGGCGAGGAACACAATCGGCCGCTGATCGCGCACCGAGCGTTCCACTTCGGCCAGCATGCCCTGTTCGCTTGATTCAACCAGCTTGAAGGCGCCCAGCCCGAATTGATTGCTCTTGATGAGCGTGAGCAGATGGCGATTGCCATCGTTGCCAGGCTCGATGCCATAGAGCGAGCTGTGCAGCCCAGTGGCAAAGCGCTGGATATCGGCGAAGTCATGCAGTCCCTGCGCGTAGGTGTAGTCGGGCACAGCGAGCGTGTAACGCGCGCCGACGAGATTGGCGCCCAACACCTCGATCGAGCCATCGTCGATGAACGCTTGCCGGTTTTCCCTTTGCGCCGGCATCCAGTTGCCCAGGAACACATCGATGTCGCGGTTCTTCATCGCGGCGTAGGTGACTGGTAGCGACAGCACGGTCGTCTTCGAGTGATATCCCAGCTGCGTCAGCAACTGCGCCAGCACGGCGGTGGTAGAGGTGACGTCGGTCCAGCCTATGTCGGCGAAGCGTACCGTGGCGCAGCTCTCGGGATCGCGCGCCGGAGCTGGCGACTGCGCCGCCTGCGTCGTCGACAGACTCGCGAGCAACAGCAGGGCGAGTATGCGGGTCCGCGTTTTGACTGCTGCAGGGATCACGCAGACATCATAAGTGGTATTGACCGCTTCCTCACGATGACCGCATGATGATTATTCCAGTCCGGTTGCAGGGTCGATCAGTCGCCTAATCTATTGCAATCGATATACGATGTAATAACATGATTAATATAGAATAAAATGGCAAAAAATGAGTCAGGAAGTGGGCACTTCAAAAGCCTCAACCCTGCGACCGGCGAAGAGCTCGCCAGTGTCAGGATCACTACTGCTGCCGATGTCGAAGCGATGGTACGCAGGGCCCTGGAGGCACAACGCCATTGGTCGGCCCTCACTGGCACGCAGCGTGGCCGGCTCCTGCGTCGCGTCGCGGATTTACTGCGCGAGCACAATGATCGACTCGCTGCGCTTGAAACGCGCGACACGGGAAAGCCCATACAGGAAACCTCCGTGGTTGATGTGGTCTCCGGTGCTGACTGCTTCGAGTATTACGCCGGGCTCGCACCCAGCATAGCCGGTGAATATCTGGATCTGGGTCCGAGTGCCTTCGGCTATACACGGCGTGAACCGCTGGGCGTGGTAGCGGGAATCGGCGCCTGGAACTATCCGCTGCAGATCGCCTGTTGGAAGGCTGCTCCGGCGCTCGCCTGCGGCAATGCGATGATCTTCAAGCCTGCCGACCTGACGCCGCTGAGCGCCATGGAGCTTGAGAAGCTGGTACTCGAGGCCGGGGTGCCGGCGGGTGTCTTCCAGGTCGTGCAGGGCGATGTGCAGGTGGGGCGCCTGCTCACTATGCATCGCGCGATCCGGAAGGTATCGCTCACCGGTGCGGTCAGCACCGGACGCGCCGTGATGCGCGATGCCGCCGAATCGCTCAAACAGGTGACACTCGAGCTGGGCGGCAAGTCGCCGATCATCATCTTTGACGACGCGCCACTGGATAACGCCGTGTCGGGCGCACTGCTTGGCAACTTCTACTCGGCCGGCGAAGTGTGTTCGAACGGCACGCGTGTGTTCGTGCAGCGGCGCATCCTGGACGAGTTCATGAAACGCCTGCTCGATCGCACCCGCGCCCTGCGTATCGGCGACCCGCTGGACCCCGGTACGCAGGTAGGCGCGCTGATTTCGCAGGCCCATATGGACAAGGTGCTGGGGTACATCGATCTAGGTCGTGCCGAAGGCGCGCGCCTGGCCATTGGTGGTCGCCGGCTCACGGCCGGCGCCTTGAACAAGGGTTTCTTTGTCGAACCCGCCATCTTCGATCAGTGCCGCGACGAGATGCGTATCGTGCGCGAGGAGATCTTCGGGGCGGTGATGTGCGTGCTGCCCTTTGATGATGAAGCCGAGGTCATCGCGCGCGCCAACGATACCGAATTTGGCCTCTCCGCGGGAGTCTTCACGGCTGATCTGACGCGCGCCCATCGGGTCATCGCGCAGCTGCAGGCGGGCACCTGCTGGATCAACCACTACAACGTGACGCCGATCGAACTGCCTTTCGGCGGCGTCAAATCATCGGGCCTGGGGCGCGAGAATGGCCGCGCCGCCATCGGGCACTACACGCAGCTCAAGAGCGTCTACGTGGCCATGCAGGACGTGCAGGCTCCGTATTAGCGCCTGAGCGCATCGCCGAGGGCGGCGCGCAGCGGCCCGAGCCAGGGCTCATAGTGACGCCATTGCTCCAGGCCCTCGCGATAGATCGGCTGGCGCACCTGCTCGGCGCTTGCGGTGCGCACGCTGCGTTCCGTACGGTGGAATTCCACGCAGGCGGGTTCGAACTCCAGCTCGCAGTAGTCCAGCAGGCGACGCACATTGGCTTCCAGGTCATTCACCACGTCCTCGTACTGGACATGCAGCACACGCCCTGGCAGCACGTCATCCCAGTGGCGCATCAGTTCCAGGTAGGTGCGGTAGTAGCGGGCGATATCGTCGATGCTGTAGGTGAATTCCTGGCCGCTCGCGAACAGCTGCTTGAAATTGCCGAAGCAGCAGGCCATGGGTTCGCGGCGCGCGTCAATGATCTTCGCGTTCGGCAGCATCAGGTGGATCAGGCCGAGGTGCCGGAAATTGTTCGGCATCTTGTCGATGAAGCGGGCCTTGCCGGTCCGGTACACGCGCGTGTCGGCCAGGTATTTCTCCCCGAGAGCAAGCAAGTCCCCGGCGCTCATGCTTGCCAGCACCGCCGGATAGCGCGGCTGGCCGGAGTCGGGCTCACGTCCCCTGAGTTCCGCCACGATGCGCGGGATATCGGCGAGCTCATGCGTGCCTTCGACCGTGGAGTGCGACGCCAGGATCTGCTCGATCAGCGTCGAGCCGGAGCGTGGCAGGCCGACTATGAAAATAGGATCAGTCGCAGGCGCGCCCTGGTTCTGGCGGCGGGCGAACAGCTCCGGGGTGCACACCTCGATCTGCAGACGGGTATTGAGTTCGAGCACTTCGGGCTGGTAGTGGGATTCGGAGCGCTTGAGTGCATTGCCGCGTGCGTAGTATTCAAAGGACTTTTCGTACTGCGATCGATCTTCAAGCGCCTTGCCGAGTGCAAAACACAGATGGTATCGATCAGTCAGGGAAGTGGTCGCCGCGGCCTCCGCGGCGCGCATCTGCTCGAGCTCTGCGTCCTCGAAGCGGTAGGTCTTCAGGTTCGCGAGACTCCAGTAGGCATCGCCATAGGCCGGGCGGGCCGCCGCCGCTGCCCGGTATTCGGCAATGGCTTCCGCGCCGCGCCCAAGTGTCTTTTGCGAGTGCGCAATGGACAAATGCAGTTCTGCCGGCTGCGTGGCATCGCTGAGCAAGTCCCGGTAGAGTTCAATGGCGCGCTCGTGCTGGCCCAGGCCCACCCAGGTGAGCGCCTGGAGCGTGCGGTAGTTGCGATTGGCAGGGTCTGCAGCGAGCAGTTTTTCAACCTGCTGGTTTGCCTGTTCGTGCATATGGCGCTCGCAAAGCGCCTGCGCATAGTCGAAGCGGGCCGCCTGATAGTCGGGTGCCAGATCGAGCACCGCCTCGAGCAACAACTGCGCGTCGTCGAATACGTCGCGGGCGATGCCGATGCGCGCGAGCAGGCGCATGGCCTCGATGTGGTGGCCGTGTCTGACCAGGAACGCGCGCACCAGCTTTTCGGCCGGCGCCAGCTCGCCATCCGAGTACAGTGCCGTCGCCGTCACGACCTCGGGCGGCAGGCCCTTGAGCGTCGCGACATGTGCGGCAGCCTCGGCGGCGCTCGTTGCCTGACCGGTCAGCCGGTATAGGCCTTCGAGCATGGTCCAGCTGGCCGGCAGGGCCGGATTGATGTGCACGCCGCGCAGGAAGGCGTCGATCGCCTGAGGTGCCTGCTTCAGCACGACGTGGCAGTGGCCGCGCTCCTGGTACAGGCGGCTGAAGCGGGGATGCAGTTGTTCGAGCCTGGCCAGCGTTGCGAGCGCGGCGGGGATGTCGCCCAGCAGTCGTTGCGCCTGCGCGCGCAGGTACAGCACGTCGCGATTCTCGGGCACCGTGAGCAGCAGCGCCTCAGTGGCGCTGCAGGCCTTGCGCGTAGCGGCGCTCCTGCACGAGGTCGCGTACCCGCAGGACCTCGAGTTCCACCGCAGAGGGGTGGTCGTGGTTGCTCAAGGCATTGTCAGAGCTTGCACCCGAAGGAGATGCCGAGGACTCGCGGCCGCAGCGGCGTCTGCGCGACGATGAACTGGTCGCGTGCTGACAAAGGTGCTGGCGTTCGAATTGCTGAGGTTCTCGCCGTACACGGTTACATACCAGGCGTCCTTTCGAAACGCCGAACGACGCGTCGAAGGTCGTGTAGGCGGGATTCTCGAACCGCAACCGGCCGGTGGTGATGGAACCCGGCCTGCGCGATCGAAGGATTTGAACCCGCCTGCGTGTAGGAATGTCCCTTGTGCGTCCCGCTCGCCTGGACGAAAGGCGTAAATCCGTTGACTGACCACTCGTAGCGAGCACGCACGGTGAACTGAATCGGCGGTGCATTGGCGCTCGGCGAACCGATGGGGCCGAAGGGATTGGTGACCTGGTCGCAGGGGAGGATGGCGGCGCCGTTGTCGTCCAGTTGGCAGTTTTGCGTGATCGGCTTGCCGTGTTGCCGCTCAGCGGATTGTTGGCAATCAGGGCCGGTGAATTGGTCTGCTCGCTCTGATTCCAGGCCGCCGCGCCCTGCACGGTCAGCCCGTTGGTGACTCGGGCCACGAGCGAGGTCTCGATGCCTCTGATACGGAAGTTCTGACCGTTGGTGTTGTAGAAGATGTTGCCGACCAGGCCGGGGTCGAAGAATGCGACCTGGACATTGTCCCAGTTCTCCTGGTAAACGGCGCCGTTCCATTGCAGGCGATGGTCGAGAAACTCGGTCTTCCAGCCGATCTCGTTGTTCGTCAGATCGTCGGACAGATAGGCGCGCGGGAGCGCGTACTGCGCCACTCCATCCGTGCCATAGGCGTGCAGCGTACCGCCATTCTGGTTGAAACCGCCCGGTCGAAAGCCCTGCGAGTAGGTGTAGTACACCATCAGATCCGGCGTGATGTGCCAGGTCAGGTTGCCGCGGCTCTTGTTGCCCGACTCGGAGCCGGAAAGATTCTGCGCGTCGTGGTTGTAAGCAAGCAGTGGTGCAGCCGCCAGCCGGCGTGCCCTGTGTGAAGCAGCCGAAGCTGGGGGAGACGCTGCCCTTGAGCGAGTTGTCGAACTTGAAGTGGCGCGTGCCCAGGGTGAGCGTCAGCACCTTCGGAATCAGATCGTAATCGAAGGACACGAAGAACGCCGTCTGCCTGGTCTCGCGGACGTCATCCTGGTAGAAGGCGCTGTTTTCGTCGCGAACACCGGGATTCACGACGGTCGTTCCAGGCAGGGTGCCGATATTCGAGAAGCAGCCGGTATTGCCCGGCGTGCCAGCGGCGCCGTTCGAGGTGCAGGAAGGCACGTTCTTGTAGCGCCAGTCGCTCTGGTCGAACAGCTTGTTGTCCTCGAGATACACGCCGGCAATCCCGCGCAGTCGCCAGTCGTCCGGCGTGCTCAGGCGGAATTCGTTCTGCAGGTGCTCGTTGCGCTCGACGGAGCGCCAGATGGCACTCGGCGAGAAGCAGGTCGAAGTGAGCGTCGAGTCGTAGCCCGTTCCCGGACCGTAGCACTGGTAGTAATCCGCGTAGTACGCCGCGCGAGTAATTCGTGTAGTCGCTGACCTGCTCGACTTTCCGCACCAGGTAGCCGCCGGTATAGACGGCCTTCAGATCGCCGAACTTGCCGTTCACCGTCCATGCGGTGCTCTCGAACTGGTCCTTGTTGTAGGACGCGTTGAACAGCGTGACCTCGAGCGGTTTCAGCGGCGCACCGTCAGAGGCGTTGGGCTGCTGGTAGAACACGCCGGTCGAGTCCATGTGCTGGTAGCTCTGCGAGATCAGCAGGTCCCAGTCATCGTTGAACTTGTACAGCGCCTCGGCGCGCAAGCCCTGGTAGGTGACGGGGTTGATGGCATCGGCCGCCAGGTTGTAGTTGTTGATGGCCGGGCTGCCGGGTGGTACGCAAAAGCCGGAGCCGCCGTCCGAATTACCATCCGGGCACTGCCCATTGACCGACGGATAGTTGGCGTAATGCATGCCGACATCGGTGTTCCTGCGCGTGAAGGTCGCCGGTACGTTGTCGATGTAGCCGCCGCGATGATCGTTGTAGAACACCCCGCGCACCGCCATCTTGCCGTCGATCAGCGGCAGGTTCAGCACCGCCGTCAGGTCGCTGTTCGGATCGCCGTGAGCGGTCACAGCAGTAGCCGGCCTTGACGCTTGCCCTCGGTCACGTCGAGCTTCGGCTCGTTGGTGATGTAGCGGATCACGCCGGCCTCGGCGCCGGAGCCGAACAGCGTTCCCTGCGGACCCTCCAGGACCTCGATGCGATTCAGATCGGCGGCATAGATGTCGAGGTTGCGGCCGGGGAGCTGACCCGACTGGTTGTCGAGGTAGATTGCGACGTTCGGGTAGGCGGCGGTCGTGCCGCTGCCCTGGCTGGGCTGCGCGCCGGCGCTGAGGCCGCGCATGAAGACCTCGTTCTGGCCCGGTCCGTTGTTCGCCGTGGTCACGTTCGGCAGAAACTTGATGTAGTCGTCGAAGGTCGCGACATTGAGTTCGGTCAGCGTCTGTGCGGTAAAGGCCTGCATGGCGATCGGCACGTCCTGCATGCTCTCCGAGCGGCGCTTCGCGGTGACCACGACCTCCTCGAGCGTGCCCGTATCCGCGGCGCCGCTGTCGGTTGCCGGCTCGGCAGCGTAAGTAGCAAAGGAGCTGCCACCCAGGATGGCCGCTATCGCAACTGAGATCTTCGAATTCATCGTCTGATTCCCCCAGAATCTGGATCGCGCCAAGGGCGCTCCGGCACTGTATCGCCGCCGGCGGCACTCCGCAGTTGCGGGCGACGCGCTTTATCAGGCGCTGCCATATTCTACCAAGGCGCCACGGGACGCAAGGCAGCGCAGGCGGCCAGACCAGACACAAGTTGCTGAATTGCCGGGAAGCATAAACGATGCAGGTCTATGACCAACTGGACCGCAGTCGTCGCTTACGCTCAGTCCCTGGAACAGCATCGCGCTTGCGGGGCGCATTTGCGTGAGGCGTGTAACGGCTGGTCGGCGCCGACCAGGCATGAAGCAATTCCTTACCAGATTACGAAAAATTTTATTTCTGCCGCGGATCCTGTATGTTTCGCATACCATTTGCTCGCCGGTGCCATTCATGCGCTCTACGCGAGTGCAGGGGGTTGCGTCGCGTCTCGCCCGCGGGTGCAGCGGTTTGTTCAGGGAGTAACAATTGAAAAGCAATATTGAAATCGCCCAACAGGCGAAAATGCGGCCCATCACGCAACTGGCCGCCGAGCGTCTCGGCATCGCCGAAGAGCACCTGGAGCCCTATGGGCGCTTCAAGGCCAAGATCTCCCTCGATTACCTGGAATCACTCCCGGAACGGGCCAACAGCAAACTGGTGCTGGTGACGGCGATCTCGCCGACTCCAGCGGGCGAGGGCAAGACCACGACCACGGTGGGCCTGGGCGATGCGCTCAATCGCATCGGCAAGAAGGCCATGGTGTGCCTGCGCGAACCCGCCCTGGGTCCGGTGTTCGGCATGAAGGGCGGCGCAGCGGGCGGCGGCTACGCGCAGGTAGTGCCCATGGAGGACATCAACCTGCATTTTACCGGCGACTTTTCCGCCATAGCGCTGGCCAACAATCTGCTGGCAGCACTCATCGACAACCATGTCTATCACGGCAATGCCCTGGGTTTCGATGTACGTCGCATCGCCTGGCGCCGCGTCGTCGATATCAACGATCGCGCCCTGCGCGATATTACCGTTGGCCTGGGCGGTCCCGGCAACGGCTATCCACGCCAGGACGGCTTCGACATCGTGGTCGCTTCCGAAGTGATGGCGATCTTCTGCCTGGCGACCAGCCTTGCTGACCTGAAGGAACGTCTTGGCAAGATCGTGGTCGGCTATACGCGCGAGCAGCAGCCGATCCACGCCCGCGACCTGAAGGCGCACGGCGCGATGACGGTCCTGCTCAAGGACGCGTTGGCGCCCAACCTGGTGCAGACCCTCGAGAACAATCCGGCGATTATCCACGGTGGGCCGTTTGCCAACATCGCACACGGCTGCAATTCGGTCATCGCCACCCATAGTGCCATGAAGCTCGCCGACTACGTGGTCACTGAAGCGGGCTTTGGCGCCGACCTCGGCGCCGAGAAATTCATCGATATCAAGTGCCGCAAGTCCGGCCTGCGGCCGGCCGCCGTGGTCCTCGTCGCGACCGTGCGTGCCCTGAAATACCACGGTGGTGTGGAAGTGGCTGACCTGCCCAGGGAGAATATCGCGGCGCTGCGCAAGGGCATCGTCAATCTCGAGCGTCACATTGACAACATGCGCGAGCGCTTCGGGTTGCCGTGCGTGGTTTCGATCAATCATCGCGCCGAGGATACCGAGGCCGAGATCAGCGCCCTGCAGGAGAGTGCGGCGCCCAAGGGCGTCAAGGTCATCAATGCCCGGCATTACTCCGATGGCGGTGCGGGCGCCACCGAAGTGGCCAAAGAAGTGGTGCGCATGTGCGAGCAGCCCGCCAGGTTCCATTTCCTGTACGAGGATGCGCTGCCGCTATGGGACAAGATGAAGGCGATCGCCACCGGTATCTATGGCGCCTCCGACATCAGCGCCGATGCCAAGGTGCGCACCAAGATCCGCGAATTGCAGCAGGGCGGTTACGGCCACTATCCGGTGTGCGTGGCCAAGACCCAGTACTCGTTTTCGACCGATGCCAAGCTGCGTGGTGCGCCCAGCGGACACACGGTGAATATCCGCGAGGTGCGGCTCGCCGCCGGCGCTGAATTCATCGTCATGATCTGCGGCGATATCATGACCATGCCAGGCCTGCCGTCCGCGCCCGCTGCCTGCTCGATCGACCTGGATGCGCAGGGCAATATTGTCGGTATGTTCTAAAGGCCGCCCGGGGCAGGGTGACGCTGCTGCTCAGGGCACCAGCACAATTTTGCCCAGGTGTCTTTTCTCCAGGAAAGCCTGCTGCGCGGCAACGATCTCGCGCAGCGGGTAGGTCGCACTGATGAGGGGTCTGATTTCCTGCGCCTCGATGTAGCCGAGCAGTTTTGCAAACAGTCCCGGCTCGGGAATCGTACAGCCAAACAGCGTCAGATCCTGCAGATAGAGCGTGCGCAGATCCAGCGCGACGCTGGCGCCGGCGACGGCACCGGCGACTGCGTAGCGCCCGCCGCGCCGCAGGATCCGCAGGTGTTGTGGAAAATGCGCGCCGCCAACTGAATCGATGATCGCATCGACCGACCCGGCGCCCAGTTCCAAAACCAGGTCCGCCTCACGCGCCAGGACGCGTTCAGCACCCAGTGCGCGCAGTCCGGCTGCCTTGCTGGCACCGGCCACGGCAATCACGCGCGCGCCACGGCGATGCGCAAGCTGCACGGCAGCGGAGCCGACGCCGCCCGAGGCGCCCGTGATCAGCACCGTCTGATTGTGCGCGAGCGCGACGCGCGACAACATATTCTCGGCGGCCAGATAGGAACAGGGAAAAGAGGCCAGCTCGATATCGCCAAGGTCACTCACTATGCCGTGCGCATTGACTGAGGGCACGGCGGTAAACTGCGCGAAGGCGCCATCCCGATCGGCGCCCAGGTATTCAATGCCGATACCGTCTGCTCCTACGCCGCGCACTATCGGATCGATCAGCACGCGTTCGCCGATGCGCGCGCCAGCAACGCTGGCGCCCACCGCGACGATGTACCCGCAGGCATCGGCCCCCTGTATACGCGGAAACTGAAACGCTCCGCCACCCCAGGCACTATCTGCGGGGGCCGTCGGTGCCGCGGCTGTGGCCGGGCGCGAATACCAGGCGATGCGCGTATTGATATCGGTGTTGTTGACCGCCGCCGCCGCGATTCGCACCAGCACTTCGCCATCGCCAGGCGTAGGCACCGGCAGGTCGGTGCGCAACTCGAGCTGTTCGTAGCCGCCGTGGCCCTTCAGCACCACGGCGAACATGGTGCGCGGAGACGATTCAGTTCCACTGCTCAAGTCGATAGCCCTCGTCGGCAATGGCGTAGTAGTCACCTTTATCGGCGCAGTAGATATGCCCTTCGATCTTCAGACCGGTGGCGCCGTCGAGGGTGCCCGCGGTAATTGAAATCTCGTCCGCGCCATCCGCCTGCCAGAACAGGGTCGAACCGCAGGTCGAGCAGAAGCCACGCTGCGCCCGCGGTGAGGCCCGATACCAGCGCAGCGACCCGGCGCGGACCAGCCTGAAATCACCCAGGCGTGCGTTGGTCGCGGCCATGAAATGTCCGGTCTGCTTGCGACACTGGGTGCAGTGACAGGCTATGACGTTGCGCAGCGGGCCGCTGATTTCATAGGCACAGCCGCCGCACAGGCAGCTGCCACGATGCTGTAGCTCGGTCATGATTGTGCTCCTGCCGTTGTGCGTGGGCGCCGCGATCGAGCGACGGCGGCGCGCGGCTCGGCGAACAGCCCGGCCAGCTGTTCGATCATTGCCGCCCCCAGTTGTTCGGCACTGCCCACGGTAAGTGCCCGCTGGTAGTAATCACTGACGTCATGGCCGATGCCGATTGCCAGCAGCTCGACCCTGCCACGGCGCTCGATCCACTTGATCACGTTGCGCAGGTGGTGCTCGAGATAGCTGCCGGCATTGGCCGACAGGGTCGCTTCGTCGAGCGGAACGCCATCGGAGATGACCATCAGTATGCGGCGAGTCTCGCCGCGATGTAACAGGCGTTCGTGAGCCCAGAGCAGGGCCTCGCCATCGATGTTTTCCTTCAACAGCTCCTCGCGCAGCATGAGCCCGAGATTGCGACGCGCCCGGCGCCAGGGCGCATCTGCGTCCTTATATATAATGTGTCGCAGCTCGCTGAGCCGGCCGGGGTTGAGTTTGCCGCCAGCCCTGAACCAGTCTTCGCGCGCCGCGCCGCCCTTCCAGGCCTTGGTGGTGAAACCCAGAATCTCCACTTTGACTCCGCAGCGCTCCAGCGTGCGTACCAGGATGTCAGCGCACAGTGCGGCCAGCATGATCGGTCGACCGCGCATGGAGCCGGAGTTATCCAGCAGCACGGTGACCACCGTGTCTTTGAATTCGGCCTCCTGTTCCTCCTTGAACGACAACGAGGCCAATGGGTCAGTGACCACGCGCGCCAGACGCGCTGCGTCGAGTACCCCTTCTTCGAGGTCGAACTGCCAGCGGCGCAGCTGCTTGGTCAGGAGCAGGCGTTCGAGCCGGTGGGCGAGGCGCGCGACGGCGCTCTGCAGGCTGCGGGCTTCGTGATCGAGGAGTGCCCGCAGCCGGCTCAGTTCGGCATCGTCGCACAGGCTGTCGGCGTCGACGATCTCGTCATGGGCGCGGGTGTATACCCGGTAGTGGCGATTCGGATCATCGGCATCGTCGTACGGCGGCGTGCGTACCATGCGATCGCCGGCGTCGCTCTGCTCAGCGGTGCGCTCCGGCACGGTGTCACCTCCGGCTGGCAGTTCGGATGGCGGTTTGGGTGCGATCGTGGGCTCGTCCTCTTCGAGCATGCCCTGCTGGTGCTTGACGCGCAGTACGCTGCTGCTGCGTTCAGCCGCTGCTTCGCCAGTCACCGGGGAGGGTGGGGCTGCTGCCAGCTGCGCCTGGCGCTGCGCCTCACTGCCCAGCTCACTGCCCAGATCGAAATCGCGCACCAGTCGGTGAATCAGCACGGCAAACTGTTCCTGGCTGGGCGCCGCATCTGCGAGCTGCGCCAGCTGCCCTTCAGTGCGGGCCTCGAGCTCAGCGCGCCATCGGGCCATCAGTGGCGCCGCAACCTCTGGCGCTGGCCGGCCTGTCAGGCGTTCGCGGACCAGCAGTGCCAGCGCCTGCACCTTGCCGGAGTGGCGTGCCAGATGCGCGCGCAGCACACCGCTCTGCTCCAGCTGGGCGACCAGCGCGGCCTCGAGATTGGAGGCAACGCCGCTCATGACATTGGCGCCCAGCGACTGGCAGCGCATATCCTCGAGCGCATCGTAGAGTTCACGTGCCCGCGGACCGCTGGGACGGAAGCGCGCATGAATGGCCGCGTCGTAGTGCGCGCGGCGCAGTGCCAGGCGGTCGGCCTGGCCGCGCAGGCGCGCTGCGGCGGGCGGCGTCAGCGGCGTTGGGATCGCGGGCAGCAACACTGGATTGCCAGGCAGAGTGGAGCCGGGTACGCCACAATAAACCCGCAGTCCTTTCTCACCGGCGAGGGCGCGCGTTGAGTGAATCAGCGCGCGCTCGAAGCGCTCCTCCAGTGACTGGGGGGCACGCTGCTGCGGCGTGTTCACACAACCTTCAGACCGGCAATGGTCTCCGGCAATTCGGTACCGAACGCGCGCTGGAAAAATTCGGCAACCGTCGGGCGCTCGAGCTCGTCACACTTGTTGAGAAAGGTGACGCGAAAGGCCAGGCCCAGGTCGGCAAAAATCGCGGCATTTTCCGCCCAGGTGATCACCGTGCGCGGACTCATGACGGTGGAGATGTCGCCGTTCATGAACGCATTGCGGCTCATGTCGGCGACCCGCACCATCGCCATGATGGTGCGTCGCCCTTCCGGGATTGTCGTAGTGCGGCGCTTTGCTCAGCACGATGGCCGCTTCCTGGTCGTGTTCCAGGTAATTGAGCGTGGTGACTATCGACCAGCGATCCATCTGGCCCTGATTGATCTGCTGGGTGCCGTGATACAGGCCAGTGGCATCGCCCAGGCCAATGGTGTTGCTGGTGGCGAACAGGCGAAAGAACGGGTGCGGACTGATGACGCGGTTCTGATCGAGCAGGGTGAGCTTGCCGCTTGCTTCCAGCACCCGCTGGATCACGAACATGACGTCGGCACGACCGGCGTCATATTCATCGAAGGTGAGGGCGATCGAGCGTTGAATCGCCCACGGCAACAGTCCCTCGCGAAATTCCGTGATCTGATGATCGTCGCGCACCACGATGGCATCGCGTCCGACCAGATCGATGCGGCTGACGTGGCCATCGAGGTTGATGCGCACCAGTGGCCAGTTCAGACGCGCCGCGACCTGCTCGATATGCGTGGATTTGCCGGTGCCATGGTAGCCCTGCACCATGACGCGACGGTTGAAGGCGAACCCGGCCAGGATGGCGAGGGTGGTATCCGGATCAAAGCAGTAGCCAGGGTCCACTGCCGGGACATATTCGCTGGGCTCCCTGAATGCCGGCACTACCATGTCGCTGGCGATCCCGAAAGCGCGCGCCGACAGTTGCGTGTCGGGCCGGCTGGAGAGCAGATCGTCGGCTGTACCTGTCACCATTGTGTCCCCTGGGCGATAGCGCCATGATACATCCTCCGAACCGCCCGACAGCGGCGCGATCCGGGGCCGCAATCATAAAGACTTGCCGGCTGGTAGATTATCTTTGCTGCGTATCTGATGGGGTTGTGCGAGGCTAGGCACCCTGCGGGCGGGCAGGCGCACCGGGCCTGCCATTGGCCGCACGGGAGAAACTCTAGTGACTCATATTCCAGGCGGTGCACGACGCCCATCGGGTCGGGACGCCAGGCGTGCACAGCGCTCTGCACCGCTCCCCGATCACCTGCGGCCGGTGCAGCCTGGCATGTCCAGTGGCCGCTATCAGCCGCTGAGCCAGGGCGAAATCGATCAGATCCACCAGACCGCCTTGCGACTGTTGGCCGAAGTGGGCCTGGCTGATGCGACTGAATCCGGTGTGGAAGTGATGACCCGGGCCGGCTGCACGCAAAGCGCGCAGGGACGCCTGCTGTTTCCGCGCTCGCTGGTCGAAGACACACTGGCGAAAGCAGCGCGTAACTTCGTGCTGCACGCGCAGGATCCACGTTTCGACCTCGAACCCTGGGGCAAGCGCGCCTATTTCGGTACCGCGGGTGCTGCAGTCAATATCGTCGATGCTCACGGCGCCTATCGCGAATCCGAAATCAGGGATCTGTACGACATCGGTCGCATCGTCGATCAGATGGAACATATTCATTTCTTCCAGCGCGCGGTTGTGCCGCGCGACATTCCTGATCCCTTTGAGATGGATTTCAACACCTGCTATGCGGCGGTGTCGAGCACGACCAAGCACGTCGGCAGCAGCTGGGTGCAGCCTGAACACGTGACGGCTTCGCTGGAGATGTTGCACCTGATCGCCGGTGGCGAAAAGCAGTGGCGCGAGCGCCCCTTTGTCAGTCAATCAAACTGCTTTGTCGTGCCGCCGATGAAATTTGCGACCGATGCCTGCCGATGTCTCGAAGTGGCGGTGCAGGGCGGCATGCCGATACTGCTGCTCTCCGCCGGACAGGCGGGGGCGACAGCGCCCGCGGCGCTGGCCGGCGCCCTGGCGCAGGAGGTTGCCGAGGTGCTCGCCGGGCTCGTCTATGTGAATGCCATCAAGCCCGGGCATCCGGCGATTTTTGGCACCTGGTGTTTCGTGTCAGATCTGCGCACTGGCGCCATGTCGGGCGGTAGCCCGGAACAGGCACTGCTGTCGGCGGCGGCGGGACAGATGGCCAATTACTACGATCTGACCGGCGGCACGGCCTCGGGAATGACCGATTCAAAGGTTGCCGACGGTCAGGCGGGCGCCGAGAAGGCGCTCAACCATGCGCTGGTGGGAAATTCCGGCGCCAACATGATTTATGAATCGGCCGGCATGCATGCCAGCCTGCTGGGCTTTTCGCTCGAGAGCCTGGTCATCGACAATGACATCATTGGCGCCGCACAGCGCACCATCAAGGGTATCGAGGTGAACGAGGAGCGTTTGTCCTTCGATATCATCAAGGAAGTGTGCCTCAATGGTCCCGGACATTTTCTCGGCAGTGACCAGACCCTGCAGCTGATGCAGACTGAATATCTTTATCCGGGTGTCGGTGACCGGCGCAGTCCGAACGAATGGGCCGAGCAGGGTTCGCTCGATGTGCTGCAGCGCGCGGCCGGCAAGGTCAGGGAGATTCTCGCAAATCATTTTCCGGCGCACATCTCCGAGGCCGTCGACAGCGAGATTCGCAGGCGCTTTCCGGTGCGCCTGCCGCGCCAGGCGATGCACGCGCAGGTCGCTGGCGACACGGACGCAGCGCCCGCTGGTGGCGCTGCGCGGCAACAGATACGCGCCTGAACGCACGGCATGTCGCTGCCCAGTCGCGCCGGTGTGGTCATTGTCGGGGGCGGCATTGCCGGCTGCTCAATTGCCTATCACCTGACCAGAATCGGACTCAGCGATGTGGTGCTGCTTGAGCGCAAGCAGCTGACCTGCGGCACGACCTGGCACGCGGCTGGCCTGGTTGGGCAGTTGCGCGCCACGCGCAATCTCACCGAGCTGGCCAAATACACCGCCGAACTGTATCGCTCGCTGGAGGCAGAAACCGGCCAGGCGACCGGCTTCAAGCAGAATGGATCCATCAGCGTCGCCCGGACGCCCGCGCGCTTTGAGGAGCTGAAGCGCGGCGCCTCCATGGGCAAGACCTTTGGCCTGGAAATCGACGTGCTGTCGCCGGAGGCCATCAAGGAACGCTGGCCGCTGCTTGAAGTGGCTGACCTGGTGGGCGGCATCTTCATCGGCAAGGATGGCCAGACCAATCCGATCGACACCACGCAGGCTTTTGCACGCGGCGCAAAGATGCGCGGTGCGCGCATCTTCGAGCACACAGCGGTCAGCCGCATCAGAGTCGAGCGCGGGCGGGCAGTCGGAGTCGAAACAGCGTCGGGCTATATCGCTGCCGATACCGTGGTGCTGTGCGCCGGCATGTGGTCGCATGAGCTCGGGCGCGACTGCGGCGTCAGCGTGCCGCTGCATGCGGCCGAACATTTTTATATCGTGACCGAGCCGATCCCAGGGCTGCCGGGCAATCTGCCGGTGCTGCGCGTTTACGACGAGTGCGCCTATTTCAAGGAGGACGCCGGCAAGCTCCTGGTCGGGTGTTTCGAGCCGGTGGCCAAGCCCTGGGGCATGAAGGGCATACCGGCCGAGTTCTGTTTTGACACGTTGCCTGAGGACTACGAGCATTTCGAACCCATCCTGAGTGCCGCGGTGCGCCGCGTGCCGCGGCTCGGTGAGGTCGGCATCCAGCTGTTCTTCAATGGTCCGGAGAGCTTTACTCCGGATGATCGCTACTACATCGGCGAAACACCCGAGGTGCGCGATCTGTTCGTGGCGACCGGCTTCAATTCGGTCGGTATCGCTGCGAGTGGCGGCGCCGGCAAAGTGGTGGCGCAATGGATTCTTGATCGCCGGCCACCGATGGATCTGGCCGATGTCGATATCCGTCGCGTACTGCCGTTTCAGTCCAATCGTCGCTATCTGCACGATCGCACCGTGGAAACGCCTGGGCCTGCTGTATGCGATGCACTGGCCCTACTACCAGTATGAGAGTGCACGCGGTGCGCGGCGCAGCGCGCTGCACGACCGCCTGGTGAGCGCTGGTGCCTGTATGGGCGAGACTGCCGGTTGGGAGCGGCCGAACTGGTTTGGCGCGCCCGGATCGACGCCACGCTATGAATATTCCTACGGTCGCCAGAACTGGTTTGGCGCCTGCCGCAGTGAATGCCTGGCCGTGCGCGACGCAGTGGCGTTGTTCGATCAGGCCAGCTTCGCCAAATTTCATGTGCAGGGCGCCGATGCCTGCGCCGTGCTCAATCAGCTCTCAACTGCAAATGTCGATGTGCCACCGGGCCGTGTCGTCTATGCGCAGTGGCTCAATGAGCGCGGCGGCATCGAGGCCGATCTGACCATCACCCGTCTGGCCGAGCGCGAGTTCATGGTCGTGACCTCGGCGATCTGCCAGACCCGCGATCTGGCCTGGCTTCGGCGCCAGATCGAGGAACACGCCGATGCGCGTTGCACCGTGACCGATGTGACGGCCGGCATCGCCATGCTTGGCGTCATGGGTCCACGCAGTCGCGAGCTGCTCACGGCGCTCTCGGGTGCAGAACTTGCCAATGCCGCGCATCCCTTTGGCTGCTCGCGCGAGCTGGAAATCGGCTACGCGCGGGTCCGCGCCAGCCGCATCACCTATGTCGGCGAACTGGGTTGGGAGCTGTACATACCAGGCGAGCAGGTACTCGATGTCTACGAGCGCCTGCTCGAGGCGGGCGGCGCCTTTGGATTGCGTCACGCCGGCTATCACGCCATGGCTGCGTGTCGCGTCGAAAAAGGCTACCGGCACTGGAGCCATGACATCGGCGATGAAGACACGCCACTCGAGGCGGGTCTGGGTTTTACTATCGCCTGGGACAAGCCCGGCGGCTTCATCGGCCAGGCGGCGCTGCTCGCCCAGCGTCAGCGCGGCGCATTGCCCAAGCGCCTGGTGCAGGTGATGCTCGCGGATTCCTCGGAGGCCGCGCCGCTCCTGTATCACGAGGAGCCCATCGTGCGCGACGGCGAGATCGTCGGCTCGATCAGATCCGGAGCCTGGGGTCATCGACTGGAACGCTCGATCGGCATGGGCTATGTCAGTTGTGCCGCGGGCGTCACCCCGGAGTGGCTGCAGGCTGGGCGCTGGCAGATCGAAGTCGCCGGCGAGCGGCACGAGGCGCAGGTGCAGTTGCAGCCCTGGTACGATCCGAAGAGCGAGCGCATCAAGTGCTGAGCGGTTCACCTTGAAGAGCCACGCCCAGGTAGTCATCATCGGTGGTGGCGCGGTCGGTTGCAGTGCGCTCTATCACCTTACCCAGCTGGGCATCAGCGATGCCGTGCTGCTCGAGCGCGATGAGCTGACCTCCGGCTCGACCTGGCATGCGGCCGGCAACTGCCCGAATTTCTCGACCTCGTGGAATCTGATCAAGCTGCAGCGCCACAGCACGCGCCTGTATGCCGGGCTCGCCGCACGCGTCGGGTATGAGATCAACTATCACATGACCGGCAGCATCCGGCTTGCGCACAGCGCCGAACGCGTCGATGAGTTTCGTCATGTGCTGTCGCAGGCGCGTGCCCAGGGCATCGAATTCGAAATGCTGAGCCCGGCGCAGATTCGGGAGCGCCATCCGTTCATCACTACCGAAGGCATCCGCGCCGGTCTGTACGACCCCTGCGATGGCGACATCGACCCGGCGCAGCTGACGCAGGCACTGGCCAAGGGTGCGCGGGACGCCGGTGCGCAGGTTCATCGCCAGACGCGCGTAACGGCCATCGAGCGCCTCGGCTCGGGCGAGTGGCGCGTGATCACCGATCGCGGCGCTATCGTCGCACAGTCGGTAATCAACGCAGCGGGCTACCGCGGCGGCGAAGTGGCGGCGATGGTGGGCGAGTACCTGCCGATCGTGACGCTCGCGCACCAGTACCTGGTGACCGAGGACATTCCGGAACTGGTGGCGCGCGGCGCAGAGCGGCTGCCGCTGATTCGCGACCCGGATGTCAGCTACTACATGCGCCAGGAACGTCAGGGCCTGATTCTCGGCCCCTATGAGCGCACCGCCGAGGCACACTGGCTGGCGGGAATACCGGCAGAATTCGCCAACCAGCTGTTTCCGGACGATGTTGCCCGCCTCGAACCGTACATCGAAGCGGCCTGCGCGAGAGTGCCGATTCTGGGCAGCGTCGGTGTAAAGACCATCATCAACGGACCCATTCCCTATGCGCCCGACGGCAATCCGCTGATCGGTCCGGCGCCGGGCCTGCCAGGATTTTTTCACTGCTGCGCGTTCACCTTCGGCATTGCCCAGGCTGGCGGTGCGGGCAAGATCATTGCCGAGTGGGTGGCCCACGGGCAGCCCGAGTGGGACATGTGGCCGCTCGACTCGCGCCGCTATCATGACTACGCCAACCGGAAGTACGCGCTGGCAAAGGCGATCGAGACCTACCAGAACGAATACGGTGTCGGCTATCCGGTCGAGGAGCGCGCCGCCGGTCGACCGGCCAAGAGTTCGCCTGTCAACCAGCGCCTCGCTGCCAAGGGCGCACGTTTCGGCGCTCGCGGTGGCTGGGAGCGCGCCGTGTATTTTCCGCACGCCAGCGATGTCAGCGATCGCCCCGAATTGTCCTTCCGCCGCCCGGGCTGGCACGTCGCGGTGGAACGCGAGTGTGCCGCCGTGGCGCAGCGCGTTGCCGTGCTCGATCTGCCCGGGTTCACGAAATTCGAAGTGAGCGGTCCCGGGGCCAACGCCTGGCTCAATCACATGGTTGCCGGCACCGTGCCGCGTCCCGGACGCACGGCACTCAATTATTTCTGCGCGCCCAACGGCGGCATCGTCACCGAGATGACGATCACTGCGCTGGCGCCCGAGCAGTACTGGCTGATCAGCGCCGCGGCCGGCGAGCGGCACGATGAGCACTGGCTGCGCGAGCACCTGGGCGCGAGCGCTGCAGTGCGTGTGGATAATCTCACCGCGCGCTTTGGCACGCTGATTGTCGTTGGCCCGAGGTCGCGCGAGCTGCTCAGCGCAGTCACGCCCGCCGAGCTCTCGAACGAGGCATTTCCGTGGCTCGCGGTGCGCACCATTGATATCGCTTATACGCAGGCTATCGCCCTGCGCGTGAACTACGTCGGCGAGCTGGGCTGGGAGCTGCACCTGCCGGTCGAACACCTGCTGTCCGTGTACCAGCTGCTGTTTGCAGCGGGCGAAGCCCTCGGCATCAGTGACTTTGGCCTCTATGCGATGGACAGCCTGAGGCTGGAGAAGTGCTACCGCAGCTGGAAGGCGGATCTCACCACCGAGTACACACCATTCATGGCCTCGCTCGATCGCTTCGTCAAGCTCGACAAGCCCGGTGGCTTCATCGGTCAGGAAGCACTGCGGCGCGAGGCGGCGCAGGGGCCGCGTGAACGATTCGTTCCGCTCATCGTCGAGGCGGACGATGCCGACGCCGCGCCGGTATCAATCGTCTACCACGGCGATGAAGTGGTGGGGCTCGTGACCTCTGGGGGCTATGGCTATCGATTGCAGAAGAGCATTGCACTGGCCTATGTGCGCACCGACCTGGCCACTGCCGGCACTGCACTTGAGGTGGAGATACTCGGTACCCGGCGCCGAGCGGTCGTAGCCCGTGAACCGCTCTACGATCCGGAGAACCTGCGCCTGCGGGGTTGATGCGCAGCAGCTGCGGCGCTAGTTGGCGGGCAGTTGCGGTTCCGGAAACGCCAGGACATCGCGCTGATAGACCTCGTGCACTTCTGCAATGGGCTGGTGAGTGCTGGCGTACGAGCAGCGCACGGTGCTCAAACAGCGCTGCCGGCATTTCGAGGCTTTGGCTGACGACGGCAGTTTCTGCGCTGCCCCCTGGTGCGTGTTCCCAGCCGTCCGGCAGCGCAGACCACAACAGTTTCACAGCCAGTGTCTCGCGATGGGGTGAGAGGGGCTGCACGACTTTGCCAAAAGGAGTCTGTGTGGTGACCAGTGACCGGTTCATTTCCGGCGTCAGTCGTGCGGGCACATACCAGTTGTCCGCGATGGAGAGCACATGCTCACCGCAGCGCAGCTCGACGCGCCGGTATTGTACGGGCTCCGCCGCGCTCACCTGCAGATCCTGACGGATAGCTGCGCTGGCAGCAGCTTCGCTCCCGTCGATGCGGTGGGCGACGATTTGCGCTGGCTCGGCCAGTGCATGGATTTTGCACCAACGCTCAAGTGTCATGGTGGCGCTCGAGCTTGCCAGAAGTTCGGCGTTGAGCGTCTGGATCAGGGCGAGCGCTTCCAGGCGCACTAACGGTGTATCGCGCCAGGCTGGCGCAGGTGTGGCGCACAGAGCCGAGAACGGCGCCGCGAGCGCGAGGCCAAGGCCGGGCAATGAAGCGAGCAGCGTGCGCGAGAGTTGCATCAGATTCCGTCCCTGGTGCGAGAGTAAACCCTGGTACCAGAGTCGTAAAATGTCAATCTGCGCTGAGCAAGAATCGGGCGGCGCAGCGGCGCCGGAACCATCAGGGTACAGCTCTCGGCCCTCATTCTGGAGTCTCATCATGACCTATAGGATCAGCGGACTGCCGCCCAGGCATTTTCAGCGTTTGCTGGGTCTGTCGGATGCGGCATTGGCAGAGCACGGCGCCTGCCGGGTCGTGGCGGATTCGCATCCGGGATTTCCTGATCGGGTCACACTGTGCGATGCCGCGTTAGGCGAGCAGCTGCTGCTCCTGAACTACACGCACCAGCCAGCGGCGAACCCGTACCGGGCCAGCCACGCGATCTTTGTGCTGGAGGACGCACGCGAGGCGTACGACAGGGTGGGAGAAATTCCGCAAGTCATGCGCTCGCGCCCGATGTCATTGCGGGCCTTCGATGCGCAGGATGTGATGGTTGATGCGGAGCTGGCGCAGGGCGCCGAACTGGAGGGCGTGATTGAACGCTTGTTGGGTGATCCGCGTGTCAGGTACCTGCAGGCGCACTACGCCAGGCGCGGCTGCTACGCCGCGAGGATTGAGCGCGCGCAGCCCTGAAGTTGCCCGGCGCTGCCCGTTGGAAGTGCCTACTGGCCAGGCAGTTCGCGCGAGACGTCACGCAGCAGCGTCACCAGGTAGTCCGCGAACGAGCGCCATACCTCGACATGAAAACACTCTGCCGCCGTGCGCCACAGGACGAGTTCGGCTTTGGCGAACACCGTGCGCGTGCACATGCCGACCGGAAAAGAGTCGAGCGCGAGATCCAGGGCGCACTGCGCGTTCAACAATGTGCTGGCATGCGGTCCATGCAGCTCAAGTGAGATCTGTCGCTGGCTGATGTCCACCAGCGAGCAGGCATGGCCGGCCAGCGCATTCGTGAGCGTGGCGAGCAGTGTTGCCAGCTCAGCCTGAGGAGCCAGCAGCAGCCGCTCGTCAGGGCCGAGCCAGAGCGCGGCGCGAGGGCCGTGGGTTACGGCGCGACAGGCGCTGGTGGAGCAGGGCAGCGCGAGGGCTCCGGCGGCGGCACTTTGCGCGGCGTCATCGCCAAACAGGATCAGGCGCGCGCTGGCGGGGAGCGGCCGCATCCAGGGCGTGGTGTCAATGTGCGGCGCGCTCGCCCTGAGTGCACTAGCCATTGAGGCGCGCTCCCGCTGGATCGTAGAACACCGGACTGGCTACCTGCACGGCGACCTCGCCATCCGGGGTCGGCACATAGAGCGTCTGGCCGACCAGGGTGCGCCCATCGACGATCATCGCCAGGGCGATCGAGCGCCCGAGCGTGGCGCTCGCATAGGTGGACGTGACATGGCCGATCATCTTCATGGGCGGCGTCTGACCAGCCGTTGCTACGACCTGCGCGCCTTCCTCGAGTAGCGCAGCCGGGTCCACGGTCAGTAAACCCACCAGCTGCTTGCGTCCTGACGCCAGCATTGCCGGCCGCGTCAGCGAACGCTTGCCGACGAAGTCCGGCTTGCTCTTGCCGATGGCCCAGCTCAGGCCGGCATCGTCCGGCGTGACCGTGCCATCGGTTTCCTGGCCGACGATGATGTAGCCTTTTTCGGCGCGCAGCACGTGCATGGCCTCGGTGCCGTACGGCGTGATGCCGTAGTTCGCGCCCGCGGCGCATACTGCCTCCCACACGGCGGCGCCGTAGTCGGCCGGTACATTGATCTCGAAGCCCAGCTCGCCTGTGAAGCTGACGCGAAACAGCAGCATCGGCACGCCGCAGATGCTGCCAGCGGCGACGCCATATGCGGCAACGCGCCCGGCGACAGATCGATGTCGCTCGACCAGCGGCTCCAGTACCTCGCGCGCGCGCGGACCCTGCACGGCGATCACCGCCCACTGCTCGGTGGTCGAGGTGAGCCAGACCTTCAGATCCGGCCATTCGGTCTGCCGGTAGTCTTCCATCAGGGCCAGCACGCGCGCGGCGCCACCGGTGGTGGTGGTGACGTGAAAGCGATCGGCAGCCATGCGCGCCACCACGCCATCGTCATAGACGAAGCCGTCGTCGCGCAGCAGCACGCCGTAGCGGGCGCGGCCGACGGCCAGGCTGGTCCAGCTGTTGACGTAGAGGCGGTTCATGAACTCGGTGGCGTCCGGCCCGACCACCTCGATCTTGCCGAGCGTCGAAGCGTCGAACATGCCGCAGCTGCTGCGTACCGCGCGGCACTCGCGCGCCACCGCGGCGTGCATGTCTTCAGCGCCCTGCGGGAAATAACGGGCGCGCTTCCACAGGCCGACGTCCTCGAATACCGCGCCCTGCTCCTCGGCCAGCGCATGCATCGGCGTGCTGCGCACCGGATCGAACAGATCGCCGCGATCGTAGCCGGCCAGGCTGCCGAAGGTCACCGGCGTGTAGGGCATGCGGAAGGTCGTCAGGCCGACCTCGGGGACCTGGCGTCTGCTCCGCTCGGCCACGATCGCCAGTGCGTTCAGGCCCGAGGTCTTGCCCTGATCGGTTGCCATGCCGGTCGTGGTGTAGCGCTTGATGTGCTCGATGGAGTCGAAGCCCTCGCGGGTGGCGAGCGCCAGATCGCGCGTGGTGACATCGTTCTGCCAGTCGACGAAGGCCTTGGCGGGCGCGCGCGTGCCCGGCTGCGGCAGGGCGCCGGGTATGCCGCGCGCGGAAAACTCCGTGGTCGCGACTCCATTGGGGCGCGCGCCCGCCGGGAGCGTTGCGCCGGGCGTCGGCGTCGTGCTGCCAAACCCACAGGCCACGGCCGCCCCGTGGCCGGCGCGCGCGCCATCCTCCAGCACCTCGCCAGGCCATCGAGACCGCGCGCTGCGCCAGCCGAGCGTTCGCGCTCGGCCACGGCGCCCGGCACGAAGTCGTTCTCATCCGCACGCCACAGCAGCTTGCCACGCGATTGCGAATGCAGGTGCACGCTGGGTGTATAGCCGCCGGACATCAGCAGCGCATCGCAGTCGAGTGATTCAGCGCGCCGAATAGAGCCGTCAGCGACGACCGCCCCCAACGTGACGCTGCGAATGCGCAAGCGGCCGCTCGTGCCGAGTACGGTGGCGCGCGTGATCACCCGCAGGCCAGCGCTGCGCGCCGCGGCCATGGCCGGGGTGTGGTCCGTTGAACGCACATCGGCAATGGCCTGATCGTGACACCCGCCGCGTGCAGATCGAGCGCGGCACCGTAGGCGGCGTCGCAGCCAGCGAGTAGCACGACGCGTGTACCGACGCGCACGCCGTAGCGATTGAGATAGCTGCGCGCGGCCGAGGCGAGCATGACGCCGGGCCGGTCGTTGCCGGGAAACACCAGCGGTCGCTCGATCGCGCCGGTGGCGAGCACCACTTCCCTGGCGCGTACCTGCCAGAGCCGCTCGCGCGGCGCCTGCGCGCGCGGCGTGGCGAGCTGATCGGTGAGGCGCTCGCACAGGCCCAGCATATTGTGCGGAAAGTAGCCGAAGGCAGTAGTGCGCGTCAGCAGGGTGACGTTGGCGCGTCCGGCCAGCAGCGCCAGTGTGTCCCGCAGCCAGCTCGCTGAGGGTTGCGCGTCGATTCGCGCCGCGGGCTCATCGAGCAGGGAGCCGCCCATCTCCGCCTGCTCGTCGCACAGGATGACCCGCGCGCCGCTCTCAGCGGCGGCCAGCGCGGCAGCAAGGCCGGCGGGGCCGGCGCCGACGACCAGCACATCGCAATGTGCAAAGCGCTGCGCGTAGCTGTCCGGATCGGCGCCGACCGGCGCGCGACCCAGTCCGGCCGCGGCGCGGATGCGCGGCTCGTACCAGCGATGCCAGGCGAAGCGTGGCCACATGAAGGTCTTGTAGTAAAAGCCCGCCGGAAACAGCGGCGCGAGCCAGTCGTTCACGCTGCCGAAGTCCCAGCTCGAGGTGGGCCAGCGATTCTGGCTCAGCGCGCACAGGCCGTCGTAGAGCTCGACCTGCGTGGCGCGCAGGTTGGGCGTGCTGCGCGCCGCATCACGGAACACAGTCACCAGCGCATTGGGCTCCTCGGAGCCGGCCGAGAGCGGGCCGCGCGGCCGGTGATACTTGAACGAGCGTCCCATCAGCTGCACGCCGTTGGCGAGCAGCGCCGAGGCGAGCGTGTCGCCGGCAAAGCCCGGGTAGCGTCGGCCGTCGAAGCTGAACTGCAGTGGCCGCATGCGATCGACACGGCCGCCCTGTTCGGTGCGCCAGGGTTTCATGGCGCTACGTTCCCCGCGATTGCGGGTGGCGCTTCGCCGCAACGGTAGCTGGCGATGAACTGATCGGTGGTCGTATCCCGCACCGCATTGAAGAAACGGGCACAGCCGCGCAGGTGCCGCCAGCGCTCCGCATGTACGCCGCGCGGATTGGAACGCAGATACAGAAAGCTGACCCAGTCCTCGGCGCTGACCGCCTCGGCGGCCGTCGGGCGGGCGATGTGCGCCTGGCCACCGTAGCTGAACTCGAGCTCCGGGCGCGGACCGCAATACGGGCAATCGATGAGCAGCATGATCTGTCTTTCAGTGAGCGACGGCTGCGGCCGCCGCCTCGTCGATCAGGCGCCCGTCGCGGAAGCGCTCGATGGTGAAAGGTGCATTGATCGGGTGTGGCTCATCGTGCGCGATGGTCCAGGCGAACAGATGCGCGGAGCCCGGCGTCGCCTTGAACCCGCCGGTGCCCCAGCCGCAATTGACGTACAGACCCGGCACCGTGGTCTTGGCGATGATCGGCGAGCGGTCGGGCGACACATCGACGATGCCGCCCCAGTTGCGCAGCATGCGCAGGCGGCGAAAGGCCGGAAACAGTTCGCAGATCGCTGCCAGGGTATGCATGTTGACGTGCAGTGCGCCGCGCTGCGTATAGCTCGTATAGGCATCGGTGCCGGCGCCGATCACCAGTTCGCCTTTGTCCGACTGGCTGACGTAGGCGTGTATCGAGTTGGACATCACCACGCAGGGCAGCACGGGCTTGACCGGCTCAGACACCAGGGCCTGCAGTGGGAAACTCTCGAGCGGCAGGCGCACGCCGGCCATGCCCATCACCACGCTGCTATGCCCGGCCGCCACCACGCCGATCCGCCTGCTGCTGATGATGCCGCGCGTGGTCTCGACGCTGTGCACGGCGCCGCTGGCATCGCGACGGATGCCGGTGACTTCGCAGTTCTCGATGATATCGACGCCGAGGGCATCGGCGGCACGCGCATAACCCCAGGCGACTGCATCGTGGCGCGCGGTGCCGCCGCGCCGCTGCAGTGCGCCACCCATCACCGGATAACGGATATTGTCGCTGATATTGAGCGGCGGACAGAAAGCCCTGGCCTGCTCCGGATCCAGCCATTCATTGTCGACGCCGTTGCCACGGTTGGCGTGTATATGGCGTTTGAGCACCTGCACGTCGTGGACCGAGTGGGCCAGCATCAGCACGCCGCGCGGTGAATACATGACGTTGTAGTTGAGCACCTGCGAGAGCTCGCGCCACATCTTCAGCGCATGGTCGTAGAGGCGGGCGCTCTCGTCGAACAGATAGTTGGAGCGCAATATGGTGGTATTGCGGCCGGTATTGCCGCCACCGATCCAGCCCTTTTCGAGGACGGCGACGCGCCTCAGGCCATGCTCGGCGGCCAGGTAATAGGCCGTGCCGAGACCATGGCCGCCGCCGCCGATGATGATGGCATCATAGGAGGGCTGCGGCGCGGCACGACGCCACTGCGGCTGCCAGCCATCGTGGCCACCGAACGCTAGTCTTAGCAGCGACCAGGCTGAAAATCTCTGCATCAGCCGCGCAACTCCAGGTTCTGCGGATCGTACGGCGAATCGACCAGCACCGTGGCCCGCTTGCGCTCACCCAGGCATTCGATGCCAAGCTCAGTGCCGACGGCCGCATAGGCACTCTGCACATAGCCGATTGCGAGGCTCTTTTTGAGCACGTGCGCGTAGTAGCCCGAAGTCGTGCGGCCGATCATGGTGTTGGTGCCGGTAAAGACCGGTTCATTGCCGAGCGGATCGGCGTCGGTCACGCCATGTACTTCCAGGGTCACGAAGCGATTGGGTACGCCAGCGGCCAGCTGCTGCTCGAGCGCTTCACGGCCGATGAACGCGCCCTTGTTCATGCGCACCAGGCGATCGAGCCCGGCCTCAAGTGGCGTGTAATCACGAGTCAGGTCACTGCCCCACATGCGGTAGGATTTTTCCATGCGCAGCGATTCCATGGCGCGCATACCCGCCATGCCGATGCCAAACTCAGCGCCGGCCGCGAAGATCGCGTCGAACAGGTGGTGGGCATACTCGATCGGAAAGTGCAGCTCCCAGCCGAGCGCGCCGACAAAATTGACGCGCAGCAGGTAGACATCGCTGGCCAGGCCGACATCGAGCACCTGGCTGCTGAGCCAGGGAAAGGCGGTGTTATCGAGCGGCACATCGACCAGCTTGGCCAGTACGTCGCGCGAGCGCGGGCCGGCGACCACGAAACAACCGCGCGCCGTGGTGATGTTGCGCAGCTGCACCGAGCCATCAGCGGGCAGGTGACGCTGCAGATAATCGCCATCGTAGCGCTCGGCTGCGCCGGCGCTGACGACGTAGTAGTGCTGCTCTGCCAGTTTGCTGATCGTGAATTCGGAGCGGATGCCGCCGCGCCTGGTGAGCGCGTGACAGAGGGCCACACGGCCAATCTTGACCGGCACCTTGTTGGCCACCAGCGAATCGAGCCAGGCTTCGGCGCCCGGCCCTGAGATTTCGTGCTTGGTGAAGGGTGTCAGGTCGATGACCCCGACGGCGCTGCGCAGTCGCCGGCATTCGTTGCCGACGTGTTCGAAATAATTGCTGCGCCGGAAACTCCACACGTCGCGCCGCTCGACCCCGGGCGGCGCAAACCAGTTGGCGCGCTCCCAGCCGTAGCGCTGACCAAAGACTGCACCGAGGCGCTCGAGCTTGTCGTAAATCGGGCTGGTCTTGGCAGGCCGTGCATCGGCGCGCTCTTCATCCGGGAAGTGAATGGTGAAGACGTCGCGGTAGGTCTCTTCGTTCTTGGCGATCACATAACGGCGGCTGGTATAGGGTCCGAAGCGCCGCGGATCAACGGCCAGCATGTCGATGCCGGGCTCGCGCTCGACCAGCCACTCGGCCAGCTGCCAGCCGGCGCCGCCGGCCGCCGTGATGCCGAAGCTGTGGCCTTCATTGAGCCACAGATTGCGCACGCCCCAGGCCGGTCCGATGAGCGGACTGCCATCAGGCGTGTAGGAAATCGGCCCGTTGATGATCTGCTTGATGCCGCAATTCTCCAGCGCCGGTACGCGCCGCTGTGCCGCCTCGATATGCGGCACCAGGCGTTCCAGGTCACCTTCGAACAGGCTCTTGCCAAACCAGTCGGGCACGCCATCGGCGAAGCGCGCCGGAGCGCCCTTTTCGTAGGGCCCCAGGATCCAGCCGAGCCGCTCTTCGCGCAGGTAATACGACTGATCAGATTCGCGCAGCACCGCGAGTTCGCGGCCTCCGGCCTTGCGGTAGGCCGCGAGCTGCGGCGATTCGTCGAATACGATGTACTGGTGCTCGACCGGGATCGCCGGCACATTGAGGCCGAACATGCGGCCGGTCTGCCGCGCGTAGTTGCCGGTGGCGCAGACCACGTGCTCGGCCACGATCTCACCACGTGTCGTCGTCAGCTGCCACTCGCCGGAGGGCCGGCGCAGCACCGCCGTGACTTCCGTGTGCTCGTGAATTTCTGCACCCGCGCTGCGCGCACCACGGCGCAGCGCTGCCGTCAGGTCGGCGGGGGCAATGTGGCCGTCATCGGGGTGATAGAGCGCGCCGACAATCCGGGGCGTCGCTTTGCCGTCACCCAGTTCTACCAGCGGCCAGAGCGCTTTGACTTCATCAGGACTGATGATGCGAAATGGCACGCCGATGGTATTGGCGGTGCTGCAATACTTGAGGTATTCGTCCATGCGCGCGGCGCTGGTCGCAAGGCGCAGATTGCCAGTGACGTGGAAACTGACATCCTGGCCGGTCTCGGCCGGCAAGCGCTTGTAGAGATCGACGGAGTACTTGTGCAGCTGCCCGACCGTGTAGCTCATGTTGAAGAGCGGCAGCAGCCCGGCCGCGTGCCAGGTCGAGCCCGCGGTGAGCTCCGAGCGCTCGAGCAGCATCACGTCTGACCAGCCCTTCTTTGCCAGGTGATAGAGCGTGCTGACGCCCACTGCGCCCCCGCCGATTACCACCACTCGCGCATGCGTCTTCATCTGGCTGCTCCCCATTCAATCAGACCGTGCCGGCGCAGTGTAGAGTCCGGCTCGCAAGTCACCACTCAGATTGCGACAACGGCTTACGCAATTGCGCCAAGCCGCCGTATACTCCGTCGCTGTGAAATCCGCCGACGCGACCTTGCCCACGCGCTTTGCGTTTCTGACGCTGGCCAACTATTCGATGATAGCAGTATCGAACGCGGTCGAGCCCTTGCGAATGGCCAACCGCGTATCGGGCATGACGGCCTACGAGTGGGAAATCGCGACACTGGATGGTTTACCGGTGGCCGCCAGCAATGGCCTGACGCTCGCGCCCACCGTAGCGCTCGCGCAGCTGCGCCCCGTCGATATGGTATTCGTCTGCGGCGGCGTCAAGGTGCGCGAGGCGATCACGCCCAAACTGCTGACAGCTTTGCGGCGGCTCGCCGAGCGGCGCGTGCCGCTGGGCGCGCTATGCACCGGCGGTTATGCCCTGGCGCAGGCCGGGTTGCTCGATCGCTACCGGGCGACAATCCACTGGGAAAATCTCTCGGCACTGCGTGAACAGTTTCCGAGTGTGCTGATTTCCGACCAGCTCTATACCATTGATCGCGACCGCTACACCTGTTCGGGCGGAGTGGCGCCGCTGGAACTCATGCTGAACCTGATCGAGACCAGGCTGGGCCCGCGCATCGCGCGCCTGGTATCCGAGCAGTTCATTGTCGATCGCATCCGCAGCGCCGCTGATCGTCAGTACGTGCCGCTGCGCGCCCAGGTGGGCGTTGCGCACAAGAGCCTGATTGCGGTCGCCGAAATGATGGAAGCCCACATCGAAAACCCGCTCTCGCTCGAGACCATTGCGCGCCAGTCCGGCATCTCGCGGCGCCAGATCGAACGGCTGTTCAAGCAATACGTCAACTGCGTCCCGAAACGCTATTACCTCGAGATGCGGCTGCGGCGGGCGCGCGAGCTGCTGCTGCAGACGGCCATGCCGGTCATGGCGGTGAGCACGGCCTGTGGTTTTCAGTCACCGCCGCATTTTTCGAAATGCTACCGCAATCAGTTTGGTCACCCGCCGACCGCGGAGCGCCAGCAGCCGCGTACCTAGGCGCTAGCTTACCGGTGGTGCGCCGCCTTCGGCCGTGCGCCTCTCGACATAGGCGTTCAGGGCCTCGACGATGGCCGGATCACGCGCCGGTGCCTGGTAGCGCGCCAGCGTGTCCTGCCAGATCGTATGCGCACGTTCGGTTGCGGTCTTCGCACCATCGTTGAACCAGGTGCCATAGTTGCGCCAGTCCGAGACCAGCGGCGCGTAGAAAGCAGTGCGGTAGCGCTCCATGGTGTGGGCGCAACCAAAAAAGTGCCCGCCATAGCCGACTTCAGCCACAGCTTCGAGCGCAATGTCGGCGGTCGTGGCGCCGACGGGCTGAAAAATTTCCGCGAACATCTGCAGCATTTCGATATCGAGGATAAATTTCTCGCAGGAAGTGGACAGCCCGCTCTCGAGCCAGCCGGCCGCATGCAGCATGAAATTGCAGCCGCCCATGAGCGCGCCCCACAGGCTCATCTGCGCTTCATAGGCCGCCTGGGCATCGGGCGCATTCGAGGCGGTCGCGTTCGATGAGCGCCACGGCAAGCCGAGATGGCGCGCGAGCTGGCCGGCTCCGAATGCCGCCTTGACGTACTCGGGCGTGCCGAAGGCCGGCGAGCCCGACTTCATATCGACATTGGAGGTAAAGCTGCCGTAAATCACCGGCGTGCCGGGCCGTACCATCTGCGCCAGGGTAATCCCTGCCAGTGCTTCGGCATGAGCGAGGGTGAGGGCGCCGGCGATGGTGACCGGCGCCATGGCGCCTGCCAGCGTAAAGGGCGTAATGATCAGCACCTGGCCGGCGATCGCGAAATCGACGATGCCGTCGGCCATGGGGATATCGAGTTGCAGGGGCGAGTTGGTATTGATGATCGTGTAGCAGCTGGGTCGATCAGCGAACTGCTGCGCACTCAAGCCATGTGCCGTGCGAATCAGTTCGAAGTTGTCGATGATCTGACCGTGGCCCCGGGAGAATATGAACGGTATCTTGTCGGACAACAGCAGCTGGGCACGTGTCACTTCCAGGTGCCGCAGATGCACCGGAATATCCTGCGGCTCAACTGCTCCGCCCAGGATCTGCAGGACGTCGAAATGCTGGCTCAGCCTGATGAGATTGCTGAAATCGGCAAGCGTGCCGGAGCGGCGTCCGCCGGCCGTGTCCATGATGTTCGGCGGCCCGGAAGTGGGCGCGAAGGCCACGTGCCGGCCGCCCATCGGCACGTCCTGCCCGGCATCGACCGAATGCATGACGAAATTGCGCGGCGCAGATTTGAGCGCTTTGGCCACCAGGGCGCGGTCGATGCGCACTACCTGCGAGGCCTCATCGACCTCGGCACCGCCGTCGCGGTAGCGCCGACGGGCATCGGCCGAGAGCACCTTCATGCCGTGCTGTTCCAGAATCAGCAGTGCGGCGTCGTGTAGTGCGCCGACCCGATCGTCGGAAAACACGCGCAGCGGCTCGAAGGGATTCTCGAGGTGGCGATAGCTGCGTGAGCGTTCGGGAACAGGCGCAGTGTTGGCACTGGCAGCAGTGCGACGGCGACCGGTAGTGCGGTGCCCGGCGCGCGTCTCGGACTCATTCATATTCGTGCTGCTCCATGCTGGCCGGATCGCTCAGTGCTGCGGAATCGGTGCGCAGATAATAGCCTTAGCCATCATCGAGCGTGAGGTCGAACGCTTTTGCGCTGCTCACTCAGCGCGCGAGTTCGCTGCAGCGATAGCTGGCGCTCGCCAACCACACCGGGTTGATCTCTACACCCCACCCGGGCGCGGAGGGAATGCGCACGCAGCCATCCTCAATGGCATAGGGGTCGCCGAGAAACAGGTTTTCCTGCCAGGGGTAGTAGTCCGGTCCTTCGATCGAGAACTCCAGGTATTTGCCGGCATTCGGGATGGCGCCCAGCAGGTGCATGGTGCACATCGTGACCAGCGACAGATTGGCGCTGTGCGGCGTGACCGGTAGCCCGGCTTCGGCAGCCATGCGCACGACGCGCAGGGTTCGCGACAGGCCGCCCATGTACATCACGTCGGGTTGCACGATGTCGACCGCGCGCATCTGGATCATTTGCGCCCAGGTGGCAAGGTCCCAGTCCTGCTCGCCGCCGGTCACGTCGAGCTCGAGCGCCTCGGTCACCTGCCTGGTCTCCTCCAGGTGCCAGTAGCGACAAGGCTCTTCAAAGTGACTGATGCCTTCGGCTTCCAGCAGCCGGCCTACCTCGATCGCCCGGCGTGGCGAAAAACCGCTGTTGGCGTCGACCAGCTTGGCAACCTTGTCGCCCAGCGCACGCGCGACGCGCGGCACGATCGCCTCAGTGCGGCCGGGCCACTCGTCCACGTCCCGACCACACTCGGCTGCAACACGCCACTTGAAGGCGTCAAAGCCTTTCTCATCACGTAGGCGCAGAAAGCGCGCGGCCTCATCCTCGGGTGTGATGTCACGCTTCATCGACGAGGCATAGGCACGGAGCCGGCGCGGCTTGCCGCCGAGCAGTTCGACCACGGGCTTGCCTGCCAGCCGGCCGCGCAGATCCCAGAGCGCCGTATCGAGCCCCGCCAGCGCGCGGCAGCGATAACTGCCCGGGTACTTGTGTTCCCGTTCCTCGATGCGCTCGATGAGTGCATCGATATCGCTGGCGTCGGCGCCGAGCGCCCAGGGCGCAATCTGGCGGTGAAATATGGTCGCCGTGATGTCGGCGTTATAGGTCGAAGTCTGTCCCCAGCCAATAGCGCCGGAATCCGTGCTCAGGCGCACGAAGCAGACGAACTCGTTGGCAAAGGTCTCGAGCTTCGCGATCCGCATCATCAAATCATCATAGCGTCGGCAGTGCGCCCATGCACGGGTCCGCCGCGGCGGCACTACCTTGCGTCTGTTGCAGTAATGTTACGTCCTGAACGGCAGTCTGCCAGTCCGGCCACCGCACCCGGATGCCCACTGCAGCAAGCCTGATTGTCGCCGTGCTGTGCTGAACTGCCTCGTCGTGACCATACGGTTCCAATAGCGGATCGCGAACTCAATAGATATTCGACCGGCTCTGGGAAAGGTGTCTAAACATAAATGAAATCAGTTAGATAGGGATAGTGACCTGCAAATCGCCCGAACTCTGTTGCGGGCCTGAAGCGGCCGGACCGTATGAATTTCGCGCACGCCTTTGCGCACCCACTAGTGCTGCATGCAGAAAGCGCCCTGGATGTAAAAAGAAGCCGGGCATGCCAAAGATTTTTTGACATGTATTATTCGTGGATTCGGCGCTACACTCGGCACCGGAGTCGACGCGGGTTCACATCACGCCCATGCCTGATTGAATTTCGCCCGTTGACGGGGTCATATCCAACTCATAGTAGATCGGGGAGATCAACTTGAATTCCAACGAATCAATACGTCGCGCAGTACTGGCCGTTCTGGGTGCGGGCAGCGCCGCGACGGTTTTTGCCCCACAGGCCCTGGCTGCGGATGCGACCGCCTCTGCCGAAACACTGGGCATTGAGGAAGTCGTCGTGACGGCGACGCGCCGCGCGGAAAACATCCAGGACGTGCCGATCACCATCCAGGCGATCAGCGGCGAAGCCCTGGAGACAACTGAACGTCACCAGCCTCAACGAGTTGTTGAAGTACATGCCGAATGTGACCTACAGCGGCAACGGACCTGGTGCCGGCAACATCTTCATGCGCGGCCTGAGTTCTGGCGGCGCCCCGCAATCAGTCGCAGGCCACGATCGCGCCGTTCCCGAACGTGGCGCTGTACCTCGACGAACAGTCGATGCAGTTCCCGGGCCGCAACGTCGACGTCTACCTGGTCGACATGGAGCGTGTCGAAGTGCTGGAAGGCCCGCAGGGCACGCTGTTCGGCGGCGGCGCCCAGGCCGGCGCGATCCGCTACATCACCAACAAGCCGAAGCTGGATGTCACTGACGGGCAACTTCAACGCCACCTACGGTGTCACTGCCGGCGGCGACCCGAACAACAGCCTGAACGCAACCTTCAACCTGCCGCTGCTCGATGGCAAGATGGCTGTCCGTGCGACGATTTTCAGCGAACACCGCGGTGGCTACATCGACAACGTGCTGGGCACGATCGCGGTGCCGGCAGTCCCGGTCCAGTACCTGGCCAATGGCATCACGCCCGATCCCGCCCAGTCGCCGCCGGCGCGTCCCGGCAGCCCTTCGGCGGGCAACGGTGGACTGACGGGGTCAAACCTCAACACTGTGGACTACACCGGTGGCAGAATTCGCGCTGGCATACAAGTTCAATGACGACTGGGACCTGCTCCTGGCGCAGAACTACCAGCAATTCAGGCGGACGGTTACTTCAACAGCGAGCCCGTGAGCCCGGTGAGCAATAGTACCCGAGCGGCAAGCCGCTGCAGCCTTACCAGATCATGGCCTTCAGCCAGAACTTCGATAAGGACAATTACCAGAGTTCAGCCTGGACGCTCAATGGCAAGCTGGGCGAGTATCTGAAAGCGGTCTACACCGGCAGCTACATGACCCGTCACATCGACCAGTCAGCAGGACTATTCCAACTACCTGACGGCGCGCCACGGTTCCTACTACGCCTGTTCGGGCGCGGGTGCGGGCTATGCTTATTTCAGGTCGGCCAAGCCGACCACCTGCTACGCGCCGGTCGGCAACTGGAGAGACCAGGTCGAGAATACTCACCTGAGCCACGAACTGCGCCTGACGACCTCCGAAGACTATCGCCTGCGCGGCACCTTTGGCGCGTTCTACGAAGATTTCGTCATCAAAGACGACATGAACTTCAACTACATGGGCATGCCGCAGTGCGATGCCAGCCAACCTCGCGATCTCGGCGGCCGGCGGGCCCGACTGCGTCCAGGCGCCGGCCACCATTCCGGGCTTCTACGCCTGGCACCCCGGCCTGCGCCTCGATATCAATACGGCGTTCGGCGAGGACGTGCGTGCGTGGCTACAAGCAGACGGCGTTCTTCGCCTCGATAGATTTCGACATCATCCCGAAGGTACTGACGGTTACCGCTGGTGCGCGTCACTACAAGCTACGACGAATTCGAGCAGGGCTCCGAGTACTACAGCGCGACCTCGACCGTCCTCAATCACGCGAACGGCACGCCTTACGACCCTAATTTCGTGTACGACGGTGTTGCCGCCTCAAACGGCTTCGGCATCAACCTGAAGAAGAGCGAGAGTGGCACCAAGTACCGCGGCAACCTGACCTGGCACATCACACCGGATGTCATGGTTTACTACACGTATTCGGAGGGCTTCCGTCCGGGCGGCTTCAACCGCACGCAGACCAACATTGATGGGAGCCTAGGTTTCCCTCAAGGGAATCGCGCCGTATATAAAGGGTGACAGTTCCACCAGGCAAGCTACCAAGCCGGTCGGTTTCGAGTCCGACAACCTGGTCAACAATGAAATTGGCCTGAAGAGTGAGTGGCTCGACCGTCGGCTGCAGGTCAACATGTCCGCGTACGTGATGGACTGGTCTGACGTCCAGCTGCCGCTGTTCGATCCGGTACATCTGGGCAACACGACCTTCGTCGTCAACGGCCCGACCTACCAGGTCAAAGGCGTCGAGCTTCAGGTGGTCGGCCGCGTCACGCCGAGAGCTTACCCTGCAGGGGTCAGCTTTCCTACAACAAGTCCAAGCAGACGAATGCGCCTTGCCTGAAGAGCAACAAGGTGTCCGCGACCAACCCGACGCCGATTGGCGACTGCATCACTCAGATCAACGGCGCAGTTCCGAACGATCCCAATGCGCAATACGACAACCCGTTCGGCGTGCTGGGCACCTCGCCGCCGTTCTCACCAGCAGCTGCAGTTCAACGTGCGGGCGCGGTACGACTGGAATATGGGCGACTTACAAGCCCTTCGCGATGGTCGGGTGTCAACCACATCGGCTCGCATGCGCAACCAGCCGGCGAGCTTCCCGGACGGCAACGATCCGGCGCACAACCCGCCGACCACGACGCTTGCTGCGATACTACGATGCCGGCGTACACGACCGTACGACGCGGCAATCGGCGTGGCAAGGACAACTGGACGGCGCAGCTCACGGTCAACAACCTGACGAACATCGATGCCAGTACCAACATCACGTCGGGTCAGTTCATCAAGAGCGATCGTGCCGCTGCGGCCGCGGGTGATAACCTTCGAGTTCGGATACAAGTTCTGATCGACGGACGCTCGACTCGTAGGCAATCCGGCGCTGGTCGGTTGCAGTAGAATCAAGGGCGGACTCTCAAGGGTCCGCCCCTTTTTTTAACGGAGGCATGGATACAAGCGCAACGTCAGCAGCGACCGCTCGCACGGCGCCGAGATTGCCCGCGCATCCGAGCGCTGCTCCGGCGACGGGAGTTTGCCGAGGCGCTGGCCGCCGGCCAGGCGGTGCTCGCGCAAGCGCCCGCGCAGCGCGATGCGCTGCTGTTCGTGGCCATTGCCCAGCGCTACCTTGGCCGCGTCCCCGATGCGCTGGAGACGCTCGCCGACGCTCGAGCGCACGCCATGCCACGCTTCAGTCGCCTGCACGAGGAGCGCGGGCACTGCTACGTCGCCCTGCGGCAGGCGCACGCAGGCCATCGACGCCTTCCTGCTCGGCGGTCAACATCAATCACGCGCTGCCCGGCGAGCTGGGCGCATGCTCGAAGGCCTCTACCGCATGAGCGGGACAAGGCGACAACGCCGCCATGGCGGCGAGTCACGTGGCGACGCTGCGCAACGCTGCCGCACGAGGTGGTGGCTGCGACCGGGCTGTTCATGGATGGCGATCTGGACGTGGCCGAGCCGATTGGTGCGTCGTCTACCTGCTGCAGCACGGCAACGACGTCGAAGCCATGCGCCTGCTGGCGCGCATCGGCATGGCGCGCAAGGTGTTCGATGACGCGGAACTGCTGCTGGCGGCGGTGCTCGAACTGGCCCCCGACTACCGTGTTGCGCGCGTCGGAGTACGCCGAGGTGCTCATCGAGCTCCACCAGTACAGCCAGGCGCGTCGATGAGCTCGATCGGCTGCTGCTGGAGGATCCCGCCAACCGCCCGCATTATCAGGGCCTGCATGCCGCGACCTCGCGTCGGCCTCGGCGAACACGAGCGTGCGATCGCCCTGTACCGGGATCTGCTCGCGGCAGCGCCCGGCGACGCCGACCTGCATCTGTCGATCGCGCATGCACTGAAGACGCTGGGCAAACGCGATGAGGCGATCGAGTCCTACCGCCGGGCGGCGAGCCTGCCGGCCCGGCTTCGGCGATGCCTACTGGAGTCTTGCCAACCTCAAGACCTACCGGTTCACGGATGCAGAGACTTGCGCGACTGAAGGAGTTGCAGACCGCGCCGGAGATCGCGGTGATCGACCGGTATCACCTGCACTTTGCGCTCGGCAAGGCCCTGGAGGATCGCGGCGAGTTTGCCGAGTCCTTCCACTACTACGAGCTGGGCAATGCCCTGAGGCGCTCGAAGAGCAGCTACCGCCCGGAAGTCATCGAGAACAACACGCGGCTGCAGATCGAAGTATGCACGCCGGGAGTTCTTCGCCAGCCGCCAGGGATTCGGCGCCCCGGATCGCGACCCGATCTTCATCGTCGGCCTGCCGCGCTCCGGCTCGACCCTGCTTGAGCAGATCCTGGCCTCGCACTCCCAGGTCGAGGGCACGCAGGAACTCGCCAACGTGCAGCAGATCGTCGCGAACGCTGCGGGGTCGCGACCCGGATCTGAGCAACCCCCGCTATCCGCGCATCCTTACCGAGCTGCAGGCCGATGAAGTCCGGCGCCTCGGTGAGCAGTACCTCGCCGAGACCCGCGTCTATCGTGGCGCTAAGCCGGCGAGCCGTTCTTCATCGACAAGATGCCCAACAACTTCCGGCATCTGGGGCTGATACACCTGATGCTGCCGAACGCACGGATCATCGATGCGCGCCGCGAACCGATGGCCTGCTGCTTCAGCAATCTGAAGCAGCTGTTCGCCAAGGGGCAGGAGTTCACCTACAGCATCGAGGATATCGCCCGCTACTACCGCACCTATCTGGAGCTGATGCAGCACTGGGACCAGGTGCTGCCCGGCTGGATTCTGCGCGTACAGCACGAGGACGTGGTCGACGATCTCGAGGGCAGCGTGCGGCGCATTCTCGATTTCTGCGGCCTGGAGTTCGAGCCGCAGTGCATCGAGTTCCACAAGACGATGCGCAGCGTGCGCACCGCCAGTTCCGAGCAGGTGCGCCAGCCCATCTACCGCGAGGGGCTTGATCAGTGGAAGCATTTCGAGCCCTGGCTCGGGCCGCTTGAAAGTGCCCTCGGCGACGCGCTGGTCAACTACCGTGGTCACTGAAGCTCTGGGGCTGAGCAGCTACGACATCAGCGCGCTGGTGAAGCTGGTCACGCAGGAGCGACTGGGCGAGGCCGAACACAGTGCACGCACGCTGCTGAAGGCGTATCCGGGTGCGGGGATGCTCTGGAAGATCCTGAGCGTCGCACAGCTGCGGCAGGGTAAAGACGCGCTGCCAGCGCTGCGCAAAACCGCTGAGCTGATGCCGCTCGATGCCGAAGCGCACCGCAATCTCGGCGCCGCCCTGCACGATAGCGGGCAATGGGCCCTCGCCCTGGAATGCTTTCGCCGCGCGCTGGAGCTGACGCCGAATGACGCGGACTGCCTGGTCGAGGCGGCTGATGCGCTGCGGGCGCTGGGGCGCGCGCGCGAAGCGGTGCCGCTTTATCAGCAGGCCCTGCAGAACAATCCCGCGCACGTCGAGGCGCGGAATAATCTGGGGAACGCGTACCTCGAGCTCGCAGAATATGCCGACGCTGCAGCCTGTTACCGGCAGGCGCACCGACTACGGCCCAGAGACGTGCAAATACTCTGCAATCTGGGGCGCGTCCTGGTAGCAATGCGTGACACCGAAGAGGCGGTAGCGAGCTACCGGCAGGCGCTGGCCCTGAACCCCAACTATGTTGAAGCCCTGATGAATCTCGGCCATGTGCTGCGCGAGCTTGGCCAGCGCCGGGAGGCCGTGCCCCTGTATGCCCAGGCGACCAGGCTTGAACCGCAGCGTGTCGAAAGCCATTGGAACCTCGGATCCCTGTTGTTCGAATTGCGTCGCTTCCGCGAGGCAGTGGCCTGTTTCACCCAGGCGATCAAACTCAAGCCGGACTATGCTCCGGCTCACCTGAGCATGGGGATGGCGATGCGCCAGCAGCGTCGTCCGGCCGACGCCGAGGTTAGCTGCCAGGCCGCGCTTGCCATAGATCCGCATTACGTCGAAGCCTTGTCGTTTCTGGGTGAACTGCGGGCTGACCGCGGTCGCTTTGAGGAAGCGGAGGAATTGTTCAGGCGTACGATCGCCATCAATCCGAATTTTTCGTTCGCGTATTTCAGTATTGCGACGCATCGCAGGATGACCACGGCCGATAGCGCCTGGCTGGAGGGAGTCGAAACCCTGCTGGCCAGGGAGCCGCCGCTGGCGCACGAGATCAGCCTGCGCTACGGGTTGGGTAAATACTTCGATGACGTGGGTCAATATGAGAGCGCCTTCGAGAACTATCGGCAGGCCAACGAGCTCACAAAGCGCTATGGATCAAGCTACGATCGCGACCGGCTGACGCAGCGAGTGGATCAGATCATGCGTTGCTTCGACGCCGCGTCCATGCGGGATGCGCCAGGCCAGGGTTCGGGCTCGGAGCTTCCGGTTTTTATCATCGGTATGCCGCGCTCCGGCACGTCGCTGACCGAACAGATACTGGCCTCGCATCCGGCCGTGTTCGGCGCCGGCGAAGTGCCATTCTGGGACGGCGCTTTCAATGCCTATCGACAGGCAGCGCTCAAAGGGCCGGTCGATGCGAAACTGCTACCGGGCATGGCTGCTGCGTATCTCGAGCGCTATGCGGCGGCGAGCGCCGATGCGCAGCGCGTGGTCGACAAGATGCCCAGCAATTTCCTGTACGCAGGAATGATACTCGCCGCGTTCCCACGGGCCCGTTTCATTCACATGCGGCGTCATCCGCTCGACACCTGCCTGTCGATCTACTTCCAGAACTTCTTCGGCATGGGGCCGTACGCCAACGACCTGGGAAATCTGGCGCATTACTACGGCGAGTATCTGCGCATCATGAATCACTGGCGTGCCGTGCTGCCGGCCACCGCGCTGCTGGAGGTACCCTATGAGGCGCTGATCGAGGATCAGGAAGGCTGGTCGCGAAAAATGCTGGATTTCATCCAGTTGCCCTGGGACCCGAGGTGTCTTGATTTTCACCGGACCGAGCGCGCGGTGATCACGGCCAGCAAATGGCAGGTGCGGCAGAAGATTCATTCCGCCTCGGCCGGTCGCTGGCGACACTACGAGAAATTTGTCGGACCGCTGCGGGCGGCGCTGGGCGACGCCGTCGAACGCTATCCTGTATAAAGGAGTACCCATGCCACAGCCGAGCCCAGAACAGAACGCCGCACTCAGTGCCATGCTGGTCGAACGCGGGATCGAGCACGTCAAGATCGGCGTGTTCGACGGTGACGCCATCCTGCGCGGCAAGTACGTGCACCGGGAGAAGTTCCTGGCGTCCCTCGACAAGGGGCTCGCCTTCTGCGATGTCGTGCTGGGCTGGGATTCGAACGATCAGCTGATCGACAAGCTGAAGTTCACGGGCTGGCACACCGCCTTTCCTGATGCGCCGGTGCGCATCCTGCCCGCGACCTGGCGCGACATTCCGTTCGAGCCGAAGACGGCGCTGGTGCTGTGTGAGTTTGCCGGCCGGGCCGAGCCAGTCTGCCCGCGCGGGACACTGCGCCGGGTGCTGGCGCGCGCGGCGAGCATGGGCTATACGGTCAGCGCGGCGGCAGAATTCGAGTTCTTCATGTTTGCCGAGACTCCCGACTCGGTGCGCGACAAGGGCTATCGCGATCTCAAGACGATGACACCCGGTTTCTTCGGTTATTCCGTGCTGCGAAATACCGTGCACTCGGCCTTCTACCAGGAACTGCTGGATCTGAGCGAGGCCATGCGCTTTCCGATCGAAGGCCTGCACACCGAGACGGGTCCCGGCGTGCTCGAAGCGGCGCTCTGTCACTGCGAGGCGCTCGAGGCCGCGGATCGCGCGGCGCTGTTCAAGACCTTTACCAAGGTGCTCGCGCAGCGGCACGGTCTGATGGCGACGTTCATGGCCAAGTGGTCCAACAAATACCCGGGCCAGAGCGGGCATCTGCACCTCTCGCTCCAGCAGCGGGGCGGCGCGAGCGTATTCCACGACCCTGCCAGGCCGCACGACATGTCTGACGCCATGCGCTGGTTCGTCGGCGGACAACAGGCGCTGATGCCGGAGTTGCTCGCCATGGTCGCCTCGACGGTCAACAGCTATTCGCGGCTGGTGCCCGGATTCTGGGCGCCGACCTCCGCGACCTGGGGCGTAGAGAATCGCACGACGGCCCTGCGCGTCATCCGCGGCGGGCCGTCGAGCCAGCGCGTCGAGTACCGCATTGCCGCGGCCGACATCAATCCTTACCTGGCGCTGGCGGCTGCGATTGGCTCCGGGCTGTGGGGCATTGAGCATCGCATCGAGCCTGATGCACCGATCGCGGCGAATGCCTACGATCGCGAGCACGCGCCGGAGCGGCGCCTGCCGGGCACGCTCCAGGAGGCCGCCGAGCGTTTCGCCGCCTCGAAGGCGGCGCGGGAGCTGTTCGGCGACGAGTTCGTCGAGCACCACGCCACGACGCGCCAGTGGGAGGAACGCGAGTTTCGCAAGGCGATCACCGACTGGGAACTGGCGCGCTACTTTGAGATCATCTGACGAGGTCCCATGCCGTTGATGCAACAGACGATGAGTCCCGTGGATGGCCGCCTCTATGTCGAGCGGCCGTTTGACGACGCCGCGGCGATCGATCGCGCGCTCGAGCGGGCGCGCGTCGCGCAGCGCGACTGGGCGCAGCGGCCGCTGGCTGAGCGCACCGCATTGCTCAGCCGCGCGGTAGATGCCTTCGTTGCCAGGGGTGCCGAGATCGCCCCCGAGATCAGCTGGCAGATGGGTCGGCCCGTGCGGCACGCGCCCGGAGAGGTACGCGGTTTCGAGGAGCGTGCGCGTTACATGCTGTCGATCGCTGCCAGCGTCCTGGCGCCAGTCGATCCGGGCGAGAAGCCGGGGTTTGCGCGGCAGATCAAGCGCGTGCCGCTCGGAGTGGTCGCGGTCGTCGCGCCGTGGAACTTTCCGTACCTGACGGCCGTCAACGCGATCTGGCCGGCGCTGATCGCGGGCAACGCCGTCGTCCTCAAGCACTCGCACCAGACGCCGCTGTGCGCCGAGCGTTTCGCCGAAGCACTTGGCGCCGCCGGCATGCCGGCCCATGTGTTCCAGTATCTGTGCCTCTCGCACGCCGATACCTCGCGACTGATGGCCGATGCGCGGATTGCCAATGTCTGCTTTACCGGCTCGGTCGCGGGCGGACACGCCGTGGTCGAGGCGACCGGCCGCGGCTTTGCGACCGCTGGCCTCGAGCTCGGTGGCAAGGATCCGGCCTACGTCCGCGCCGACGCCAATCTGGCGCACGCGATCGATTCGCTCACCGACGGCGCGTTCTTCAACGCCGGCCAGTCCTGCTGCGGAATCAAGCGCATCTACGTGGCCGCGCCCGTCTACCAGGCCTTCGTCGACGGCGTCGTCGAGCTGACTCATCGCTATCAGCTCGGGTCGCCGCTCGATCCTGAGACGACACTCGGGCCCGTCGTGCGGACCTCCGCCGCGGAGGCCGTGCGTGGCCAGGTGCGCGATGCGGTGAGTCGTGGAGCTCGCCAGCTGATTGACCAACGCTCTTTTCCCGCTAGTCGGGCAGGTACACCTTACCTGGCGCCGCAGGTACTGGTCGATGTCGATCATTCAATGCCGATCATGCGCGAGGAGAGTTTTGGCCCGGCCGTCGGGATCGTCCGCGTGGGCTCGGACGAGGAGGCCGTGCGCCTGATGAACGACAGCGACTACGGCCTGACTGCCGCGATCTTCTCCGCGGACGCCGATGGTCGCGGAGGCGCTCGGCGATCAGCTCGAGACCGGCACGGTGTTTCTCAATCGCTGCGACTATCTCGATCCGGCGCTCGCCTGGACCGGCGTCAAGAATTCGGGCCGGGGCTGCACCCTGTCGCGGGTGGGCTTCGAGCAGCTCACGCGACCCAAGTCGTATCACTTCAGGATCAAGACATGAACGCCGTACTCAAGGGCAACTGGAATTTCCCGACGACGATCTGGGCGGGGCCCGGGCGCATCGCGGAACTGCCGGCGGCCTGCCAGCGCGCGGGTATCGCCCGACCGCTCATCGTTACCGACCAGGGCCTGATCAGCGCTCCGATGATCCACGCTGCCAGCGCGGCACTTGGCGGTGCGCCGGTGTTTGGTGGCGTGCAGGGAAATCCGACCGCCGCGCACGTCGAGGCCGGGCTCGCCGCCTACCGCGCAGGTCGCCACGATGGCGTGGTCGCGATGGGCGGCGGTGCGGCGCTCGATACCGGCAAGGTAGTCGCGTTCATGTCCGGACAGACGCGGCCGCTGTGGGATTTCGAAGACATCGGCGACTGGTGGACCCGGGCGGACGCCGCCGGCATCGCCCCGGTCGTCGCCATCCCGACGACGGCTGGCACCGGTTCCGAAGTCGGACGTGCCGGGGTCATCCTCAACGAAGCCACGCACCAGAAGAAGATCATCTTTCACCCGCAGATGATGCCGCGGGTCGTCATATCCGACCCGGAGTTGACGATCGGGCTGCCGCGCTGGGTGACTGCCGCGACCGGCATGGACGCCTTCGTGCATTGCTTCGAAGCCTACTGCGCGCCCGGGTTTCACCCGCTCGCGGACGGCATCGCCCTCGAGGGCATGCGCCTGGTTGCCACCTACCTGCCGCGCGCCTGCGCGAACGGCGCGGACATCGAAGCACGTGGCTACATGCTCGCCGCGGCGTCGATGGGCGCGACCGCGTTCCAGAAGGGGCTCGGCGGCGTCCACGCCATCGCCCATCCGGTCGGCTCGTGGTTCAACACGCATCACGGGCTGACCAACGCCGTCGTGCTCCCGTACGTCATGGAATTCAATCGCGCGGCGATCGCCGCCCAAGTGCGACATCATCGCCCGCGTCCTCGACCTGCCGACGCCTGGATTTGACGGAGCTCTACGCATGGGTGCTCGCATTACGGCGCGAACTGGGGATCGCACACACGCTCGCCGAGATCGGCGTGAAGGTGGACAATGCGGCAGTCATCGGCGCCGAGGCGGCGATCGATCCGTCCGCATCCGGCAATCCGGTGCCGGTCACGGCGGCCGATCTCGAGCGCATCTTTCGGGCCGCGGTTCAGGGTCGCCTCGCGGTCGGGGCCTGAAGGGTGCCTGTGCCGCGAATCCTGGTTGTCGACGGCAATGTCGCCGAGATTCGCGCCAGACAGAGCGCTGCGCTCGGTTACGACTCGGGCACAGGTTATGCGCGAATCCTCAATCGACTGATGCCCGACCTGGTCTGCGACATCATCCGGCCTGCGGACGCAGCGCCGGCGCTGCCCGCCGGGGTCAGCCTCGCAAGTTATGACGGCGTCACGATCACCGGCTCGGCCCTCAACGTCTACAACGGCGGTGGCGCGATCGAGCGCCAGATCGAGATCGCCAGGGCGGTCTTCGCAGCCGGCGTGCCGTTCTTCGGCAGTTGCTGGGGCTTGCAGATCGCCGTGGCCGCGGCTGGCGGCGTGGTGCGCAAGAATCCGCGTGGCCGCGAGTTCGGCTTCGCGCGGCGCATCCAGTTGAGTGAGGCCGGTCGCGCGCACCCGCTCTTCGCCGGCAAGCCCCCGGTGTTCGAGGCGCCGACTATTCATCGCGACGATATCGAGTCGCTGCCGCCAGGCGCAGTAACGCTCGCCAGCAACGACATGGGGCTGCAGGCGGCCGCATTCACGCACGGCCGAACGACATTCTGGGGCGTGCAGTATCACCCGGAGTACGACTACATCGACATCGCCGCCGCGGCCGAGCGCTACGGCAGGACACTGGTGGACGAGGGCCTGTTCCACGACGAGCCGGCGCTCCACGAATTCGCGCTGGAACTGCGCCAGCTGCAAAGCCAGCCTGCGGACACCGCGCTGCTCTGGAAGCATGGGCTCGGTCCCGCGATGGCCAACGAAGCGCTGCGACTCCTCGAGATTCGCAACTGGCTGGAGCAACAGGTCATACCACGGTGCCAACAACATGACTGACAAGAAACCCGAACTTGCTCGCACGCTGGGTGGCCTGCACCTGTGGGGGATCGCCGTCGGGCTCGTGATTTCCGGCGAGTACTTTGGCTGGAGCTACGGCTGGGCCCAGGCGGGGACGCTCGGCTTTCTCGTCACCACGGTGTTCATCGCGCTGATGTACACCACCTTTATCTTCAGCTACACGGAGCTGACCACTGCCATTCCACACGCCGGCGGCCCCTTTGCGTACAGCTATCGCGCGTTCGGGTCGCTCGGCGGCTACCTCGCGGGTTTCGCGACACTGGTCGAGTTCGTGTTCGCTCCGCCAGCCATCGCCCTGGCGATCGGCGCCTACCTGAACGTACAGTTCCCGGCCCTGTCGGCGCGCAGCGCCGCCGTGGCGGCTTACTTTGTCTTCATGGCGCTGAACATCGCCGGGGTCACGATCGCCGCGACCTTCGAGCTGGTGGTCACGATCCTGGCCATCGCCGAGCTGCTGGTGTTCATGGGCGTCGTGGCGGGTGGCTTCGCCTGGTCCAATTTTACCGCGGGCGGTTGGGGCGGGCACGACTCGCTGTCACTGGCGAGCGTCGGCGGCATGTTCGCCGCAATTCCCTTCGCAATCTGGTTCTTCCTCGCGATCGAAGGCGCCGCGATGGCGGCCGAGGAAGCGAAGGATCCCAGGCGCACCATCCCGCGCGCCTATATCGCCGGCATACTGACCCTGGTTGCGCTGGCTTTCGGCACCATGATCTTCGCCGGCGCGGTCGGCGACTGGCAGCGTCTTGCCAATATCAATGATCCGCTGCCGCAGGCGATGAAGATCGTGGTCGGTGCGAAAAGTGGCTGGCTGCACCTGCTGGTGTGGATCGGTCTGCTCGGACTGATTGCCTCCTTCCACGGCATCATCATGGGCTATTCACGGCAGATCTTTGCGCTCGCCCGGGCGGGAATATTGCCGCGCGGATTGGCGGCCATTCATCCGCGCTTTCGAACTCCATACGTTGCAACCCTGGCCGGCGGCGTCGTCGGCATCGCGGCCATCTATTCCGACCAGCTCATTACGATCTCCGGACAACCGTTGACCGCAAGTCTCGTGACCATGTCGGCACTCGGCGCGATTGTCATGTACATCCTGAGCCTGGCAAGCCTGTTCCGCCTGCGGCGCATCGAGCCGCGCCTGGATCGTCCATTCCTGACGCCCGCATATCCTCTGTTCCCGATCGTGGCGCTGCTGATCGCACTGGTCTCACTGGTCGCGATCGTCTATTACAACCCGGTGATCGCCGTTATATTTCTCGTTGCCGGCATCGTCGGCGCTATCGTGTCCGACTTTCGTGCGCGCCGCGGGCTGCTCGGCAACGACGACACGATGCTGGTACGTCCCCGTGCGGATTAATTGGACTGGTGGAAAGATATGAGCGCCATGCAGCAACCCGCGGCCGGTTCGTGCCGGATGCGCGTCACTGGCGGCATCGTGAGTTTCGCGATGGCGCTGACGGCTTGCTCAACAGCCGGCGGACCGACGCTGTTGCCGGCTGCCGGGGCACGAGTCGCGATCGCTGATCCGGTGCCAGCCGTGGAAGTCTGCGAACGGGCCCGGCACAGAATCAGGCAACCGGTTGCCTATCCGAATGCCGACCTGGACGCTATCGCGTGGATGCAGACTTCGGTCGAGTATCGGGCCAATGCCACGAGCGTATATCGTGCCGCGACTGCTCGGCTCAAGCAGATCTTTGATGGTCACCCACACAGTCCGCCGCTGGCGGCGATGGAGCAGCCAGTCGCGCCTCCAGCCGGAACGCCTTATGCGGTGCTGCTGGATGTCGACGAGACGGTCCTCGACAATTCCCCGAATCAGGCTCTGCTCAATCTGGAGAGCGCTGAAGACGACAGTGACGACCTGTGGGACTGCTGGTCATCGCTGGAACAGGCGCAACTGATCCCCGGTGCCAGGGACATGTTTGTGAAACTTAGCGAGTTACGCCAGCGCGGCATCGATATTCGCGCTGAGCTCATTACCAACCGGGAGTGCCACACGCGCGGCGCGGATCACTGTCCACAGCGGCGCGAGACGGTCAACAACATCAATCGGCTCATTGCGGACACCGGCTATCAGGTCGGCCTGGACGATGTACTGATGAAGAGTGACCCCGATCCGCTCACTCAGTCGCCACGCTGGACCGAAGGCGAGAAGCATGCGCGCAGGGTGGAGTTGGCCAGGCACTATCACATCGTGATGATGCTGGGCGATGACCTCGGTGATTTCTATCCAGGAATCAGGGCATTGCCGATGGCGGACCGGTGTGCGGCAACGGGCGCTGCGGAGGCTCAGGCCCGCTGGGGAGACACCTGGTTCATGCTGCCCAATGCCATGTATGGCTCGTGGATGGAGGCAATCAAAACTGCAGCGCAGCCGATCAGGCGCAACGAGGCGGTCACCGGGTTTGACTACCCAGGCCAGGCGCTCGGGCCGAAGCAGCCGGTGTGCTGGCAGCCGTAGCGCAACGCGGCACCACGTGACTGAGCGCCCCTCACGGCACGTGGTGCTGACGCGCAGATCTACCAGACGACTCCTGCAGCATCAGCTCAAATCACGCCCCGGCAGGATGACTGCGTCTTTGTTGATTGCTACCGGATTGCGCTGCAGTGAGTCGGTGAGATTGTGACCAACCAGTGACAGCTCCACAGGTAATTTGCGATGGGCGGCTCGCCAACTGAGGTATAGGTCTACAGTGGTATATCCGGCAGTTGGCGTCTCGGCGTTCGCCGTTTTGTCCTGTCGAGCCGAGTACTTCGCGAACAGCCCGCCCGACAGACGCTCGCCATCCCAGTCCAGCGCAGGCCAGCACTCAGGTGATACGGCGGAATACGTCGCACATTGCCCGCACCGTTGTCGAGCGTGGCACGCACGCTGTCACCAAGAAGTTCGGCGTTCAACTGGCCCGATGTCGAGTTCACGAAGCGGCAATATGACCTTGAGCTCAGCGCCGCGAAAGCTCGCATCGGCCTGTCGATAGTTGAGCTCCCTGAGTGGCCCGGATTCATCGGACACGCAGACGCCGTTCTCATCGCAGGTATTGCCGGTCAAGTCGCCGTAGATATAGTTGTTGAACTTTGTGACCCACAAGGAGCCATCAAGGCGCAGCCCGGTCAGTCTCAGGCGCACCGTGCCTTCCAGCGAGTTGGCGCGTTCTTCGTTCAGAGACGGATCACCGGTCTCGAACGTGCCGGGCCCGTCGTGCGGGCCGCGCGCAAACAGCTCGCGTTTGACCCGGGTGCGCGCGCCGCGCTGGAAAGCGTCAGGCCCAGTCCCACTTCCTTGGTGGCTTCGAACTGCACGCCCAATGAACCGCTGACTGGCGTGAAGTCCCGCTTCACGGGGAACGTCAGACGCTGGCGTACCGTCGATCGTCACGCCCTCGATGCGTGCGCCCGCTTCCAGATGCGAGCGCTTGCGCGGTCAGCGGCACCTCGGTAAAACCGAATACCGCTGCCGTACGCGTGTGCGTTGGCAGCAGATAGTCTGCACCTTCGCCCAGTGCGGAGAAGTTCCGATTCTGAAGCTGCACACCGAGCGCCGACCCAGACAGTGGCCCGGTAGCGCCGAACAAGCCCTCGGCGCGCGTGTCCCATTCGTTATCCTTGAAAGTCGACAGCACCGTGCCATCAGGCTCGCGTTCCCGATGTTCGTAGTTGGCATATCCGGCATCGACATTCAGGGCTCTGAAACGCCCCGGCTCCGATCGCCAGGATGCACGCAGCATCTCCTTGGTCTGCTGCATGTCGATATAGGTGCTGTCACTCGGGATACCGTAGTTGGCATCGTAGTGAACGATGCCGGCACCGATGTGGCTGTCGCCGAAGAAATACGAACTGCCGAGCGAATAGCCGTCGCCGTTGAAGAACGAATTGGGCTGTGTGCCGTCCGGAGTGTCATAGTCGGAAGTGTGTCGTACAAACCCGTCGGCATGGATACCGAACTGCCCGGCGCGCCCATCGACCAGCACCGATCCGTCGGCGGCATCGGCGTTGCTCGCCAGACCCGCTGACAGCTCGCCTGCCAGGGGTTGCTGTGGCAACGCGGTCGGCACGCGATTGTTGATCGCATTGACTACACCGCCAATCGCCTGGCTGCCATACCGAAGCGTGGCCGCACCGCGCACGACTTCAATGCGCTGGGCGGACAGTGGATCGATTGGCACGCCGTGATCGGGCCCTACATCAGACACGTCAAAGCTGCCAATTCCGTCTTCAAGCAGGCGTACACGGTTGGCATCGAAGCCACGGATGACCGGTCGGCTGGCGCCCGCCGCAAAGCCCGTGCCGGTCACGCCGGGTATGGCGGCAAGCGCGTCGGCAAGGTTGGCGCCACCCCGCTCGAGGATTTCTCTTCGATCCACCGTGCCGACGATGGTAGCGAAGTGATCGGCGTCATGCGCAATGGGCGATGCCGTGATCACTATTTCGCTGAGTGTGTCCTGGTTATCAGTTGTATTGTCAGTCGCGTTGGCGTAGCGGCTGGCGCAACCAAAGACTAGTGCAGTGGTGGCCAAAGCCGCCACGCGTAATGAGTAAGCGTTCATTTGGGAGCCTCTCTGAGTCGAATCTTCAATGGAATGCAACAGCTGCACACCGACGGCGTGCAGGCTGTCCCGTATCGAAAAAGATTCAGAGTAGGACGGGAGGAGCGCGGCTCTGGTAGGCAACAATCGAGCGTGTTGCATACCGGTGCACGACCGCAGCGATTTGCTCGCCGGGCGCGTGCTCAAACTTCAGCAGCGATGCGGCTGAAGGTGGGCTGCTGCCAAAAGAGGCAAACAGCGAACACTTGGGGCAATAGGAATCGTCGCTATGAGTTGTAGTCTGGCGATCGCCGAGGCGTTCGGCCGCATGACCGGCAAGGTGCACAACGGCAACCTGCTGCGCGAATACCAGCAGCAGCGCCAACAGCCAATGAGCGTGGAGGCGTTTCATAGCTACCAAGAACTCTACCAACACCGCAGCGCGCAAGCAAGATCGCCACGCATCGGCAGCCGCTCTACGGTGGACCCCAGGGTACGAGCAGTGCGTGCGGCATAGTGCACATTACATGCGCATCCGCTGCCCCTCGGGGTCGAACAGCGGCTCGGTGATGATCGTCGCCTTGCGTTGTTCGCCGATGATTTCGATCTCGAAGGCGCGCTCGCGAGGTCTCGCGGCCCAGTTCCTTCGGCACATAGCCCTGCGCCATCGACTTGTCGACGTAATGGGCATAGCCGCCCGAGGTGACCCAGCCGACGACCTTGCCCTCGTGCCAGATCGGCTCGTCGCCCAGCACGTCGGCATCGGCGGCATCGCACCACGAAGCTGACGCGGCGCAGCTTGCCGCCGCTGCGCTTCTCCTCCATCGCGGCCTCGCGGCCGATGAAGTCGTTCTTCGTGAGGTCGATGAAGCGGTCCAGGCCGGCCTCGAAGCCGCCGTAGATCGGGCGCAGCTCGCGGTACCAGGTCGGGAAGTTCTTCTCCAGCCGCATGGACGAGCAGCGCGCGCATGCCGAAGTTGACGATGCCGTGCTCCTTGCCCGCCTTCATGATCGCCAGGTAGAGGCGGCGCTGGTATTCCGGCGCGACCCAGATCTCGTAGCCGAGATCGCCGGTGTAGGTGACGCGGTTGATCAGCGCCGGCACGTTGGCGATATCCATCGCGCGGTGGTCCATGAACTTGAAGGCGGCGTTGCGACACATCCTCGTCGGTCAGCAGCGCTGCAGCACGTCGCGCGATTTGCGGCCCGGCGATCGACAGGCCGACCAGGCCCATGTCGAAGCGCTGGATGCGCACCGAGCCATCCGTGGGCAGGTGCTGCTCGAACCAGCGCATGTGATATTTCTGCGCCTGCGACGAGCCCCACATGTAGGAAGCGCTCCTGGCCGGCCTTGGCGATGGTGAAATCGCCGATCAGCTTGCCGCCGGGTTGAGCATCGGCGTCAGGATGAGGCGGCCCGGCTGCGGCATCTTGTTGGTCATCAGGCGCGACAGGAAGGCTTCCGCGCCGGGGCCGGTGAACTCGTACTTGGCGAAGTTGGCGATCTCGGTGACGCCGACGCCATTGCGCACGCCCAGGCACTTCCGCCTTCACATGCGGAAAATCGTTGGAGCGGTGGAAGGAGACGATGTCTTGGGCTCCACGCCCTTGCGGCGCGAACCACAGCGGCGTTTCCAGGCCCCAGCTGTCGCCCATGACGGCGCCCTGGGCGATCATCGTGTCGTAGAGCGCCGTCGTCTGCTGCGGCCGCGCGGCCGGCAGTTCCTCGTTGGGGAAGCGGATCGAGAAGCGGCGCGAATAATTCTCGCGCACCTTCTCGTTGGTGTAGCTGCGCGTCGCCCATTCGCCGAAGCGCGCGACATCCATGGCCCAGACGTCGAAGCCCGGATCGCCGTTCACCATCCATTGCGAGAGCGCGAGGCCGACGCCGCCGCCCTGGCTGAAGCCGGCCATCACGGCGCAGGCGCACCAGAAATTCTGGCAGGCCCTGCACCGGGCCGACCAGCGGATTGCCGTCGGGCGAGAAGGTGAAGGGGCCGTTGATGACGCGCTTGATGCCGGCCTTGGCCAGCGCCGGGAAATGCTTGTAGCCGAGCTCCAGCGACGGGCGCGATGCGGTCGAGATCGGGCGGCAGCAATTCGGGGCCGAAATCCCACGGCGTCTCGCGCGGCTGCCAGGGCACGCAGGCCTTCTCGTAGGTGCCGAGCACCATGCCGGTGCGCTCCTGGCGCATGTAGATCTCGGACTTGAAGTCGATGCATGTGCGGCAGCTCGTGGCCGCGCTCCTTGTTGTAGGCCACGACCTCCGGCATCTCGTCGGTGACGAGATACATGTGCTCCATGGCCAGCACCGGCAGCTCGAGGCCGACCATGCGGCCGACCTCGCGCGCCCACAGCCCGCCGCAATTGACGACATGCTCGGCATGGATGTTGCCCTTGTCGGTGATCACGTCCCAGGTGCCGTCCGGCCGCGCGCTTCAGGTCGGTCACCCGCGTCTGTCCTGGTAGATTTCGGCGCCGCCGATGCGGGCCGACTTGGCATAGGCGTGGGTGGTGCCGTCGGGATCGAGATTGCCGTCGGCGGCATCCAGCATGGCGCCGACGAAATACTTCTCCTCGAGCAGCGGGATGCAGCTTCTTGGCCTCGCGCGGCGTGAGCAGATCTCGGTTTCGAGGCCGAGATAGCGGGCGCGGGCATGGGCCATCTTCAGCCATTCCATGCGCTCCGGCGTATCGGCCAGCAATAAGCCGCCGGAGCGGTGCAGGCCGCAGGACTGGCCGGAAATCTTTTCCAGCTCGTCGTAGAGCGCGATCGTGTAGCCCTGCAGCTTGGCGACATTGGGATCGCCGTTCAGCGTGTGGAAGCCGCCGGCCGCATGCCAGGTCGAGCCGGAGGTCAGCTGGTCGCGCTCGACCAGCACCACGTCTTTCCAGCCGGCCTTGGTGAGATGGTAGAGCACGGTGCAGCCGACGACGCCGCCGCCGATGACGGCAACCCGGGTGTGAGATTTCATGCTGAAAATACCTCGTATCCGTAGGGCAGGGCGGCGTCGATCAACCAGTCCCAGGTCGATGCCGCGTAGGTGCGCAAGGCGTAAAGTTCAAACTCGATCTGGCCCGAGTCGCTCGAGCAGCACGCCGACATGGTGCAGTCCGGTCTGCGCAAACTCCCAACCGGGAACGCTCTGGTCCGCAGATCGACCGACACCACCTTGCCGAGCAACGCCGTTGCCGTGGGTCCCCTCGATAGCGATGCGGACCCGCGCGTCCGAGAGGCGCGTGACACTGCCGGCGCTGGGTGGAACGGCTACGCTGAGTTTATCTGACAGCGCGGCATCCGGCGTAACGATCCAGTACTGGTCGGCGGCTATGCGATACAGCCGGTGCGCGCCAGCGTGCTGCACTACTGAGGTTGAGGTCGGCAGCGTCGTGCCGATCACGCTGATGAGCGCCGCGTCGAGCGGCGCAGTGGCTCGCCCGAAGGTGCCGATCTGCACGAGATGCCAGTCGTGGAGCACGCCGAGGCGCAGGGCTCGGCCGCCCGCGGTTTCAGCTTGAGCGCCGGAGGCGATGCGCTCATCCAGCGGCGAGTGACGATTCAAACACGCAGCCGCACTCCCTCGGGATCGACGAACAGCGGCGCGACGATCCGCGCGCGCACTTCCTCGCCCTTGAGCGGATAGGCGCATATGACTGTCTCGCCCAGATGCTGCAGCCCACCCTGGTAGAGACCCAGGGCGAGGTACTTGCTTGCGCTCGGTGGACCAGGTCACCGAGGTGATGTAGCCGCGACCGTGACCCGCCCGCGGCTCACCGCTGGCGAACAGGATCGCACCGCCCCGCAGTCGCCTGGTCGGGCTCAAGGCACTCGAGGCCGACCAGACTCCAGCGATCCGGCGCCTGCAGTTCGGATCGCGCGCGCAGTTCGCGACCGACGTAGGCCTTGTCACGTGCAGCCATCCTGCCCAGCCCGAGATCGTCGAGCGTATTGCGATGATCGAGTTCGAGACCGGCAACGTGGCCCTTCTCGATCCGCAGGCTCGCGAGCGCCTCGAGGCCGTATGGCTTCAGGCCCAGCGGCGCGGCGCGCGCGAGCAACTGTTCCCACAGCGCCACGCCGTAGCTGGCCGGCACATACAGTTCATAGGCCAGTTCGCCGGAGAAGCTCAGGCGCAGCAGCCGCAGCGGCACGCCCTGGTACTTCAGTTCGCATACGCCCATGTGCGGGAGCGCTGCGTCGGAGACATCGATACCCGGCAGCGTGAGTTCGAGCGCGGCGCGTGCGCGCGGCCCGGCCACCGACATGCCGGCCCACTCATCCGTCACGGAGACGACCTGCACACTCAGATCAGTCCACGCCGTCTGCAGCAGGAACTCGAGCCACGACATCACTTCGCCAGCCTGTGCCGTGGTGGTGGTCATGAAGTAGCGCGACTCGCCCAGGCGCGCGGTAGTGCCATCATCGAGCACGGTGGCGTCGTCGTTCAGCATGACGCCGTAACGCGCCTTGCCGATGGCCAGCTTGGCGTAGCCATTGACGTAGATGCGGTTGAGAAACTCCGCTGCATCCGGGCCCTGCACATCGATCTTGCCGAGTGTAGAGACATCCGAGATGCCGACATTCGAGCGCACCAGGCGCATCTCCTGGATATAGGCTTCGGCAGGCGTATCGCCGGCCCAGCGGTAGTACCAGGCGCGCAGCCACGGGCCGGCCTCGATCAGCACGGCGCCGTTTGCCACGTGCCAATCGTGCAGCGGCGAGCGCCGGATTGGCCGGAAGTGGTGGCCGATGGTGCGCCCCGCGAGCGCACCAACGGACACCGGCACGAATGGCGGGCGAAACGTCGTGGTCTCGCGCACGGCGGCCGATGGCGCGCCCGTCGCAAGTTCGGCGGCCGCGCGCAGCTGCGACATCTGCCGGATCGCGTTGTTGTTGCTGGTCTTGCCCTGGTCGGTCCCCATGCCAAGGGTCGTGTAGCGCTTCAGGTGCTCGACTGACTGATAGCCCTCATCGTGGGCCGTAGCGAGATCCCGGGTGGTAACGTCGTTCTGGAAATCCACGAACGCTTTGCCGGGAATCGGCACTGCAGGCGGAATCGCCGACTCGAAACCGCAGGGCTGCTCTGGAACCGGGAGCAGTAGCGACGCGGCCGCCGCCGCGGGACTGCCGACCCAGGCTGCGGCCTTGCGCCCGGCGTCTTCCGCTTCAAGCACGGTGCCTGCACAGGAGAACGTGCCCGTGACTGCCCCGGCGCCGTAGTGGCCGGGCGCGTAGCTGCCAGGCACGAAAGCATCGATATCGTCACGATGTACGAGCCTGCGGCCCGTGTGTGAAGTCAGATGCGCGGCTGGCGCCCAGCCGCCCGACATGCACAGCAGGTCGCATGCGAATCGCTTCAGGCGCGCGCCGCCGTCGAGTGAGGCCTGCACACCCGATACCGCCCTGGCGCCTAGCGCACGCGCGGGCCGCGCCCGCAGGCGCACATCGATACCTGCGCGCTGCGCGATCTGCAACAGGCCAGCGTCGATCGCAGCACGCTGATCGAGGATCGTGACGGCAGTGCCCGCCGCGGCGAGATCAATGGCTGCCTGCCACGCGCTGTCGTTGTTGGTCGCGACCACGGCCCGGCGCCCCGGCGCGATACCGTAGCGGTTCAGATAGGTTCGCGCGGCGCCGGCCAGCATCACACCTGGCCGGTCGTTGTCGCCGAACAGCAGCGGTTGTTCGATAGCCCCGGTGGCATAGATGATGGCACGGGCGCGCATGCTCACTACAACCTCGCGCGCCTCGGCGCGGCCAGGGTCCGGCGTTGCATGGTCGTGGCGCTCGAGCAGGGCGACCATGTTGCCGTCATAGATGCCGAGCGCGGTGGTACGCAGCAGCACCTCGGCGGTAGATTGCGCGCGCAGCCTCGCTTCGAGACTCTGCCGCCAGAGCTCGAATGGACTGGCGACTGGAGTCGCGAGCAGTGAGCCACCGAGTGCACAATCCTGCTCGACCAGCACGACATGGGCACCGCCGCTCGCCGCCGCAGCCGCTGCCGCCAGTCCGGCAGGGCCACCGCCAATCACGAGTACGTCCGCGTGGGCATGACGCGTCTCGTAGCGGTCCGGGTCGCGCTCGTGTCGCGCCGCCCCTAGTCCTGCCGCACGGCGGATAAACGGCTCGTACCACATCCACGACCCGTGTCGCGGACCCATGAATGTCTTGTAATAGAAGCCGGCGCCCAGCAGCGGCGCAAACCAGCCCAGGAATGCCTTCAGGTCAAACCCGACAGAAGGCCAGCCATTCTGGCGTCGTGCGACCAGTCCCTCGCACGAGTTCCGTGATGGTCGCTGGGACATTCGGTGTAGTGCGAGCGCCGTGGCCGAGCGTCATGAGCGCGTTGGGTTCTTCGCCGCCGGCACTGAGGAAACCGCGGGGCCGGTGGTACTTGAAACTGCGTCCGGCGAGCGTGATGCCGTTGGCGAGCAGCGCAGAGGCAAGCGTGTCGCCACGGAAACCAGCGAGCCCGCGCCCTTCGAATTCAAAACGCAGCGGCTGGTCGCGGTTAATCCGGCCGCCGACGGGCAATCGCCGCGGACCGCCACTCACGGCGCGTCCCCGTCACGTGCCAGGCGTGTGCGCCCGGTCTCGTTGGTTGCCGTATTGCGCTCGGCCACCAGCCACTGGCGGCAACCCTGCACGTGCTGCCAGTACTCGCGATGCGCGCCTTTCGGGTTGTCGAACAGGAAGACATGGTCATGCCAGGTGTCCAGATCGCCGCTGCCATGTGCGGGTCGGCGCTTGCCCGCGTCGCCGCCGTAGCGGAATTCGGTGTAGTCGCGAGCACCGCAGTGCGGGCAGTTGATGATTAACATGGCGTCACTGCTTGTAGGTCCAGTTGCCATGGCCATACTCATCGTGACCATTGCCCTGCAGGAAGCGATCGAGCGCCAGGTGCCGTACCAGCGGATGCTCCACGCCGTGCGCGACGGTATGCGCCATGCACCAGCCCGCAGCCGGAGTGGCCTTGAACCCCTGATAACACCAGCCGCCGTTCAGGTACAGGTTTGCGAGCGGCGTGCGGCCCATGAATGGACTACCGTCCGGCGTCATGTCCTGTATGCCGGCCCAATGCCGCAGCAGGCGCAGACGCGAGATCGAGGGAATCAGCGCCACGGCGCACTCGGCCACGTTCTGTATTTTCGCGAACTGGCCGCGCTGCGTGTAGGAATTGAAGCCGTCGATATGCCCGCCGTATACCAGGCCGCCCTTGTCGGACTGCGATATATAAAAGAGTTCCGCCCCGAAGGAGATCACGTGATCAACGAAGGGTTTGATGGGCTCGGTGACAAAGGCCTGCAGGAGATGACTTTCGACCGGCAAGCGCAGGCCTGTCAGCGCAGCCACCTGCGAGGAGTGTCCCGCCACCGAGATCACGGTGCGGCCGGCCCCGATAGTGCCACGGCTGGTCTGCACACCGGTGATACGATCCTGCTCGCGCACGAAGCCCGTCACCTCGCAGTTCTCGATGATATCGACGCCAGAGTCGTCCGCAGCGCGCGCGTAGCCCCAGGCGACAGCATCGTGGCGGACCGTGCCAGCGCGCCGTTGCAGCAGACCGCCATAGATGGGGAAGCGGCTGCTATCTGAATAGTCGAGGTAGGGCAGCAGTCGCATGACCTCGCCGCGTTCGAGCAGCTCGGCGTCAATGCCGTTGAGTCGCATGATGTTGCCGCGGCGCGCCAGCACGTCGAATTGTGACGGGCCGTGTGCGAGCACGATCTGGCCGCGCTGCGACACCATCACGTTGAAATTGAGTTCGTGTGACAAGCCTTCCCACAGTTTGAGCGAGTGCTCGAAGAACTGGGTGTTGCCGGGCATCATGTAATTCGAGCGGATCAGGGTCGTATTGCGACCGACATTGCCGGAGCCAATGTAGGCGCGCTCGAGCACGGCGACTCGCGTGATGCCATGGTTAGCCGCGAGGTAATAGGCCGTTGCCAGCCCGTGACCACCACCACCGATGATGACGACGTCGTAGTCGGCCCGCGGCGCCGCGGCTCGCCAGGCGCGGCTCCAGCGCCGCCCGGTCAGCGCGTGCCGTGCGAGTGCAACGGCCGAGTAACGGTTCCTCACGGCGCAGCAGTGCCTGGTCGGGCCGCCAGTGAACTGGAGGTATCGACAGCCAGCCAGGCGAGCGCCGCTACCACTGCGCAGATAAAGCCGATGAAGAACGCCGCATTCCAGGCGCCGTGACCTGAAAGGTAGGCGACCACCGGAATGCCGAGCACCCCACCGAAGTTGCCGCCGGTATTGAGCACGCCGGTCGCCGCCATCGTGTCAGCCCTGGCAATCTGCATGGTTCCTGCCCAGTAGGCGCCTTCGGTGATTTCTACCGCAGCAAACGCCAGTGTCAGAGCCGCGACCGCAGCGTAGGCGCTCGAGATATAAACGGCGACCAGCAGCAGCAACCCGGCCGTTGGCAATGACACCAGTGGCGCCAGGCGATACCCCCACTTGGTACCAAAGCGGCGGGCCAGCGCATCGGTAGTGATTCCGCCACTGACCGCACCGATCGCCGCGCCGATCGGCGGCAGACTGGCAAGCCAGCCACCTTCCAGCGCCGTGAAATGGCGTTGCTGAATCAGGTAGAGGAATGACCAGCTCGCGAGCAGGTAGAAGACGTAGTTCATGCAGATGTAGGAGCCGGTGAGGAACAGGATACCGCGATTGCCGAGGATGTGGCGGATGCGATCAAGGCTGACGCCGCTGTCTGAATGCGGTATGACGGGGGTCCCAAGTTCGGCAAGTTCCGCCGCAGACACTGCCGGATGTTCGCCGGGAGTATTGCGCGCATACCAGTACCAGACTGCGATCAGTGCCAGGGGCGGCAGGGCAGCCCAGAACAGCGCGCGCTGCCAGCCAAACGCCTGCATCAGCATGACCAGTATGGGCGGCGCCAACGCCGCACCGATCTGCAGGCCGCAGGTGTGTATGCCCTGCGCGAGTGCCCAGCGGCGCGAGGGCAGCCAGGCCGCCATGACGCCAGAACAGACCGGCATGAACGGCGCATGCGCGAGCCCCCAGCAGGAACTGGGTGCCAAGCAGTACTGCGAACAGCGCCGTGCCCGTGAACAGTGTGGGCGCGAGCGGTACCAGGGCGGTGGCAAATACTGCCACCAGCAGGATAGCCGTGAGCGCACGGCGCGCGCCAATGCGCTGGCCAAACACGCCACCTGGAAACTGCAGCAAGCCGTAGGTGAACACGAACGCCCATTGCAGCCAGCCGATCTGCATCTGTGTCAATGACAGCTCGGGCATGATCCTTTCAGCCGCAATCGACACGCTGCGCTGCTGAAAGTAGACGATGATCGCGAACCCGACCAGGAGGGAGAATATGCGCCAGCGGACGCGGACGCCGCGGATCTCTGCAGGTGCTTGCCTCAAAACTTCCCCCATCGCGCTGGCCCGTGGGTCTATGCTACATTTTCGCATTGGACACGTCGCCACTATGTTAGCGAAGCGCAGCCCCGGAATCGCTGCGATCCTCGGCAGCGCCATGCTGGCTGGCGCCGCAATGGCGCATGATCCAGCGCATCACGAGAGCGCGACCGTTGACAGTGGCCTGGGTGTCAGCCACTTTGCGACCTCGGGATCCCCGCAGGCCCAGAAAATTTTCCTGCGTGGGCTGCTGTTGTTGCACAGCTTCGAGTACGCCGCAGCACGCAATGCCTTCCTGGCGGCCCAGCATGCCGAACCGGGATTCGCCATGGCCGTCTGGGGCGAGGCGCTCACCTACAACCACACCCTGTGGAATGAGCAGGATACTGCAGCCGCGCGTGCGGCATTGGCCAGGCTGGGCGCGACGCCCGAGCAGCAACTATCCAGGGCACCTACGGCGCGCGAGCGGGAGTATCTGGCCTCAGTCGAACAGTTGTACGGTGCCGGGGACAAACCACAGCGCGATGCGAATTACAGCAGCGCGCTCGGCGCGCTCGCGCGCCATTACCCCAATGACCTCGATGCGCGCTCGCTCTACGCGCTCTCCATACTTGGGCTCACGGGCAGCACGCGCAACGTGGCGAACTACATGCGGGCGGCAGCCGAAGCCGAGGCGGTCTACGAGATCGACAAGACCCATCCGGGCGCACTGCATTATCTTATCCACGCCTACGATGACCCCGTTCACGCGCCGCTCGGACTACGGGCCGCGCGCCGGTACGCCAGGGTATCGCCAGCCGCTGCGCATGCCCAGCATATGCCCTCGCATATCTACTTTGCGCTGGGCATGTGGGACGACGCGATCGAGGCGAACAGCGCGTCGCTGAAAGTCTCGCGCGCTGCAGGGGACGGAGGCTACCACGCGCTGCTCTGGCTCGAGTACGCCTACCTGCAGAAGAATATGCGCCCCGCAGCCGCGGAACTGGTGCGGTCTGTGGCACATGATGTCGGGGCCGGCCCGACCAGGGAGAATCGGCTGCGACTGGCGTTCGCGCGCGCAACCTGGCTCGTCGAGACGCGCGGTGCCGACGGTCCTGACGCGCAACTGCCCGTTGACAGCTCGGGCATTACTTCGTTCGGCTACTTTGCCGTCCATGACTATGCCCGCGGCATTACCGCAGCAGCTGCCGGCGATCTGGCTGGCGCGCGCGCGGCGCTGACACAACTACGCGCCCGCTGCAAAGCGGCCCAGACTGGCACTACGGCCGTCACTGCGGCGTGGTACGACGAAACCAGCGCCCAGGAATCAGCCCAGGCGCAGGCAATAGCTGATGCGCTCGAGGGCACAATCCAGTTCTACGATGGCAGGCACGCCGCCGGCCTGGCACAGGTTCAGGCGGCGATCGCCGCGACAGCGCATATGGAATTCGAGTACGGCCCGCCGTGGTCAGTGAAGCCTCTCGATGAGTTGCTGGGTGACCTGCTGCTGGCAGACGGCCAGCGCCCGGCCGCGGCCGAGGCCTTCCGACGGACGCTGGCAAGTTTCCCGAACCGCCGCCTGGCGCTCGAAGGGCTCGCAGCAGCGACTACCGTGCCATGAAGGTCTGCGCGCAAGCTTTACTGTGGACTCTCGCGTTGCTGGGCGCAGCGCCGCGGCACCTGGCCGCCGGGGAATCGGGCGCACCACTGCAGGCAACACAGCACGACCTGATCGGCGCCTGGCGGCTGGTCAGCATTGACGTTGAGGGACCAGGCGGTACCAAGGCAGATCCGTTCTACAACACGGTCGCATCGGGCCTCCTGATCTACGACCCTTCCGGATCAGTCAGCGTGCAGATCGTCGGGACACCTCGCCCCCCGGTCGACATCCCCACAGCACGTCAGCACGTCGCCAACGACGCGCACGCCGCGACGCTCAAGGCCATGCTGTTCGATACCTACTATGCCTACTTTGGCACCTGGGAGTATGACCCGCTGACCTCGACAGTGACGCATCGGGTCAAGGCGTCCATCTATCCGGGCGAGGCCGGCGTCAGTTACGCGCAGCACGTGCAGCTCTACGGCTCACGCCTCGTGTTTACCAGAACTGTGGAATCCTCCACGGGTAGTACCGTTCAAAAGAAGGTCTGGGAACGGATCGATCCCGGATCACTGCTGATGAAGCAGGGCGTCGGCCCGTAGCAGTTCCAGCCCCTCGGCGTAGTTGCGCTGGAATCCCTTCCATACCGTGATTTCACCAGTGCCTGGACTTACGGCATCCCAGGGTGTGCCGGGAGCCTGCTTCCAGATGCCACTGCTCGATTCCGGCACCAAGCCGTCCAGATACGACGCCTTGCTCTCCTCGCCCTTGACGTAGCGATCCAGGAAAGCCGTGATCATGTGCAGATTGATGTCGATGACGCGCTCCTTGCGCCACACCGGATCCTCGAACCAGTCCAGATCCCAGAGACGATGGCGCATCTGCACAGGGGTAGGGCCCAGCCCGATGTGGTGCCCGCCGCCTTTGAAGGTAAGCAGATACCGTGGGGCGTTGACGGCGGCATCAAAGAAGGCGCGGGCCCCGCTGGTGTAGTCGATCGTGTGATCGTGGTCGCCGGAGATCAGCATCAGCGGTGCAGTGATAGCGCCGATGCCGGCGGTGCCCCACGCGGCAAGCGCTCCTCCGCCGGCAGGCGAGATCGCAACCACCGCCTTGAGATTGCGGACCTGCAGTTCCTTCTGCAATGGCCCGCCCCGCGCATAGGGCTTCAAAAGACCGCCAGGAACCAGCGTGCAGGTGGGGCCGTCCGGATCCAGCTCCGCGCCTGCGGCGGTGAGCACGCCATAGCCGCCCATCGAGTAACCGATCAGGGCCGTGCGCGTCGCGTCGATGAGGCCTTCGGCCGCGAGCGAGTCCTGCAACGATTGCGCAACGAATCCGATGTCGAGCGGACGGCGCAGCAGGACTTCCGGAAACCCGGCTGGGTTGGTATAGGGGTCCAGGTGCCGGATGGCGGCGACCACATAGCCTTTGGAGGCGAGATTCTCGGTCAGCCAGCTCATCGCAACCGTGGCATTGCCATGGCCGTGCGAGACGATGAGCAGTGGAAAGCGGCCCGTTGCCGCGCTGGCGTCGCGCACTGCGATACCCGGCAGCTCAAACGCGACCGGCTTGCCGTCTTCACCCCAAAGTGAATCCCTGTAGGTCTCGGCACGAGCGCCAGGGGCCACGACGGCCGGATACCACAGGTCAATGGTCAGGGTGCGATCATGGCGCGGAGCCGTGCCATGGCTGGCATCAAAGCCGAGTACGTCGATGGCGTTGCCATCGATGAGCGTCAGGGTGCGCACGCCGACCGCGAACTTACCCGGGCGTGCGAGCTCCGGCGCGTCGATCGAGGTGCGATTCGGCGACAGGTCTGCGCTCGTGCTGCGAGCCGACGTCAACGCCAGCAGCAGTGTGCTGCTGATCTGCAGAAATTTCGTGTTCACGCTAGCCCCTTGCTGGCAAGCCGCGCCGCGGCGGCGCGGATCCGGGCTCAATCTTAGCGGCCTTAAGGATTCGCCGCCTGCTGACCTGGTTCGGCGCGCAGATTGCGCAGCGACTCATCGGCAAAGAAGCGCCGCATCATCATCGCCTGCTGCAGGCGGCCCTTGCGCACATAGACCTGGTGCAACAGATCCTTGATCACTTCGAGCAGCACACCCGCCAGCTGGCCATCGATCATCGGCATGCTCGGATGTGGATCATTGTCGGTGCCGAAAATCACGCGCTTCACATCGATGAACGTGGGCGCGTCGATGTCCGCCATGGCGCGCACGTCGTTGAGCTGATCGAAGACCTTGAGTTTGCCGGCTTCACCGAGGTCAGCAAAAGCCGTCTGCATGGTGCGCCGGCACAGGCTCGCAAAGGCGTTGTAATGGGCGTTGGAGAAGCAGGCGAGGGCCTCGCGGAACAACGCTTCTACTTCCTCAGGCAGATAGGTGTAGCTGAATTTCTCCCGTGGTCGCTCGATCTCTGAATACTGCGAGCCGAGTTCGACGCGATTGTTGCCGTACATGCGCACCGGGAAGCGCAGGAACACCGGCGCGTTGCACGAGTCGCAGCGAAACACGGCGCCGACGTGCTTGGGCCGGTGCGTGACCAGCTCATCGAAGCTTGGTATGGCGATGGGCGTAATGTGCGAGAGCACCTGACAGTGCGGGCAGGTGAGTGCGAGATTGGCCTCCTGCTCGTGGTGCAGCCGGCCGGATGCATCGATATAGCTCGACATAGGCGCCTTGGTGCCGCGCGGTCCTTGATCCCCTGAACGCCGCTGCGGTCGCGCTCAGTGTAGCCTAATCACTGGGCCGCGCCAGTGGGGGAATTCCCTGTAGGTTCCGGGGGTTACATAATCTCGCTGAGGCGGAATCTCACCCGTGGAGGCCTAGCCAGTGAGACGTTTGTACCTGACCCGATGGGGCTGCGTGGCCTCATCGCCACGGCGCCGGCGCAGATCCTCAACGTAATCCTGGTAATTGCCTTCAAACCAGATCACCTCGGAGTTGCCTTCGAACGCCAGGATGTGGGTGGCGATGCGATCGAGGAACCAGCGATCGTGCGAGATAACGACCGCGCAGCCAGGGAAACTCACCAACGCGTCTTCGAGCGCGCGCAGCGTCTCGACATCCAGGTCGTTGGTGGGCTCGTCCAGCAGCAGGACATTGCCGCCCTGCCTGAGCACCTTGGCCAGATGCACGCGGTTGCGTTCACCACCGGAGAGCTCGCCGATCAGCTGCTGCTGCTGCGATCCCCTGAAATTGAAGCGACCCACGTAAGCGCGCGAGGGCGTCTCGTAGTTATCGACCTTGATGATATCCAGGCCGCCAGAGATTTCCGCCCAGACGCTTTTGCTGTCATCCAGGGTCTGGCGCGACTGATCGACGTAGGCCATTTTCACCGACGGGCCAATGCGGATTTCCCCCGCATCGGCCTGGTCTGCGCCGGTGAGCATGCGAAACAGGGTGGTCTTGCCGGCGCCGTTCGGGCCGATGATGCCGACGATGCCGCCGGGCGGCAGACGCAGCGACAGGTTGTCGATCAACAGCTTGTCGCCGAAGGCCTTGCGCAGTGCCTCGACTTCAATCACCAGCTCACCGAGGCGCGGACCCGGCGGAATATAAATTTCATTGGTTTCATTGCGCTGCTGGAATTCTTTCGAGGCCAGGTCTTCGTAACGGGCCAGGCGCGCCTTGCTCTTGGCCTGGCGCGCCTTGGGATTGGTGCGCACCCATTCGAGCTCGCGCTGCAGTGTCTTGCGCAGCGAATCCTGTTCGCGCTCCTCGAGCGCCAGGCGCTTTTCTTTCTGCTCCAGCCACGAAGAATAATTGCCCTCATAGGGAATGCCATGGCCGCGATCGAGTTCGAGGATCCATTGCGCCACGTTGTCGAGAAAATAGCGATCGTGCGTCACCGCGATGACGGTGCCCGGGTATTCCTCGAGATAGCGCTCCAGCCAGGCCACCGATTCGGCGTCCAGGTGGTTGGTGGGCTCATCGAGCAGCAGCATGTCCGGCTGCGAGAGCAGCAACCGGCACAGCGCCACGCGCCGCTTCTCGCCGCCCGAGAGCTGGGCAATCGAAGCCTCCCAGGGCGGCAGGCGCAGCGCGTCGGCAGCAATCTCCAGCTTGCGTTCGAGCTCCCAGCCGCCGCCGGCATCAATCTGGTCCTGCAGCCTGGCCTGTTCCTCGAGCAGCTTGTTCATCTGCTCGTCGTCCATCGGCTCGGCGAATCTGTCGCTGATCTCATTGAAGCGCTGCAGCATCCTGAAGGCCTCACCGACGCCAGCCATCACGGCCTTGCGCACGTCGTGGCTGGGATCGAGTTCGGGCTCCTGGGTGAGAAAGCCGATGCGGATACCCGCTTGCGCGCGTGCCTCGCCGTCTATGTTGGTGTCGACGCCGGCCATGATGCGCAGCAATGTTGACTTGCCGGAACCGTTGAGTCCGAGCACGCCAATCTTGGCGCCCGGAAAAAACGACAGGCTGATGTCGCGCAGGATCGTGCGCTTGGGCGGCACGATCTTCGAGACCCGATTCATGGTGTAGATGTATTGCGCCATAGACCGGCATTATCGTTGAAGCGAGGCAGGGCGCGCCACGGCCGGTGCTCAGCCGGGCTGTGGTACGCTCCGCGCAGGCCAACCCGTGGCCGCCACAGCGGGTCAAGGAATTGAGCGAGCAGGGTCCGCAGACTGCGGTCGCCATGGGCGAGCGCATCGCCAGGTACGGATTTCCGGGCGGCCACCCCTTTGGTCCGGACCGGCATGGCGCCTTTCAGCGGGAGTTCGAGCTGCGCGGCCTGCCCGCGCGCGTCACGCTGCTCGAACCTGTGCAGGCCAGCGTCGAGGATCTGCTGCTCTTTCATACGCGCTCGCACGTTGAGTTCGTGCAGCGCAGTTCCGAGCAGGGCAATGGGGCGCTGGATGGCGGCGATACGCCCAGTTTCCGGGGTGTCTACGAGGCTGCCGCCTGCGTGGTGGGCGCGAGCCTGGAGGCCGCCGAGTGGATCATGACGGGGCCCAGGCGTCGCGCCTTCGTGCCGATCGCCGGCCTGCACCACGCGGGGCGTGACAAAGCGGCCGGATTTTGCGTGTTCAACGATTGTGGCGTAGTGATCGAGGCATTGCGGCGACGCCACGGTCTGCACCGTATCGCCTATATCGACATCGATGCCCATCACGGCGATGGCGTGTTTTACGCCTTCGAAGAGGATCCCGAACTCATCATCGCCGACCTGCATGAAAGCGCCGACACGCTCTATCCGGGTACCGGCCATGAACACGAACGCGGCACCGGCACCGCGCAGGGCACCAAACTCAATATGCCGTTACCTGCGGGAGCCGGAGATGCCCAGTTCGCGGTCGTCTGGCCCGTCATGCTTGAGCATGTGGCCCGTTACCAGCCCGAATTCCTGATATTGCAGTGTGGCGCAGACAGTGTGGCCGGCGACCCTCTGGCTCACCTGCGTTTTTCCCCTGCCACGCACGCCCGTGCCGCCACGGACCTGCGTGTGCTGGCAGATCGCCTCGGGCATGGGCGAGTGCTGGCCCTGGGCGGAGGGGGGTACGATCGGGGCAATCTGGCCCAGGCCTGGGCTGGCGTCGTCGAAGCCCTGCTGGCGGACTGACTCCGGTACAATTCCGCTCCTTTTCCCCTCAGCGAGGTGGCGTCTGCCATGTATTCCGCCAGTCTGGATATCGCCGGTTTTGATCCGCAGCTGCACGCGGCCATGGTGGGCGAATTGCGCCGCCAGGAAGAGCACATAGAACTGATCGCTTCCGAAAACTATACCAGCCCGCGGGTGCTGGCGGCCCAGGGTTCAGTGCTGACCAATAAGTACGCTGAGGGGTATCCCGGCCGTCGCTATTACGGTGGCTGCGAATTTGTCGACGTGGCCGAAAAGCTGGCCATCGAGCGCGCCTGTAAATTATTTGGCGCTGATTATGCCAACGTTCAGCCACACTCGGGTTCGCAGGCCAACGCCGCCGTCTACCTGGCCCTGCTCGCGCCTGGCGACACGATACTGGGCATGAGTCTTGATCATGGCGGGCACCTGACGCACGGCGCCAAAGTCAACTTCTCCGGCAAGCTGTTCAACGCTGTGCAGTATGGCGTCGATATTGCCACCGGGCTGATCGACTACGCGCAGCTCGAGCGCCTGGCGCATGAACATCGGCCGAAAATGATCGTGGCCGGATTCTCGGCTTACTCCCGCGTGATCGATTGGGCGCGCTTTCGTGCCATTGCCGATGCGGTCGGGGCACTGTTTTTCGTAGACATGGCCCATGTTGCCGGCCTGGTGGCGGCCGGGCAGTACCCGAGCCCGATTGCCATTGCCGATGTGGTGACCACCACCACGCACAAGACGCTGCGCGGCCCGCGCGGCGGCCTGATCCTGGCGCGCGCCAACGAGGCGATCACGAAGAAGCTGAATTCGATGGTGTTTCCCGGCACCCAGGGTGGACCGCTGATGCATGTCATCGCGGCCAAGGCGGTGGCCCTGCTTGAAGCCCTGCAGCCGGAGTTCAGGATCTACCAGCAGCAGGTGCTCGCCAATGCGCGTGCCATGGGCGCGGCGCTGATGGCCCGTGGTCTGAATATCGTGTCCGGAGGCACCGACAATCATCTGCTGCTCGTCGATCTGGGTCCGCGCACGCTCACTGGCAAGGATGCCGACGCCGCACTGGGCCGCGCCAACATCACGGTAAACAAGAACGCGGTGCCCAATGATCCGCGGCCGCCATCGATTGCCAGTGGACTGCGCGTGGGCACCCCGGCCGTGACCACGCGTGGCTTTCGCGAAGCCGAAGTACGACAGGTGGCCGAGTGGATGGCCGATGTCATTGACGCCGAGGGTGCAGACGGCACCGTGCAGCGGGTGCGCGCGCAGGTACTGGACCTGTGTCGCCGCTTTCCGGTTTATGAGGCTGCGTGAAGGCGTTGCGCATTGCCGGGCAGTTGCAGGTTGTGACGGCAATGCGCGGGCACACTACCGGATGAGCGATGCATTGTCCGTTCTGCAATCATGAAGACACGCGCGTCACCGATTCGCGCCTGGCGGGCGATGGCCGGCAGATTCGCCGCCGCCGCGAGTGCCTGAGTTGCGGCGAGCGCTTCACTACTTTCGAGAGCGCCGAACTGCTGATGCCGCGCATTATCAAGAGCGACGGCAGCCGCGAGCCTTTCGATGAGGTCAAATTGAACGCCGGCATGGTCAAGGCACTCGAAAAGCGGCCGGTAAGCAGTGCGGCGATTGATGCCGCCACGGCCCGGGTCTGCCACAAGCTGCGCGTGCTCGGTGAGCGCGAAGTGCCCGCGCGACAGGTCGGCGAGCTGGTCATGGAAGAACTGCGGCATCTGGATGAAGTGGCCTACGTGCGCTTTGCTTCGGTGTATCGCAGCTTCCAGGACGTCGAAGCCTTTCGTGACACGATTGACGGCTTGCGTAAACAGCGGCGTCGTCGCGCGCCTGAGCGTGATGACGGGCGCGAACAGCTGCCGCTGCTGCCGGGCGACAAGCCATGAGCGAGTGGCGCAGCGAAGACGCCGAGCACATGCGTCATGCTCTGGGGCTGGCGGCCCTGGGGCTCAATACCACTGATCCCAATCCACGCGTCGGCTGCGTGCTGGTGCGCGACGGACGGGTGGTGGGCGAGGGCTGGCACGAGCGTGCCGGTGGGCCGCACGCCGAAGTCTGTGCATTGCAGTCGGTCGGTGACTCGGCACGTGGTGCTACCGCCTATGTCACGCTGGAACCCTGCGCTGCGCAGGGGCGTACGCCACCGTGCACCCAGGCGTTGCTGGCGGCTGGCGTACGCCGGGTTGTGTATGCCTCCCCGGATCCGCATCCGCGCATGCAGGGCGGGGCAGCACAGTTGCAGCAGGCCGGCGTCGAAGTGGCCGGTGGGCTGCTGGCCGACGAGGCGCGCGAGTTGAATGTCGGCTTCTTCAGCCGCTTCGAGCGGCAGCGGCCGTGGGTGCGCGTCAAACTGGGTGCCAGCCTTGACGGGCGTACGGCGCTCGCCAACGGCGCGAGCCGCTGGATCACGGGCAAGCAGGCGCGCGCCGACGCGCAGCTCTACCGCGCACGCAGCTCGGTCGTGCTTACGGGGATCGGCACGGTGCTCGCTGACGATCCGGCCCTGAATGTGCGCCTGGATGGGGCCAGCCGGCAGCCGCTGCGGGTGGTGCTTGACAGCGCGCTGCGTGCGCCAGTGGCCGCGCGCATGTTCAATCGCGAGGGCCCGGCACTGATTCTGGTTTCGGCAGCGCTCGCCGGTCTCGAGGCACGTTGCGCGCCGTATGCGCAGCTCGGTGTACGTGTTGAAGCTGTTGCTCCGGCCGCGACGGGTGGACTCGACCTGCCGGTGGTGCTGGCGCGGCTCGCGGCGCTCGAGGCCAACGAAGTGTGGGTCGAGGCCGGCGCTCAACTGGCTGGAGCGTTCCTGGCACAGCAACTGGTTGATGAACTGGTGCTCTACCTGGCGCCGTGCCTGTTGGGTCCGGGTGCGCTGCCGCTGGCCCAGTTGCCTGAGCTCGCCGATCTCGATCAGCGCCTGGCGCTGCAGTACCATGAGGTCACACGCGTGGGCGAAGACCTGCGCGTTATCCTGCGACCACGCCAGCAGGGTAACTGATGTTCACCGGAATCATTCAATCACTCGGCCGGGTACGCTCGGTGAGCGCGCGTGATGGTGACCTGCGATTGTGCATCGACGCGCCGCAGCTCGATCCGGCGCGCCTGGCGCTGGGGGACAGTGTCGCCGTGGCAGGTGTGTGCCTGACGGTTGCCGAGCAGCTGGCGGGCGGCTTTGCGGCCGATGTTTCACGCGCGACCCTGGCGTTGACCACGGTGGCGCAATGGCAGGTCGGGCGGGAGCTGAATCTCGAGGCCGCGCTGCGCGCTGGCGACGCACTCGGCGGTCATCTGGTCTCCGGTCACGTCGACGGCCTGGCGCAACTGGTGTCGAGTCGCGCTGATGCCCGCTCGCAGCGCCTGTGTTGGCGGGCAGCGCCACAGCTGCTGCGCTTCATTGCCACCAAGGGTTCAGTGGCGCTGGACGGCGTGTCGTTGACGGTCAACGAGGTGACGGCCGCAGAGTTCAGCGTAAATCTGATCCCGCATACTTTGCAGGTGACCACGCTGGGACAGCTGGTCGCAGGCGGGCAGGCGAATCTCGAGATTGATGTCATCGCCCGCTACGCCGCGCGGTTGCTGGAGAGCAGCGGCATCCTTGCTCATTGACCCTGGCTCATTGAAGGAATCGGCATGCAATTGAATACCACCGAAGAGATCCTGAGTGAACTGCGCGCCGGACGCATGGTCGTCATCATGGACGACGAGAATCGCGAGAACGAAGGTGATCTGCTGATGGCGGCTCAGGCGGTGCGCGCCGAAGACATCAATTTCATGGCGCGCTTCGGGCGCGGCCTGATCTGTCTGACGCTGACGCGCGAGCGTTGTGCGCGGCTGCGCCTGCCGCTCATGGTGAATGACACTGATCGTGATCAACGCACCAATTTCACGCTGTCGATCGAAGCCGCCGAGGGTATTACCACCGGCATCTCGGCTTACGATCGCGCGCAGACCGTGCTGGCAGCCGTGCGCGCCGATGCCAGCGCCGAAGACCTGCGCCAGCCAGGGCACGTCTTCCCGGTGATGGCGCAGCCGGGCGGTGTGCTGACGCGCGCCGGACACACCGAGGCCGGTTGCGATCTGACGCGGCTCGCGGGTTTCGAGCCGGCCGCGGTCATAGTCGAAGTCATGAATGAAGACGGCACCATGGCGCGTCGTCCACAACTGGAGCTGTTTGCGCAGGCACACGGCCTGAAGATCGGCACGATTGCCGACCTGATCCGCTACCGCCTGCGCAACGAGCGCTCGGTGGAGCGTATCGCCGAGCAGCAGGTGCAGACCGAGCACGGCGCCTTTCGCCTGTACGCCTACGAAGATCACGTCAATCGCGATGTGCATCTGGCGCTGGTCCACGGCGTCATCGATCAACAGGCGACGCCGCTGGTACGCGTGCACCTGATCGACACGCTTCGCGATGTACTCGGGGTGCGTGATGCGAGCTATGCCTGGACACTGCGCGCCGCGTTGGCGCGTATCGCCAGCGCCACCAGCGGCGTGGTGGTCATACTGCGGCAAAGCGAAACACCGCGTGAACTGGCCGATGCCGTGCGCCTGCCAGAGCCCCGCGGCCCGCACACCGAGCGCAGCGGAGCACAGAGCGGCGGCGTACTGCGCACCTTTGGTGTGGGTGCGCAGATATTGCAGGATCTGGGTGTGCGACGCATGCACGTGCTCTCGGCGCCCCGGCAACTGCACGGGTTGTCAGCCTTTGGCCTGGAGATTCTCAGCTATATTGATGAATCTGGCTGAATCAACGCAGGTAGCGACGCTATAATCACCCGCATGGGGAAGTCAGCCGACACTGCGGTGACCGTCGATGCCGCAGGGTTGCGGCTCGCTATCGTTGCCGCGCGCTATAACGAAGCTATTGTCGAGCCGTTGATCAACGGCGCGCGCGCCGCCTGGCTGGCGGCCGGCGGCGAGGCGCGCTCACTGCGTGTCGAGCGCGTGCCCGGTGCTTTCGAGCTGCCGCTGGCGGCACAGGTTGTCGCCCAGCGTGGTGGTGTCGATGCCGTGGTGGCTCTGGGCTGCGTAATCCGCGGCGACACCGCCCATTTCGATTTCGTGGCGGGCGAGTGCGCCCGTGGCCTGCAACAGGTGATGCTCAGTACCGGCGTGCCGGTCAGTTTCGGGGTGCTCACGACTGAGACCACCGCACAGGCCGAGGAGCGTGCGGCGCCCGGGCCTGGCAACAAGGGTGCCGAAGCCCTGCTCACAGCCGTCGCCATGGCGCGGCTACTGCGCGCGCTGTGATGTCCGGCCCCGGGCGCTAGCTACTCATGGGCAGGAACTTCAATCCGCAGTCCGCGGCGCGCGCGCTGGCGCGTCGCCTGGCGGTGCAGGCGCTGTATCGCTGGCAACTCAATGCCGGTCCCTGGCAGGATCTGGTCAACGAGTTTGCCAGCGAGGGCGACATGGCGCGTGCCGATGGTGAATACTTTCGTGTGCTGGTGCAAAGCGCCGTCGAACAGCATGAGGCACTGGATGCGGCGCTCACGCCACTGCTGTCGCGCAGCGCCGAGCATCTTGACCCGGTGGAGCATGCGGTGCTGCTGATTGCCGCTGTAGAGCTGCGCACGCAGGCGCAGATTCCGTTTCGCGTCATCATCAACGAGGCCGTGAGCCTGACGCGGCGTTTTGGCGCCACTGACGGGCACAAATTCATCAACGGCGTGCTCGATCGTGCGGCGCGTGACTGGCGTCCTTCCGAGCGCTGAGGCATATGCGCACGTGACTGATGCCAACCCATGACCAGTAGTGGCGAGTGGCAGGTGATTGACCGGTTCTTCAATCACCTGGGCGCGGTGCGCACCGATGTGCTGCTGGGAATCGGCGATGACGCCGCGCTGTTGCGCCCGGCAGCTGGCATGGAGCTCGCGCAAACCACCGACTCGCTGATCGAGCAGGTGCATTTTCTGCCCGCTGCGCCGCCACGCTCGCTCGGGCATCGTGCGCTGGCCGTGAATCTGAGCGACCTGGCGGCGATGGGCGCGACGCCTGCCTGGGCGCTTCTGTCCCTGACGCTGCCTGGCATCGATGAGTCGTGGCTGGCTGAGTTCGCCGCCGGCTTTGGACGCCTGGCGCGCCTTCACGATGTCGCTTTGGTCGGCGGCAACCTGAGCCGCGGTCCGCTGAACATCACGGTGCAGCTGACCGGGATGGTGCCGGCCGGCACTGCGCTGCGACGCAGTGGCGCTTGCGCTGGCGACGAAATCTGGGTGAGTGGCACCCTGGGCGATGCCGCCCTGGGCCGCCTGCCGGAGGCCAGCGCGGCACTGCGCGCGCGCTTCGATTACCCGACACCGCGAGTAGCCCTGGGAATCGCGCTGCGCGGTCTCGCCAGCAGTTGCATAGACCTGTCCGACGGCCTGCTCGCCGACCTGCCACGACTGGCGCAGGCCAGTGGTTGCGGCGTGGTACTCGATGTCGACCGGCTGCCCCTGTCACCGGCACTGCAGGCGAGCGCGGCGGACTTAAGCTGGCAGCGCGCTCTGCAGGGTGGTGAAGATTACGAGCTGTGTTTCACGGTGCCGCCGGAAAATGCTGTGCGCCTGAGCGATCTCGCGGCGCAGCTCGCAGTACCGCTAAGCTGCTGCGGTCGGCTGCGTCCGGCCACGGGGCTGGAATTGCGCGTCGCTGGCGGCGTGATCCAGTTCTCGCATTCGCCCTTCGATCACTTCAAAAGCTAGCTTCCTCTCTGCCGGTCCGGGCGCCCGGCACGTTGCCCGGCTACGCTGGCCGGTGATCCGCGATGCAGTTCACAGTCCACCGCGTGCACACTCCGTATCCTCGAATTTGCCGTGTGCGGACCATGGACTGATGTCACTCCAAGTAGCAAAAAATCCCAGCGTCAGAGCCATACCCGAGCGCATCGGCAAGTATCTCATCGTCAATGAGGTAGGCCGCGGCAGCACCGGCGTCGTCTATCTCTCGCATGATCCGTACTACGGCCGCGACGTCGCGATCAAGGTCTACAACATCGAGGCCAGTGGCGATGACGAACGCGCGCGCGTCACGCGCAAGATGTTCCTGTCCGAAGCCCACATGGTGGGGATGCTGCACCACCCCAATATCCTGCCGATCTACGACGCCGGTGAAGAGAACGGCCACTGTTACATTGTCACCGAGCACGTGCATGGCGCGCGCACCCTGGCTGCCTACTGCCGCCCGGACAATCTGCTGCGCATCGATGATGTGGTCGAAATCATGTTCAAGTGCGCCAAGGCGCTGCACTACGCGCACTCGCGTGGCGTGATTCATCGCGATATCAAGCCCTCGAATCTCATGCTCACCCAGGACAGCGACGTACGTATCATCGATTTTGGCATCGCCCTGGTGGCCGATTCCGAGATCTCACGCATTGAAGGCATCGCCGGCTCACCCAGCTACATGTCGCCCGAGCAGGTGCAGAGCATCGACCTGACCAATCGCTCCGACCTGTATTCACTCGGCTGTGTGATGTACGAGCTGCTGACCGGCACGCGCCCGTTCCGCGCCGGCAATCTCGCCAAGCTCCTGCACCAGATTGTCTACGCCACCCCGCCGCCGATTCATACGCTGCGCGAGGATGTGCCCGAGGATCTGGAAGTGGTGGTGGCTACCGCAATGCAGAAGGATCCCGAGCGCCGCCAGAAGAGCGGCCTGGAGCTGGCCGGCGAACTGACGCGCGTGCACCAGCAGCTGCGCCAGAAGAATTCGCGCATGAACCAGCAGGAGCAGTTCAGCCTGCTGCGTCGCCTGAAATTCTTCCACGAGTTCTCACACGCGGAAATCACGGAAGTAATGCGCGCCAGTCACTGGCAGGATTACAACCTGGGTGAAGAGATCGTCAAGGAAGGCGAGATGGACGATCGCTTCTACATCATCGTCAGCGGCAACTGCGCCGTGGAGCGCAACGGCGTCTCGGTCGGCCTGCTGTCGCTGGGCGAATGTTTTGGCGAGACCAGCTACGTGCAGGGCGCCAAACGCAGCGCCACCATTCGCGCCACCGACGCCGTGACCGTGCTCAAGGTGAGCTCGACGCTGCTCGAGCAGGTCTCGGCTTCCTGCCAGCTGCGCTTCAACCGCGTATTCCTGCGCACCCTGATCGGGCGCCTGCAGGGTGCGGAGCTACGCCCGGCCTGAGGCGCGCCGCAGTCCCGGCTAGCTCTTGCCGGCCGGCGCCGGCAGCTGCTGGTTGCGCTCAATCAGCGCATAAGCCGAGTGATTGTGGATCGATTCGAAATTCTCGCTCTCCACCACGTAGGCGCTGATGCGCGGCTCGGCATTGAGCCGCACCGCCACGTCGCGCACCATGTCTTCGACAAACTTCGGATTGTCGTAGGCGCGCTCGGTTACGTATTTCTCGTCGGGGCGCTTGAGAATACCGTACAGCTCGCATGAGGCCTCGGACTCGGCGATGGCGATCAGTTCCTCGATCCACATGTGCTCGCGCAACCGCGCCTTGATGGTAACGTGCGAGCGCTGATTGTGGGCGCCGCGCTCGGAGATCTTCTTCGAGCACGGGCACAGGCTGGTGACCGGCACTACCACCCGGATCCACAGCTGGGTTTCACCATGGCAGCATTCGCCGATCAGCGTGGCCTGGTAGTCCATCAGGCTTTCCACCCCGGATATGGGTGCACGCTTGGTGACGAAATACGGGAAGCTCATTTCGATGTGCCCGGCGTCGGCGTCGAGGCGCGCGGTCATGTCCACCAGCATGGCGCGGAATGAATCTACCGAAATTTCCGGCGCATGATGCAGCACCTCGACGAAGCGCGACATATGGGTGCCCTTGAAGTTATGCGGCAGGTTGACGTACATGTTGAAGGTGGCGACCGTGTGCTGCTCGCCGGCGGAGCGATCCTTCACCCGCACCGGATGGCGGATATCCTTGATGCCGACGCGATCGATGGCGATCTGGCGCGTATCAGCGCCACTTTGCACATCTTCAACGGCGTTCTTGACCGGTTTACGTTCGGCAACAGCGATATCCATTACTCACCCTTACGAAGGCCAGATCAGGCCGGTCCGGAGCGAACCGCCACCGCTATTCTGGTGGCGGGCCTGGAGCTATTCAAGTCAAGTGCCAGCGGACGCCACCAGCGCTCGATGGTGGCCAGAACTGTGGCGTTATCGAGCCCGGCATCCACGAGGCATTGTTCGCGGCTGCCGTGCTCAATAAAGCGATCGGGCAGTCCTATATGCAGACGTGGCCCGCTTATGCCCAGGGAATCGAGCAGTTCGGCAACTGCGCTGCCGGCGCCACCGCCGACGGTATTTTCCTCGAGGGTGACCAGGGCTGCATATTGTGGCGCCAGTTCGCGCAGCAGGGCTTCGTCCAGTGGCTTGACAAAGCGCATATTGACCACCGTGGCATCAAGTTGCTCGCCGGCCCGCAGCGCTGCGGCCAGCATGGTGCCAAAGGCCAGCAGCAGCAGACCGGATCCACCGTGCCGGCGCAGCTGGGCGCGGCCGATCGGTACGAGCGTCATGGCGGCGTCGATTGCCACTCCCGGTCCCTGGCCACGCGGGTAGCGCACCGCGGCCGGGCCGCCGACGCGCGTGGCGGTAAAGAGCATCTGCCGGCATTCGTTTTCATCCGCCGGCGCCATGATCACTATATTGGGGATGCAGCGCAGAAATGAGTAGTCGAAGCTGCCATTGTGCGTGGCGCCGTCACCACCGACCACGCCGGCGCGATCGAGCGCAAAAACCACCGGCAGATTCTGCAGCGCCACGTCGTGTATCAGTTGATCGTAGCCGCGCTGCAGAAACGTCGAATAAATTGCCACCACAGGTATCAGCCCTTCGCAGGCCAGGCCAGCCGCAAAGGTCACGGCATGCTGCTCAGCTATAGCGACATCGAAGTAGCGCTCAGGAAAGCGCCTGGAAAACTCGACCAGTCCGGAGCCCTCGCGCATCGCCGGGGTGATGCCCAATATGCGCTCATCGCTGGCGGCCATGTCGCACAACCAGGCGCCGAACACCTGCGAATAGGTAGGGCCGCCGGCCTGGTCCTTGAGCAGGCGGCCGGTAAGCGGATCGAAGGGACCGGGCCCGTGCCAGGTAATCGGGTCGGCCTCGGCTGGCGCATAGCCCTTGCCCTTGCGGGTCACCACGTGCAATAGCTGCGGGCCGTCCAGATCACGCAGGTTGCGCAGCGTACGTACCAGCGATTTCAGATCGTGACCATCGATGGGTCCGATGTAGTTGAAGCCCATTTCCTCAAACAGGGTGCCCGGCAGCCACATGCCTTTCACGTGTTCTTCCGAGCGGCGCGCGAATTCGTGGATGTGCGGCATCTTGCGCAGCACGCGCTTGCCGCCTTCACGCAGGTGTGAATAGAAGCGGCCGGAGAGCACCCGCGCCAGGTAATTGGACAGTGCGCCGACGTTCTCGGAAATCGACATGTCGTTGTCGTTCAATACCACCAGCAGATTGGTCGGCAGGCTGCCGGCATGATTGAGCGCTTCGAAGGCCATGCCGGCACTCATGGCACCATCACCGATGATCGCAACCGCGCGCCGGGCTTCACCCTTGCGTGCCGCGGCCACTGCCATGCCGAGCGCCGCGCTCACCGAAGTGCTCGAATGCCCGACGCCGAAGGTGTCGTACTCACTCTCAGCGCGCTGCGGAAACGGGGCCAGGCCTGCGTGTTGCTTGATGGTGTGCAACTGATCGCGCCGACCGGTGAGCACCTTGTGCGGGTAGGCCTGGTGGCCAACGTCCCATACCAATCGGTCGTGCGGCGTCTGATAAACATAGTGCAGGGCAATGGTCAGCTCCACAGTGCCCAGGCCAGCGGCAAAATGACCACCGCGCGTACTCACGGTCTGCACCAGAAACTGGCGCAGTTCCTCGGCCAGGTCCTTCAGGCGCCGCTCCGGCAGCGCCCGCAGATCGGCAGGCGAGCCGATCTGGCGCAGCAGGGCGTAGGGTTCTCTGTCAGTGACCATGGGTGGCAGTCTACGCTAGCTGACGCGTTCGACCACGGCATAGGCCAGGGCACGCAGCGTCTCGGCCGCCACGCCCATGGGAGCCAGTTCCGCCAGCGCGCGGTCGCGATGCAGGCAGGCCAGTTCCTGCGCCCGCGCGAGCCCGAAAACGCTGGGATAGGTGGGCTTGTCGTTGGCCGCATCGGCACCGACACGCTTGCCGAGCACGGCGGTCTGGCCGGTGACATCCAGGATGTCATCCTGAATCTGAAAGGCGAGGCCTATCTCCTCGCCGTAGTGCTGCAGGGCGCGACGCTGGGTACTTGCAACCAGACCGGCAGCGATGGCACCCAGTTCCACGCTGGCGCGAATGAGTGCACCGGTCTTGCGACGGTGCATTGCCTCGATGCTGGCGGCAGACAATCGGGTTCCGGCCGCAGCCAGATCCATGGCTTGCCCGCCGGCCATGCCCTGCGTGCCGATGGCGGCCGAGAGCACGGCAATCATCTGCAGGCGGGCGCTGTCGCTTAAGGCCTCGCCGTGGGCCAGGGTGTCAAATGCCAGCGCCTGCAGGGCATCGCCTGCCAGTATCGCAGTACCCTCATCGAAAGCCTTGTGGCAGGTGGGCAGGCCGCGGCGCAGATCATCGTTGTCCATGGCCGGCAAATCGTCGTGAATCAGGCTGTAGGCGTGTATCAGTTCGACTGCAACGGCAGGCGCATCCAGCTGTTCTGGCCGGGCGCCAAGCGCTTCACCCGTGACGTACACCAGCAGTGGGCGCAGGCGTTTGCCACCGCCCAGTACACCGTAGCTCATCGCCTCCTGCAGGCGCGCTACTGCAGCGTCGGGCAGGTTCAGGGTGCGTTCCAGCGCGGCAGCGATGCGCAGCTGCGCAGCCTCGGCGCGCGCGCGAAAATTGACTGCGTTCACGGTGGTGAGCGTCAAGGCGCGTTGATCAGGAATCGTCGCCAGCAGCCTGGCCACCCGCGGCGCCAGTGGAATCGGCGGCGAAGTCTTGCACGTCGGGGCCCGCGGGACCCTGCACCAGTATCTGTACCCGTGCCTGCGCCGCCTGCAGGGCCAGCTGGCACTCGCGCGTCAGCTGCACGCCGCGTTCGAAATGGCGCAATGCTTCATCGAGGGGCAGGCTGCCGCTCTCCATCTGCGCAACGAGCTGTTCGAGTTCGGCCAGGCTTTGTTCAAATCCGGCTTTTTTGGGTTTGGCAGACACCGTGGGGACCTGGGTTGGGAGGGATAATGCGCGACCCTACACAGCGATGCGCTCGGCGGTCAAACCGGGTTGACGGCGAGCCCGGTTAGCCGTACATTCATCGCTGCTTAGACTAAGTCTAAATAAGCCCTACCCGGGCGGGAGCAGCTGATGAGCCTCAAAGGAAGCAAGACCGAACAGAATCTGAAGGATGCATTTGCCGGCGAATCGCAGGCCAATCGTCGCTATCTTTATTTCGCAGGCAAGGCCGATGTCGAAGGCTATAACGACGTCTCAGCCGTGTTTCGCTCGACTGCCGAAGGTGAAACCGGGCACGCGCACGGCCATCTCGAGTATCTGGAAGCCGTGGGCGACCCCGCTACCGGTCTGCCGATCGGCGAGACCCGTGCCAACCTGAAATCAGCAATCGCGGGCGAGACCCACGAATACTCGGATATGTATCCGGGCATGGCCAAGGCCGCGCGCGCCGAGGGCTTCAGTGAGATTGCCGACTGGTTCGAGACGCTGGCCAAGGCCGAGCGTTCACACGCCAATCGCTTTCAGAAGGCACTGGATACCCTTTGATGGCAGGCCCGGGCGCTGGCAAGGGCGAGGGCAACCTCGAGGCGCCCACGCGCCACCCGCTGAACTGGCGTGACCCTGGGTTCTATGACGCCCACGCGCTCGAGCAGGAACTCGAGCGCGTGTTCGATATCTGCCATGGCTGCCGGCGTTGTTTCAACCTGTGTCAGTCATTTCCCACGCTCTTCGACACCATTGACGCCAGCAGCAGCGGCGAGATCGACAGTGTCGATAAACGTGCCTACTGGCCGGTGGTTGATCACTGCTATCTGTGCGACATGTGCTACATGACCAAGTGTCCGTACGTGCCGCCGCATCCATGGAATGTTGATTTTCCGCACCTGATGCTGCGCGCCAAGGCAGTGCGCAACGCCACGGGCGGGGCCAGCCTGCGCGACCGCTTGCTGAGTTCCACCGATACGGTGGGGAGCATCGCCGGCATTCCGGTAGTGGCGCAGCTGGTCAATGCGGCCAACGCCAGCACTGTGGGACGCAAGCTGCTCGACAAGACGCTGGGCGTGCATCCCGAGGCGCCGCTGCCAAGATATGAGACGCGTAGTGCGCGCTCGCGCCTGCAGAAGCTGCCGGCACCGGCGACACCAGTGCAGGCCACGCCCGCAACCACGGGGCGCGTCGTGCTGTTCACGACCTGCTATGGCAACCGCAACGAGCCTGATCTCGCCACTGATCTCGCGGCGGTATTCGCCCACAACGGTATCGAACTTACACTCGCTGCCAGCGAGCGCTGTTGCGGTATGCCCAAGCTTGAGCTTGGCGATCTCGAGGCCGTGGCGCGGCTGAAGGAATTCAATATCCCACAGCTGAAAGCGCTGGTGGAGCAGGGTTTCGATATCGTCGCGCCGATTCCCTCCTGCGTCCTGATGTTCAAGCAGGAATTGCCGCTGATGTTCCCACAGGACGCCGATGTGCAGCTGATCAAGAGCCGCATCTTTGACCCCTTTGAGTACCTGATGCTGCGCCACCAGGCCGGATTGCTGCGCACTGATTTCAAGGTGCAGCTGGGCAGCATCAGTTATCACGTGCCCTGTCATCTGCGGGTGCAGAACATCGGCCTCAAGACCCGCGACGTGCTCAGGCTGGTGCCGGCTACCAGCGTCGATGTCATCGAGCGCTGCTCGGGGCACAATGGCACTTACGCAGTCAAGAGTGAATTCCGTGAGGCTTCGATGAAGATTGCGCAGCCCGTGGTAAAGAAGGTGCAGGACCAGGCCGCCGATCACTACGCCAGTGATTGCCCCATGGCCGGGCATCAGATTGCCAGCGGCCTGGCCGAGGGAGCGCGCGCGCCCGAACATCCTCTCAAGCTGCTGCGCATCGCCTACGGTATCTGAAGCATGCGAGTCCTGACCGGCAATGATCTGCTGCCGCTCGAGCGCTATGCGCGCGAGCGCCCGGCGATACGCGAGCGCATGATCAACTATCGTGCTGCGCGGCGCCTGGAAGTCGGCCCCAACTGCACCTGGAGCTTCGAGGATCGCGAGACCGTGCGCTACCAGGTGCAGGAGATGCTGCGTACCGAGCGCATCTTCGAGGCGGACGGCATCGACGAGGAGCTGGCGGCCTACAATCCGCTGATTCCCAGCGGTCGCAACCTGAAGGCGACGCTATTGATCGAATACCCCGATCCGGTAGAGCGTGCGGCGAAACTCGCAGGACTGCGCGGCATGGAACGTCGTTGCTGGCTGCAGGTCGCGGGCCACGAGCGGGTGTATGCGATTGCCGACGAAGACATGGAACGTGAGAACGAGCAGAAGACCTCGGCGGTGCATTTCCTGCGTTTTGAATTCAGCGCCGCCATGGCAGGAGATTTCAAAGCCGGCGCCGTGCTCGCTGCCGGCGTGGATCACGACGCCTATCGGCACGGCGTGGACCCCGTGGCCCCGGAACTATGCGCGCTGTTGCGCGCCGACCTGGACTAGCGTCGACACCTATACTGATCCTTGCGCAGACTTCAGTCTGCTAGACTGCGCGCGCTCGAATTCCGAGGTCTGACCGCCAACGCATGTCGCAGAACTACAACGCCGCCGATATCGAGGTGCTCTCCGGCCTTGAGCCCGTCCGTCGTCGGCCGGGCATGTACACCGACACCACCCGTCCCAACCATCTGGCGCATGAAGTCGTCGACAACAGTGTCGATGAAGCGCTGGCCGGTCATTGCACCCAGATCGACGTCACGCTGTTCAAGGATGGCTCGCTCGAGGTGCGCGACGATGGGCGCGGCATGCCGGTGGACAAGCACCCGCAGGAGAAAGTCAGCGGCGTCGAGCTGATCCTCACGCGCCTGCACGCCGGCGGCAAATTTTCCGACAAATCCTACGGCTTCGCCGGCGGCCTGCATGGCGTGGGCGTGTCGGTGGTCAATGCGCTGTCGAAGCACCTGGAATGCTGGGTGCGGCGTGGCGGCAAGGAATACAACATCGCCTTCAAGGATGGCCGTGTGTCCTCGAAGCTCGAGGAAATCGGTACGGTCGGCCAGCGCAATACCGGCACCACGGTACGTTTCTGGCCGGATCCGAAGTTCTTCGATACTGAGCGCTTTGCGGTGCCGGAACTCAAGCGCGTGCTCAAGGCCAAGGCCGTGCTGTGCGCGGGCCTGCGGCTGAGTTTTACCAATGAAGCCACCGGCGAGCGCGAGGAATGGTTCTACACCGGACACCTGGGCGAGTACCTGCTCGAACTGTTGGCGAATGCCGAGCGCCTGCCGGCCGAGCCCATAACCGGCAGGCACGCCTCGGAACAGGACGTCGTCGAGTGGGCGCTGGCCTGGTCGAGCGATGCCCCGCACCTGATTGCCGAGAGCTACGTCAATCTGATCCCCACTATTGCCGGCGGCACGCACGTCAACGGCATGCGTTCCGGGATAGTCGATGCCGTGCGCCAGTTCAGCGAGTTCAGGAATCTCCTGCCGCGTGGCGTCAAGCTGACGGCCGAGGATGTCTGGGATCGCGTCTGCTACGTGTTGTCGATCAAGATCCGCGACCCGCAGTTTGCCGGCCAGACCAAGGAAAAACTCAGTTCGCGCGAGGCCGCGGCCCTGGTCGAGACCCACGCCCGCGATGCCATGGCGCTGTGGCTGAATCAACACCCGGATGCCGGCGAAGGCATCGCGCAATTCGCCATCGCCAATGCGCTCGAACGCATGAAGGCCGCGCAGCGCATCACCCGCAAGCGCGCGGTCAATGGACCGGTGTTGCCCGGGAAACTCGCCGACTGCAGTTGCCAGGATCCAAGTCGCTCGGAACTCTTCCTGGTCGAGGGCGATTCGGCGGGTGGCTCCGCCAAGCAGGCACGCTCCAAGGATTTCCAGGCCATCATGCCGCTGCGCGGCAAGATCCTCAATACCTGGGAACTTGAACCCGGCGAGATCGGCTCCTCGCAGGAAGTGCACGACATTGCCGTCGCGCTCGGTGTCGATCCGGGTTCCAGCGATCTGTCCGGCCTGCGTTATCACAAGGTGTGCATCCTCGCCGACGCCGACTCCGACGGCCTGCACATTGCCACGCTGCTGTGCGCGCTGTTCCTGCGTCATTTTCGTCCGCTGGTCACGCACGGCCACATCTATGTCGCCATGCCGCCGCTGTTTCGCATCGATGCCGGCAAGCAGGTGATCTATGCGCTCGACATCGCCGAGCGCGATGCCGTGCTGGCACGCCTGACGGCCGAGCACTCGCGGGTAAAACCCGTAGTGACGCGCTTCAAGGGCCTGGGAGAGATGAACCCCTCGCAGCTGCGGGAATCTACCATTGATCCACTCACGCGACGGCTGGTGCAGCTGACCATTGAGGCCAGGGACGATACCGACAAGCTCATGGATATGCTGCTGACCAAGAAGCGGTCGGGGGACCGGCGCGAGTGGCTCGAGCGTAGCGGGAACATGGCGGAGCTATGAGTCGCAGGCATTTGATGTGGGCGCGCGGGGCTGTCCGGTCGATGGGGTTTGGTCGCGTCCAGGACCGCCATGAACCCATCCATGGGGGCTTCGGCAAAAACATCCATGTTTTTGACGATCCTGGCCGCGACCAAACCCCATCGACCAGACACCCCCGTGTGGCGACCTCAGACGCGTACCACTCATCGCTGCGATGCCCGCTGCGCATCGCGCCGCACACGGCGTGGGAACCAGCGCTCGCGCTTCACGTGGCGGTCCGGGCAGCGCCGCAACAACCCGCCAGCGTGAGCGCTCGGCGCGCAGACGATGGGCCGGTCTCGGGACCGTGGGCGACAGGATGTCGCCCCCGGAGCCCCCATGGATGGGTTCATGGCGTTCCCGAGACCGGCCCATCCTCTGCGCGCCGAGCGCGCGGGCTTGCGAGTTCTTGCTCCGCCCCTGCCCGGCCCGCAACGTGAAGAGCGAAGAACTGAATTTCGAGGGCGTAGAAAAGCGCCCGCTGGCAGGCTTCACCGAGAAGGCCTACCTGGACTACTCCATGTACGTGATTCTCGACCGCGCGCTGCCGGCACTCGGTGATGGCCTCAAACCCGTGCAACGGCGCATCATCTATGCCATGAGCGAGCTGAGCCTGTCAGCCGCGTCCAAGCACAAGAAATCGGCGCGCACGGTCGGCGATGTCATTGGCAAGTTTCATCCGCATGGCGATTCGGCCTGCTACGAGGCCATGGTGCACATGGCGCAGGATTTTGCCTACCGTTATGCGATCGTCGATGGTCAGGGCAACTGGGGGTCGGCCGATGATCCCAAGTCCTTTGCGGCCATGCGCTACACGGAGTCGCGACTGACGCGCTACGCCGATGTGCTGCTCGATGAACTGGCCGACGGCACCGTAGACTGGGGTCCGAATTTCGACGGCACCATGGAAGAGCCGTTGCAGTTGCCGGCGCGCCTGCCGAACCTGCTGCTCAACGGCGCGTCCGGAATTGCGGTCGGCATGGCGACCGACATTCCGCCGCACAATCTGCGGGAGATTGCCGCGGCCTGCGTCGCGCTGCTGGATGATCCGGAGCTGACGACGCGCGGGCTGCTAAAATTTGTCAAGGGGCCTGATCTGCCGACCGGCGCCGAGATTGTCACAGCGCGCGCCGAGCTCAACGAATTTTATGACAAGGGCGTAGGCAGCTTTCGGGCGCGCGCAGTCTGGGAGCAGGAACAGGAAACCGGCCACATCATCGTCACCCAGTTGCCGTTCCAGGTTTCAGGCAGTCGCGTGCGCGAGCAGGTTGCGCAGCAGATGGGCGAGAAGAAGCTGCCGATGGTGGAGGACATCCGCGACGAATCCGATCATGAGAATCCAACCCGGCTGGTGATTGAGCCGCGTTCCAACCGCGTCGATATCGAGCAGCTCATGGCGCATCTGTTCGCGACCACCGATCTGGAGCGCAGCTACCGCGTCAATATCAATGTCATCGCCCTTGATGGCCGACCGCGCGTCATGGGGCTCAAGGGCCTGCTGAGCGAGTGGCTGGAATTCCGACGCCGTACGGTGCGACGCCGGCTGGAATTCCGGCTCGATAAAGTCACGCGCCGACTGCACATACTCGATGGCATGCTGATCGCGTACCTCAATCTCGACGAGGTTATCCGCATCATTCGTCGCGAGGAAGAGCCGAAACCGGTACTGATCAAGCGCTTCAAGCTCAGCGATGAACAGGCCGAGGCGATCCTCGAGACCAAGCTGCGTCACCTGGCGCGACTCGAGGAGATGAAGATCCGCGACGAACAGCAGCGCCTCACTGATGAGGGCGGCGAACTGCAGGCCCTGCTCGCGAGCAAGGCCAAACTGACCAGGCTGATTCGCGCCGAGATCATTGCCGATGCCGAAAAATATGGCGACGAACGCCGTACGCGCATTGTCGAGCGCGCCGCCGCGCAGGCCATCGAGGAAACCGAGCTGGTCGTCAACGAGCCGGTGACCATAGTGCTCTCAACCGGCGGCTTTGTGCGCGCCGCGAAGGGGCACGAGATTGATCCGCTGACGCTTGCCTACAAGACTGGTGATGCGTTCCAGGCGGCGGCGCGCGGCCGCAGTACGCAGGCAGCGTTGTTCATCGACTCGACCGGGCGCGCCTACAGCCAGCCGGCACACAGCCTGCCCTCGGCGCGCGGCGCCGGCGAACCGCTGTCGGGCAGACTCGATCCGCCCGATGGTGCGCGCTTTGCCGGAGTGCTGATCGGTGAACCCACCGACCTGTGGCTGCTGGCGACCGACGCCGGCTTCGGCTTCACGGTCCGGCTCGCTGAATTGAATTCGCGCAATCGTGCCGGCAAAGCGGTCATCAATGTGGGCGAGGGCGCACTGGTGTTGCCGCCGGTGCCAGTGCCTGAGGCGACGGCGCTGGTGGCAGCTGTCAACACTGAGGGGCGACTGCTGGTATTCGCGGTGGCCGAGGTTCCTGAATTGCCGCGCGGCAAAGGCAACAAGCTGTTCGGCATTCCCGGCAAGAAGGCGGCGGATCGCAGCGAACTGATGAACGCGGTGATGGTGGTGGGCAGTGAGCAGTCCTTGCGCGTGTATTCTGGCGAGCGGCAGATGATCCTGAGCTCTGCCGACCTCAGGCATTATCGCGGCGAGCGGGCACAGCGTGGTGCGGTGCTGCCGCGCGGCTGGCGCAAAGTGGATCGGCTTGAGGCGATAGCGGTGGAATGAGGGCGCCCGGTACTGCCGGGTGTGTTCGTTAAGCGAGGAACTCGCGATTTACGCGCTGGCTCAGCGCCGTAAAGAGCTGATAGGAAATTGTGCCGGCGTGCCGGGCTACAGTTGCGGCGGGAAGTTCTGCTCCCCACAGGGTCACTACACCGCCAACCGCGGCGCGTTCACAGTCGGTGACATCTACACCAATCGAATCCATCGAGATCGTTCCAACCACTGGGGCCAGTTGCCCGTCGATCCACACTGGCGTGCCGTTAGCGGCATGTCGCGGGTAACCGTCGCCGTAACCGATGCCGACGGTGGCGACGCGGCTGGGGCGGGCGCTGGTCCAGCGCGCATCGTAGCCGACGGATTCATGCGCGGCGATGCTGCGTATGGCCACGATGTGGGCCCGCAACGTCATCGCGGCCCGTAGTGGCAACGTCTGGCGGGCGGCAACAGGATTGTCTCCATAGAGCATGATGCCCGGGCGTACCCAGTCAGCGCGTGTCTCTGGCCTGGAGACCAGAGCGGCCGAGTTTGCCAGACTGACCTGGGCAGCCAGGTTGACCTGGTGACATTGGCGGAAGCAGGACAACTGACTTTCCATGGCGACGCTGTCCGGGTCGCCGGCGTTGGCGAAATGCGTCATATGCACCAGCTCGGACACACCCGCGTGCCTGGATAGCAGTCGATCGGCTTCAACAAATGCGTCGGGATCCAGGCCAATGCGATGCATACCGGAATCAAGCTTCAACCAGACACGCAGCGGCGCATGGCGCGCGACCGCGGCAATGGCGGCAACCGAGGACTGATCGTGGGCAGTCACGTCAACGCTCTGGTTCGAGCACCAGGTCAGCTCGGCCTGGTCGAGCAAGGTTGCCAGCAGCAGCAGCCGCTGGGTAATGCCCGCGCCGCGCAGCAGTCGTGCCTCGCCGAGGTGCGCGACCGCGAGGCCGTCGGCAGCCGCCAGGGCCTTTGCTACCGGCACAATGCCGTGTCCGTACGCATCCGCTTTCACCATCGCCAGAATGCGGCTGTGTGGGCAGAGCGAGCGGACCACGGCGAGGTTCTCGCGGATGGCGTTGAGATCAATATGTACACTGGCGGTATTGAGCATCCGCAGAGCATATCTGCCGGCGCGCGGGCCGGCATAGCGGCAGGCGACGCAAAGCGCCCTGGAGCCACGCTCCGGGGCTGGGCCGCAGCGCGACCCAGCCCCGGGCAATCACAGTTTATCAGCCGGCCGCGGGCGCAGCGCCGGGCAGCTTCATCTTCAACGCGGTCGCGGCAGCTTCGGCCTTGGCCTTCACTTCCCTGGCAGCATTGACAGCTTCTTCTACATTGCCTGAGGAGAAGGCAGCCTGGGCCTTGCCCCACAACGCGGTGGCATCAGCAAGACCGGTCTTGGCAGCGGGCAGATCCACGCCAGCGGGCGCCTTGTGGCTCTTGCTAAGCATGTCCACCCGGCTCTTCACAGCCGAGACCAGCTGCGGCAGTGAAGCAGCCAGGCTGGTCCACTCAGCGCTCATCGCCTTCATGACCTCTTCTTTCTTCAGCGCCGCAGCGCCGAGCAGCGCCTGGGCTTCGCTCAGTACTGCCGGGGCACCACCCAGCACGCTCTTGTAGTCCTTCTTGTCGAAGGCGGCCTTAAGATCAGTCAGCTTGGCCTGGACGGCGCTCAGCTGATCGGGCACATATTTGCCAGCGTCAGCCGAGGCACTGCTGATAGCTGCTTCGATGCCGGCAATCGCCGTCTGGGCCGGTTCCATCTGGCTGGCGCAGGCGGCCAGCAGCAGGGCTGCGGTGACCGTTGCAAGTCCGGCCAGCTTGAAGTTTCTCATCGTCATGTCTTAACGCTCCTCAATGGTAGATTCAGGGAATGACCAGTTTCTGGCCCGGAAAAATCTTGTTCGGGTCCTTGAGCTGGCTCTTGTTGGCTTCGAAGATCTGCATGTAAAGGCTGGCATCGCCGTAATACTTCTGGGCGATCTTGCCCAGGGTATCGCCCTTCTGCACTTCGTGAGTCTGTGCGTAGGGGTTGGCGGCACCTGCCGTGTTCTGGTCTTTTGTATCCATGCGGGCACCTTGCAAAATGCTGCTCTGCTCATGGCAGGGCGCCAATGGTAGACCTTTGTGGCGTCGGTGGCTGAAGAAAAACGCTTATGGGTCGGCGAAGTGACAGGCCACGAGCCCACTACTGCTCGCGCGCAGTAGCGGCGCTTCGCTCTTGCAGCGCGCCGCTGCCAGCGGGCAGCGCTGGCGGAATACACAGCCGCCCGCTTCAGTGGGCACTGAGTCGGGCTCGCCCACGGCGAGCGCGGCCGGCCTGGCGCTCGCGGGATCCGGTGTCGGCACGGCCGCCAGCAGGGCACGCGTATAGGGATGGCGCGGTGCGCTGTAGAGCTGGTCGCGCGGCGCAATTTCCATCACCTGGCCGCGATACAGCACCATGACGCGCTCGCAGACCTGGCGCACGGTCGCCAGGTCATGGGCGATGAACAGCATGCTCAACCCAAACTCGGTCTTGAGATCGCGCAGCAGATTGACGATCTGCGCAGTAATTGACACGTCAAGCGAGGCCACCGGCTCATCGCACAGCAGCAGTCTGGGCCGCAGCACCAATGCCCGGGCGATACCGATGCGCTGCGCCTGACCGCCGGAAAATTCGTGCGGGTAGCGATCCAGGTGTGTGGCGTCAAGGCCGACGCGCTCGAGCATCGAGCGCACCAGCGCACGCCGCTCGCTGGCCGGGAGCTGTGGCCGGAATTCGCACAACGGCTCACCGACAATCTCGGCAATGCGCATGCGCGGATCCAGCGCCGCGAGCGGATCCTGAAAGATGATCTGCAGATGCTCGCGGGTCGCGCGCAATGCGGCGCCGCGCAGCTGCAGCAGATCGCTGCCGGCGAATTGCGCCACGCCGCTGGCTGGCACCAGGCGCAGCAGGGCGCGGGCAATACTCGATTTGCCGCTGCCTGATTCACCGACCAGTCCGAGGCTCTCACCCGCGGCCAGTTCGAAGCTGACGCCGTCCACAGCCACGTGCACCCGGCGCCCGGTTCGAAAGCGTACCGCCAGATTGCGTACTTCAAGCAGCGGCACGCTCATGCCCAGGCCTCGCGGATGCGCTCCGGGGTAGCTGTGCTATGGCAGGCTACCCACGAACTGCTGCCGGCAGCTGCGCCATCGACTGCGCGCAGCGCTGGCAACATCCGGCAGCGCTCATGAACCAGGGCACAACGTGGTGCGAAGGCGCAGCCCGCATCGGCCGCGCCCGCCAGTGGCGGCTGCCCGGGAATGGCGGGCAGGCGTGCCGTCAGCGGGGCATCGAGTCGCGGCATGGAGTGCAGCAGGCCCGCGGTGTACGGGTGTCGCGGCTGCGGCGTAGAGCTGTGCTGCCGGAGCGAGTTCAACGACGCGCCCGGCGTACATGACCGCGACGCGATCGGCGATCGCGGCCAGCACGCCCAGGTCATGAGTCACGAAGATCATGGCGACGCCGGTGCGCTCGCGCACCTCGCGCAGCAGGGCCAGCACCTGCGCCTGCACTGTTACGTCGAGTGCGGTGCTGGGTTCATCGAGCAGCAGTATTTCCGGCTCGCACATCAGCGCCATGGCGATCATGACGCGCTGGCGCATGCCGCCGGAAAGCTCGTGAGGATACTGACTCAGGCGCAGCGCCGGCGCGTCGATCTGCACGGTCTCGAGCAGGGCCGCCGCGCGCGAGCGTGCAGCGCTGCGCGTCAATCCCAACTGCGCACGCGCGCCTTCGCACAGTTGCACCCCGATGCGCAGGTACGGATTCAGGGCGCCCATTGAATCCTGAAAGACCATTGCCAGTCGTCGACCACGCAGCGCGGCCAGACGCCTGGGGGCCGCGCCCAGCAGCTCCTCGCCGCGATACTGCACGCTGCCACGCAGCTGCGCCGTGTGGCTGTTCAGGCCCATCAGCGCATAGAGCAGCTGCGTCTTGCCACAACCCGATTCACCGACTACACCGAGGCACTCGTGCGCCGCGAGCTCAAAGCTGAGATCGCGCACTGCCCGCAGGGTGCCGTGCGCACCGTGGTACTCGACGCACAGGTCATTGACCCGCAGCAGCGTGGCTGTGCCCGGATCAGTGTTCATGAGGATCAAGCGCATCACGCAGGCCATCGCCCAGATGATTGAGGCAGAGAATAATGAGCGCGAGAAACGCGGCCGGAATGATCAGCAGATAGGGGTTCGACTGCATCTCACTGGCGCCATCCGCCACCAGTGAGCCGAGCGAGGCGAGTGGCGCCTGCACGCCCAGGCCCAGAAAACTCAACAACGCTTCGAACAGGATCACGGCGGGCACGGTCAGCGTGGCATAGACGATGACGATGCCGAGCAGATTCGGTATCACATGGCGGCGGATCATGCTGGGCGCGCGCACGCCCAGGGCGCGGGCGGCCTCGACGTACTCGCGGTTGCGTATGCTCAGGGTCTGACCGCGCACGATGCGCGCGATATCCAGCCACGACACCGCGCCGATGCCCACGAATACCAGCAGCAGGTGCCGTCCGAACAGTACGTTCAGGACGATGACCAGGGGGATAAAGGGCACTGAATACAGTACATCGACGCTGCGCATCAGCAGCGCATCGGTGCGCCCACCGATATAGCCGGCGGTAGCGCCCCACAGTACCCCAATGACCACGCTGACCAGGCTGGCCACCAGGCCGACCAGCAGCGAAATGCGGCAGCCCCACATGACCCGTACCAGCAGATCACGCCCCAGAGCGTCGGTGCCGAATATCTGGCCACCATGCAGCGAGGGTGGCGTGAAGATGCGGGTCCAGGCGGGTGTTGAATAGTCGTAGGGTGAAAGCGCCGGCACTGCAACGGCGGCCAGCACGATGGCCAGCAGTGTCCACAACGCAACCACGGTGCTGCGCCGCGCGCTGAGCCGCTGCCACAGCTGCTGCCAGGACCCGGCCATTGTCAGTGGCGCGTTCATTGGGCGCGGCGTATGCGCGGATCCAGCCACGCATAGCACAGGTCAACGGCAATGTTGAAAACGATGATCAGCGCGCCGTACAGCAGCGTGAGGCCCATCACCAGCGTGTAGTCGCGGTTGAGCGCGCCGGTGATAAAGAATCGACCGATCCCCGGCAGGCCAAATACCTGCTCGATCACAATCGAGCCGGTCAGGATGCCGGCCAGTGCCGGCCCCAGATACGAAACCAGCGGCATGAGTGTGGGCCGCAGCGCGTGGCGCAGCAGCAGCGCGACCGATCCCAGGCCTTTGGCGCGCCCGGTGCGGATATATGCCGTGCCCATGACCTCAAGCGCGCTGGCGCGGACAATCCGCGCGATGAATGCGGTGTAGGGCAGCGCCAGCGCCAGCGACGGCAGCAACAGGTGACGCCAGGAACCAGCGACCCAGTCTCCCGCGGGCAGCCAGTGCAGGCGCATGGCGAAAACCAGAATCAGGACCGGGGCAATCACGAAACCCGGGACTGAGATGCCGACCATCGCCAACGTCATGGGCAGCCGATCGCGCAGCGTGCCCGGGCGCGACGCGGCCGCCAGTCCAATGCCACCGCCCACCAGCAGTGCAAAGGCGATGGCGCAGCCGCCGATCATCAGATCGATCGGCAGGCCCTGCGCGATGATGTCGTTGACCGAAGTATTGCGGTACTGGAAAGAAGGACCCAGATCGCCGCGTGCCAGATCCCTGAGATAACGCAGGTACTGGCTCCACAGTGGTTCGTCCAGATGGTAGCGCGCTTCGATGGCGTGCTGGATCTGCGGTTGCATGAGCCGGTCCGAATCGAAGGGGCCGCCGGGCGTGAGGTGCAGGAGCGCGAAGGCCAGCGTGGCGATCACCAGCATGGTCGGAATCGCCGTCAGCAGCCGGCGCAGCAGGAAGCGCAGCATCAGCGGCCCTCGTGCTCGAGCACGTACAGGTATTGCGAGAGATTGCGATCCTGGATGTTGCTGGTCCAGCCGCGCAGGTACGACTTGATCAGGTGGCGGCTGGCGTAATAGTAAAGCGGGATGCAGGCGACATCGTCGTCAAGCAATGCCTCCGCCTCAGCCAGCAGCGCCAGCCGCTGCGCCGCATCGCTCTCGGCGCCGGCGCGCGCCAGCAGCTGGTCATAGCGCGGGTTGGAGTAGCCACCATCGTTGTAGCCGAAGCCGGTCTGGAACAATTGCAGGAAAGTGTAGGGGTCGGGATAATCGCCGATCCAGGCGTAGTGAAACAGCTGCAGCTTCTTCAGGTGCCGTTCGTTGAGCTGGACGCGAAACTCTTCGTTGTAGGTGCTGACTTCGGCGCCGAGATTCATGCGCCACATGGCGGCTACTGCTTCGTAGGTACGACGGTTGTCGGAGTCGGTCGGATAGTGCAGCTCGATGTGCAACGGATGACGACTGGAGTAACCCGCCTGCTGGTAGAGGCGTCGCGCCAGCGCGTGGCGTTCGGCCTCGGGCAGCGTGGCCCAGGCAGGAACGGGCGCCGCATATCCGGGCAACGGCGGCGTTGGCGTCCACGCCGGTTTATACAGGCCCTGGCGCACGTAGCGCACCAGCGTCTCACGATCCACGGCCATGGTCAGCGCCTGGCGCAGGGGCCGATTGCCGGCGAAGGGTGGGCGCAGTGCGTTGATGCCCAGGACGAAGTTGCCCAGGTACGGTGCGCTCACCACCTGCGAGCCCAGGCGGCGGCGCAGCCACGCCGTCTGTTCGGCGGAAAAGGAATCCGTAAAGCTCAGATCGCCGGCAAAAAACCGGTCAGTCTGTACCGCACGATCGAGCGGCAGATATACGACTTTCTGCAGTCGCACCTGCGCGGCATTCCAGTAGCGCGGATTCTTCTGCCAGCGTGATGCGCCCGCCTATCAGGTGTTCGCGCAGCACGAAGGCGCCATTGCTGACGATGTGCGCGGGCAGGGTCCAGTTCTCACCTTGTGCCGCAATGACCGGCGCGTACTGCGGGTAAGCGTAGGCCTTGGTCAGCAGGCTCAGCAGATAGGGTGTGGGCGCATTGAGTCGCACCACCACGGTGTGCTCGTCGGGCGCTTCAATCCCCAGGGTATCAGGTGCAGCGCGGCCCTCATTGATGGCGACGGCGTTGACCACCGCTGCCAGGGCCTGCCCGTAGTCGGAGGCAGTACGCGGATCGCAGGTGCGCCGCCAGGCGTAGACAATGTCCGACGCTTTGATTGGTACACCGTTCGACCAGTTCGCGGTGCGTAGGTGAAATGTCCAGATACGCCCGTCGGCACTGGTTTCCCAATGCGTGGCCAGGCCCGGCGCCGGCTCGCCAGACTGATCAAGTCGTGTGAGTCCCTCGAAAATGTCGTCGAGCACGCGCTCGGCCGGTATATCGGTGGCAATGGAAGGATCAAGGCTGCGTACCGCGCCGGCATCGATGCCGCGCATAACCACCTGTTGTGACGCGAGCGCGGTGCCGACCTGCAGTGTGTCGGCCGGCGGGCTGTTCAGGGTGCCGCCATCGGGTGCGCAGGCCGCCAGCGCCAGTGACAACGCCAGCGCCGCCACCAGGCTCAGCGCACAGCGCCTGCCGGTGTGCGGCCAACTCACGACTTGAGTACTACCTCTTCGGGCGCGTGCACCAGGTAGCCCTGGATGTACTGCACGCCCAACTGCCACACCACCGCCATCGTGTTGGCATCTTCAATGCGTTCAGCCACGGTCTGGATGCTGCGCTTGGCGGCCGCATCGACGATGACCCGCACCTTATCCTGCATTTCCGGGTTGCCCGACAGGCCCTGCATCAGCGAGCCATCAATCTTCAGGAAATCGAGCGGCAGCGCACTGAGCAGGCCGTGCGAATCCCGGCCGGCGCCAAAATGTTCAAGCGCCAGGCGCACCCGCCGCTTGCGCAATTCTGCCAGCAGCCGCTGCATGGGTTGCAGGTGGCGTGCCGCCACATCTTCGGTAATCTGCAGGCACAGGCGCTGTGGTTCGGCCAGCGAGTTCTTGAGCTGCGCATCGAGCCAGTTCATCAGGGTTGGATCGATCAGGCTGTCCTTGGAAAGCCGCACGAACAGCAGGTCGGGCTGACGCTTGGCGACGAAGGCGAGTGAGGCACTGAGCACCCAGCGATCGATACTCTTCATGAGATCGTTGCGCTCGGCGGCTGGCAGGAACTCGGAGGGCAGAACCTCGCGCCCCTGCAGATCGAGCATGCGCACCGCGACGTCGTAGATCTTCTGGGCATCGCCGTTCAGGCTGGCGATCGGTTGTTGCACCAGATGAAAGCGATTGTCGACCAGGGCCGCCTTGATGTGCTTGACCCACACCTGATCGTAGGCGAGTACCCGCGTGTCCTGATCAACGTGTTCGCTGACCAGCACCTGATTGCCACCGCGCTCCGTGGTGCGCTGCGCGGCGTCCATGGCTTCCAGGACGAGCGTGTCGAAGCTCGGATCGGAACTGGGCGCGGTAGCCAGTCCCGCCGAACAGGTGACATGCAGACTGTGCTCACCGACCTGAAAACTGTGCTTGGCGATGCGCTCGATCAGGCTCTCGCACCAGGCCTCGGCGTCACGGACATTGCCGCGCTCCAGCAGCAGCAGCAGACTGGAGGCGCCAAAATGCCCGGCCAGATCATTGGGGCCCAACATGGCACGCAGCAGCGCCGCCAGGGCGGTCAGGAATTCCTCGGCTGCAGTAACACCGATTTCCTGCGTCAGCTGATGGAATTTGTCGGGTCGCAATACGCAGAAGCAGCGCACGCCGCCGGCGGGCGGTACTCGCCAGGCGGGCAGCGCTCAGGCGCAGCATATGACGCCGTGTCCACAGGCCCGTGGCCGGCTCCTGGCAGACGGCATCCGCCAATTCACTCGCCATCTGCCGATCGTCGCGCTTGTGCGCCGGCACGATCAGTTGCACGCAGGGCTCGCCCTCGAATTCACCACCGGCGAGCACCAGTTCGATAGGCACGGCCGAACCGTCCGCCAGCATTGCCCGGGCCTTGAGCACATGGTCACTCCAGCGTCCCTGCAGGCAGGCGGCGAGCGCGCCCTTGAGCGGTGTCTGGGTATCGGCGTCGAAAAGGTCCATGACCGGCTGACCGACAAGGCTGGCGGCCTCGGCAATGCCGAACAGTTCCAGCCACGAGGTGTTGACCTGTACGACGATGCCTTCCTGCACCTGCGCGATGGCGTCGTTCGAGCGGCGCAGCACAGTTTCCAGCTGGTGACGATAGTCCTGCGCCGAACGCAGGGTGTTGGTGAGGGTGCGTTCCATGCGAAAGGCGCGCAGTTCGCGGCGGATGACCGCCTGCACGTGTTCGGGGTGGGCTACCGCTACGGTATCGCGGGCGCCGTGGGCCATGTCTTCCCCAACCACGACTTCGTCGAACTGTTCGCGTACCACTATCAGCGGAACAGTGGAGGCGAATCGATCGCGCACCGAAGCGATTTCAATCAGATCCTTGGCCGAAGGCGAGAATGCCACCAGCAATTCCGGATTGAGCTGCTCGAGGGCATCGGGCACGTCCTGCACAGCCGGAATCCAGGTGCAATGGACCGCCAGACCTGCATTGCGCAACAGGCTGTTGAGCATCTCCACGGGATCGCGGCTGACGCTTTGAACCAGTACCGGTACGGCGGTCGTGTCGCTCAAGACTCTCGGGCTCCTTGCAGGCTAAGGCAGGGCAGTGTGGCCCCGGTCGGGCGGCCACCTACCCTGAAAATTCTAGCACTCCGGTGCGCCCGCGCCGTGCGCCAGGCCGCGATTTGCATGGTACGCAGGCTCCCCGCGGACCGGTGGCGGCGCGCAGGTGATGCCGCTATCATACGCGCCCCTTCGGCTGGCCCCAATCGTGGCCGGCAGCGGAAAAAACGACATGTCGAGCTATACCACCAGCGAAATCCGATCCGGCATGAAGGTCATCCTCGACGGTGACCCCTTTGCGATCGTCGACAACGAGTTCGTGAAGCCCGGCAAGGGGCAGGCGTTCAATCGCATCAAGGTGCGCAATCTCAAGACCGGCCGCACTATTGAGCGCACTTTCCGCTCAGGCGAATCGCTGGAGGCTGCCGACGTCATGGACGTCGACATGCAGTATCTGTACAACGATGGCGGCTTCTGGCACTTCATGGTGCCCGATAACTTTGAGCAATATTCCACGGAAAAAGCCGTTGTCGGCGACGCCGCCATCTGGCTTAAAGACGGCATGGTGTGCATCGTCACGCTTTGGAACAATTTGCCACTGGTGGTCACGCCTCCGCCCCACGTGGAGCTGAAAATTGTCGAGACCGACCCGGGCCTGCGTGGCGATACGGCCACGGGCGGGCAGAAGTCGGCAAAGCTCGAGACCGGGGCGGTCGTGCGCGTGCCGCTGTTCCTGAACGAGGGCGACCTGGTGCGGGTGGATACGCGTACCGGGGACTACATTTCGCGGGCCAAAGGCTAGCACGGGCGCTCGCAAGCCCACGCGCCCGCTTGGATGGAAGGCGGCTGGGTCGTTGTCGGGTCAGGGCGGGCTCGCTTCGAAAAAGATTGCGTGGAACGCAATCTTTTTCGGCGTTCCCTTGCCGTCGCGGCTGCAACGGCATGTGGTGGCAACGCCAGAATTCAAGCCTGTACAGCGTTGCAGCTGCGCTCCGGCTGCGGCGCCCGCCATGACCCGACAACGACCCAGCCGCCTTCCACCCAAGCGGGTACATGGGTGATTACGGGGAGTGCCCGGGCGATCGCACGGTGCGTACTGTCTTCCCGGACGAGCGCTCTTCAGCGCAATGTGATCGCGTTACGTGATGGCCAGCGAGGGCGTGAGTGATGGGCCGGTCTCGGGACCGTGGGCGACAGGATGTCGCCCCCGGAGCCCCCATGGATGGGTTCATGGCGTTCCCGAGACCGGCCCATCACTCACGCCCTCGCTGTGCCGCCAAATATTCCCGCCAGCCCATCGCGCCGCACGCCCTCACGCCCGCTCAGTTGTGAAGGCCATCACCTCTTCGATACGCCTGGCGCCAGTAGCCAGCATGAGCACGCGATCAATCCCGATGGCGACCCCGGAGCAGGCGGGCAGGCCATGCTCTAGCGCAGCCAGCAGGTATTCATCGGTTTCGGGCACGTGCAGGTGCCGATCACGCCGCTGGCGCTGGTCGGATTCGAAGCGGGCGCGCTGTGTTCGTTCATCGCTCAACTCTTCGAAGCCGTTGCCCAGTTCTATGCCCTGAAAGTAGAGTTCGAAGCGCAGGGCTACGCGTGAATCTTCAGGGTCGAGGCGCGCCAGCGCGGCCTGGCTGGCCGGGTAGTGATGCAGGAAGACCGGTCCGCCCAGCCCGAGTTGCGGGCCGATATGAGCGCCCATCAACAGATCCAGCAGCTCATCGCGGGTGCAGCGCGCCACCAGTTGCGCATCCAGGCCCTGATCGCGTGCGCAGGCGGCAAGGACAGCGTCGCTATCGGCAAGTGGGTCACAGCCCACGGTGGCCTGAAAAGCCTGTTCGTAGCTGAGATGTCGCGTCGCCGCCAGCGTTTTCCCGGCCAGCAGCTGGCGCAGCAACTCGTCGACCTCGGCCATCAGCCGCTCGAGCGACCAGCCCAGTCGATACCACTCGAGCATCATGAATTCGCTGTTGTGCAGCGGACCCGATTCTTCGCCCCGGAATACGTGGCAGAGCTGGTAGATGTCGCCGCTGCCTGCCGCCAGCAGGCGCTTCATCGCGTATTCAGCCGAGGTATGCAGGTATTGCGGCGAACCCGTAGCGCCAGGCCAGCGGACCTGTGCGGAGTGCAGGTTGAGGTCGGTTACCGCATGATTGACCAGCTGTGGGGTGTCGACCTCCAGCACGGCGCGTGCCGCAAAAAACTGCCTGATGGTGGCCAGCATGGCCGCGCGCTGCCGCAATCGATCCGGTGTCACGCCGGGTCGCCAATGGCGTCCCGGCATGTTCACGGCGGCAACTGTCCGATGGTTTCGCCAACCCGCAAAGTCTGGCCAGCGGCTACCCCCTGCCAGTGCGCGCCGCCAGGTGGCAGCAGCAGGATGACAGTCGAACCCATGTTGAAGCGGCCCAGCTCCGCACCCCGTGCCGCGAACGCCGCAGCAGCGACCGGGAGCGGCAGTGCCATGGGTGCGCGCTGTCGCCGCGGCGCTATGTCACCGTGCCACACCGTGCTCATGCTGCCGACAAACAGCGCACCGACCAGCACATGCAGATGCGGTCCCTGATCGCCGTCAAATTCAAGGATGACGCGTTCGTTGCGCGCGAACAGGCCGGGTACGTGGTGTGCGGTGACCTCGTTCACGCTGAAAAGTTTTCCAGGCACATACCAGGCACCGACCAGCCGCCCGGCCATGCACATGTGAATGCGGTGATAGTTGAACGGCGCCAGGTACACCGTCATGAACGGGCCTCCCTGCACCAGCGCCGTCAGTCGGGCGTCGCCAGCCAACAGGGCAGGCAGGGCATAGTCCTGGCCCTTGGCCTGGATGAGCCGGCCGCCACTGGAAGCACCGAGCGCCGAAATGCGGCCATCGACCGGACTGACAATGGCGCGCGGCAGCGTGGACGCAGGCCGCGCGCCTGGCTTGAGCGCGCGCGTGAAGAAATCATTGAAGCTCTCATAGCTGCGTGGATCCGGACGCAGGGCATCACTCAGGTCCGGCCGGTAGGTGCGCAGGAAGAATGCCAGCAGGGGTCGGCGCACCAGGCCGCAGCGCGAACGTGCCAGCGCACCAATCAGGCGCGAAAGCAGATGCTGTGGCAGCAGATACTGGAGCGCGATGAACAGCCTGGCGCCCACGGTGTTCACAGCACAGCCGCCTGGGCAATACGCTCAAAGTCGGCGTGCAGGTCGGCGAGCAGAAAGGGCGGTGAAAACACCGCTGCCATGCGGCCGTGCGTGTCGAGCAGATAGAGTGTCGCCGAGTGATCGATGGTGTAGCTGCCATCTGCCAGCGCGTGTTGCTCGGCGCTGGCTCCGAGCGAGTGCAGCAGTGGGGCCAAGGCCTCCGTACTGCCCACCAGGCCGATGATATGGGGGTCAAAGGAAGCCAGGTAAGGGCGCAGCATCGCGGCCTGATCGCGTTGCGGATCAACGCTTGCAAAGAGCAGCTGCAGGTCCGGCAGTGGGGCGTCCTTCATCAGCGCGGCCATGGTTGCCAGGGTGGTCGGGCAGATATCCGGGCAGGAGGTGTAGCCAAAGAACAGCAGGCTCGGGTGCTTCAGCAGGGCCGAATTGTCGAAAGCGCGGCCGGCAAGATCGCTAAGCGCGAAGGGCGCCAGGGGCCGGGGCTGAGGCAGCCAGGTGCCGCTGTGCAGTACCACGCTCTTTTGTGCCAGCATGCGCGCCAACATGGCGCCGCTGGCGGCGCCCAGCAGTGCAACAGCGATCAATCCGGGGAGCCAGCGACGAAGAAACATGGCGCGATTATCACACATGAAAGCCGCACCGATGGGTGCCGCACGCTTGCTGATACGCGCGCAACGTCGGCTGCAACGCGCGCACCTGCACTACGGCCACGGCACCGACAATGCCCGCGATGACGCCGCCGCACTGGTCTGGCACGCGCTCGGATTGCCGCCTGACGCCAGTGCGGCGCAACTGGCGTGGCCCGCTACGGCACAACAGCTGCAGGTACTCGAGCAACTGTTGCGCCGGCGTATCCGGGAACGCGTGCCCGCCGTGTACCTGACGCAGCGTTGCTGGTTCGCCGGGCTCGAAATGTTCGTGGATGAGCGGGTCCTGATCCCACGCTCGCCACTGGCAGAGCTGATTGAACAGCGCTTTGCGCCGTGGATCGACGCCAGGCGCGTGCGCCGCATCGTCGATGTAGGTACCGGTTGCGGTTGCATTGCCATTGCCTGCGCCAAAGCCCTGCCGCGTGCCCGTGTCGATGCGCTGGACATCTCGCCCGCCGCGCTCGAGGTCGCCGCCATCAATATCCGGCGCCATCGGCTGAAGGCGCGCGTGCGTACCCTGCAATCCGATCATTTCAGTGCACTGGGCCCGGAGGCTTACGATATTATCGTCAGCAATCCGCCCTACGTCGGGCGCCGGGAGCTGGCGCGGTTACCGCCCGAATACCGGCACGAGCCGCAGGCCGCCCTGGCGGCAGGCGCCGACGGTCTGGATTCCGTGCGTGTGCTGTTGCGCGAGGGCGCAAAGAGGCTTGAGCCCCAGGGCATCCTGGTCGTGGAAGTGGGCAATACCGAGCGGCAGCTGCGACGCAGCTTTGCGCAGTTGCCCTTCACCTGGCTGGATTTCGAGCGCGGTGGCGGCGGTGTGTTTTTGCTGACGCGCGAGCAGTTGCGCGCGGCCAGAATGTAGAGACGTGTACAGGTTTCGCGATCCGGATAACAGGCGATGTCGGGCAACAGCATAGGCAGATTATTTACAGTGACGACCTTTGGCGAGAGCCATGGGCCGGCGCTCGGTTGCATCGTTGACGGTTGCCCGCCGGGTTTGCCCCTGGACGAAACCGACCTGCAGCCCGACGTCGATCGGCGTCGTACCGGCACCTCGCACTTTGTCAGCCAGCGGCGCGAAGCCGATGCGGTGAAAATACTCTCTGGCGTCTACCAGGGCCTGACCACCGGCACGCCGATCGGCATCGTGATTGAAAACACCGACGCGCGCTCGCGCGACTACGACAAGCTGGTCGATCGCTTTCGTCCCGGGCACGCCGACTACACCTACGCTCACAAATACGGGCATCGTGATCATCGCGGTGGCGGGCGATCATCGGCACGCGAAACCGTGATGCGCGTCGCCGCCGGCGCGATTGCCCGCAAATACCTGGCCGAGCGGCTGCGGGTGCGCATCAGCGGCTACGTCAGCCAGATCGGTGCGCTGCGCTTCGCCGCAGTGCAGCCCGAAACGGCCTATCAGAACCCGTTTTTCTGCCCCGATCCGTCGCGGATCGCCGAACTCGAGAAATTACTTTGGGACCTGCGCACGGCCGGCGATTCCATCGGTGCGCGCATTACGGTGTGCGCGGCCGGTCTGCCGCCGGGCCTGGGCGAGCCGGTGTTTGACCGGCTCGATGCCGACATTGCGCACGCCATGATGAGCATCAATGCCGTCAAGGCGGTGGAGATCGGCGCCGGCGTTGCCTCGGCTGAGCAGCGTGGTAGTGAGCATCGCGATGAACTCACGCCCGCGGGCTTCCTGAGCAACAACGCCGGCGGCGTGCTGGGTGGTATATCTACCGGGCAAGACTCTGCTAGTGCACCTGACCTGCAAGCCGACCTCGAGCATTCAGGTGCCAGGACGCACCATCAATCACGCTGGCGAGGCAGTCGAAGTGATCACGACCGGGCGTCATGATCCGTGCGTGGGTCTGCGCGCCACGCCAATCGCCGAAGCCATGCTGGCGATCGTGCTGATGGATCATTACCTGCGCCAGCGCGCGCAAAACGCCGACGTGGTAGCCCAGGTGCCGGATATCGCACGCACTGACAAGACCAGGAACCCATGAGCAAGGTCTGGAATATTGCGGTGCTGGGCGCTACCGGTCTGGTCGGCGAGACGCTGCTCACGATACTGGAAGAACGCAAATTCCCGATCGGCGAGCTGTTTCCGCTGGCCAGCGAGCGCTCGGTGGGCAAGTCAGTAAAATTTCGCGGCCGCCAGATTGCGGCCATCGACGCCGCCACCTTTGATTTCGCGCGCGCGCAGATCGGACTGTTTTCTGCGGGTGGCGAGGTCTCGGCAAAGTACGCGCCACTGGCCGCGGCCGCTGGTTGCGTCGTCATCGACAACACTTCGCAGTTTCGCTACCAGGCGGATATCCCGCTGGTGGTGCCTGAAGTGAACCCGGAGGCGATCGCGCAGTATCGCCAGCGCGGCATCATCGCCAACCCCAATTGCTCCACGATTCAGATGGTGGTGGCACTCAAGCCCATATACGACGCGGTTGGCATCGAACGCATCAACGTTGCGACCTACCAATCGGTATCGGGCGCCGGGCGCAAGGCAGTCGAGGAACTGGCTGAACAGACCGCCCAGCTGCTCAATGGCAAGCCGGTCAGGCCCAAGGTGCTGTCCCGTCAGATCGCCTTCAATTGTGTGCCGCACATCGACAAATTCATGGACAACGGGTACACGAAGGAAGAGATGAAGATGCACTGGGAGACCCAGAAGATCTTCGCCGATCCCGCCATCCGGGTGAACGCCACTGCGGTGCGCGTGCCGGTGTTTTTCGGCCATTCAGAGGTCGTGAACATTGAAACAGTTCGCAAAATCTCGGCCATTGAGGCACGGGCGCTGCTGAAGAAGGCCCCTGGGGTCAAGGTTGTGGACGAACATCAACCCGGTGGGTATCCGACAGCAGTTACCGAAGCAGCGAACCACGACACGGTTTATGTAGGGCGCATTCGCGATGATATGTCCCATGAGCGTGGTCTGAACCTCTGGATCGTGGCCGATAACATCCGCAAGGGTGCGGCCACCAATGCAGTTCAGATTGCAGAGATTTTGGTTCGGGAGTATTTATAAGTTATATTGCCGGCCAAGTAGCCACCGGGCCAAGGAAAACAGCGCAACTCTCTGTTTTCTAATAGAGTAAGTGCTCTTTATGGCCCACTGGGAGTCCTGATGCCTTTGCGTTATGTCATGCGCGTACTGGTGCTGGCGGGTTTAATACCCTCCGGCGCGCTGGCGCTGGGATTGGGCGATATCCATCTCAAGTCGGCACTGAATGCGCCTTTAGACGCTGATATCGATCTCGCTGCCAGTGCCGATGAACTGGCCGGGCTCAAAGTGGCGCTCGCGTCACGCGAAAGCTTCAGCCGCTACGGCCTTGACTACCCGGCTTACCTGGCTTCGGTCACTTTTCAAGCCGCCAAGACCGCCGATGGCCACGATGTCATCCACGTGCACTCGCGTGACGCGGTCACCGAGCCGTTTGCGACCCTGCTGATCGAAGCGAGCTGGGCGCGTGGCCGCCTGGTGCGCGAATACACCGTCCTGCTTGATCCGCCGGTGTTTACCGGTGATACGGCTGCTGCGGCTACGGTGGCGGCGCCAACAGCGGCAAATCAATCACAATCCGGAACCGTCAATCGTCCTGCAAGCGCGCCGGCGGCCAGCAGCGGCACCGTCGCGTCGACCGCGACCGCGGCTGCGGCAGCGACTACGGCACCGCAATCGCTTGCGGGCAGCAGCTATACGGTACAGCGCGGCGATACCCTGTCGAACATTGCAGCACGCAATTACCCTAATTCTCAGCGTGAGCGGGCACTGGTAGCGCTCTATCGCGCCAATCCCGGCGCATTCAGCGGCAACATGAATGAAATGCGCTCTGGTGCAGCGTTGCAGCTGCCCGACGCGTCGACCGTCGCCGCGATTGGTCCCGGCGAAGCCACGAGCGAAGTCTCATCGCAGTATCGCGCCTGGGTCCCGACACACAGCAGCGGTCAGCTGCGGCTGGTGGCGCCAACACAGGCGCCCGGCGGTTCCGCGGCGGGCGCGGCCAGTGGCGACACGGCAGGCCTGCAGCAGCGGATCACGCAACTGCAGGCAGACCTGAACGAATCGCATCGCCTGCTGGAGCTGCGAAACGCAGAGCTGGCACGCCTGCAGGCGCAGATCAATGCCCAAGGCAATGCCAAGGGCGGCGGCACCGTGCCGACTCCGGCTCTCCCGGTAGCGCCGCGGCCGACTGCTCAGTCGAAGCCGCCGGAGGTATCGGAGCCAGCGGTAGTTGAACCGTCGGCCCAGCCGGTGCCGGAACCGGCGCCCAAGCCTGTCGCCGTCAGCGCGCCCGCCGCCAGAGAAGGCGGCTCGTTTGTCGGCTGGCTGCTAGGGAACTGGAAGGTGGTGCTGGGTGCCCTCGCCATCCTGTTGGGCGGTGTGTTCGGCTGGCGTGCGCTGCGCGCCAGGCAGAGCCAGGAATTCGATCGCACACTCGATAGGCTGTCCAGTCCGCCGCTCGAGGCAGCGGTGCGAGCCACGCGCGGGACCGAGACCCAGCCAATTCGCGCGCTACAGCCCAAGGAAGACACTTCCTTTGTGGTCGAAGAGTCGGGCACTCATGAGGCACCGCGCATCAGCGAGCGCGACGTGGCGGCGATGCAGGCCTCGCCAGTGGCCGTGGATGACACGGTATCGGGCGACACCGCCGTGGCCCTCGATCAGGGTGATCCGCTTGCCGAAGCCGATTTCCATATGGCCTACGGCCTCTACGATCAGGCGGCTGACCTGGTGCGTATCGCCATTGCGCGCGAGCCGCAGCGCCGTGATCTGCAGCTCAAGTTGCTTGAAGTGTTCTTCGTGTGGGGCAACAAGGATCAATTCCTGCAGCTGGCCCGCGAACTCTCGACCACGCGCGATCAGGCCATGTCGGGTGAATGGGAAAAGATTGTCATCATGGGTCGGCAGATTGCGCCTGACGACGCGCTGTTTGCGGCCGGTGGCTCACTCCCGGGCGCGGCTGTCGGTGGTGTCGACCTGAATCTCGAAGGTGGACAGAATCGCGTTGATTTTGACCTGTTGGGTGAGCCCACCATGGCTCACGAGACGGGTAACGACAAAGTTGATCTTGATCTGGGCGCGGCGCTGGGCGACAGCGATTCTACCGGCGAGCTGCGTGCCCTTGGCGACACCGGCGTCGACTTCATGCTCGACGACCCGGCACGCGGTTCCGATGCCACGGGTTCGACCCGGGAAATGCCGCAGTCATCGCATACCGTCACCCTCGATTTTACCGGGTCCACCGCTGCCCATTCGGCCGGTGACATTCCCACGGTTGAGCAACCTCACCTGATCGTGGAACTTGACAACCCCACTATTCGGCAAAAACTCGATGCCACGGCGGCACAGGCCCTGGGGCGTGCCGAGCAGACCGCAGAGCTGGCGCTTGATGATCTGGGGCTCGACCTGGCGGCCGCCGACACTGGCGATCATGAGATTTCGGGTGAAGGCAGCGACTCGGCGCCGACCATGCTCACCAGCCTGGACGATGACACGCGCTCGCTGCTGGCCCGCGCCGAGGCGGCTTCGGGCGAGACCAAAGAGATTCCCGCCAAGCCTGGCGAGGCCAGCGGTACCTGGCTGTTCACGGACAAGGATTTCTCAGCGGTGCTGCCCGCCATGGGTGGGCAGTCGGGCGATGATTTTGCCGATAGCAATGCGCGTACCGAGCTGGTTACCGCGGTGATGCCGCGCGCTTCCGAAAATGGCCTGGGGCTCACCAACCAGATCGCAGCGCTGAAAAGTGCTGGCGGCAACGTTGACCTGAACCTCAATGAGCTGGAGTCGACGGGCAATTCGGCCGTTGGAAATCTTGATCTGGACGTGGGCACGCACCACGCCGCGGCTGACAGCCGTTTCACCGAAACACAGCGCCTGGCGGCTGATCCCGGGGCTTCAGAGCCTGAGCCTGCCACCATGAGCGAGGTAGGCACGAAGCTTGATCTGGCGCGCGCTTATATGGATATGGGCGATCCGGAAGGCGCGCGCAGCATCCTCGACGAGGTCCTGAGCGAGGGCTCAGCCTCGCAGAAGACCGAGGCGCGCCGGCTTATAGATTCCCTGCCGGGGTGAAGCGGGCGGCGCGGGCCCCCCACAGACGCACAATGGGCCTCGCCGGCCACCCCTTGAACCGCATTGCCGTCGGTATTGAGTACGACGGTACGGGCTTCCACGGCTGGCAACTGCAAACGCAGGCACGCTCAATCCAGCAGGAAGTGCAGCGCGCCCTGAGCGTAATTGCCGATGGCCCCATCGCGCTCACCTGTGCTGGCCGCACCGACGCCGGCGTGCATGCGCGCGCCCAGGTTGCCCATTTCGACTCCGTGGCGGAACGCTCCATGCGCGCCTGGGTGCTGGGCGCCAACTGCGAGCTGCCACCAACCATCAATCTGCGCTGGGCCTGCGCCGTGCCGCAGCAGTTTCATGCCCGCTTTGGCGCCCTGCGTCGCAGCTACCGATACCTGATTCTGAACCGTCCGGTACGCTCGGGGCTGGCTGCGCAGCGTGCCTGGTGTGTCTATCAGCCCCTGGACGAGCTCGCCATGCAGGCAGCCGCAAGCCATCTGCTTGGGGAGCACGATTTCAGCGGCTTTCGCGCCGCCGAGTGCCAGGCGCATACCCCGGTACGACGCATCGAGTCGCTCACGGTGTGGCGCACAGGCGACTGGTTGCGCATAGACGTCACGGCCAACGCCTTCCTGCAGCACATGGTGCGCAACATCGCCGGCCTGCTGGTCGAGGTGGGTCGCGGCGAGGCACCGCTCCGGCGCGGGCGCTCGAGCAGCTCGAGTCGCGCCAGCGACAGCTGGGTGCCGCTACCGCCCCGGCCCATGGCCTGTATTTCTGGCGGGTCGAGTACCCTTCCGGGTTCGGTCTGCCGGATGATTCCGCTATGATCGATATTCCTGAGGCGCTGTCGCTCTGAGGTTGCATGTCCTGGTTTGAGAAAATCGTGCCCTCGCGCATCAAGACCGAACGCCGTTCGCGCTCGGTACCCGAGGGGCTGTGGATCAAGTGTCCGGCCTGCGATGCGGTGCTGTATCGCGCCGAACTTGAGCGCAACCTCAACGTCTGCCCGAAATGCACGCACCACATGCGCATCGGTGCGCGCGCGCGCCTGCAATCCTTTCTCGATGCCGAGGCGCAATCCGAGATCGGTGCGCTGGTCGAGCCGGAAGATCCGCTGCGCTTCAAGGACAGCAAGCGTTACAAGGATCGGCTGGCGCAGGCGCAGAAGGCCACTGGCGAGGCTGACGCGCTGGTAGCGCTGGCCGGCCGGCTGCATGGCGAGGCGGTGGTGGCCTGTGCCTTCGAGTTCCAGTTTCTCGGCGGCTCAATGGGCTCGGTGGTCGGTGAGCGCTTTCGACGCGCGGTCGTGCATTGCATTGAACAGAGCTGCCCACTGGTGTGTTTTACGGCCACCGGTGGTGCCCGCATGCAGGAAGCCCTGCTGTCGCTGATGCAGATGGCCAAAACCAGTGCGGCGCTGGCGCGACTGGCGCGCGCCCGGCTGCCGTTCATATCCGTCATGACTGACCCGACTACCGGGGGCGTATCGGCCAGCCTGGCGATGCTTGGCGATCTGAACGTGGCCGAGCCGCGTGCGCTCATCGGTTTTGCGGGCCCGCGGGTCATCCAGCAGACGGTCCGCGAGGTTTTGCCTGAGGGTTTCCAGCGCAGCGAATTCCTGCTCGAGCATGGCGCGCTGGATCTGATCGTCGATCGACGTGACATGCGCGATCGACTGGCAACACTGTTGCGCCTGTTGCAGAAGCGGCCACCGCTCGCTGCGGCTTGAATTCCCCGGTGCGCACGCTGGCCGAATGGCTGGCATACCAGCAGCAGCTCCATCCGCTCAGCATTGACCTGGGGCTCGAGCGGGTCACGCGCGTCGCACAGCGGCTCGGGCTGGTGCCACTGGACGGCACTGGCACCTGGGACACCAGGTCAGTCATTGTGGGCGGCACCAACGGCAAGGGCTCTACGGCAGCGTTCATCGCGGCGCTCGCTCAGGCCCACGGTCTGCGGGTCGGACTGTTTACCTCGCCGCACCTGTTGCGCTATGAGGAGCGCATCCGTGTCGATGGCGAAGAGATCAGCGCGGCCACACTGGTGGCGGCGTTCGAGCAGATCGAGGCGGCGCGCGCGGCCGATTCGCTCACTTTCTTTGAGTTCAATGCGCTGGCGGCACTGCTGCACTTTCGCGCCGAACGGGTGCAGCTCGTGGTACTGGAAGTGGGGCTGGGCGGGCGACTGGACGCCACCAATATCATCTCGGCCGACGTCGCCGTACTGTGCTCGGTTGGCATTGATCACCGCGACTGGCTGGGCGATACGCTCGAGCTGATCGGTCGCGAGAAGGCGGGCATCTTTCGCAGCGGCCAGGCGGTCATTCTGGGTACCAGGGATATGCCCTCATCAGTCAGGGCCGCATTGCGCGCGCTCGATTGCCGCGTCGCTGTCGCGGAGGTGGATTTCAATTTCTCCCGGCACGCCGATCACAGCTGGGATTATCGCGATGCGCAAGGCGTATTGGCGCGCCTCCCGGCACCAGAGCTGCAGGGCGCCATTCAATATCGCAATGCCGCCACTGCCATTGCAGCCGCGCGCCTGCTGCTCGCGCCACAGTCACTGGAGCCACTCACTGTGGCACGTGCCCTGAGAGAGTTGCGGCTGCCAGGCCGCCTGCAGTTCATACCCGGGCCGGTGGAGTGGCTGCTGGATGTAGCCCACAACGAGGCTGCGGCCGCGGTGCTGGCCGGCGAGTTGCAGGCCCGGCCACCAGCAGGGCGCACCGTGGCGATTCTGGGCATGCTTGCTGACAAGGACGCCGCAGCAGTTGGCGCCCACCTGGACTCGTTGGTTGATCGCTGGTTGTTGTGCTCTATCGATGAGCCGCGCGGCCTGAGCGCGCAGCAACTGCATGAGCGACTTGGCACGCTGCGTGGTCCGTGCGAGCTGCTGGGCAGCGTCAGCGCGGGTTGCGCGCGCGCGCGCGACTGGGCCGCACCTGGCGATCGCGTCGTGGTGTGCGGCTCGTTTCACACGGTGGGGCCGGCGCTGCAATGGCTTGGGCTATACTGAAGCGCTGTACTTCAGCGCTCGGGGCACACGTGCAGGAACATCTGAAGATTCGACTCACCGGCGCGATCATTCTGGTGATTGTGGTAGTGATGCTGGTGCCGGAAATGTTTCGCGGCCGGCCGCCGGGCGGCGCGGCGCATGGCAGCGCTACGGTTGACGAGCTGCCGCTGCGCTCCTACACCATAGATTTGCGCGGCAATTCGCCACCCCAGAGCGGCACCACCGTCAGTACACCCGGCCAGGTCGCCGCGAGCGTACCACCCGTTACAGCGGCTACAACGGCTGTGAGCAATGCTGTGACAGCACCACCCGCAGCAGTCGCGCCTGTGACCACGCCCGCCGCCGCACCAGCGCCAGCAGCAGCGGCTGCCGCTCCATCCGGGCTGCGCTGGACGGTGCAGGTTGGCACTTTTTCGCGTCGCGATTTCGCGGAGCAGATGGTCAAGCAGGTGCGCGCCAAGGGTTTCGCGGTGACGGTGGCGGGCCCCGACGATCGCGGCCTGTACCGGGTGCGCTCAGCGCCCGTAAGCACCCGCGCCAGCGCCGAGGGTTTGCGACAGAAGATGGTCGCCCAGGGCCTCAAGCCCATTGTCAATACCACGCCGTGAGACCTGGAGCGCGAATCCACAGCTTCGCTCCTGTAGAATTGCCCCGGCTTTCTGGCGCCTGCCCGGACGGACGATGTTCGCATGAACTGGACTGATTACCTGTTTATTGGCCTGCTGGTTTTTTCCAGCATTGCCGGCCTGATGCGCGGCCTGTTGCGTGAAGTGATTTCACTGGTTTCCTGGATCGCGGCGTTCTGGATCGCCTGGACCTTTTCCTCCTCGCTGGAGCCTCATCTGGGCGGTGCCCTGAACGATGCCGCCGTGCGACCGTGGGCGGCGCGCACTATTATTTTTGTTGCGGTGCTGCTGACAGGTGCCGCGATTGGTGCGCTGCTCGGTCATTTTGTACGCCTGTCCCTGTTCAGCGGCATTGATCGAATGCTGGGCATGGTGTTTGGTCTGCTGCGCGGCGTGGTCGTGCTGGGCCTGCTGGCCATGCTGGCTCATGCCGTGCGTCTGCACGAGGAGCCCTGGTATCGCAGCTCCCTGCTCGTGCCTTACGCCGAACAGTCGGGCAATGTCATGCGCGCTCTGGTCGGAGAGCGTAAGATTCGCACCTCGCAGTAGTCGCTCGGACCTAGCGGAGTACCAGGCACGCATGTGTGGCATCGTCGGTATCGTCGGCACCAGCCCCGTCAACCAGCGCATCTATGATGCGTTGACCGTGCTGCAGCATCGCGGCCAGGATGCTGCAGGCATCATGACTGCAGACCAGGGTGAGTTGTGCGTGCGCAAGGGTTCGGGCCTGGTGCGCGATGTATTCCAGCTGCACCACATGCTCGAGTTGCGCGGCAATGTGGGCATCGGCCATGTGCGCTATCCGACCGCTGGCTGCGACAATGCGGCCGAAGCACAGCCATTTTATGTGAATGCGCCCTATGGCATCTGTCTCGCCCATAACGGCAATCTGACCAACGCGGCCGAGCTCGCCGATGTGCTGACGCGCGAAGAGCGCCGGCATCTCAATACCGAATCTGATTCCGAGGTGCTGCTCAATGTGCTGGCCTCCGAGCTGCAGCGCGTCGGCACGCCGCGCGTCACCCCGGCCGATATCTTCGCCGCCACCACTGCGGTCTATCGCCGCTGTCGCGGTGGCTATGCGGCCGTGGTCATGGTTATCGGACATGGTGTGCTGGGTTTCCGCGATCCCAATGGCATCCGCCCACTGGTACTCGGTGAGCGGCGCACGGCGCGCGGCACCGAATACATGCTGGCCTCGGAAAATACCGCGCTCGATATCCTCTCATTCAAGCTGGTACGCGATGTGGCGCCCGGCGAAGCTGTGTTCATTGATGAGCAGGGTCGCCTGCATTCGCAGCAGTGCGTCAGCACGGTGCGCCATACACCCTGCATATTTGAATACGTCTATTTTGCGCGCCCCGATTCGATCATGGACAACATCTCCGTGTACCGGGCACGCATGCGCATGGGCGAGCGGCTGGCGGACAAGATCCGCCGCGTACATCCACAGCATGATATTGACGTGGTGATTCCGGTCCCCGATACCAGCCGCACCAGTGCGCTGCAGATGGCGCAGAAGCTGCGCATCAAGTACCGCGAGGGCTTCAACAAGAATCGCTACATCGGCCGCACCTTCATCATGCCGGGACAGGAGCTGCGCGAGAAATCGGTGCGCCGCAAGCTCAACGCCATCGACCTGGAATTTCGCGGCAAGAATGTGCTGCTGGTCGACGATTCCATCGTCCGCGGCACGACTTCCGCGCAGATTATCGAGCTGGCACGTGAAGCCGGTGCACTCAAGGTGTACTTCGCCTCGGCTGCGCCGCCGGTACGTTTTCCCAATGTCTACGGCATCGATATGCCGGCCGCCAGCGAGCTGGTGGCCGCCGGGCGCAGCGAGGAAGAGGTGGCCCGCCTGATTGGCGCTGACTGGCTGGTGTATCAGGATCTGAGTGATCTGGTGGCCGCCTGCCTGCACGACAACGCCAAGATCGGTGAATTTGATACCTCGTGTTTTTCCGGTGAGTACGTCACTGGCGACGTCACACCGGAGTATCTGGCCAAGTTACAGCGCGTTCGGTCCGATGCCGCACGCAGCCAGCGTAACGCCGGCGCGGCCAACTCACTGCGGGTAGTAGGCGGAGCTTGATCGCTTGCTGCGGCGACGATGAGTGATCGTACGCGTGCGCTGTTGCTCGAGACCTTCGCAACCCTGGCCGGTGAGAGCGCCGGCAGTTGGCCGGGGCTGCTGCAGCGCGCGGCAGCGCAACTGGCGCTGCGTGCCCACTGGCATGGTCCCTTGAGCGATGCGCCGCCGGTTGCTGCGGTTCGCATTGCGCACGCGCTCGAGATGGGCGCGCCGGGATTGCACGCCTGGAGCGCCAGCTGGCACCTGCCAGATGAGGAAGAGCCGCCACTGCAGCTGGCGGCCAGCGCCGCCGCGCTGTTAGCGGGACGCGAGGAACTGCTGGTGCTGGTGGCACCCGCCGGAGGCGCCAGCGTTGGCGGGAGCGGTGCACTGGTAGATGGCGATTCCTGCGCCAGGATGGCGGTGGCGGGTTTTGATGCCGAAACCGAGATTCGCCTCGGTAACTGTGCCGAACTGCTTGGCGTTGCCGGCGATTGTGTGAGCGTGCAGCGCAGTGCCGGCGCGTCGGGCGATGGCACGCGTTTTCTGGTACTGGGACTGAAATGGCATGCGCCTGCTGGCAATTGAACAGGAATCACGGGTGCACTCGCTGCTGCGCCACCATGCCAGTTGTCGCTGGCCGGCGGTCGAGCTGATGCACTACGCGCCCATGGAGCGCGGACCGTTGCCGCCGGAATTTCTGGCGCAGGGTTATGACGCAGTGCTGCTCGCGCAGGGCTGGCCAGGCGGCGATGGTATGGAATGGTTGCAGGATCTGGGCAATCGTCCCGGGTTCGCGCCGGTCATTTTCATGCTCGACAATGACGAGCCGCGGCTGCGCAATGCGGCGCTCGGCTGGGGCGCATTTGCCGTGGTCGGCAAGCACCGCTTCGTGCACGAGCGACTGATCGAGGCCATTGAGCGCGCCAGTCATCGCCATCGCCTGGCCATGGCCGAGTGGCGCGTGTCGGCGGCGGCCCGCGAGTCGCATCGCTTTGGCGATGCCGTCATTCCCGGCTACCGGCGCGCACGGCTGCTGGCCCGCGGCTCGGTTTCGCAACTCTACATCGCCGAGAGTGAAAAGGCCGAGCAGCTGGTGGTGCTGAAGGTCACGCCATCGCAGCGTGATGATTCCGGCATCGATCAGTCGTTCGAGCGTTTCCTGCAGGAATATGAAATTGCCGAGCGCATCCGCCACCCGAATATCGTGCGCCTCTATGAGCTCGGCATTGCCGATGATCACGCCTACCTGGCCATGGAGTATTTTCCGCGCGGCGACCTGCGCCGGCGCATGAAAAGCGGTCTGGCGCCGGCCGAAGCGCTGCATTATGGCGCGCAGATCGCCGATGTGCTCAGCGCCATTCACGAGGCGGGCATCCTGCATCGCGATCTGAAACCGGGCAATGTCATGCTGCGCTCTGAAGAACAGCTGGCGCTGATCGACTTTGGTCTTGCCAAGCAGGCGGCCATGCAGCTCGATCTGACCGACAAGGGGCTGATCTTTGGCACCCCGCACTACATGAGCCCCGAACAGGGTCACGGTCAGGCGCTCGATGCGCGCAGTGATCTGTACAGCCTTGGCATCGTGCTTTACGAGATGCTCACTGGCGACAAGCCGTTTCGTGCCGACAATCCTATGACCGTGCTGTACATGCACCGCAACGCACCCATCCCACAGCTTGAACCCAGATTGTCGTCATTGCAGCCGCTGCTCGAGCGCCTGCTGGCGAAAGAGGCGGACGATCGCTTTGCCACGGCGGTCGAGGCCGGAGCAGCGCTAAATGAGGCGCGCGCCGCCTGGCTGGAACTTCCGGCCGGCACCTGAGCAGCGCCACGTGAGCCTCGAAGCGCTGCTGGCGCCAACTCCGAGCGCCTGGCTGGACGCCGCCTGCGAGCAATGGCAGGAGCTGCTCATCGATCACGCCTATTGCGAGAAGAAGGCAGCTTCAACCGCGCTGTCGCTGATCTTTGCCTATCCGGAGTGCACGGAGCAGCAGCTCGCGCTGGCCCGACTGGCGCGTGAGGAGTTGCGTCACTTCGAACAGGTGACGCGCATGATGCAGCGCCTGGGCGTGGACTTTCGGCGGTTGCGGCCTGGTCGCTATGCGGCGGGCCTGCGTTCGGCCGTGCGCACGCACGAGCCGCAACGGCGCCTTGATCTGCTGTTGACCGGGGCGCTCATCGAAGCACGCTCCTGCGAGCGCTTCCGCCTGCTGGCGCCACGTCTGGCAGCGCCGCTGGGTGAGTTTTACGCTGCCCTGGCTCACGCCGAAGCGCGCCATGGCGAACTCTATCTTGGATTGGCGCGCGCGGCGGCGAGCGCCGCCGGGAATGCCGACTATTCAGTGCGCCTGGCGCAGCTGGCCGCAATCGAGGGGCAGCTGATCCTCGATGTCGACGAACAACTGCGATTTCACTCCGGGCCGCCGCGCGCCAGCACCTGCAGATCGTAGCCGTGTTCATCGCGGCACAGCAGGCTGCCCTGCTCGTACCAGGCACCGAGGACGATGCGACGTGCCGGCTGCCCGTGCAGGGCAAAGTCGTGGACTGCGGGGCGATGGGTATGGCCGTGTATCAGAGTCTGTACTTTGCAGGCCTGCATCGTGGCACGTACCGCGCCCTCATCGGCATCCATGATGTAGGCGGCAGCACTGCCGGTATGCACACGGCTTCCGGAGCGCGCCGCTGCCGCCAGGATGCGGCGCGTAGCGAGGCTCAAACGCAGGAAGCGCTGCTGCCAGCGAGGCGTGCGCACCACGCTGCGCAGGCGCTGGTAGGCCAGGTCGGCCGTGCACAAGGCGTCGCCGTGCGTCAGCAGCACCCGCTCGCCATAGAGCTCCACCACCACCGGATCGCCCAGCAGTACGCAGTGGGTCCGATCGGCAAAGCCAGCGCCCAGCAGGAAATCGCGATTGCCATGCATGACGAAACAGGGCGTACCGGCGTCGGTAAAATCGCGTAGCGCCGCACACACCCGTGTGCGCGCCGGGTCATCATCGTCGTCCCCGACCCAGTCTTCGAACAGATCGCCGAGGATGTAGAGCGCCTCGGCCGCGCGCGCCGCGCCACGCAGGAGGTCTTCGAACTGGGCGATGGCGGCGGGGTAGGCGGCGTCCAGATGCAGATCGCTTACGAACAGTGTGCTCATGCGGCGCACTCCGTTAAGACTGCGTCACCGCAAGGCGGCAGCGGGGGCGTAGTGTCGATCATGGGTTTTCGGGAACGCCATGAACCCATCCATGGGGGCTCCGGGGGCGACATCCTGTCGCCCACGGTCCCGAAAACCCATGATCGACACTACGCCCCCACTGCCGCCTTGCACTGGCGGCGTGTACGGAGTGCGTCGCATGCGTACCTGGCGTCGCGTCGGCGCTGTCGCGCGACCCATCTGTGCGACGACAGCTCGATTCCTGGCCACTCGTCCAACGGCGCGCATGGATCGCGCCCAACGCTCGCGATGTCGCAGAAGGGAGGCGCGGATGGTGAATCGCTTTGGTCGGGACCGTGGGCGACAGGATGTCGCCCCCGGAGCCCCCATGGATGGGTTCATGGCGTTCCCGACCAAAGCGATTCACCATCCGCGCCTCCCTTCGGCAACATAGCGCTCTTGACGCGCGCCCCATGCGCGACGTCACCCCGTGTAACATTGTACGGATGCCAGCCCCCCCAGTGACACGTTTCGCCCCCAGCCCCAGCGGTGAGCTGCACCTGGGCAACGTACGCACGGCCCTGTTCAGCCTGTTGCTGGCGCGGCGCGGTGGTGGGCGCTTCGTGCTGCGCATTGAGGACACCGACGTGGCGCGCAGCACCGAGGCGCATACCCTGGCACTGGAACAGGAACTGCGCTGGCTGGGCCTGGACTGGGATGAGGGGCCGGGGCGCCCGGGCGCCGCAGGGCCCATATCGGCAATCGGAGCGGGCTGCAGTCTACGCACCGCTGTTGGCGCAACTCGAGCAGCTGGACCTGGCCTACCCGTGTTTTTGCAGCGCCGCGGAGCTCGAGCTGTCGCGCCGTGCGCAGCTGGGTGCGGGTCGGCCGCCGCGCTACGCGGGCACCTGCGCGAGTCTCGATCAGGCGCAACGTGCGGCGCGCTTTGCCGCGGGGGCGCGTGCCTCGCTGCGTTTTCGCGTGCCGGCGACGCGCCTGCTGCAGTTTGACGATCTGGTGCACGCGCGGCAGCAGTTCGATTGCGCACATATTGGCGATTTTGTGATTCGCCGCGACGATGGCACACCGGCATTCTTCTTCGCCAACGCCATCGATGATTCCCTGATGCAGGTGACGCAGGTGCTGCGCGGCGACGATCATCTGGCCAACACGCCACGGCAGATACTGGTACTCGAGGCCTTGCGGATGCGGGTCCCGGGCTACGGTCATCTGCCATTGCTCACCGGCGATGATGGGGCGCCACTGTCCAAGCGCAACGGCGCGCGCTCGCTGCGCGAATTGCGCGAGGCAGGATATGCGGCGCCGGCAATCGTCAATCACCTGTTTCGCCTGGGGCATTCCGGCGCCACCCAGGAATTGCTGACACTTGAAGCCATGGCAGCGCAGTTCGATCCGGCGCATCTGCAGCGCGCCAGCGCACATTTCGACATGGCGCAGCTGCGTCATTGGCAGGGGCAGTGGGTGCATGCGCTCAAGCCCGAAGCGGCCTTGCACTGGCTGTCGGCGCGCCTGCCTGACGACGCGAGTGCCGCGCAGCGCCTGGCATTCGTGACGGCCGTACTGCCCAATCTGGTGGCGGCCAGCGATGTCGAGTCCTGGTTGCCGGTGGTGTTCGGCGGCGAGCTGGCGTTCGAAGCTCCGGCGCGCGCGGCGATCCAGGGGGCGGGCCCGCTGTTCTTTGCAGCCGCTGCGGGCGCGGTGCCGGAAGCGGACGCCGCTGCGGCGAGCGTGGAACTGGCGGCGTTGCGCGCCGCCACCGGTCGCAAGGGCGTCGAATTCTTTGCGCCGTTCCGTGCCGCCCTCACCGGGCGGCTGCACGGACCGGAACTGGCGCCCTTGTTGCGCGCGATGCCGGCAGCGTTGCTGAAGACCCGGCTGCTGGCCGCGTACCGGAGCTGAAAGTGCTGCAGATTTACAATTCCCTCACTGGCCGCAAGGCGCCCTTTACGCCGATCGAAACCGGCAAGGTCGGCATGTACGTCTGTGGCGTCACCGTCTACGACCACTGCCATGTGGGCCACGCGCGCTTTCTGGTGGTATTCGACATGGTGCGCCGCTACCTGCGTCATCGCGGCTATCAGGTGCGCTACGTGCGCAACATCACTGATATTGACGACAAGATCATCAAGCGTGCCGCTGAGCGCGGTGAACCGATCGCGGCGCTGACCGCGCGCTATATCGAGGCGATGAGCGAGGATTGCGCTACGCTCAATTGTGAGCCGCCGGATTTCGAACCGCGCGCCACCGAACACGTGCCCGGCATCATTGCCTTGATCGGACAGCTGCTGGCGCGCGAGCTGGCCTATGTTGCGAGCGACGGTGATGTCATGTATTCGGTAGCGCGCTTCCCTGGCTATGGGCGGCTCTCGGGCAAACGCCTGGAAGATCTGCGTGCCGGCGCGCGCGTCGACATCGACACCAGCAAACGCGATCCGCTCGACTTCGTACTCTGGAAGCGCGCCAAGCCCGGCGAGCCCGCCTGGGAATCACCCTGGGGCGCAGGTCGCCCAGGCTGGCACATTGAATGCTCGGCAATGTCCGCAGCGCTGCTCGGCGATCATTTCGACATTCATGGCGGCGGCAGCGACCTGAAGTTTCCGCATCATGAAAACGAGATCGCCCAGTCCTGCGGCGCTACTGGTGCGGCCTTTGTCAACGTGTGGATGCACAACGGCTTCGTGAATGTCGACAACGTCAAGATGTCGAAATCACTGGGCAATTTCTTCACGCTGCGCGAAGTATTGCCACGCCTGCGTCACCCCGAAGTGATGCGGATGTTCCTGCTGAGCAGTCATTATCGCGGACCGATCAACTACGCCACCGTCCAGCTCGAGCAGGCCGACGCGGCCCTGACGCGCCTCTATACGGCGCTGCGCGGCGTGGCAGCGCCGGGCACCGACCAGTCAGCTGCCGGCGCCGCGGCGGCGCACGACGCGCAGCAGCGCTTTGAAGCGGCCCTGGACGATGATTTCAATACCCCCGAGGCGCTGGCCGTGCTGCAGGATCTGGCTCGTGAACTCAACAGCGCCCGCGGCGCCGGGCATGTGGCAGAGGCCGAGAGGGGGGCGGCGCAGTTGCGTACCCTGGGCGGCATACTCGGGCTGCTGCAGAACGACCCGGAAGCCTGGTTCCGTGCCCAGGGTGCCGGTTTTTCCGCCGGCACCGGTGCGGCGCAGCCGCAGCTCGGTGAGGCGCAGATCGAACAGCGGATCGCTGCCCGACTGGCGGCCCGCAAGGCCGGAGATTTTGCGGCCGCCGATCAGATTCGCGCAGAACTCGCCACCGCCGGCGTGTTGCTCGAAGACCAGCCCGGAGGCCTCAGCACCTGGCGACGCAGCTAAGGTCCGGCTGGCACGCGACGACCCGCCGCATTCCATTTCAGCCGCGCGATACGTGCCCTGATTCCGCGCTGCCGCGGCAGGTGTCCGGGCTGGCGCAGGTAATACTCCTTGGCCACCGCATAGGCATCGACAAGTGCGGTCATTTTACCGGAGCTGCCGGCACTGGTCGTGATGCTGGCGGGGTGCGCCATGAAATGCGCCAATGCTTCGGGCACATGCGCATAGTGCGGATAGTCGAGCGCCGTGAGCAGGAACAGCAACAGGTCTTCACCGACACCGGAGTTCCTGCCATACACGCCGCTGGCACCCGGCACCTCCGTCAACAGATTCTTCAGCACATCGCGCTTGCGAAACAGCGCGCACCCGGGACTGATGGTCAGCTTCTCGCGCAGCAGGTATTGAACAATTCCTGCCATGGGATGCGTGCCGGGCGGATGTCGGTGCAGGGTCCTTATTTCCCGGAGATCGGCGCCGTGCAGGCTGGCCCGCGTATACACGAAGCCCACCGTAGTCTGCAGCAGCGCCAGCGTCTTCTCCACGAATGTGGGCGCAGTCCAGTCATCATCGTAATTGATATGGATATATTCGCCCGTTGCGTGTTCGATACCGTCACGCCAGCAGACAATCGGACCCTGGTCCAGGTCACGCCGGACGTAGTTGATCTGCGCTCCGTAGCGGGCGGCCACGTTCGGGGTGTCATCCGTGCTGCCGTGATCGCAGACCACGACCTCTACCGGCACCGTCTGGCCCAGCGCGCTGTCAATGGCTCGCGTCAGCAGCTGCGAGCGATTGAATGTCGGAATGACCACCGATACCGTGGCAGCCATCATGCCGCTGACCGTGCCATGAGCCGCTTGAGTCTGCCGGTATCGGCTATCAACGAGCCTGGCGCATCGCGATCGATGCCAGATATGCTCAGCTCTGTCCTGCCAAGCGCACGCGCCACTGCCGCAGCAATCTCCCTGACCGACAGCCCGGCCCCGGTACCGATGTTGACAGTGCCGGTCGCGCGCGCACGGGCCAGCTGCAGTATGCAATCGATGACGTATTCGGCATCCTGTATATCGCGCACCGAGCTGGGGTTGCTGATCTCGAGCGCCGCGCCTGCAGGCAGAGACTGAATGTTCCGCTGCAGAGCCGGCACCAGGTAGTCGCCCTGTTGCCGTGGGTGCGAGAAGCTGAAGATGCGACCGATGCAGTATGGCAGCTGCAGCCTGGTAAGCAGCGTGTTCACGGTCTGCTCGGCAGCGAGCTTGGTCGCCCCATAGAATGTCCGCGGCACGGTCGGGCTGTCTTCCGCGAGGCCGACAGCTGTGTCGCTGGGTTGATAGACATGGCTCGACGAGCTGTGGAACAGCCAGCACGCCGGTTGCGTCGCCGCCAGGCCCTTGCAGACGTTGAAGGTGCCAAAGACATTGGTCTGGTAAGCGAGCAAGGGGTCGCGCTCGACCAGCGCCACCGGCACCACGGCCGCAAAGTGCAAGCAATGCGTGAAGCGGTTGGCACTGAACCATTGCAGCACGGCGACCTGGTCATTGATGTCGCCGGCAAAGGTTGCCACGGCAATGCCATGTTGCGACAGTTGCTCGAGCAAAATGCCGCCCAGCACTCCGCGCTGACCGGTCAGGCCAATCGACTGGCCGCGAAAGGCGGCAAAGTCGACAAAAGGCGGAATGAACGCCGCTCTGGAAAAGGGCCTGACCGTCGCTACTGCGAACATTCTGCCAGGCACCGCAGTATCAGATCTACCAGGCGGGTGATGACGCTGTCCGTCAGTGGCCTGGCATGGCAGCCGATGAACAGGCCGCGCTCATGTACGGCCTGCGCGCCGACAAAGGGTCCACCACTCAGATCGATGTTGAAATGGCGGATCGCCGGTTGCAGCGCCATGTTGCCCGAGACGATAGGGCGGGTATCGACGCCGTGCGCCTGTAGCTTCGCGGTCAGTGCCTTGTGGTCCACGCGCAGCGCGGCATCGACCAGGAACGGAAAGCCAAACCAGCAGGCGTCCAGCCCTGGGCTGGCCTGGGGGAACAGCAGTTGTGCGCGCCACAGAGGGTGCGCCACAAAGGCAGCGCGGATCCTCTGCACGTTGCTGCGTCGATGGGCATTCATGTCAGGCAAGCGCTTCAGCTGCTCCAGGCCAAAGGCCGCCTGAATTTCCATGGGCCGCACGTTGTAACCCAGATTGATAAACAGGAAACGCGGGTCGATATGACTGTTGTCGCGTTCCAGGGCGGCGCGATTGCTCTGCTCCCGGCTCCAGCCGTGCGCGCGCAGGCATTTAAGCAGATCGTAATCAGCTTCGGTCTGCGCCAGCACCATGCCGCCCTCGATGCTGGTCATATGGTGCGAGAAGTAGAAGCTAAAGGTGCCGAATCTTCCGAGCGTTCCCAGCATCGCACCGTTGAATCTGGAGCCCAGTGATTCGCAGGTATCTTCAATCAGCAGCAATTGCCGCTCGTTTACGATCTCGAGCAGGGCGCCCATATCGGTGGAGTTGCCCAGCACGTGCACCATCATGACGGCCTTCAGGTCATGAGCAGCAACAGCACGTTGCAGAGCCGGAATGGACAGGTTGAGCGTCAACGGATCGACATCGACCAGCACCGGGACCAGGCCCATCTGGATGATGGGCCACAGCGAAGTTGACCAGCAGACCGCTGGTATCGCCACCTTGTCCCCGGCCGCAAGACGGGCCTGGCGCAACGGATTGGTGATCGCGCTGAGTGCCAGCAGGTTGGCCGACGATCCGGAATTCACCATCACGGCATAGGGCGCGCCACACCAGGCCGCAAAGCTCTCCTCGAACCGGCGTACCTGGTGACTCATCGTCAGCTGTCCGCTGAGCAGGGTGGCAATGCAGGAAATGATTTCCTGATTGTCGTAACTGGAATCTACCAGCGGAAAATCGAGCATGTCAGAGGAAGGCATTGATTCCCAAACTGTCCGGCGCCGTGGCGAGCTGCGTACTCTGGTATGAATGCCGCGGCGCTCAAGACAACCTAACGCATCGGTGATACTCGGATATTATCAGGCAATGGAAGCTGGTGTTGGTAATAGGCGCGCCTGCTGCAGGCGGCGCTTTGAGGCCTTGCCTGGGCAGGTCTTGCTGGTGCTTGCGCTAATCGTCGGCAACATGGCGCACAGTTCGGAAGTCAGCGCCTATCTGCCATTGAATCTTGCGCCCGGTCTGGAGGCGCGGGTCGAGCGCCTCTTGCTGCTGGCCAATCGAGCCGTGATGACACGACCCATCAGGGTCGCTACCGTACTGGCGGCACTGCCGGCGGCCTGCCGTGTCGATGCCGTGCTGTGTGCCCAGGTGCGGCGCGACCTGGCGCCGTGGCTGCGCGATGCGGCGATTACCTACGGCAGCGTGCAACTGGCGGCGAACCAGAACGCGGATCTCATCGAGCCCAATCAACACGGCGCGCCCATGGATGCCTATTGGCAGGCGAGTCTGGGCGGGTACCTGGGGCTGGGCGAGCATGTGCTGCTGAATGCCGGGGCGATTGCCTATCCCGGGCGTGTCAATCCCAGCGGTAGTTTTGTCAGCATGGGCAATGCGCGCACCCAGATCGACCTAGGCTTTCGCGATCATAACTGGTCGCCGATGAAGGAGAGCAGCATGATGGTGGGTGCCGAAGCGGCAACCATGCCATCGATCACGATCTCCAACGCCTCGCCGCTGACCCGCTGGGGCATTCAATACGAGATATTCGAGGCGCGCATGTCCTATTCCGAGAGCATAGCCTGGCAGGGGGGCTATACCAGCGGCAATCCGCTGCTGGCCGGATTTCACCTGTCCGTCGAGCCGGTACCGGGGTGGTCGCTCGCTACCAGCCGACTGATGCAATATGGTGGCGGCGCCCGGTGCGGATGCACGCTGCACGATTTCTTCAATGCCTTTGTTCATACCACGCGCTACGAGAACGGCGTCAATGGGGATTTCGGCAACCAGCAGGTAGCCTTCTCCAGCGAACTGCAGGTGCCCACGCGCCATCCGCTGTCGCTCTACATCGAGTACGCCGCCGAAGACACTTTTCACGCCGAGAATTACCGCTTCGGCAGCAGCGCCCTGAGTGGTGGTTTCTGGTTGCCGGAGCTGCGGCCCAATCTGCAGTTGCGTTACGAATTCTCTGAATGGCAGAGCAACTGGTATGTGCATCACATATACAAGGATGGCCTGAGCAACTACGGCGCGGTCATTGGCAACTGGGGCGCGGACTGGCGGCTGCGCGGCGACGGCGTCGGTGGGCAAAGTCACTTCCTCGATCTGCGCTGGCAGCTCGCACGTGGCGATGACCTGAATGCCAGCTATCGCACGGTGCAGAATGCCCAGGGCTCTTCGGTGAGCTACCAGCGGGCGCATGAGCTGAGTCTGCAATGGACCCGGCCCTGGAACTGGCTGGAGGTAGGCGGCCAGTTTGATATCGGGCGCGACGCATATGGCACGACCTTCGGCCGCTTGAGTGCGCTGGCGCGCCTCGATGGCGATCTGCGGGTCAGGAGACGCGGCGCCACGCTCGCCGGCAGCACGGCGGTGCCCGAAAATGCCGAGCCACGCACGTCACGCTACGAGCGCTTTGTCGACGCTGGCCTGGGATTGACCGACCTGAGCTACGAACAGGATGCGGATGCCGTGCCAGCGGTCAAGTCGTATCATGGCAGCGCTCATCTGGGCGTCGGCGTGCGGCGGCTCGGCGATGGGCACAGCGATGTTCGGCGTGCGCATGGATCTCGACAATATCGACGGCCGGCTGTTCACTGGCCTGCGGGCGCTCGACTATCGCTACCGATTCGGTTCGTCCCTGGCAGTGACGGGTTTCATCGGGGCCGCGCGCTATGCCGCCCTCACGCCTGCGTACGGCTGGTATCTGGGGTTGGGTGCGCAGTGGCGCAATATCTTCCCCGGATGGGATGCCGGTGTAGACGTACGCCTGGGTGACCATCTGGTGCGCAACAAGTTGCCGGGCGAGGTTGTTGTTACCTGGCCCAATGAGTTCTACAAAATCAAGGGTGAAGTGCTTTACCTGAGTCGGCGCTTCTAGGCGGCGCGATGGCCAACATTCTTTTCTACGACCCGGCGTGCCAGCAGCCCTACGATACGCAGACTCTGCGCCAGCAGGCGCTGGGTGGGACCGAGGCCAGCTGCGTCCGCATTGCTGATGCCTTGGGTGCCTTCGTCATGCAGCACAATCGCGAGCGGCCCTAGCGGCCGTTACCTGCCGCCCGCGCAGATTGCTGGCATCGAACATGTCGTCATCCTGCGCGACGCGCGCGTGTTGCCGCAGTTGCGCACGCGGTTTCCGCAGGCGCGCTTCCATTACTGGGTGCACGATCAGCTGCGCCCGGGCTCGTCACGGGCGCGTCGCCTGCGTGCCACGGCGGCAGTGCTGCACGAACTGGCGGTCAACGTGATCTGCGTCTCCGACACCCAGCGACGTATGGTCGACGCCACTCTGGACAGCCTTGGTATCGGCGACCGGGTCCGGACGACAACCATCTACAATCCTGTCGAAGTGGCGGCGGTGGATACCGGCGTGGCTTACCGCGACAACCAGCTGGTGTTCTTCTCTTCGCCCAACAAGGGGCTCGCCTACACGCTGGACGTGTTCCGCGCGCTACGCCGCCGCATGCCTGAGTTGTTGCTGAGCGTCGCCAATCCCGGGTACAAGGGTAATAGTCCGGCAGCAATAGCTGGCGTGGCGTACATTGGGGCGCTTGCCCGACCGCAGATTCATCAGCTGGTAAGATCCTCGCTGTGTACGCTGGCGCTGAACTTCGTATTGCCCGAGACATTCGGGCTGGTCTATGCCGAGTCCCTGGCGCTCGGCACCCCGGTTCTTGCCCATGATGCCGGTGCCGCCTTCGAAGTGATCGCTGACAGTCGGCAGGTCCTGCCGGTGCGGCGTGCGCACCGGGTCTACGAGCGGCTCGTTCACGAGCTGCCGACGCGGTGGCGCTCTATGCCTGCGCGTCTGGCAGACCGGATGGGCCTGTTCGATGACTACTGCGAGCGCATTTGCGCCTGGCGCAAGGGCGGGCGCCCAACGGTGGGTCCGGATCCGCGTTTCGCACTCGAAGCGATAGTCGCGCACTGGCGCGCGCTGCTCGCTGCTTAGGGCAGGGCGCAATTACCATGCTGCGCATCGCCTACCTCGAAGAGCACGATCAGGATTTCATCCGCTGGACTGGCAACCTGTTTCGCACCTTTCTGGTCGATGGGCGCGCACAGTTTGTGCGCGCCACGGATCGACCGGATCTATTCCTCGGCAGTATCTGGCGCCGGCACCGTTTCCCGTCTCAGGCGCCAGTGGTGCTGGTCAGCAACGAAAACTGGCGCCTGTTTCCGCCCCACTATCCACTGGAGCGCTACGCTGCCGTCATCGCTACGCATGCGCCGCCGCCGGACCATCACCACGGCCATGCGCCCGATCGCGGCTACTTCATTCCGTATCCGTATGAGGCTGTGCACTTCGATCTTGCGATCGAGCACCTGTATGCGCTGCGTGCATCCCGCATGGTGACCGGTCGCTCGCGCTTCTGCTGTTTTGTGGTTTCGAACACAGCAGGCGAGCTTTCGGTTCGTCGCCGCGAGCTGTTCGCCCGCATTCATGCGTTATCAGCCCGTCGATTCCGCTGGCTCCGTGCTCAACAACACAGGCTACCGTGCCCCAAGGGGCTTGGCCTATCTCGATTGGCTGGCGCAATACCGCTTTGTCATCAGCATCGAGAACAGCGAGGCGCCAGGCTACGTTACGGAAAAGGCCTTGCAGGCATCGCTGGCCGGTGCCATCCCGATCTATCAGGGGAGCGGCCATTCACTGTTCAACTCCGACGCGTTTCTGGACGCCACGTCCGATGACCTGATCGGGCAGATTGCGCTGCTGGACAGCAATCCGGAGGAATACCGGCGCCGCCAGCAGGTTGAGCTGTACCGCGTGCGTCCATCGCTGCGTGAGTTCGAGCAGCGCTTTGCTGAGCGCTTCCTGAGGTGATTCCGCATCGTTAACGCCGCCCGTAAGCCTCCAGCGCATTGCTCATCAGCATCGCCACAGTCATCGGCCCCACGCCCCCCGGCACCGGCGTGATCCATCCGGCGCGCCCGGCTGCCGGCGCGTACTCAACGTCACCGACCAGCTTGCCATTCGCCAGCCGGTTCATGCCGACATCGATGACCACCGCGCCTGGCTTGATCCACTCGCCACGCACCATGTCGGGTTGCCCCACGGCCGCGACCACCAGGTCAGCGCGGGCGACCTGCGCGCCCAGGTTCTTCGTGCGGCTGTGGCAGACCGTCGTGGTGGCACCAGCCAGGATCAGCTCCAGGGCCATCGGGCGACCGACGATGTTGGAGGCGCCGACTACCACCGCTTCCAGACCCGCCACGGGCGTGCCGATGCTCGCGAGCATTTTCATGACGCCGTAAGGCGTGCAGGGCCGCAGCAGCGGCTCGCGCTGCGCCAGGCGCCCAAGGTTATAAGGGTGAAACCCGTCCACGTCTTTCCCCGGGTCGATGGCTTCAATGACGGCGCGCGAGCGGATTTGGCCGGGAAGGGGCAGCTGCACCAGGATGCCATCGATGGCACTGTCGTTATTGAGCAGCCTGATCAGGTCCAGAAGTTCAACTTCCGAGGTGCTGGCAGGCAGGTCATGGGCACTGGAGATAATGCCGGCCTGCTCGCAGGACAGGCGCTTATTGCGTACATAAACCTGGGAAGCGGCCGAATCGCCCACCATGACCACGGCCAGGCCCGGGCGGCGCCTGCCGGCGGCAGCCAGGGCGTCGGTAGCGATCCGAACCTGCGCCTTGATCTGTTCTGCAATAGCCTTGCCGTCGATGATTCTGGCCGTCATGAGATGATCCTGGGTGGTAAAAGCGCTATTGTCGCACGGGTGTGGGTTCCGTATGATGCGCGACCCCTTTAAGGCGGATGAGTTTTGGGGCGGCCCGGATTGGAATCGTGGCGGGGCATGGCGCAGTCTGGTAGCGCATCTGCTTTGGGAGCAGAGGGTCGCAGGTTCAAATCCTGCTGCCCCGACCATCTCAGAAGTACCGGGCGCCCGTAGCTCAGCTGGATAGAGCACCGGCCTTCTAAGCCGGTGGTCGCAGGTTCGAGTCCTGCCGGGCGCGCCAACCTTTGGTTGTTTGACGACATCGATGGTGGACGTAGCTCAGTTGGTAGAGTCCCGGATTGTGATTCCGGCTGTCGCGGGTTCGAGTCCCGTCGTCCACCCCATTTTTGGAAAATGGGCCGTTAGCTCAGTTGGTAGAGCAGGAGACTCTTAATCTCTTGGTCGAAGGTTCGACTCCTTCACGGCCCACCATTTTCCGGCACCCGGCCACTCACGGCACGCGATTCGCCGCCGCCACCTTCGCATACCAGTGACCCGAATCCTTGATGGTGCGTTGCTGTTGGTCGGCCATGTTCACGTTCACCAGGCCAAAGTGTTGCGAGTAACCTTCGGCCCATTCAAAGTTATCCATGAGGCTCCAGGCGTGATACGCGCGCACTGGTGCGCCGTCCCGGATGGCGCGCGCCAGCTCTCGCAGGTGACCCCTCAGGTAGTCAATGCGCTTTGGGTCGTGAACCCTGCCGGCTGCATCCGGCTTGTTGTTGTACGACGCACCGCTCTCGGTAATTTCAATGGGCATATGGCCGCCCATCAACTTCGACATTTTCGTGACGATGTCGTAGAAGCCTTCCGGATAGATATCCCAGTTGATGTCGGTCTTCTCGTGCGGTCCCGTGGCCCATGCGGCATCCGCGGCCAGCCCCGGTATGCCATTGAAGCCGCTCGGCGCGGCACGCACTGTCCAGCGCGTGTAGTAGTTCAGGCCCACATAGTCAAACGGCGCACGCACGATCACTTCGTCGCCATTGCGGATGCCCAGCAACTCAGCCTGTTGCTCAGCGGGCAGTACCCCGTCCGGATACTGGCCAGTCAATGCGGGCCACAGGTGCCACAGATTATTCAGGCGGAACCACTGATCGGCAGCGGCATCATCGGCGGCTGAACTGGTCGCAGGAATCATCGGCGCCGGATCAAAGGCACTGCCTACCTGTGCTTTGCGGTTCTGTGCCTTCAACACGACAAATGCCTTGCCCTGCGCCAGGTTTACGGTGTGCGTGGCGCGCAGGAACGCCAGCGGATCCTTGCGGCCGGGCGCAAACACGCCGATCCAGTAGCCGAGCTGCGTGAATGTCTTGGGTTCGTTGAAGATGCACCAGTGATCGACGCGATCGCCCAGTGCATGCGCCACGGCGGCAACGTAGTCCACAAAGCGGTCAGCCGTATCGCGATTTGGCCAGCCGCCCGCATCTTCAATCGACTGAGGCATGTCCCAGTGGTAGAGCGTGGCCAGCGGGCGGATTTTATTTTCCAGCAGCTCGTCCACCAGGCGCTGGTAGTAATCCATGCCTTTGGCATTGACTTGTCCGCCAGCGCTCGGGAACACGCGCGGCCAGGAAACTGAAAAGCGGTAGCTGCGGCAGTTGAGCTGACGCAGCAGTGCCACGTCTTCCCGGTACCGATGGTAGCTGTCGCAGGCGACATCACCCGTATCGCCATTCTTGATATGCCCAGGCTGGTGAGTGAACCGATCCCATATGGACTCGGCCTTGCCATCTTCATTCCAGCCGCCTTCGACCTGATAGGCCGCGGTTGCCGCGCCCCACAGAAATCCTTTTGGAAAGGTGCTGACGATCGGATGGCTGGTAATCGGAGTCGACGCCAGCGAGGCTGGCAGCGACAACCCGTAGCTGGTCCGGCTCGCAAGCCCGGCGCCTGACAACGCCAGCATTGATTCAAGAAGGCGACGGCGATCCATAAAAGTCCCCCATCATTATTTTGATATTTGAGCGTGTCCGGCGGCCGGAAACGTCTCCGCCGCAAACGCGAAACTGACGGCGGATGGGCCGAAGTATAAACTGCCGCACAGGCATTACCCGGACTTCGTAGCCATGAGTTTGCTTGAACGCGCGATCAAAGCGGGGCAATTTGCCGTTACCACTGAGCTGACGCCGCCCAAGGGCACGGACCTGCGTGATCTGCTGGCCAAGGCGGAAGCACTGAAGGGTCACGTGCAGGCCATCAATCTGACCGAATCACATCGGGCCCGGATGTCCATGGAACCGAAGGCAGTCGGGCGGTTGCTGCTGGAGCGCGGCATCGAGCCGCTCGTGCAGGTGACAGCGCGCGATCGCAATCGCATTGCGATTCAGGCTGACCTGCTCGGCGCCGCTGCGCTCGGCATCGAAAATCTGGTGTTCATGGGCGGTGATTCTCCGAAGGGTGGCGATCATCCCGATGCCAAGCCGGTATTTGACCTGACGGCCGCCGACATGCTGCACGCCGCCGCCGGCCTGCGCGGCGGGCATGACATGGCAGGCAACGAGCTCCACGGGGTGCCCTATTATTTCATCGGTGCGGTCGCCAACCCTGCGGCGCCAGATTTCGCAGCGGAAGTGGATAACACCCGACGCAAGATCGCCGCCGGCGCCCAGTTCCTGCAGACCCAGGCGATCTACGATCCCGCGCTGCTGGAGCGCTTCCTGGACGCGGTCAGGCCTGATGGCGTGGCTATCCTTGCCGGAATCATCCCGCTGAAGTCTTTGAAAATGGCGCACTGGCTGCACGCCAATGTGCCGGGCATTGTGGTGCCTGATAAGCTGTTCGCCGAGCTGGCTGCCACAGCGGCAGGCGATGAAGTCAGGAAGGGCATCGAAATTGTCGGGCGCCTGATCGCCTCGCTCCGACCCTGTTGCGCCGGCGTGCACCTGATGGCGCTGGGTTGGGAACAGCACATTGTGGCCATGTTGCAGGCCGGTGGGCTGGGCGAGGGGGGAACGCAGACATGTTGAGCCGAAGACAAATGCTGGCGCTGACGGGCGCCACCCTGATGGCCCGCGGCGCCAGCGCTCGCGGACTGGACCTGCACCTGGGCGTACAGCTGTGGTCGGTGACAGACGAGTTGCGTGCGGATTTTGCCGGGACACTGCAGCGGCTGGCCGCCGCGGGCTACCGGCGCGTCGAGTTGGCGGAGCTCGGAATGCGGGACGCGGTGCAAACCCGCGAGGCGTTACGTGCGGCTGGCCTCGACTGCATCAGCGCCCATGTACGCCTGTGGGAGCTGGATGCCGATCTGGCCGGAATCATTGCCGGCGCCAAAACGCTAGGCCTGGAATACCTGATTGTGCCCATGCCGTGGATGCCAGCCGACGTTCTGCATCGGGCCCTGACCGGCGATATGCTGCAGGTGCTCAGCACTGAGCTCACGATGGAGCACTGGCGTCGCACGGCCGAGATGCTCAACAGCTATGGCCGACGTCTGCGGGATGCCGGCCTGAAACTCGCCTACCATAATCACAACATCGACTTCAAAGCCTTCGGCAAGGAAATTCCCTACGAGGTTCTGGTCAGCTCTACCGATCCGGCCCTGGTATGGCTGGAGCTGGATTGCGGCTGGGTGACCAGCGCGGGTCTCGATCCAGTCGTTTATCTGCAGCGCTGGTCCAGACGCTACGTGGCATTGCACGTGAAGGATGTGAAGTCGGGTTTTATTCCCAATTTCGCGATGCAGACTGTGCCCGTTGAGGTCGGTGCCGGCGTCGTGGATTGGCCGGCCGTATTGACTGAGGCGTGGCGCGTCGGCGTACGCCAGTTCTACGTGGAGCAGGAAAAACCCTTCGCGCGCCCGCCGCTGGAATCCATGAAAATCAGCGCACAGTATCTCAGTCGGATAGCTCTCGAGCTGCATCCTTGAAGGCGCGCCATTCAAAACGGTAAGTTGACGGCGCCCTGCAGGGTGTAATATCGCCGCTCACGCTATGGCCCGCTAAGTGCAGGAAACTGCTTATGGTAGAGCGTTTTCATCACGACGGGGTCAGTTGTTCCTGGCTCCTTCAGGAACGATACAGGCGCAAAAGCAGTGAGCAAAGCACAGACCAGGACTCCACGACGCCGCCGTACTGCCGTGACAATGCACCAGGTGGCCAGGCTGGTTGGCGTTTCACCGATGACAGTGTCGCGGGTACTCAGCGGTGACAGCAACGTCCGTGATGAGACGCGCGATCGCGTACAGAAGGCGATCGATGAACTGGGTTACCAGCCCAACATAGCGGCCCGCATCCTGGCCAGCGCGGCCAATGCGCACATCGGCCTGCTCTACAACAATCCGAGCGCAGGCTTTCTGAATGAAGTGCTGGTGGGTGTGCTTGAACAGGTCAGCAAGGTTGGCTGTCAGCTGGTTCTGGAAAGATGCACCGGTCGCGGTGAGCGGGACACGATCAACCGACTGCGTCGCGACGGGGTCGGCGGCATTATCCTGACACCGCCACTGTCCGACTCAAGGACCATGATTGAAGCTCTGCGTGCTGCGAATCTGCCGTTTGCGGCGGTGGCGGCGAGTCGGCCCGTGGAGGGCGGACTGTTGGTGCGCATCAACGATTTTGAGGCTGCCGCGGCCATAACACGCTACCTGGTGTCACTCGGCCATCGCGATATTGGTTTCATCGCCGGCGCCGCCCGCCATTTCTCCAGTGCCCAGCGGCAGGCGGGTTTTACTGCGGCATTGCAGGAAGCGGGTCTCAAGCCGGCAGAGGAATGGATCAGGCGCGGCGAATACTCGTATCGCGCCGGGTTCGCGGCTGCCGAAGAACTGCTCGGCACGGAGCGGCGACCAAGCGCCATATTCGCCAGCAACGACGAAATGGCGGCTGCGACCGTTGCCGTGGCTCACCGCTTCGGCCTGGACGTGCCCAGAAACCTGACTGTCGTTGGCTTCGACGACACGGTCCTGGCCACCACCATCTGGCCGACCCTGACCACGGTGCGTCAGCCTGTGGCAGCAATGTCACGCAAGGCGACTGAGCTTTTGCTGGAAGAAATACGCATGCGTCGGCTCGGACAAACACTGGAGCCGCTAGAGGTCATCATGAACTTCACCATCATCAAGCGCGAATCCTCCGCTGCGATCTGAGCTACCCGTCCCGGCCGGCTGCTGCCGGCACTTGCCGTTTGATAGCGCTACCAATTACACTGCCTGCGCAGCCGTAATAGACGATGGCGCTGAAGCCACGACGGAGGGGGTTGGTGATAGCAGACAGGCGGCGCCGCCACGCAGGCGCCTACGATAGTTTTCGAGCGGCTGTTTAAGGCCACTCTTGCCAGCCGCTGCTAAAAGCGACAAAGGTCTTCTGGTGCTGCGGCACGCAGATGCGCGACTGGTATTGGATGCCGAACGCGGGGGCGTGATCCGTGAGTTCAGCTGGGCTCGCCGCCACATCCTCAGGCCAACTCCGGTCACGGCCGGCGCAGATCCTTTTGATGTGGCGTGCTTTCCGATGGTGCCCTACGTCAATCGAATCGCCGACGGTCGGTTCCAGTTTGGCGGCCGGCAAGTGCAGTTGGAGCAGAACCGGTCGCAGGAACCGCACCCGCTTCATGGTCAGGGATGGCGGAGCCGATGGACAGTCGCGGAAATTTCGGCAAGCGGCGCGCGGCTGCAGTTTGAGGGCGGCGGCGATCAGTGGCCATGGCGGTACCGTGCCGAGCAACGATTCGCGATTGAGCCGGACGGCATCGCAATCGAGCTGTCAGCTGAAAACCTTGGCGCGGAACCGATGCCGGTAATGCTGGGCCTGCATCCGTATTTCTTTGGCGCCTCGCGCACGCGCCTGCTGGCACGCTTGCCGCGCGTGTGGCGCACTGACCAGGCGGCGCTCCCGGTTGAAGAACTTGCCGCACCCATGGATTGGAGCTTCGACCCGGCGCGGCCGCTCAAGGCTATGCAGCTTGATCACTGCTTTGCTGGCTGGGACGGGCGCGCAACGCTGTACAGCCCTGAGCGTACCATTCACCTGCAGGCCAGCAACTGTCGCTTCCTGCACGTCTACGTGCCGGCGGGGCGCGATTATTTCTGCCTGGAGCCGCAATCCGCTGCTGCCGGCGCGCTCGGGCGTGGTGGCGCAGAAGTTGCGGCCGTGCCGCCGGGTGAGCGCCTGGCCATCAACCTGCGCATCACCGTGGGAGAGCCTTAAGTGTTTCTCGGCATCGACGTCGGCACTTCCAGCGTCAAGTGCGTGCTGCTCGACGCACGGGATAAGGTAGTGGCGCAGTCCTCGGCGCCGCTCGATCTGAGCCGTCCGCAGGCGGGTTTTGCCGAGCAGGATCCGGAAGGCTGGTGGCTCGCTACCCTGCGCGCCGTGCACGATCTGCCGGCTGCCGGGCGTGGCGCGGTGCGTGCCGTTGGCCTGAGCGGCCAGATGCATGGAGCGACTCTGCTTGATCGCCACGACCGGCCGCTGCGGCCGGCGATCCTCTGGAACGACGGCCGCTCTGCGCTCGAATGCGAGGAACTGGAGCGCCGCGTGCCGCGCGCGCGGGCCATCACCGGCAACATCGTCATGCCGGGATTCACCGCGCCGAAGTTGCTATGGGTAGCACGCCACGAGCCGGAGGTATTCGAGCGCGTTGCCAGCGTCCTGCTGCCCAAGGATTTTGTGCGCCTGAAGCTCACGGGCGAACGGATCACGGATATGTCCGATGCGGCGGGCACTGCCTGGCTGGATGTGGGCAAGCGCAGCTGGTCCGAGGAGATGCTGGCGGCTACGGGACTGTCCAGTTCGCACATGCCGCGACTGGTCGAGGGCTCGGCGCCGGCGGGCACCGTGCTCGCCACGGTGGCCGATCAGTTGCAGATACCGCGGGTCGTCGTGGCCGGTGGGGCAGGGGACAACGCCGCCAGCGCCGTAGGCATGGGCATCATCAGCGCCGGGCAGGCGTTCCTGTCGTTGGGAACTTCGGGCGTATTGTTTGTAGTGACGGATCAATTCCGTCCGAATCCCGATCGTGCTGCGCACGCCTTCTGCCATTGCCTCCCGGGACGCTGGCATCAGATGAGCGTCATGCTCAGTGCCGCGAGTGCGCTGGACTGGGTGGCCGCGCTGACCCGCGAATCCGATCTGCCACGTCTGGTGGCCGCCGCCGCGGCGCGCGGGCTGCACCGGCGTTCACCATTCTTCCTGCCGTATCTGTCAGGTGAACGCACACCACACAACAATCCGCATAGTCGTGGCGTGTTCTTTGGCATCGACGCGCAGACCTCGGCGGCCGATCTGACCCTGGCAGTGCTCGGAAGGCGTCGCCCTGGCATTCGCAGACGGCATGGACGTGCTGCTCGAGAGCGGCAGCTCGGTCGGCGAGATCAGCGTCACGGGTGGCGGTGCGCGCCTGGCCTACTGGGGTGAATTGCTGGCCGCCGCACTCAACCGTCCCCTGACCTACAGGCAGGGGAGCGAGGTCGGCGCCGCCCTGGGCGCGGCGCGACTGGCGCGCCTCGCACTCGGCGGGGAGCGGCCGGAAGATGTCTGTGTGGCGCCACCGATGGTTGGGGTCGTGAAGCCGGATGCTGCACTATCAGAATTGCTCGCCGTGCGACGGCGCATCTTTGTGCAGCTTTATCAGGATCTGAAGAAAACTTTTACGGAGCATGCGCTATGAGTCTGTTTTCAAATGTGGAACCGGTTCGATTCGAGGGCCCGGCGAGCACCAATGAATTTGCCTATCGCGTCTATGACCGCGATCGCCTGGTCATGGGCAAGCGCATGGAAGACTGGTTGAAGGTTGCGGTGTGCTACTGGCATTCCTTCAACTGGCCGGGCGCGGACATATTTGGTGCCGGCACGCTGCAGCGGCCGTGGCTGGGTGCGCAAATCACCCAGGCGATGGCCAACGAGAAACTCGATGCTGCCTTCGATTTTCTGGTGCGGCTCGGCGCACGCTATTTTACCTTTCATGATGTGGACGCCATGGCCAGCGCCGCGACGCTTACGCGAACACGACAAGAACCTGAAGCTGATCGAAGCCGGTATCGCCGCGAAGATGGCCGCCAGCGGCGTCAAGCTGCTGTGGGGTACGGCCAATCTGTTCAGCCATCCGCGCTATGCGGGCGGCGCCGCCACCAGCCCTGACCCGGAAGTATTTGCCTGGGCCGCGACCCAGGTGCGTTGTGCCATGGAGGCCACCCATCGGCTGGGCGGCGAAAACTATGTGCTGTGGGGCGGGCGCGAGGGCTATGACTCCCTGCTGCACACGGAGCTCGGACCGGAGCTCGATCGCTATGGGCGGTTCCTCTCCATGGTCGTGGAGCACAAGCATCGCATCGGCTTCAAGGGAACCATACTTATCGAGCCCAAGCCCTTTGAGCCCACCAAGCACCAGTACGATCACGACGTCGCAGCAGTCTATGCCTTTCTGCAGCGCTACCAGTTGAGCAAGGAAGTGAAGGTCAACATCGAAGTCAATCACGCCACGCTCGCGGGACTGGATTTCGAGCATGAAATCGCCGTAGCGCGTGCTTACGGGATCTTCGGCTCCATAGACATCAATCGCGGTGACGCGCGTAACGGTTGGGACACCGATCAGTTTCCGAACAACGCCCAGGAGCTGGTGCCGGCCATGGTGCAACTGGTCGAGGATAAGGGCTTCGTCACCGGCGGGTTCAACTTCGACGCCAAGTTGCGTCGCCAGTCGGTCGATCCGGCGGATCTGTATATCGCCCACATCGGCGGCATTGATACGCTGGCACGCGCGCTGCTGGCGGCGGCGGACGTTGTGACCGAAGGGCAGCTCGAGGGTCTGCGGCGCGAGCGCTATCGCGGCTGGACTGGTGCCCTGGGCAAGCGCATCACCGCCGGCGAATTGAATCTGGCAAGCCTGGCCGATCTAGCCATCGAGAAGAACTTTGATCCAGCGCCACGCTCAGGTCGGCAGGAGCTGGCTGAGAGCATTGTAGCGCGCCACTGCAAGTACTGAGCACAGGTAGCAAAGTCATGAGCCATTTTCAGATTGCAGGATTGCGCCACGCCGCCGCACTCGGTGCCGTGGCAACGCCTGGCGCTGCTGGCCGTCAGCGCTGCGGCGCAGGCGGCGCCGGTTCCGGTATACAAGGACCCCGCCGCAGGCCTGTCGCAACGCGTCGACGATCTGCTCGGGCGCATGACGCTGGAGGAAAAGATTGCGCAGATGCTGACGGTCTGGGGTGGCAAGGTGGACCTGTTCGATGCCAATGAGCAATTCGACGCGACCAAGGCCGCCGCCCGCTATCCGGATGGAATTGGCGGATTTGCACGACCGGCGGATCGCCGCGGCGCCGTCTCGCCGCGCCTGGCGCACGGGCGCGATGCGCGCGAGACCGTGGCTCTGGTCAACGCCATTCAGCATTTTGCGCTCGAGCAGACCCGGCTGGGCATCCCGGTGCTGTTCCACGAAGAAGGCCTGCACGGCTATGCTGCTGTCGACGCCACGCACTTTCCGCAGGCCATTGGTCTGGCCAGCAGCTGGGATCCGGATCTGATCCGCCGTGTCAACGGCATCGTTGGGCGTGAAATCCGCGCCCGTGGCGTGCGCCTCGCGCTCACGCCGGTCGTGGACGTCGCGCGCGATCCCCGCTGGGGACGTATCGAGGAGACTTTTGGCGAGGACCCGTACCTGGTGTCGCAACTGGGTGTGGCGGCGGTGCAGGGGTTGCAGGGCGAGAGCCTGCCCCTGGCTGACGACAAGGTGTTTGCAACGCTCAAGCATTTCACCGGGCACGGTCAGCCGGAAAGCGGCAGCAACGTGGGTCCGGCAAGCATTTCGGAACGGACCTTGCGTGAGAATTTCTTCCCGCCATTTGAGGAGATCATACGCCAGACGAACGTCCGCGCCGTCATGCCCTCGTACAACGAGATTGATGGTGTGCCTTCGCATGCCAATCGCTGGCTGCTGCGGAACGTGCTGCGCGGCGAATGGGGCTACCAGGGCGCGATCGTCAGTGATTACTACGGTATCGAACAACTCATGGAACTCCACCATGTGGAACCTGATGTTGCGGCGGCGGCGATTCGTGCCCTGGCGGCCGGCGTCGACATTGACCTGCCCGACGGCGTTGCGTATCGCACGCTGGCGAAGTCCGTCCGCGAGGGCCGGGTAGCTCAATCACAGATCGATGCTGCCGTCCGCCGCATTCTGGAGCTGAAGTTTCAGGCGGGCCTGTTTGAACATCCATACGCCGACGCGGCGGCGGCCGATGCGCTGACCGGCAATGCGCAGGCACGTGCGGTCGCGCTCGAGGCGGCACAGCGCTGCGCCGTGCTGTTGAAGAACGATGGCATGCTGCCGCTGTCGATTTCGGCGCACAGGAAGCTGGCGATCATAGGTCCGAATGCGGCGGTGGTGCGGCTCGGCGGTTACTCGGTGACGCCGCGACAGAGCGTCACGGTGCTGGAGGGCGTGCGCGCCAAGCTTGCCGGTCGCGAGCCACTGCTCTATGCGCAGGGCGTGCGCATCACCAAGGACGATGACTGGTGGGCCGACAAGGTCGAGTTGGCAGATCCCGCCGAGAATGCCCAGCTCATCGAGGCTGCCGTCAAGATTGCCGCCGCGGCCGACGAAATCGTGCTGGTACTCGGCGATACGGAACAGACCAGCCGCGAGGGCTGGGCCGACACCCATCTGGGCGATCGTTCCAGCCTTGATCTGGTGGGCCAGCAGGATGCACTGGCGACGCGCCATCTTTGCGCTGCATAAGCCCACGGTCGTGGTATTGCTGAACGGCAGGCCGCTGTCCGTGGTGAACATCGCCAGTCATGCCAATGCGCTGATCGAGGGCTGGTATCTCGGACAGGAGGGCGGCACGGCGCTGGCCGATATCCTGTTTGGCGATGTCAATCCGGGCGGCAAGCTGCCCGTGAGCATCGCCCGGTCAGTGGGTCAGTTGCCGGTCTTCTACAATCGCAAGCCGAGCGCCCGGCGCGGCTATCTGTTCGATACCACCGCGCCGCTGTTTCCATTTGGATTTGGCCTGAGCTACACGAGCTTCGAGATCAGTGCACCGCGCCTGTCAGCCACTGCCATCGGCACCGACGGCACGGTCGAGGTGACGGCCGAGGTACGCAATACCGGCCAGCGCAGCGGCGATGAGGTCGTGCAACTCTACATCCGTGACGAGGTCAGCTCGGTCACGCGTCCGGTGAAGGAACTCAAGGGTTTTCGGCGACTGACGCTGGCTGCGGGCGAGTCGCAGACCGTGACCTTTACGATTACGCCGCGCGCGCTGCAATTCTGGAACGCCGAAATGCACCGGGTGGTGGAGCCGGGCACGTTCACCATCATGGTCGGTGCGGATTCGGACCACCTGAAGAGCACGACCCTGGTCGTACACCAATAATCCATTTGATCTGAAGCACCGACAACGCAGGGAGAATTAACTTGGCCAATAGTCACGATGAGCAGATCAATTTGCCGCTGATCATGGCGATCGTCGGTGTCGCCACCATCGGCGGCTTCATGTTCGGATACGACAGCGGCGTGATCAACGGCACGCAGGAGGGCCTGCAGCGCACCTTCAATCTGAGTCCGGGCTGGCTCGGCATCACCGTCAGTGCACTGCTGCCAGGTTGTGCAGTCGGCGCCTTCATGGCCGGGCGGCTGGCCGACATCTGGGGCCGGCGGCGCGTGATGCTGATTGCCGCAGCGCTGTTCATAGTGAGCGCCCTGGCGGCCGGCGCGGCGGTTTCGGCACTGATGATGATCGTGGCGCGCTTCGCTGCCGGCGCCGGAGTAGGCGCGGCCAGTGTCCTCTCGCCCGCCTACATCAGCGAGGTTACGCCCGCGCGAATGCGCGGCCGGCTTTCCAGCCTGCAGCAGGTCATGATCATTGCTGGCCTGACCGGCGCTTTCCTGGCCAACTATTTTCTGGCCCACAGCGCGGGCAAATCGACCGACCTGTTCTGGCTGGGCTACCCCGCCTGGCGCTGGATGTTCTGGATGCAGGTTATTCCGGCCAGCGTGTTCCTGCTGACCCTGCTGTTCATACCGGAGAGTCCGCGTTTCCTGGTGGCGCGTGCTCGCTTGCCACAGGCCCACGAGGTCCTGTCGCGGCTGTTCGGCCCAAAGGCGGCGGAGTCCAAGGTTCAGGATATCCGCAGGTCCCTGGCCGGTGATCATGCTCCGAGATTCGCCGACCTGATTGATCAGCGCACTGGGCGACTGCGCAAAATAATCTGGGTCGGCATAGGTCTCGCGACCTTTCAGCAGCTGGTGGGTATCAACGTGGTGTTCTATTACGGCGCTGTCCTGTGGCAGGCAGTAGGTTTCAGCGAAGCGGATTCACTGAAGATCAACGTGCTGAGCGGCACCCTGTCGGTGGCCGCGTGCATCCTGGCGATCTTTCTCATCGATCGCATCGGACGCAAGCCCCTGCTGCTGATTGGCTCCATCGGCATGGCGATTACGCTCGCGATCCTGACTGCAGCGTTTGGCAGCGGCGAGCTGCTCAACGGCAAGGTGCAACTGGCGCCAGGGGTGGGCATCGTGGCGCTGTTCAGCGCCAATCTTTACGTCATATTCTTCAACCTGAGCTGGGGCCCGGTCATGTGGGTCATGCTGGGTGAAATGTTTCCCAACCAGATGCGCGGCTCGGCGCTTGCCGTCAGCGGTGCCGCACAATGGATTGCCAATTTTCTCATCAGTGTCAGTTTTCCGATGCTGGCAAAGTCCATCGGCTTGCCGATTACTTATGGGTTCTACACGGCCTGCGCCTTCATTTCGATTTTCTTCGTGCTGCGGCTGGTACATGAAACCCGCGGCACCGAGCTGGAGGACATGGTTGGCTGAGATCCACAACGCCGGTTCAGCCGCGCGGCGTCATTCCTGTCGGGCGAAGGGTCCTAGTACCGTGCCGACGAAGCCACCGGCAACTTCGCTGCTCAGGATCGACGCATCATCGTTCTCAAGCAGTGCCTGCCATCCCTGACCGGTGTCGTAGTAGAAGGAATATCTGCCGCCATCGCCGCTGATCCGCAGGCGCAGGGCCTGCGTCATCGCGAGTGCGCGACCGGCAGCAATCTGCAGCGCAGTGCCTGCGTGGCGTTCGAGAAATACCTGCAGTTCGTCGCCGACACGGCGAGTGCCGAGAAAATACCAGTTGTTCTGGTTTTGATAGGCGGCCAGCCCGGCGGCAACGCCGCCGGATGCTGGCGGCGTGAGCTCGGTACTGGCATCGAAATGCAGATGCTGCTGGCGGCGTGCCAGGAATGACACGTTGCGCTTCGCATCGAGATTTACCTTGAGAGGATGAATCGTCATGACACCGTCCCTGAGCTCGAACCATTTCTGCGTGGGCACGTGTACCTGCAGCCATTCGGGGCGCAGTGAGCTGCCATCGAACTCATCGCGCATCGTAAAATTACCCGCCAGCACGTCGAAGTCCGGCACTGCGTGGCTGCCCGCCATGGCGTGCGGCCCCGCGAGCGTGTATGGAATTGACTGACCGTGAGCCAGAATCTCGGGCCAGCCGCTTTGCCAGCTGACAGGCAGCAGAAAAGTCTCGCGCCCGGTGTTGTAGCGCTCGCCGGAGTAAGGGCGCGAAGCGAGAAACACGGCCCACCATGTGCCATCCTTCATCTGCACAAGATCCGCATGCCCGGCATTGGTCACTGGATTGGCGCGCCCGGCCGGAAGATCACGCTGCGTGAGTATCGGGTTGCCCTTGAACGGCTCGAACGGTCCCCACGGCGAGCGGGCGCGAAACACCACTTCGGAATGACCTGGGCCCGTGCCGCCTTCAGCGCACATCAGGTAGTACCAACCCTTGATGCGATAGAGATGTGGTCCTTCGATCCAGATGGGTCGCTTCGAGATGTCCACGCCGCCGTCGATCAGAACCTTGCGCGGCCCAACGAGTTTATTGGTCGCAAGGTCAAACTCCTGCATCCAGATGGCGCGATGACCGTCATACAGCGGCTGGTAGGCCGGCGGGCCGTTGTTGACGATGTATGCCTTGCCATCCACATCGAAAAAAAACGCGGGATCGATACCATCGAAATCCTTCAGCCAGATCGGATCAGACCACGGTCCGGCAGGGTTGCTGGCAGTGACGAGAAAATTTCCGCCCGCGTCCACCAGCGTATTGAGAATGTAGAACGTGCCGTCATGAAAACTGATGGCGGGCGCAAACACTCCCCTGGAGATATCCAGGCCATCGAAACTTATTTTCGCAGGATCACTGAGTGCATGCCCGATGAGCCGCCAATGAACCAGATCAGAACTCTCATGAATCGGAATGCCGGGAAAGTGCGCGAATGTCGAATTCACAAGATAGTACTTGTCGCCGACGCGAGTGACGCTGGGGTCTGGGTAATAACCTGCCAGGATTGGATTGCTGAAACTTCCCGCCGGCAATGGGTCAGCAAATGTGGCGTCGCGACCTGTGTATTCGAACCAGTCGAACTTCACGGCCTCGTCTGCAGAGGCGCAAAAAGTCGCGAGCGCGGCGAGCAGTACGATGTGCTTCATTGGACCCCCCAGGTGGTGTGGTTTTTTGGTCTGCGCCGGCTCCGTTTACGCAACGGATTTATGCCGCCATGCAGGCGCTCAATCCGGTGAAAATCCCGAATCCGCACCTCGCCAGCGAGATAGTGGGTGCATCGGGCCAAGGCATGTGTCCAGTTCATTGCGATTGGCCTGCGGCACAAAAATTGCCGATAAATAGCGCTAACGTATTGTTTTTCATAAAGAACTTTACTTGACAAATTTCTTCCGACAGATACTGGACATTCTCATCCGTATTACGTACGATTCGCCAATGTGAATGGTAACGCTACCAATTCGCAGTTGATTGAAGCAGGCAGATCGCGGCACCACTGGGCGCGCTGTCGAACCGAATAACTAAGTTGAGCATGTGGGGGGAATTACACAATGAACTCGAGTCGCAAGATGTCGGCCGGCAAGCCCAAGGCCCTGTTCACTCTTATTGGCGGCGTAATGATGGTCAGTAGCGCCATGGCTCAGCAGGCCACGGACCCTACGCTCGAAGAAGTCATTGTAACTGGCATGCGCGCCAGCATGAAGGCTTCGATGGACCTGAAGCGCGATGCGATTGGCGTGGTCGACGCCGTTTCCGCGGAAGACATCGGCAAGTTTCCCGACACGAACCTCGCGGAATCCCTGCAACGTATCACCGGCGTGTCGATCAATCGTGTCAACGGCGAAGGCTCGCTGGTGACGGTACGCGGTTTTGGTCCTGGCTTTAACATGGTGACGCTGAACGGTCGCACCATGCCGGCCGCCGACGTGTCGGTGGTGGGTTCCGGTGACGACGGCGAATACCAGACATTCACCAGCCGCTCCTTCGATTTTGCCAACCTCGCTTCCGAAGGCGTGACTCGCCTTGAAGTACACAAGACCGGTTTCGCCGCGGCGCCCTCGGGCGGCATCGGCGCGACCATCAATGTGGTCACCATGCGCCCCCTGGATACCGGCACCAAGGCCGAGGTCGGCGTCAAAGGCATGTACGACACCAGTACGGTGGAGCAAAGCAAGTTGACTCCCGAAGTCAGCGGCTTGCTGAGCTGGGCAGATTCCGACAATACCTTCGGTGTGTCGGTGTTTGGCAGCTACCAGAAGCGCAACAGCGCCATCGCTGGTGCGGCCAACCAGGACTGGAACGTTGAAAACGCATCCTCCTTCCTCGATCCCGCCAACGGTCGCGTGCGTGCCGACGATCCGGCCACGCCAAACGTCAATGAAGCCACGGTAATCACGAATACGCCGGCCGCCGGTGCGCTGGTGGTATTTCCCAATAACAGTGACTACTACTACTCGGAGTTTTCGCGCGAGCGAACCAATGGCGAGTTGACCCTGCAGTTCAGGCCGATGCAGTCACTCACGCTGACCGCCGATGCGCTGGTCGCGGAGAACAAGGAATCAGAGCAGCGTTCCACGCAGGGCAACTGGTTCAATCGCCCGTTTGCACAGATCATTTTCGATGGCAATCCATCGATCGCGAGTGCGGTGTACCTGCAGGAAAACCTCAACAGCCCCAAGGATGTCGCCTGGGGTCAGCAGCTCCGCAATGTCAAGAACAAGCTCGACTCGTTCGGCTTCAACGCGAGCCTGGCACGACGTCTGATCGTCTCAAGATCGACTTCGATGCTCACGACTCGAAGTCCGAGAGCCTGCCCAACGGTCCGAACGGAATTACTTCCTACGATTTCGGCACGGGCTCGGCGTCGATTGCGCAGCATAGCCTCGATCTGCGCAGCGGCTTTCCCGTGCAGGACTTTACCTACGATGACAGTAATCTCGTCGGCGGCAACCACAACGGCATCATCGACAATCCCGATGTGAGTTCTTCGGTGGGGCGCACCACGGTGCAGATCCAGACGCACAAGATCAGCGAGTTTCGCCTGAGCGGCGACTGGGATATGGGTAACGGCATGAAGCTCGACGGCGGCGTCGACTATATTTCGTCCAAGATGCATCAGGAGCGCAAGATAACGGCCCAGGTATTGGGTGACTGGGGCGTCACCAAGCCGGGCGACATCCTGGCACATGCGCCCTGGCGTGCTCGAAGCCTACTGCCTGAGCTGCCTGTACGATCACTTCACGCCAGGGCTCGCCGCTACGGCGTTCCGCGGCAATGCCGCGCAACTGTACTCGGCGATGTCGCCCTATTACCTGGGGCTGGGCGGTCACGACATCCAGACCTGGAATAACGACCACAACAACGTCCAGGAAGACGTCACTGCGGTCTATGCACAGTGGGCCTGGAAGGGTGAGCTGGGCGGGCGCAAGTCCAACCTGAATGTCGGTTTGCGTTACGAAAAGACCGATGTGACGGCCGACACGCAGTTGTCGGTACCCACGGCGCTGGTCTGGACGGCGGACAATGACTTCGCGCTGAATTATCCGAGCAACCTCTCGCCGCTGACCGACAAGGCCAGCTACAACAACACCTTGCCGAACATCGACTTCTCCGTCGAAGCGATGGATAACGTCATGGTCCGTGCTTCTGCGAGCAAGACCATTGCCCGGGCCGACTATGGGCAGCTGTTTGTGGCGGATGCCGCCGGTACGCCGCCGCGTGCTACCGCTTTGGGTGGCATTGCCACGGGCACCAGCGGCAACACCGGGCTGGAACCACTGGAGTCGAACAACCTCGACCTGTCTATCGAGGTGTACTACGCCAGCGACAGCTACGTATCCGTCGGGCTGTTCAACAAGCAGGTCAAGAACTTCATTGGCGTCGGCCAGACGAACGAGAACCTGTTTGGCCTGCGTGATCCCAGCTCGGGTGCTCCGGGAACGCGTTCCGGCGATGCGCTGGCGGCGTTGCGGGCTATTCCCGGTGCTGTGATCGGCGATGTAAACCTGTCGGTGATGACCAACCTGTACGACAATCCTTCGGTATTCCCGGATCCGACGGCGACCTTCCTGGCCAATTCCACCGGTGGAAATTTCAACCAGGCTTTCGCCGACAATATCTTTGCTACCTATAACGTTACCCAGAACGCGAACGATCCTTTGTTGATCAGCCAGGTGGCGAAGCCGCTGAATCAGCACAAGGCGAGCATTCACGGTGCCGAATTTGCCTTCCAGCATTTCTTCGGCCAGTCCGGTTTCGGTGTCTCGGGTAGCTATACCTTTGTCGACGGCGACGTGAGATTCAACAACTCAGCGCGCCCGACCGAGGATCAGTTCGCCCTGCTGGGATTGAGCAACACGGCCAACGGCACCTTCATCTACGAGAAGCACGGCGTGTCGGCCCGGGTGTCCTATAACTGGCGCGGTGAATATCTCGACAATGCCAGTGTCGGCGGCTACCGCAATCCGCGCTACTACGAGGCGTTCCATGAGATTGACCTGAACGTCGGCTATGCCGTGACCCCCAAGTTGCAGCTCACCCTGGAAGCCATCAACCTGACAGGCGAAGACCTGCGCACCTTCGGTCGCGCCAAGACCGATTACTGGCTGATTCAGGAGCTGAAGCCGCGTTACCTGCTGGGAGCGCGCTACAAGTTCTGATCCCTGTCAGCGATTGGCAGTTATGGAAAGGGCCGCTGCTTGCAGCGGCCTTTTTCTGGCTGTACTGTCCTGCAGGCGACTGCCAGGCGTGATCCCGCGCCAACTGAAATATTCGACCCGTCGAAGCCATGACCAATACGGCGCTGCTCAACAACATTCAGCACAAGGACCTGAAGGTCATTGCGCGCCATTCCGCCGCGTTTGGCGACAACGTCAATCAGGTGGCGATAGTGCCGACTGAATTTGAAGCCATACAGCGCGAGTACCCGATCCTGCTGAGCAAGGCTGCAAACGGCGAGTATCAGGCGGTTGCCCTGCTAGGGCTGGACCATGATGAAAACCTGTTTCTGGACCAGCAGGGCTGGCAGGCCCGCTATGTTCCGGCCATGCAGGTACGTGGGCCGTTCCAGATCGGATTTCAGCAGCAGCTGGCCGGCGGTGAGCTGCGGCGCGAGCCGATGATCCATGTCGACCTGGATCATCCTCGTGTCAGTCGCATCGAGGGCGAACCGCTATTCATGCCGCAGGGCGGCAACTCACCCTATCTTGAGCACATCGTGCGCGTGCTGCGCCTGATGCATCAGGGCATGGCGATCAGCGGCGCCATGTACGCCGCCTACACGGAACTGGGACTGATCGAGCCGCTGGCGGTGAAGATCGATCTGAATGATCGCGAGCAATACCAGCTGTCTGATTACTACACCATTGCCGAGCAGCGGCTTGGGGAGCTCAGCGGCGCCAGCCTCGAGCGATTGCACAAGGCAGGTTTCCTGCGGGCTGCCTATTTCGTGGTGTCGTCTCTGCAAAACGTCAATCGCCTGATCGAGCTGAAGAACCGCAGACGCGCCGCCGCCTGATTACTGGGGTCCATGAGCTCCAAGGACTGCCTCGACGCATGGTAGATCTAGCCCGCAAAACACTACTGCTCGAAGGCGTGGCGCCTGAACGCATCCCCTATGCCGAATTGCTTGCAGCGGGACAGCCAGCAATTCTGCGCGGCGTGGTACGCGACTGGCCGCTGGTGCGTCGCGGCCTGGAATCGGCCGGGCAGGCGATGGACTATCTCAAGTCCTTTTCAAACAGCAGGCCAGTACTCGCCTATACGGGCCCAGCGGAGATCAAGGGTCGCTTCTTCTACAACGCGGAATTGACGGGCCTTAATTTTACAACCGAGCGTGTCCCGCTCGGCGCCTTCCTGGACCGCGTTCAAGCGCAGTGCGACGACGCGCAGGCGCCGGCCTGCTATGTGGGCTCCACTGACCTGGACGGCTACCTGCCGGGGTTGCGGGCCGAAAACGATCTCATCCTCAACCACGCCATGTTCGAGCATCAACCGGCCTCTGGTCAGCATCTGGATCGGCAATCGCACCGTGGCCAGCGCGCACTACGATCAGTCCAACAATCTGGCCTGCTGCATGGTCGGCAGGCGTCGCTTCAGCCTGTTTCCGCCGGATCAGATACGCAATCTGTATCCCGGGCCACTCGAGCCGACGCCCGGCGGGCAGGTGGTGAGCATGGTGGATTTCGCGGCCCCCGACTTCGGCCGCTATCCACGCTTTCACGAAGCGCTTGCTGCTGGCCAGGTGGCTGAACTGGAGCCCGGAGATGTGCTGTTCTATCCAGCCCTGTGGTGGCACCATGTGGAAGCGCTGGACTCCTTCAATGCGATGATCAATTACTGGTGGACGACCACTCCGGAGTTCATGGATTCACCACAGATCACGCTGTTGCATGCGCTGATGAGCCTGCGTGATCGCTCGGAGCAGGACAAAGCTGCGTGGCGGGAGCTTTTCGACTACTACGTATTTGGCGCCGCGGAGCGTGCGGGCCAGCACCTGCCGGAACACGTGCGTGGCAATCTGGGGCCAATGGATGAAACCAGGGCGCGACGCCTGCGCGCCCTGGTGCTCAGTCGCCTGAATCGCTAGCTGACTTGCAAGTGAGGTACTCTTGGACGCAGCAATCGTAAGAAAAGTGGTTATCACCGGTGGCGGCACCGCAGGCTGGGTCACCGCTGCGGCGTTGGTGAAGCATTTCAGCACGCTGCTCGACATCACGCTGGTCGAGTCCGAGGAAATCGGCACGGTGGGCGTGGGCGAGGCCACCTTTCCGTCCATTCTCGGATTCCATCGCCTGCTCGAGCTGGACGAGCGCGAATTCATGCGCGCCTCCCAGGCCACCTTCAAGCTGGGCATTTCCTTCGAAGACTGGGGCGGCATCGGTGATCGCTATATCCATGCCTTCGGCACGATTGGCAAATCCACCTGGATGGGGGACTTCCAGCATTTCTGGCTGGCAGCCAGGGCCCAGGGGTTTGCCGGAGACCTGGGTGACTACTGTTTCGAGCGCACCGCGGCTACAGCCGGCAAGTTTGCACTGTCGGACAAGGTCCAGATCAACTATGGCTATCATTTCGACGCCGGTCTCTACGCTGGCTATCTGCGGCGTCTCAGCGAGTCACAGGGCGTCAAGCGGATCGAGGGCAAGATCAGTCGCGTTGAGCAGGATCCGGAATCCGGATTCATCAAGGCGCTGGTGCTTGAGTCCGGCGAGTCGGTAGCAGGTGATCTGTTCGTAGACTGCACGGGATTTCGCGCGCTGTTGATCGAGCAGACACTCAAGGCGGGATTCGACGACTATGGTCAATGGTTGCGCACTGATCGGGCGCTGGCCGTGCAGACCGCATCGAGCGGTGAAGTCCCGCCGTACACGCGCGCCATCGCGCGCCAGGCAGGCTGGCAGTGGCGCATCCCGCTGCAGCACCGGGTGGGCAATGGGATGGTCTTCAGCAGCGAGTACCAGAGCGAGGACGAAGCGCGCACTACGCTGCTGGACAATCTTGGCGGCGCAGCGCTGTTTGAACCGCGGCTGCTCAAATTCAAGGCGGGCCGCCGCCTCAAGGCCTGGGACAAGAACTGCGTCTCCATAGGCCTGTCCAGTGGGTTCATCGAGCCCCTCGAATCCACCAGCATCCACCTGATTCAGATCGGCGCGACGCGGCTCATGCAGTTGTTCCCGTTCAACGGCTGTACGCCCGCGCTGATCAACCGTTACAACGATCAATCCAGGACAGAGTTTGAAAAGATCCGCGACTTCATCATCCTGCACTACAAGCTCACCGAGCGCGACGACACCGCCTTCTGGCGCGATTGCCGCGCCATGAAGATTCCAGATTCCCTGGCCGAACGCATCGAACTGTTCCGTGAAAGTGCAATGGCATACCAGGCCGTGGACGAGATGTTCCGTGTTGAATCCTGGGTTCAGGTCATGCTCGGCCAGCGCGTCCGACCGCGTGCCTACCACCACATGGGCAAACTGATGGAGACTGAACGCCTGCGTGTGGCCCTGAATACGCTCAAGAACAGCATTGGCGGCGCTGTGGCGAAAATGCCGACGCATCGGCAATTTCTTGATAGTTACTGTGCGGTTGCCGGGAAGTGACCCGGGTATTGGTGCGTGCCACGCTGACCTGCTGCGCAGGGCTGTCGCTGGCCGCATTTGCGCCAGCAAGGGCCAGCGAAGCACCGCTGCCAGAAATTGTACAGCGTAACGGCCACTACGCCCTGATGGTCGACGGCGCGCCATTCCTGATGCTGGGCGCGCAGGCCAACAATTCGAGCAATTATCCGGCGATGCTTCCGAAGGTATGGAGTGCAATCGAGCGCCTCGGCGCCAACACGCTCGAGATACCCGTTGCCTGGGAGCAGACCGAGCCCACGGAAGGGCACTTTGATTACTCCTACGTCGATACGCTGCTGGCGCAGGCGCGCGCGCACTCGGTGCGCCTGGTGCTGCTGTGGTTCGGCACCTGGAAGAACAATGGTCCGAACTATGCTCCGGCCTGGGTCAAGCTCGACAATCAGCGCTTTCCGCGCGTGATCAATGCCAAGGGTGAAACCAGGAACTCGCTGACGCCGCTGGCGACCGCCACGCTCGAGTGCCGACCGCAAGGCCTTTGCGGCATTGATGCGGCACCTCAAGGCAGCGGATCAGGAACGCACCGTGATCATGGTGCAGGTCGAAAACGAAACCGGCACCTATGGGGCGGTGCGCGATTACTCGCCGCTGGCAGAGCAGGCCTTCGCCGCACCGGTCCCGTCGGTATTGCTGAAGTCGCTGCACAAGACGGCCGGCAACTGGCGACAGGTGTTCGGCGCCGAAGCCGATGAGTACTTTCACGCCTGGTCGATCGCGCGCTTCGTCGAGCAGGTGGCTGCGGCCGGCAAGGCCGAGTACCCGCTGCCGATGTACGTGAACGCGGCGCTGCGCGATCCGCTGAAATATCAGGATCCGTTCACCTATTCGAGCGGCGGCCCGACCTGGAACGTGCTCGATATCTGGAAGGCCGCAGCGCCGAGCATCGACGCCATCGGGCCCGATATCTACGAGCCCGGTTACGATACCTACCTGGCCCACCTCGGCCACTACGTGCGCCCCGACAATCCGCGTGTTCGTGCCCGAGACGGGCAACGAGTTGCGCTACGCGCGTTACTTCTTCGCGGTGCTCGGGCGCGCACGCGATCGGTTTTTCGCCCTTTGGCCTCGACTACACCTCCTATTCCAACTATCCGCTGGGCGCCGCCAGGGTCGATGAGCACCTGATCGACAGCCTTCGCCGCGAACTACCAGCTGCTGGGACCGATGAGCCGCGAGTGGGCGCGCCTGGCCTTCGAGAGCGAGGTGTGGGGAGCGTCAGAGCCTGACGATCGTCACGCAGAGAATCTTGTGCTTGGGCGCTGGAATGCGACCGTGCGCTATGGCAAGTGGCAATTTGGCTGGGAGCGACTGGACCTGGGTGAAGGATCGCCCGGCCAGGCCCCGACGGACCGGACGGCGGCGTGCTGATCGCGCGCCTGGGACCCGATGAATTCCTGGTGACCGGGCGCAACGCGCGCGTGGAGTTCGCTCCGGGCGCCGGCATGAAGGCGCACGGACTCATCTTCGATCGCGTCGAGGAAGGCCACTACAGCGATGGCAAGTGGATCTTCGAGCGCATGTGGAACGGCGACCAGACCGACTACGGGCTCAACTTCACGACCGCCATACAGGTCCTGAAGGTTCGACTCTCCACTTATTGATCCATTCTTTTTCGGAGTAAGCGCAATGACTGCAGCGGTAGCGACTTCCTGGCCGGCAGGCCTGTGCCTGGCGGCCATGCTGGGTTCAACTGCCCTGGCCGGTAGCGGCAGTTTCGTGCGATCGGATGACGGTGTCATCGTGACACCAGCGGCCGGTCCCGCGGGCCGCGTGCGACTGCAGGTGATGGGCGAGCGCATCATTCACGTGACGGCGGTGCCGGGCGCATCGTTCGACCTGCCCGCAAGCCTGATGGTGGTGGCGGCGCCTGCGGCGCACCCGAACTTTCGCACTGAGTCCACGGGCGGCCTGCTGGTGCTGCGCACCGCTGCGCTCAGCGCCGAAGTCTCGCTGGCCAGCGGCGCCGTTGCCTTTCGTGATGCCAGTGGCAAGCGGCGTGCTTGCCGAGAGTGAGCGCGGCGCCTTCGAGCCGGTGAATGTCGATGGGCACGCGTACTACGCGATCCGCCAGCAGTTCAATCCGGGCACTGACGAAGGGCTTCTACGGCCTCGGCCAGCATCAGAACGCGCAGATGAACTACAACGGCGAGGACGTGCGTGCTCGCCCAGCACAACATGGATGTCGCCGTGCCGTTCGTGGTCTCGACGCGCAACTACGGCGTGCTCTGGGACAACAACTCGATCACGCGCTTCGGCGACCCGAGGCCCTACGGTCTGGCCTCGCGCGATCTGAAACTCTACGACGCCGAGGGCAAGCCCGGCGGCCTCACCGCGCGCTACTACGTCGATGGCCAGCTGCGGCTCAGCCGTCCGGAAGCGACGTCAACTACCAGTACGTCAAGGATCTGCACAACCGTCCGGCCGAACTGCTGGGCGAGGGCACCTCGAACACCAGCGCCCAGCACCTGGATATCGCCGGCGAGACCGTGGTGTGGGAGGGCAAGCTGGAAGCGAGCGTGAGCGGCGTGCACAGGTTCCAGCTCTATGCGAGCAGCTATTTCAAGCTCTACATCGACGGCCAGCTGCGCCTCGATCGCTGGCGGCAGAACTGGAATCCCTGGTATCACAACGTCGATGTGCCGATGAGCGCCGGCCAGCCGGTGGCGGTCCGCATCGAGTGGACACCCAACGACGGGCACATCGCACTGCTGCACAACAACCCGCTGCCGGAGCCTGACCGGCATTCGCTGAGCCTGGCCTCCGAGCTCGGGCACGCGATCGACTACTACTTCGTCAGCGGCGCCAGCATGGACGAAGTGATCGCCGGGTATCGTGAGCTCACCGGCAAGGCGGCAATACTGCCGCGCTGGGCCTACGGCTTCTGGCAGAGCCGCCAGCGCTACCAGACCCAGGACGAAATCCTGGCGGTGGGCAAGGCCTATCGGGAGCGCGGCCTGCCGCTCGACAACGTGGTCGAGGACTGGTTCTACTGGCGCGAGAACGACTGGGGTTCGCACCGCTTCGATCCGACGCGCTTCCCTGATCCCAAGGGGATGATCGACAGCCTGCACGCACAGAACCTGCATTTCATGATCTCGGTGTGGCCCAAGTTCTACCCGACCACCGACAACTACAAGGAGCTCGACGCCAAGGGCTTCATCTACCGGCGCAATGTCGAGCTGGGCATCCATGACTGGGTGGGTCCGGGATACCTGAACTCTGATTACGATCCCTATGCGCCTGAAGCGCGCGCGATCTACTGGCGGCAGATCCGCGACAATCTGCACGTGCTCGGCGTGGACGCCTGGTGGCTGGACGCCACCGAGCCCGACATCCAGTCCAACATCGATGTCGAGGAGCTCAAGCGGCGCAACGGTCCGACGGCGATGGGGCCCGGCGCGGCGTTCTTCAATTCCTATCCGCTGATGCAGACCAAAGCGGTGTACGAGGGCCTGCGCGCCACCGATCCGGACAAGCGTGCATTCATCCTCACGCGCTCGGCCTTCGCCGGCCAGCAACGCCACGCGGCGGCCACCTGGAGCGGCGACACCGCCTCGCGCTGGACCGATCTCTACAACCAGATTTCGGCGGGCGTGAATTTCTCGATGTCGGGCATTCCGAACTGGAGCTTCGACATCGGCGGCTTCACGATGGAGAGCCGCTATCAGAACCCGACGCCCGCCGATCTCGACGAATGGCGCGAGCTGAACCTGCGCTGGTTCCAGTTTGGCGCCTTCGCGCCGCTGTTCCGCTCGCACGGCGAGGAGCCCTTCCGGGAGATCTATACCCTGGCTCCGGCAGGGTCCGTGGTCTACGACAGCCTGGCCTGGTACGACCGGCTGCGCTACCGGCTGATGCCCTACATCTACACGCTCGGCGCCGATACCTATCATCGCGATGGAACGATCATGCGTGGACTGGTGATGGATTTCCCCGCGGATACCCGTGTGCGCGAGCTGCGCGACGAATACCTGTTCGGCCCCTCGTTCCTGGTCGCGCCGGTGCATGAATACCAGGCGCGCTCCCGCCACGTGTACCTGCCTGCCGGCAGCGGTTGGTACGATTTCCAGACCGGCCGTTACCACCAGGGCGGTCAGGACATCGACGCCGCGGCGCCGCTGGCGCGCATGCCGCTGTTCGTCAGGGCCGGCGCCATCGTGCCGGTCGGACCGGCCATCGAATACACCGGGCAGAAGCCCGATGCGCCGCTGACACTGACGGTCTACACCGGCAGCGACGGCAGCTTCGATCTCTACGAGGATGACGGCCTGAGCAACGGCTATGAGCATGGCGAGTTCGCCCGTATCCCGATGCACTACGACGAGTCAACTGCCACGCTGCGCATCGGCGCGCGCGTCGGCCACTATGCCGGCATGAGCGCGCAGCGTACCTTCAAGGTGCGCTGGATCAGCCCCCGGCGGCGCTGCACCTGCCGATCTTGAGGCTGCCGCAGAGGCCAGCGTCGAATACCACGGCGCTGAAATCGCGGTGCACCGCGCTGTGGCGCACCCGAAGCTCTGGCCGAAGACCCACAGCCAGGGTCTCGTCGATGCGCAGACCGAAGCGCGTGTCACGCAGCTGCTCGCCGGCATGAGTCTCGAGGAAAAGGTAGGCCAGATGATCCAGGCCGATCTCTCGACAATCAAACCGGAGGAGCTGCGCGAGTACCCGCTGGGTTCGATACTGGCGGGCGGCAATACGCCGCCACTCGGAGGAAGCACTCACTCACCAGCCGCGGCCTGGATCGACACGGCGCGGGCATTTCGCGCGGTCTCGATGGAGAGCCGGCCAGGCCACACGCCGATCCCGGTCATGCTTGGCGTCGACGCCGTGCACGGCAACAGCAAGGTCGTGGGCGCCACTATTTTTCCGCACAACGTCGGCCTGGGAGCGGCGCATGATCCGGCGCTGATGAGACGTATTGGCGCCGCGACCGCCGAGGAGGCCGCCGCAGCGGGCATCGACTGGGCATTTGGGCCGACCCTGGCCACGCCGCAGGATACGCGCTGGGGCCGCAGCTACGAGGGCTATTCCGAGGACCCGGCGCTGGTGCGCAGCTATGCGGGCGAGATGGTGCTGGGGCTCCAGGGCGAACCCGGCGCCGGGTCAGCTGCTGCAGGCCGGACATGTCGCGGCTTCCGCCAAGCATTTTCTCGGCGATGGTGGCACCACTGGCGGCATCGATCAGGGCGATACCGACGTAACCGAAGCAGAACTCATCCGCACGCATGCGCAGGGCTACCTGACCGCCATTCCGGCCGGCGTGATGACGGTGATGGCCTCCTACTCGAGCTGGCTGGGCCAGCAAGATGCACGGCAATGAGAGCCTGCTGAGCGGGGTGCTCAAGGGCCAACTCGGCTTCGAAGGCTTCGTGGTCGGCGACTGGAACGGCCACGGCCAGCTGCCGGGCTGCAGCAGCGGCGATTGTCCGGCAGCGGCAAACGCGGGTCTGGACATGTATATGGCGCCGGACAACTGGCGCGCTCTTTACAAAGCGACGTTGGCCGAAGTGCGCGCGGGTACTATCGCGCAGGCGCGCGTGGACGATGCGGTCCGCCGTATCCTGCGGGTGAAGCTCAAGCTGGGTTTGTTTGAGAGTGCACGCCCCTGGGAAGGCCGGCCCGATGTGCTCGGCAACGCGGCGCACCGCGCAGGTAGCACGCGAGGCCGTGAGAAAATCGCTGGTGCTGCTGAAGAACACTGGCGCGCTGCTGCCGCTGCGCGCCACGGCGCATGTCCTGGTGGCAGGCGCGGCTGCCGATGACATCGGACGTCAGTGCGGCGGCTGGACGCTTTCCTGGCAGGGCACCGGCAATACCAATGCCGACTTCCCCAACGGCCAGTCGATCTACGCCGGGCTGCGCGCGGCGCTCGAAGCCGGCGGCGGCAGCGCCGAGTGGAGTGGAGATGGCAGTTTCACGCGCCAGCCGGATGTCGCGATTGTCGTATTCGGCGAAACACCCTATGCGGAAATGCAGGGCGATCTGAAATCGTCGCTGGAGTTCCAGCCGGAGGACAAGCAGGATCTCGCACTGCTCAAGCGCCTGAAAGCCGCCGGCATTCCGGTCGTGGCGGTATTTCTCTCCGGCCGGCCGCTGTGGGTCAACCCGGAAATCAATGCGGCGGATGCCTTCGTGGCCGCCTGGTTCCCGGGTTCTGAGGGCGCCGGCGTTGCCGACGTGCTGATCGGTAACGCAGCCGGCAAGCCACGCTACGATTTCAGTGGCCGGCTGTCGTATTCGTGGCCGAAGAGCGCCGCGCAGTTCCATCTGAATCGAGGCACGCTGCCCTACGATCCGCTGTTCCCGCTCGGTTATGGCCTCGGCTATGCACACGCCGGGAAGGTGGCGCATTTGTCGGAGGATTCAGGTGTCAGCGCGGCGACCTGGAATATTGATCGCTATTTCGTCGCCGGCCACACACCTGCACCCTGGGCCTTCGCGGTCGAACCGTCCGGACTCGTGACGGCACGGTCAGTGGATGCCGGTGGTGTACAGGAAGCTGGCCGCGAACTGCGCTGGAGCGGGCAGGGTGGTGCGACACTCAGCATTGCCGGTCCGGCAGTCGATCTCACGCGCCAGGCCAATGCCGATTTGTCCCTGCTGATTGAATATCGTCTCGATGAAGCACCCAGCGCGCCGCTGCAGTTGCTGATGGGCTGTACACCGGACTGCCCCGCAGCCGCGGCACTAGCCTTGAGTGCGCAGCAGCTCGGCGTCGCGGGCGGCAGCGACTGGCGTACGCTGAAGGTAAAGTTGAACTGCTTTCGCGATGCCGGGGTGAATCTGGGCACCCTGTCCACGCCCTTCGCGCTGCGCACCGCCGGGCGCCTTGGACTGACGCTGCGCACGGTGCGATTGGTCAGCGATCCGGCCGGCTCGGTCTGCCTGCCGCGCGCATTGTAGAAGTACTTTGGCACCAGAGCTTTTAACGCCAGCTCAACCGCGCAGCGCATCGCGCTGGGAACCAGTGGTCTTGCGGTCGCGCCACTGGGTTGGGGCATGTGGCGATTCGCGGGCGTGGACCTGGCGAGCGCGCGCGCCCGGGTCGATGCTGCACTCGAAATCGGCTGCACCCTGTTCGATACGGCGGATGTCTACGGGCACGGGCCGCAGGGCGGGTTCGGTACGGCAGAAGAACTGCTCGGAAAGGTCCTGCGTGCCGAGCCATCGATACGCACCCGCATCGTGCTCGCGACCAAGGTGGGAATCAGGCCGCCCGTGCCCTACGATTCCAGCGCCGCATATCTGCTGCAGGCCTGTGAGGCGTCGTTGCGGCGCCTCGGTGTCGAACAGGTCGACCTGTTGCAGGTGCACCGTCCCGATATGCTGGCGCATCCCGCGGAGGTCGCCAGTGCATTGGACACCTTGCACCGCCAAGGCAAGATCCGCGCCGCCGGGGTGTCCAACTACTCGGCCGCGCAGACGCGAGCCCTGCTCGCACACCTGACCATACCGCTGGCCAGCCTGCAGCCCGAGTTTTCGGCGCTCGCCGTGGCGCCGCTTGAGGACGGCATCCTTGATCTGGCCCTCGAACTTAAGGTTGCGGTGCTCGCCTGGTCACCACTGGCGCAGGGTCGGCTGGGGACCGCCAGCGCTGCCAATGTTCTGGGCGCTGATGCGAGCGCAGCGCGCGTGGTCGCGGCGCTCGATGCCAGGGCTGCGCACACCGGCATTGAGCGCACGGCGCTGGCCTACAGCTGGATCATGGCGCACCCGGCTAGACCCATACCTTTGATCGGCACGCAAACTCCGGCCCGCATCCGCGCCCTCGCTGCAGCCTACGGGGTGACATGGACGCGCACTGAGTGGTACGCGATTCTCGCGGCCGCGCGCGGTGCGCCGCTGCCCTGAGCTGCCGTTCGGCGCGGCCTGGAATGGCTATCGCCGCGGCGGGGCGCCCTGGCGCAGGATGACCCGCGGCAGTCCTGCCAGCCGCGACCGATCCAGGCGTGCGCGCTCTGTGGTCGAGTCGGTTCGATACACCAGATCAGGGTGTGTCGCCGCGTAGCGCGCGCGCAGCTCGTTGTCGAATTCGACCACCGACAGGGGCAGTTGCAGATCGGCGGTTACGCGGGTTTCGTCGAGGCCCAGCAGCTCGCAGGCGCAGCGCACCATCAGCCGGGCGCGCCGCTCGCTGACCAGCAGGCGCGGCGCCCTGGGGCGGGTGGGGGTGGTACGCCGCGGACGCGGGCGCCCGCTCACTCCTGTGTTCTCGCTCAAGTCCACCTGGTGGCACTCCCAGCATCGTGCCGCACGGCGGCACCGGTTGGACCATTAAAGCAAATGAACCTGAACCGCCCCTGAACCCCTCCCGCCGCCCGGCGGCGTGACCCAACGCCCGCCAAACCCGCCAGCCGCCCCTACGCTATAATCGCGGGCTGCCTGCACGGGCGAAAGTGGCGGAACTGGTAGACGCGCTGGCCTTAGGAGCCAGTGGGGTAACCCGTGAGAGTTCGAGTCTCTTCTTTCGCACCAGTCCGGACGAGCACATTTATCGGGATTTCAGGAACAACAGGTCATGCAGATTTCATTGACTACGACCAGCGCTCTGGAGCGCAGGCTAGAGGTTACGGTCCCCAGCGAGGCGGTCGCCAGCCGTGTGAACGATCGGCTCAAGACGCTGGCGCGCACCGCGCGGCTCAAGGGATTTCGCCCCGGCAAGGTGCCTTTCGCCGTCGTGCAGAAGCAGTACGGCGGACAGGTGCATGCCGAAGCGGTCAACGATCTGATGCAGGCCAGCTTTGCCGAGGCCGTTAATCGCGAAAAGCTGCGGCCTGCGGGCGACCCGCGAATTGAACCGCTGCAGGTGGCGCCGGGTGCGGCCCTGCGCTTTGCAGCCGTATTCGAGGTGTTGCCTGAAATCAAGGTCGCTCCGCCCGAAAGCCTGAGTGTTGAACGCCCGGTAGCGCAGATCAGCGAGGCGGATGTAGATGCCATGATCGAGAGCATGCGCCGCCAGAAGCCGGTGTACACCGAGGTGGCCCGCGCCGCGGCAGCGACCGATCGCGTCACTATTGAATTTGAAGGCCGAATTGACGGCGAAGTGTTTCCGGGCGGCAAAGGCGAAGCATTGCCGGTGGTGCTGGGTGCCGGCACCATTTTGCCGGAACTCGATGCCGCGCTGCATGGCATGAGTGTCGGTGAGAGCAAGAGCGTGCCGGCGCGCTTTCCCGATGACTACGGCGCCAAGACCGTGGCCGGCAAGCAGGCGCAGTTTGCCGTGACGGTGAAGAGCGTGGCCGTGCACAGCCTGCCAGATCTGGACGAAGCCTTTGTGCGTGCCTTTGGCCTGCAGGAAGGCGGTGTCGAGGAGTTCCGCACCCAGGTGCGCGCCACCATGGAAACCGAGGTGGCGGAGGTGAGCCGGCAGCGCGTGCGCGAACAGCTGCTCGAGGCGCTCTACAAGACCAATCCGCTCGAAGTGCCCAAGATCATGGTCGATGAACAGGTGCGGGAACTGCAGGCGCAGATGCTCAGGCGCATGGGCGTACAGAAAGTCGAGCAGCTGCCGCCGCGCGAACCCTACGAAGAGCCGGCGCGCAAGCGCGTGGCGCTCGGGCTGATCATCGGCGAGCTGGTGCGTGCCAATGGCATTCGCATCGATCGGGGGCAGGTGGAGCAGCGGCTCGATGCCGTCGTGGCTTCCTATCCCGATCCGGAGAGCGTACGCCGCCAGTATCTGCAGAGCCGCGAGGCCATGGCGCAGATCGAATCGGCAGTTCTCGAAGATCAGGCGCTCGAGTGGGTAAAGTCGCGGGTGCAACTGGTCGATAAGCCAGCGAGCTTCGCCGACTTGACAGGTTTTGGCAGTTCCAAGGGGTAGTTGCAGATGAATGAGACTGGATTGAATCTGGTGCCGATCGTCGTGGAGCAGACCGCGCGTGGCGAGCGTTCCTACGACATTTACTCGCGACTGCTCAAGGAGCGGGTCATCTTCATCGTTGGCCCGGTCGAAGATTACATGGCCAACCTGGTAGTCGCGCAGCTGCTGTTTCTTGAGTCAGACAACCCCGACAAAGACGTGGCGCTGTATATTAATTCCCCTGGCGGCTCGGTGAGCGCGGGTCTGGCGATCTACGACACCATGCAGTTCATCAAGCCCGATGTCAGCACCATCTGCGTGGGTCTGGCCGCCTCGATGGGCGCCATCCTGTTGGGCGGGGGTGCCCACGGCAAGCGCTTTTCGCTGCCGAATTCCAAGATCATGATCCACCAGCCCTCGGGCGGTTTCCAGGGCCAGGCCTCCGATATCGATATCCATGCGCGCGATGTCATGGAAACCAAGGATCGCCTCAATCGCATCCTGGCGCACCATACCGGCCAGAGCGTTGAGCAGGTCAAGGCCGATAGCGATCGGGACAACTTCATGAACCCGGAAGCGGCCAGGACCTATGGGCTGATCGACAAGGTCCTCGCAAAGCGTGATGTGGCTCCGGCCGTCACGCCCGGAGCGCCCGCCTGAGGGTGCTCCCGAAGGCCCAAAAGCCGGCAAAAGGCGCGCAAAAAGCATGAATAACAAGGTCTTAGATGGAACGCAGTTCTTTGCGCCGCGCGCTTGGGGCGTGCTATATAAGGCCCCAAGGCTTGACTAGGCTTGAGGTAAGTACCAGTGACTGACGATTCCCGCACCCGGACGGACGATGGCAAGCTGCTCTACTGCTCCTTTTGTGGCAAGAGCCAGCACGAGGTGCGCAAGCTCATTGCCGGCCCCTCGGTGTTCGTCTGCGACGAATGCGTCGAGCTGTGCAACGACATCATCCGCGAAGAGCTCGAGGACCGGGCGGACAAGGCACGCGACAAGCTGCCCAAGCCCCATGAAATCAAGAAGGTGCTGGACGAATACGTGATCGGCCAGGAGCGCGCCAAGAAGGTGCTGTCGGTCGCGGTCTACAACCACTACAAGCGCCTGCAGACGCGCGGCGCGACCAAGACCAAGGATGACGTCGAGCTCGCCAAGAGCAATATCCTGCTGATCGGCCCGACCGGCTGCGGCAAGACCCTGCTGGCCGAGACCCTGGCCAGGCTGTTGAACGTTCCTTTCACCATTGCGGATGCGACTACCCTTACCGAAGCGGGCTACGTCGGCGAAGACGTCGAGAACATCATCCAGAAGCTGCTGCAGAAGTGCGACTACGACGTCGAGAAGGCGCAGACCGGCATTGTCTATATAGACGAGATCGACAAGATCTCGCGCAAGAGCGACAACCCCTCGATCACCCGCGATGTCTCGGGTGAGGGCGTGCAGCAGGCGCTGCTCAAGCTCATCGAAGGCACCATCGCCTCGGTGCCGCCGCAGGGCGGGCGCAAGCACCCGCAGCAGGAATTCCTGCAGGTCGACACCTCGAACATACTGTTCGTCTGTGGCGGCGCGTTCGCCGGGCTCGAAAAGATCATTCTCAACCGTACCCAGAAAAGTGGCATAGGCTTCACTTCCGAGGTGCGCAGCGCCGATCAGAAGCCGCACGGCTCTGATCTGTTCCACGAAGTCGAGCCCGAGGATCTGATCAAGTTCGGCCTGATCCCGGAGTTCGTCGGCCGCCTGCCGGTGGTCGCGACGCTCGATGAGCTCGATGAGGCCGCGCTGATGATCATCCTCACTGAGCCCAAGAATGCGCTGACCAAGCAGTATCGCAAGCTCTTCGAGATGGAGGGGTCGGAGCTCGATTTTCGCGAAGAAGCGCTGCGCGCGGTGTCCAAGCGCGCCATGCAGCGCAAGACCGGCGCCCGCGGGCTGCGCACCATCCTCGAGAATGTGCTGCTCGATACCATGTACGATTTGCCCTCACTGCGCAATGTCTCCAAGGTCGTGGTCGATGAGACCGTCATTGAAGGCACTGCCAAGCCCTACATCATCTACCGCAGTGAGGAGCCGCGACTGGCGGCCGTTGAAGAGCCGCGCCGGGCGGGGAGCATTGGCCACGCCTGAGCGTCCTTGAAATAGCATGGCGCGCCCCCATCCAATGCGGCAGTGGGGCTGCCCCCGGCCCGTTTGCGGATCCCCGTTACCTAGCGAGAACCTTAAGTGAACCAAGACGTCGAAGCCGCACCGCCCGCTACCCCACCTGCACTGCTGGCCGGCCGGATCCCGGTGCTGCCGCTGCGCGACGTCGTGGTCTACCCACATATGGTGATCCCGCTGTTTGTCGGCCGCGAGAAATCGATACACGCGCTCGACGCCGCCATGCGCACCGACAAGCGCATCATGCTGGTGGCGCAGAAACAGGCCGATATTGACGATCCGAAGCTCGAAGACCTGCACGGCTTTGGCACCGCCGCCACCATTCTGCAGCTGCTCAAGCTCCCGGACGGCACGGTCAAGGTGCTGGTCGAAGGCATCGAGCGCGCCCGCGTGGTGCACATGCAGCTGGCCCTGCCAGCCACGGCTGACGCCGCCTCCAACTATTACGCCGCCGAGATCGCCGTCGAGACGGATCTCGACCAGTACGAAGAGCGCGAGATGGATGTGCTGGTGCGCTCGGTGGTTTCGCAGTTCGAGCAGTACGTCAAGCTCAACAAGAAAGTGCCGCCCGAAGTGCTCACGGCGCTGGCTGGCATTGAGCAGCCCGGTCGGCTGGCCGACACCGTGGCCGCCCACATGTCGCTCAAGCTCTCCGAGAAGCAGAAAGTGCTCGAGATCCTCGACGTGCGCAAGCGCCTCGAGCACGTGCTGGTCGCCATCGAAGGCGAGATGGACGTGCTGCAGATCGAAAAGCGCATCCGTGGCCGCGTCAAGTCACAGATGGAAAAGAGCCAGCGCGAGTACTACCTGAATGAGCAGATGAAGGCCATCCAGAAAGAACTCGGTGACATGGAAGACGGCACCAATGAGCTGGCCGAGATCGAGCAGAAGGTCGCCAAGGCCGGCATGAGCAAGGAGGCGCGTGACAAGGCCACCGCCGAGATCAACAAGCTCAAGATGATGTCACCGATGTCGGCCGAAGCCACCGTGGTGCGCAACTACGTCGACTGGCTGGTCAAGGTGCCGTGGAAGAAGCGCACACGCTTGCACAAGAACATCGCCAATGCCCAGGTCGTGCTCGATACCGATCATTACGGGCTCGAAAAGGTCAAGGAGCGCATCGTCGAGTATCTGGCAGTGCTGCAGCGGGTCGAAAAGATCAAGGGCCCGATCCTGTGCCTGGTCGGTCCGCCCGGCGTCGGCAAGACCTCGCTCGGCCAGAGCCTGGCGCGCGCCACCAATCGCAAGTTCGTGCGCATGTCCCTGGGCGGCGTGCGTGACGAGGCGGAAATCCGCGGTCACCGGCGCACCTACATCGGTTCGATGCCCGGCAAGATCATCCAGAACCTGGCCAAGAGCGGCGTGCACAATCCGCTGTTCCTGCTCGATGAAGTGGACAAGATGGCCATGGATTTCCGTGGCGATCCGTCATCGGCGCTGCTTGAAGTGCTCGATCCCGAGCAGAATTCGGCGTTCTCGGACCACTATCTGGAAGTCGATTTCGACCTTTCCGAAGTCATGTTCGTGTGCACCGCCAATTCACTGAATATCCCGGCACCGCTCCTCGATCGCATGGAAGTGATCCGGCTGCCCGGTTACACGGAAGACGAGAAGCTCAACATCGGCCGCCGCTACCTGGTGCCCAAGCAGACCAGGCAGAACGGCCTCAAGGAAGGTGAGTTGAAGCTCGCCGACACAGCGCTGCTCGATATCGTGCGTTATTACACCCGCGAGGCCGGGGTGCGTAACCTCGAGCGCGAGATCGCCAAGATCAGCCGCAAGGCGGTCAAGCAGCTGCTGCTCGACAAGGGCCAGAAAGGGCAAGACCAAGAGTATCGCCGTGTCGCCGCGCAATCTCGATAAATACCTGGGCGTGCGCCGCTTCCGCTACGGCAAGGCTGAAGATCAGAACCGCGTCGGCCAGGTCACGGGCCTGGCCTGGACCGAAGTCGGCGGCGAGCTGCTGACCATTGAGGCGGCCGTGGTGCCGGGCAAGGGCAAGCTGCAGCACACCGGCCAGCTGGGCGAAGTGATGCAGGAATCCATCCAGGCGGCGATGTCGGTGGTGCGCAGCCGTGCGACGTGCTCGGGCTCGAGTCTGATTTTTACCAGAAGAACGACGTCCACCTGCATATGCCCGAGGGCGCCACCCCCAAGGATGGTCCCAGCGCAGGCATCGGCATGTGCACCGCGCTGGTCTCGGCGCTGACGCGCATTCCGGTGCGCTCGGACGTGGCCATGACCGGCGAGATCACGCTGCGTGGCGAGGTGCTGCCGATCGGTGGCCTGAAGGAAAAGCTGCTGGCGGCGCAGCGCGGCGGCATCGCCATCGTGCTGATCCCGGAAGAGAACGAGAAAGACCTGGTCGAGATTCCCGACAACATCAAGGGCAAGCTCGATATCCGCCCGGTGCGCTGGATCGACGAAGTGCTGGAAATCGCGCTGACCGCGCGGCCGACGCCGCTGGTGCAGGTCACGGCCGTGAGCCCGGTGCCCAAGCCTGCGCGCCGCTCCAGGGGACGCGCGAGCAAGACGGTACAGGCCCATTAACTGGCAGCTGGCATCTGTCGGTTCAATAACTTAGAATGCGCCGCCTTTTTGCTTAGGGGTGATGCCCTGACACGCTGATTTCGGGTGCTTAGCTCAGCTGGTAGAGCGTCGCCCTTACAAGGCGAATGTCGTGGGTTCGATCCCCTCAGCACCCACCATTTCAGCGGAGCGGTAGTTCAGTTGGTTAGAATACCGGCCTGTCACGCCGGGGGTCGCGGGTTCGAGTCCCGTCCGCTCCGCCATTTATAGAAATATGCTGCAAAACATCGGTGATACTTTAAAGAGCCAGCGCTGGCTGGCGTATGCCCTGCTGGGGCTCCTGATCCTGGTCTTCGCGCTTTGGGGTGCCTACGGCATTGTCGACCTGACCGTCGGCACGCCGAAATACGGCCTCAAGGTCAACGGCGAGGAGATTCCTTCCGCCACCCTGCAGCAGGCCTGGCAGGAGCGCCAGTCGCAGTACCAGCAGCAGGTCAAGGCGGAGATCCCACCCGAGGTACGCACCAGGCTCCAGGAGCAGCTGCTGGACCAATACACGCGCAGCACGCTGCTGCGCCAGCGCGCCAGCGAGCGCGGTTTCCGCGTCAGCGACGCGGCCCTGCTCACGGCCTACCACGGCGAGACGTCCTTCCAGGTCGATGGCAAGTTCAATGAAATCGCCGCCAAGGGCATGCTGGCGCAGGTGGGCATGACCATTGCGAGCTATGAGTCCCAGCTGCGCAGTTCCCTGCAGGTCGGTCAGCTCGAGCAGAGCCTGCAGATCGGAGATTTTCTCACTGATTCCGAGCTCAAGCGCACCTTTGCGCTGGAGAACGAGCAACGCGAAGTACGCTACGCGCTGCTGCCGCTCGCGCGCTACAGCTCCGCCGTCGACGTCACTGATGCCATGCTGCAGAGCTGGTACAAGGCGCACAGTGATGACTATATGAGCAAGGAATCAGTGCGCCTGCAGTACGCTGAGCTGCGCCTCGATACCGTCGCCGCGGCCCTGAGCGTAACTCCTGCCGATCTTGCGGCCTGGTACCAGCAGAACCAGAGCCGCTACGTTGAAGCAGAGAAGCGGCGTGCCAGCCATATTCTCATCACCGTGGCCGCTCCCAAAGACGCCGCTGCCGACGCTGCGGCCCTCAAGAAGGCCCAGTCGGTACTGGCCGAAGTGCGCGCGGGTGGCGATTTTTCCGCGCTGGCCCGCAAGTATTCGCAGGATCCGGGTTCTGCCCGTCAGGGCGGTGATCTTGGATTTGCCTTGCGCGGCGCCTACGTGCAGCCGTTCGCCGATCAGCTCTTTGCCATGAAGGCAGGCGAGACCAGCGAGCCGGTGAAGACCCAGTTCGGCTATCACATCATTCACCTGGCCGAAGTGCAGGCGGAACACGCCCGCACCCTCAACGACGATCACGCCCGCATCGAGGCCGACTATCGGCGCGATCGTGCCGCCGAGATCTTTGGCAGCCGCCAGGAAAGCCTGCAGCTGAAGCTCGAGACCAGTTCGGGCAGCAATCTGGCTGCGCTCGCGACCGAGTTCGGCCTGACCATGGGTGAGGTGGCCGAATACACCCGCGGTGGCGGTGGCGCCCTGGGCGTCAACGCCGATCTGAGCACTCTGGTATTCAGTGACAGTGTCCTCAAGGATCAGCGCATCGGTGGACCGGTGGCGCTCGCCGACGATCGCATGGTGATCGTCAAGATGCTCGAGCATCACCTGCCCAAGGTTCGGGCACTGAGCGAAGTGCGCGCCGAGGTCGAAGCCGCGGTGCGCAAGGAAGCGGGCACCCACGCGGCGCGCGCCGCCGCTGAATCCGCCGTCAAGCAGCTCATTGCGGGCAGCAACTTCGACGCCGTGGTCAAGGCCCTGGCCACGACTGCTGCGCCGGCCGCTTTGATCGGCCGCGGCGACCCGCAGCCGCCGGTGCAGGTGCGCGAGGCGGCTTTTGCGGCACCCGCTCCCGACGGCAAGCCCGTCTATCAGGCCCTGGCCATGGATGAAGGCGGCGCCGCCATACTCGCCATAACCGCTGTCAAGCCGGGCACTTCGGGCGCGAACCCTGCCAACGACCAGCAGCTGATTTCGCGCGTCAGCCAGCGGCATCGCGAAGGGGATCTTTCGGCCTACCTTGCCGAAATGCAGCGGCGGGCGACGGTTAAGAAGAATCTGGCCATCTTCAATTGATAGACCTGCGCGTAGGCGACAGGCGGGTGCCGCGCGGGCGCTGAGGGTTGCCCGCCGTCGCTCCACGATATTCGCTTTGGGCGGGCAACCCTCAGCACCCACACGTCACCCACCCGTCGCCTCCACGTAGTCGAACACTCGCAGCGGTCCAGCTCCTTCTTACCGCCGCACGACGTCGGGTACGAGCATGCAGGCCGGCTACCTCGTGTTACGTCGGTTCGGCGCAGCTCTCGACGTGCAGATGCCAACGTTACCGTCTTAAATTGATGAGAGCGTGGGTGGCGTGTGGGTTGAGATGCTTGCCCGCCCAAAGCGAATATCGTGGAGCGACGGCGGGCAAGCATCTGAACCCGCGCGCCACCCACGCACCCACTAACTGATGCGCTAACTCTTGCCTTCGTCCATGAGCTGCGCAACCCGCCGCAGCGCGAGCAGGTACCCCTGCGTCCCGCACCCGATAATCACCCCGGAGGCAACACTTGAAACATGCGAGTGATGCCTGAACGACTCGCGTTTGTGGATGTTCGAGATATGCACCTCGACAATGGGCATGGCGCAGGCGGCGAGGGCGTCCGGAATGCCGATTGAAGTGTGTGACAGCGCTGCAGGGTTGATGACGATACCGCCGGCACGTTCGCGCGCCTGCTGGATCCAGTCAATGAGTTCGTGCTCGGCGTTGCTCTGGTGGCATTCGAGCTGCACGAGCAGCTCGTCGGCCAGGCGCTGGCAGGCAGACTCAACGTCAGCCAGAGTCTCATGGCCATAAATATGGGGTTCGCGCTGGCCCAGGAGATTCAGATTCGGGCCATTGAGCAGGTAGACGATGCGGCTCATGTCGAGGATTCTCCGGATGAATCCCGAATGAGAGCCAATTCAGGCGGGTCTGTCAATGCATCAGCGGGAGGAGGGCGTCAGCGGGCGGCCATGGCCTCGCAGTTGGCGCCAGGCACGAGGCTCGCGACCGCCTGGCAGGCGTTGACAGCCCGGTTGGGGCCGGTCGTGGTGTCACGCGAGTCGCTGGCCGCATCAAGCAGGCGACGCAGGCGATCGGTATCGAGCCTGGCGTTGCGTGCCAGCAGCAGGGCGGTAATGCCGGTGATTTCACCAGTCGATATCGAACTGCCTGAGGAAAAGTCGTAGTGGCCACCGGGGGCCAGCGTCAATACGTCGCGGCCGGGAGCCTGCAGCAGGTTGGCGGCGACGTTGCGATCTTCCGAGCGCGCGACACCCAGCATCTGCGTCAGGCCGCCGGGAAACGAAGGTGTCGAAGTGCCGGGCCCAACGATCACGATACTCCTGCGAATCGCCTGTTCAGCCAGCGCGGCGAGCAGCGGGTCGGGTGGTCCGGTGAGACTGAGATTTATGATCTGCGCTTTCATGTCTACGGCACTGGCCAGGGCCTGCGCCAGCGTAAAGGTATTGCAGCGCGCCTCGTCGCGCCCCTGCTGCAGCTGCCAGCAGGCCTTCAGCGCCAGCAGCTGCGCCTCGGGCGCGACGCCGACTATGCCAGCGCCGTTCCCGGCGTTGGCCGCGATAACGCCAGCTACCGCCGTGCCGTGACGGTCGCGCTGAAACTGCAGCGTGTCGCTATCGACGAAATTGCGCTGCGCCTGCACGCGGCCGCGCAAATCAGGGTGGCTGGTATCCAGGCCGGTATCGATCAGCGCGATGCGCACGCCGCGGCCCGTTGACAGGCGGTGGGCGGCCGCAATGGACATGCGTTCGTTACCGGCTTGCACGCTGGCGTAGGAGTCAGCCGCTGCATCGGTCTGCCCGGCGCTCTGCAGTGCATAGGTTTGCAGCGGTTCGACCAGGGCAACCCGGGTATCCTGCTGCAACTGCGTCAGCAGTTCAGCTCGCGTGGCCTCGTCCGGAATTGCAAACACGGCGCATTGCATGTGCAGCAGCGCGATGGGCCAGGCCGCAACGGAGCGCAGGTGATACTGATTCGCTACCGTGCGCAGCGCGCGCCTTGCGCTATCGCTCACGACATAGTCACTGCCGCTGGTGTATCCGCGTGGCGTGCCGCCGGTCCGGGCGTTGGCCGAGGCCGGATCGTTGGTAACCGCGAGCACGATGAAGCGCGTGTCGTCGCTGCGCGAGGCGGCGGTGAGCGACTCCTCGGGCTGTGCACCCGGTGTTGCACAGGCACATAGCAGCACAGTGACGAACGCCGCCGCCAGCGAGCGGCAGCCCGGTTTAAGGGGCATAGGCGTCATGGGCGGTCAATTCGGCAAAGCGCACCCGCGGGTCAGCACGCAAGCGTGGCAACGCGGCCTGTGCGGCCTCACGGGAGTCGGTCTCGGCGTTGATCAAGGTGTAGATGCCTGCGGCATTCGGGCCCGCAGCGATCGCCAGGCTGGTCTGGGCGAGTATGTCCTTCACGTCCGCGACCCGCACCTGATCGGCGAAGATGACTTTGATCTCGAAGCGAGCGCTGGGCGCGCGGCTCTGCTCGGTCACTGTGCGGTAAGCCGCGACGGTACTGCGATGCTGCCATTGCCACAATGCCCCACCGAGCAAGACGATGGCGGCGGACTGCGCCGCTACGAGGCCCTGCATCCAGCGATTCGGGCTGCGGCCGGGCGCTGGCCTGGTCTGCGATTGCGAAGCTGCTGTCGGTACGTGCGGATTATCAATACTGGCGTCCGCTTCAATCTGCTGCCAGAGGCGGTTGAACGAGGCCTGCGGCGCGAACTCGACCACCGGTTGCGAGGCAACGGCATCGCGGATGCGCCGTTGTGCCCGCTGCTCGGCGCGACAGTGCGCGCAGCCCTCGAGGTGAGCCAGCAGCCAGTTGAGATCGTCGCCGCCCAGGCGACCGATCACCTGCCAGGTCAGCAGTTCCGCAGCGCGTTCATGATCACTCATGGCGTGGACTCCACTCCGGCCAAGCCCGGCAGCGTGGCCCGCAATTTCTCGCGGGCGTGAAACAGACGCGTTTTTACGGTATTGACGGGGCAATCCATGATCAAGGCAATTTCCTCGCAGGAGTGACCATAGCCATAGGCAAATTCGACCACCAGACGCTGGTCGGTCGGCAGCTGTTGCATCGCCAGCAAGATCCACTCGCCCAGCTCGGCATCGCCCAGTTCATCGGGGGCCACCAGGGGTTCGTTTTCAATGGGTACCGTGTCGTGCAGCTGGTTGGCGCGGCTGCGCAGTGTCTTGAGCGCGCGCCGATAGGCAATGCCCATGATCCAGGTGGAGACCCGGGAGTCGCCGCGAAACTCGCCGGCCTTGCGCCACACAACCCACAGCGTGTCGTTGATGATCTCTTCGGCCAGTTCGTAGCGCCGCGTAAGCCGCACCAGAAACCGGGCCAGGCGGCGGTGATAGACGATGTAAAGCTCGCGAAACGCCTCGCGGTCGCGCGCCGCGACCTTCGCCAGCAGGCGCCGATCGCCGTCCTCACGGAGCTGTTGCTGCTGACTTACGGGTGCTGTCATGGTCATGATATTGGGCGTTTCAAGGGTAAGTACCCAAGACCCGGCGCACGGTTCAGGGTGCCTCAGAAGCGCCAGGCGACGGACAAAGTGAGGGGTCCACCGGCCTCGCCCTGCGTGTACCAGCGATGGTCAGCACCCTGGACGGCAATCCAGGCCAGATCCACCCGCCACTTGCCATAATGCCAGTCCAGGGCGGCGCTGCCGTAGGTATATGAGGCGTAATCGACTCCTACCGGGTCGTAGAAGCCGATCCCGCCAGGGCCTCCAGGTGTGGGGCCAGCCCGCGATGGGCCGCGAGCTCAAGGTTAAGAACTCGCCGGTCGGGTTCGAGGTGGAAACCGTAGGTGGTAAACAGGTCGACGCTTGGCGACCAGCTCACCGTGGCGTAGAGCTGATCGCGCCACGATAGCGACAGCGCCAATTCGTCGTAGTTGTAGCTGATCGGGCGCGGGTCATCCGGATAGCTGTAGTGCGTGGCGCTTAACGCCAGATCAAGATCTGCGCTCAGGGCGTGTCGCCATTGCAGGAAGGCGTCGAACTCCACCGTGTGCTGGCCCGGCAGCAACTGCAGCTGCGAAGCCCAGACCCCGACCGTCCAGCCTTGGGCGAAGCGCACGTTGACATCGCCCTGCAATGCCGGTTCACCCTGGTTTCGCGACACGCCGCGCAGCACGTAATCGCTGGCCACGCCGATTGAGCCGTCCACACTTGCAGCCTCGGCATTCAATGACTGACACAGCGACAGCACTAGCGCGGCGCCAGCCAGACGCCAGCAGTGGTACAGAATTTCGGTATTGCCGCTCATGCCAAGGCCGATTGTATAGAACCACCCGCGCAGCGCCACCCGATGACGCGTTGAACTATCGCGACCTGCCTCCGTACCTACGCGCATGCTGATTGCACGAGCGCATCCTTGACTTCGAATCCTGTGCCGACGTGGTGTGTGCTTTCCCTGCTGTTGGCATCGCTCACCGGCTGCTCCGGAAATGGCAAGGGCCTGGATCAGGGCGGGCGACCGCTGCCGCCCGGTGGCGCGACCGGCGGCGTGCTGACTGCGGACTTCGATTCAATTCAGCACAATGTATTCACGCCGATCTGCACGACCTGCCACGCCGGCAGCAATGCTCCGCAGGGCCTGCATCTCGATGCGGCCAATAGCTACAGCCAGCTCGTGGGCATTCCCAGCGCGGAAGTGTCGGCGCTGCTGCGGGTGAAGCCCGGTGATCCGGCCAACAGCTACATAGTGCAGAAGCTCGAAGGTCACGCGGCAGTCGGCGCGCAGATGCCCTTCGGTGGGCCGCCGCTCCCCGCGACCACCATTGCCGTCATTCGCCAGTGGATCAGCGATGGTGCGCTACGCAGCCCAGCTGCGAGCGGGGTCGGCGCGCGCTTCGCGGCCCTGTCAGTGGTCCCTGCCGGCCGGCGACTTCCTGGACGCGCCGCCGGCGCGCATCGTCATCGCCTTCAGCCAGGAGCTGGACCAGACGCAGATCGATGCGACCTCCGTGCGTCTGGAGGTCAACGCACCGGCGATGGGCGTGGATCTGTCGCATCCTTGCAGTCACTGCCTACGTGCCGGTCGGCAATCCGCGCACCCTGGTTCTGCAGCCGCTGCGCCGCTGACCGCTGGCCGCCACTACCGGGTCGTGGTCGGCGGCCTCACGCACAGCGCACTGTCGGGCATCGGCGGCGATCGACTGGTGGGCAGCGATGGCAGTGGCGCAACGGTTATCAGCGAGTTCGACGTGGCGGCTGCGCCATGAAGCGCTACTGTGCGGCGCTGGTGTTGCTGGCGGTCGCGGGTGCTGGCCTGATGGTGCCGCTCGCGCGCATTCGCCGAGCCTTACCTCGCAGTTCAAAATGGCTACAAGTGCGTGGCCTGCCACGTCAATCCCACCGGCGGCGGCCTGCGCAACGACTTTGGCGTCATTTTTTCCGAGAACCTGCTGCCTGCCCGAACGCTGCCGGCGAACTTTCCCACCTGGAGCGGCAAGATCACCAACTTTCTGCGCGCTGGCCTGGACGCGCGCGCCAGCTGGACTCGCACCCAGGTGCCCAACAACCCGACGCAGGAGCAGCGGCAACTGGACCAGCTGAGGTTGTATGCGGATATCGCGATCATCCCGCAACGGCTCGGCATCTATCTCGATGAAAAAATCGCCCCGGGAGATGTCCAGGAACTCGAGGGCTATGTGCGCCTGAACGATGCCGCGCACGGCTGGTACCTGAAGGCCGGCAAGTTCTACCTGCCGTTCGGTTTTCGCCTGCAGGATCAGACGGCCTTCGTGCGTGAGTTGAGCGGCATCAGCATGACGACACCGGACACCGGCGTCGAGTTGGGGCTCGAATGGGCTGACTGGTCCGCGCAGCTGGATTACTCCAATGACATCAACAATGCCAGCGCTGCCGCGCGGCATCAGATCACCGGACAGTTCGTCTGGGTACAGAGCGTGTATCGACTCGGCGCCGCGGCATCCGTCGCCAGCACCAGCAGCGGCAACCGGCGTGTCGGTGGCCTGTTTGCCGGGCTGCGCACCGGACCGGTCGCCTGGCTGGGCGAACTCGATCTGGTTCGCGATGATGGCTATGCGGATGGCGCACGCACGATGATGGCCGCGCTCGGCGAACTCGATTGGGCACTGCACCGTGGCCAGAACCTCAAGCTCACCGCGGAAATCCAGGACCCGGACCGCGCCGTTCCCGAGGATCAGTTCACGCGCTGGAGCGTGGTGTACGAATTCACGCCGCTGCCGTTCGTGCAGTTGCGAGCCGGCTTTCGGCGCTACCGCGGCATTCCGCAGAACGATGCGGAGAATCGCCAGGCCCTGTTCGTCGAGCTGCACGGCTACATGTAGTCGAACCCGCTGCGATGAACCCGCAGTGTTACCACCGGTACCTACGCGGTACATCAAATCCATAGTTGGGGACGAGACATGAACACCATGCGCTGCATGCAAAGAATCTCAATGGCAACGGCCGCTACATGCGCCCTGGCACTGGTTGCCTGCGGCGGTGGCGGCTACGGCGGAGGTGGCAGTATGTCGCCGCCGCCGCCCACCCTGACGATTTCAGTCGCGCCGGGCACCGTCGTGCTCGGACAGGATGCAACGCTGACCTGGTCCTCCAGCAGCGGCTCAGCGTGCACCGCCAGCGGCGACTGGTCAGGCAGCGTAGCGGCCTCCGGCACCAGTGTCGTGACCCCAACCGCGGCCGGTACCGCAACGTACACGCTGGCCTGCGCGGGCGGCGGAGCCTACGGCGGCAACGTGACGAAATCCGCGATGCTCACGCGTCACCGCGCCGAGCGCGTTTTCAGCCACCAAACTGGTGGGCGACACGGGAGCTGCCGGCGCCGCACATACCGATGTCAATCTCGTCAATCCGTGGGGCATCGCCTTCGGGCCGACCTCACCGTCCTGGGTGGCGAACAACCACAGCGAAACCTCGACGCTCTACGACGGCAACGGCATGGCGCAGGCGCTGGTGGTGAGTCTGCCCTCGGGTGGCGCCGTCTCGTTCGACCCGACCGGTATCGTCTTCAATGGCTCGACCGATTTCGTCGTGACCTCAGGCGCAAACTCCGGCGCCGCACGCTTCATCTTCGTCGGTGAAGGCGGAATGATGGCGGGCTGGTCGCCGACCGCCGACGCTACCAACGCCATTACGGTCTATACCGCGGCCGACGGCGCCGTCTACAAGGGCCTGGCGATCGCCAAGAACGGCAGCGGCAACTTTCTCTATGCGACGGACTTTCACAACGGCAAGGTCGACGTCTTCAACGCGACCTTCGCCAAGCAGACGCCGTCGGGCACGAGCTTTACCTTCACCGATCCGAATCTGCCAGCCGGCTATGCGCCCTTTGGCATCCAGGCGCTGAAGACCGGAGCTGCCGGCGCGACGCAGATCTACGTCAGCTATGCGAAGCAGGGCGTGCCCCCGAGCAATGACAACGTCAACGGCGCCGGGCTCGGGCTCGTCGACATCTATGACACGAACGGCCAGTTCATCAAGCAGTTCATTCCGAGCGGGGGCAGGCTCGACGCCCCATGGGGCATGGCGCTGGCGCCAGCGAGTTTCGGCACGCTGGGCAACGCGCTGCTGGTCGGCAATTTCGGTGACGGCAAGATCAATGGTTACGATCCGACGAGCGGCGCCTATCTGGGCACGGTCGCCGACTCCACGGGAACTGCCTTTGCGGTACCGGGCCTGTGGGCAATCGCCTTCGGCAACGACGCCGTCAACCAGCCGCACGACACGCTGTTCTATGCCGCGGGCACCAATGACGAGGCCAATGGCGAGTACGGCCGCATCGACGTCGGCGCCTCGCCGCCGGTACTGGGCACGGTGCCCGTCGTCGCGGTAACGGCGCCAGCGGCCGGCAACGTCTCAGGCACGGTGACGGTCACGGCGACCGTCACGGACACCATTGCGGTCTCCAGGGTCGAGTTGTTCGCCAGCGGCACTTCACTCACCGTCTGCACCGCGTCGCCCTGTTCAGTCAGCTGGGACACCACGACGGTCGCCAACGGCAGCTTCACGCTCAGCGCAGTGGGCAGCGACGTCAATCGCAACGTGGCCACCTCCGCGACCGTGACCGTGACGGTCGCCAATGTGGCCCCGCCAGCCACGACTCTCACCCAGCTGCAGACCTCGATCTTCACGCCCATCTGCTCCGGTTGTCACAACGGCACCGCCGGCGCGGGCAACGGGCTGCCGGGCATTCAGGATCTGCGCGCCGGCAACACCTTCGCCGCACTCGTCGGCGTCTCGAGCCTCGAGCAGCCGACCCTGAAGCGTGTGAAAGCCGGAGATGCTGCCAACAGCTACATCATCATGAAGCTCGAAGGCGCTGCGGGCATCAGCGGCGGGCGGATGCCGTTTGGTGGGCCGTATCTCGATCAGGCGACGATCGATCAGGTGAAGTCCTGGATCAACGCGGGGGCGCTCAATAATTGAGGGCGCGTAGCGCGACGCGTAGGGCATGGCACCGCCGCGTGAGCCGGCAACCATGCCCGCCGTCGCTCCACGATATTCGCTTTGGGCGGGCATGGTTACCGACTCCCACGTCGGTGCCACGCCCCACCCGTCGCGCTACACGCTCGCAAGTGTTCACCGCCACGACGGATTCAGGAATGAGGTGATGCGTGCGTTACCGCGCGAGGCGACGTCGTCGATCCAAGCGCGTGGCCGTGGGCATGTCTTCCCCACGTCCGGCATGAAGCAGGGTGATGAGTTTGCGAGGGGGTGCACGGTTATAGGTGCCCGCCCAAAGCGAATATCGTGGAGCGACGGCGGGCACCTATAACCGTGCACCCCCTCGCAAACGCCCCACTACTCCGTGCCGGCCGCTTCCGGGAATGCCATGCCCACGGTGCTGAACCCGTTGTCGACGTACAGGATCTCGCCGGTCACGCCACGCGCCATGTCCGAACACAGGAACGTGGCCGCATTGCCCACATCCTCCGTCGACGACATTGCGGCGCAGTGGCGCAATGCGTGCCACCTGCGCCAGCATCTTGCGAAAGCCACCGACGCCCGCCGCGGCCAGGGTCTTGATCGGGCCGGCGGAGATGGCATTCACGCGGATGCCCTGCGGGCCCAAGTCTGCGGCCAGGAAGCGCACGTTGGCCTCCAGGCTGGCCTTGGCGAGGCCCATGACGTTGTAGCTGGGGATCGAGCGCACGGCGCCGAGGTAGGTGAGCGTCAGCATGGCGCCGGCGCGTCCGGCCATCAGCGGCACCGCCGCGCGCGCCAGCGCGGTGAGGCTGTAGCTCGATACATCGTGGGCGATGCGAAAGGCCTCGCGCGTGGTGTTGGCGACGAAACTGCCCTCGATCGCTTCGCGCGGTGCGAAGGCGACGGCGTGCACCAGGATGTCGAGCTGAACCCCAGTCTGCGCTTGAGCGCGGCGAAGACGGCGTCGATCTGCGCGTCCTCGGTGACATCGAGCGGCAGCACGATCTTCGAGCCCAGCGAGTGCGGCCAGTGGTTCGACCCGTTCCTTGAACTTTTCGCCGGCGTAGGTGAAGGCCAGTTCCGCGCCCTGCGCGTGCATGGCCTGTGCAATGCCCCAGGCGATGGAGCGATCGGTCGCGACGCCGACGATCAGGGCGCGTTTGCCCGTCAGCATTCCCATGCGCTTGAACCCCTCTGACGAGAAACGTCTGGTGTTGTTCTTCAGCTGCGCGTCGGCGACGAAGGCCACGAGCTTCTGGCCGGGTCGCAGGGCGCTGCTCGAGACCGCGCTGTTCCAGCCGAGCAGGTCGCGCACCGTGACCTGCAGCGAGCGGCGCGATGCCGTAGAGCGTGTCGCCACGCCGCACGGTGTAGGTGACCTGGCGCCCACTGCCAGTCGTACTGGCGCGCGAGCCCTTGGTACCTGCTGCCGCTGCGGCCTGCGCGGCTCGAGACCACCAGATGCTGGCCGGCGTGCAGTGTGTCGCCGATCTCCATGTTGTTCAGGCTCGCCAGCGTGTGCACATCGGTGCCCATGCGATGAGCGATGCCATAGAGCGTGTCGCCGCGACGCACCACGTGCACGCCGGCGCGCGAGCACGCGTCGTCCGCCCATGCGTCCAGGCCGATCGACCAGCGCGGCAGCGCGCGCGGCTTTCTCCGGCAGCGACGACGCTCGGCCGAGGGTACGCGCAGCGTCGCCGATCACGGGCTTGTCGTCGGTGCCCATGTCGTTCAGCTCGCGCACCACGGCGGGCGTGGTGGAGAAGCGCGTTGGCGATCGAGGCGACGGTGTCGCCGCGACGCACGTCGTAGGCCGCTGACGCGCAGGCGCTGTTCGGGCGTCAGGCTGAGCAGTGTCTGCTCGAGGCCATCGGCGAATTCCATGGGCACCAGCAGCATGTGCGGGCCGGTCGGATCGGTGGCGAAGCGGTGAAAGGCCGGATTCAGCTCGTAGAGTTCATTCTTCGGGATGCCAGCGATCTCGGCGGCCACCTGCCATGTCGATCTGGCCGCCGGTCGCCACCTGCGTGAAATAGGGCTCGTCCGGGATCTGGCTGAACTCCAGGCCGAAGCTGGCCGGGTCCGCAACGATGCGACGCATCGCCAGCAGCTTGGGCACGTAGGCGCGCGTTTCGGTGGGCAGCTTCAGGTGCCAGAAATCGATCGGGTTTGCCCGCTGGCGCTGGTTGCGCGACACGGCGCGCTGCACGTTGCCCTCGCCGCAGTTGTAGGCGGCAATGGCCAGCAGCCAGTCGCCATCGAACTGATCGTGGAGCGATTGCAGGTAATCGAGCGCTGCGCGGGTCGAGGCGACCACGTCGCGTCGGCCGTCGTACCACCAGTCCTGCTTGAGCCCGTAGAGCGGGCACCGGTGCCGGGAATGAACTGCCACAGGCCCGAGGCGCGCGCGCGCGAATAGGCATAGGGCTCGAAGGCGCTCTCGACCACCGGCAGCAGGGCCAGTTCCAGGGGCATGCGAGCGCTGGTTGAGTTCGCCGACGATGTAGTGCAGGTACAGACCGGCACGGCCCCAGACCCGCTCGAGGTAGTCGGGATGATTGGCGAACCAGTTCAGCTCACGATCGATCGCGTTTTCATCGACGTCGTCCAGTTTGAAGCCCGCGCGCAGGCGGACGAACAGATCGCGGAGGCGGCGGGCGCGACCAGGGCGTGATCGCCGGGATGGGTGTGCTGGCAGCCGCCGTCACAGTGCTTTCGGCCGCGGCACCGGCGCTGGCGTCGGCAGCCGGTGGCGCCGCTGTCGGGCGTCGGGGATGGCCGGCACCGTGACATTGGGCGGTACCACGGCAACCGGTGGCGCCACGCGAGCGGTGGTGGGGTGATGGGCGCAGCCGCCCATGCTCAGCATCACCGGCAAGGCCAGCGATACGGACAGGACCAAAGGGAGCGATCTGAGGGTACCGTTCGGCTTAGCCAAATTGTTCCATCCCCGTTCCGGGCTGTTTACATGTTACGGTATGGGCGCTGGATCTTAGCTTAAGCCAGCGTCCCCATTTAACATGCAAGTTCACAAAATTGCTACCTTTTTGGGCAAGTGGCCCGATGGTTACAGGCAGGCACCGAGGAGCCATGAGCGGGCATATTTCAGATCTTAAGGCCTGGCAGCAGGGTGCGCTGGGACGCGCTGTAATCGCCGCCGAGGCCCGCCTGCTCGAGGGCGCCATGGACGATGTATTCGGCCTGGAGCTGCTCCAGCTGGGCGCATGGGGGCTCGGGCCGGGAGCTGCTCTGTGGCAGCCGTACGCGCCATCAGTCGGTGGTCTGCGGCGGGGCCTCCTTCCCGGGCGAGGCCGATCTGCTGGCCGACCCCGCCATGCTGCCCGTGGCCAACGGGAGCGTCGATGCCGTGGTGTTGCCACATACGCTCGAAATCGCCTCGGATCCGCAGGCGGTGCTGCGCGAGGCTGATCGCGTGCTGGTCGGCCAGGGGCACCTGGTCGTGCTGGGCTTCCGGCCGCTGAGCCTGTGGGGGCTGCGCTCCGCGGCCAGCCGCAGCGGATTTCCGCCCGGCTTCACGCGCCTGATCGCAGAGCGCCGCCTGCTCGACTGGTTGATACTGCTGGGCTATGAGATCACCCTCGCGCGCCGTTACCTGTATCTGCGTTCCCAGTGAATCGGGCGCACTGGCCGGTTTGCAGGGGCAGGGCGCACTGCGCCGCGGACTGTTCAATCCATTGCCGGCCGGCGCCTATCTGCTCAAGGCCCGCAAGCGCACCTATACGCTCACGCCCATCCGCCTGCGCCGGCGCGAGCGCGCACCGATGCTCGGCGGCCTCGTGAACCCGACCGTATGATTCCGATGCCATGAATCCGGGCGAGGTGGTCGATATCTATACCGACGGTGCCTGCCGCGGCAATCCGGGGCCCGGCGGCTGGGCGGCGCTGCTGCTTGCAGGGCGGCGCGGAGCGTGAGCTCTCGGGCGCCGTGACCGCTGACCACCAACAATCGCATGGAGCTGCAGGCGGTCATCGAAGCGCTGCTGGCGCTCAAGCGCAGCGGTGCGCGCGCGCATCTACACCGATTCGCAGTACGTGCGCCTGGGGATCACCGAATGGCTGGCCGGCTGGAAGGCGCGCGGCTGGCGCACCGCCGATCGCAAGCCCGTCAAGAACCAGGACCTGTGGATGCAGCTCGACGAGCTGGTCGCGGGCCACGAACTCGAATGGCACTGGGTCAAGGGACATTCGGGCGTGCCGGGCAACGAGCGCGTCGATGCGCTGGCCAATGCCGCGATCGATGCGCTGCTTGGAGTAAAATCAGCGCTGATGCGACAGGTCGTACTGGATACCGAAACCACCGGGCTCGAAGTCTCGCAAGGGCCATCGCGTCATCGAGATCGGCTGCGTCGAACTGGTCAATCGTCGCACCACCGGCCGGCACTTTCATCACTACCTGAACCCCGAGCGCGAAGTCGATGCCGGCGCGCGCGCCGTGCACGGCCTGTCGCTCGAGGCATCTGGCCGACAAGCCGCGCTTCGCGGCCATCGCCGATGAATTCCGTGCATTCGTCAGTGGTGCGCGAGCTGATGATCCACAACGCCAGCTTCGATGTCGGCTTCCTGGACGCCGAATTCGCGCGTCTCGACGCGGCCGAGCCGCGTAGCGCTGTCCAAGCTGTGCGAGGTGCTCGATACGCTGGCGCTGGCGCGCGGCATGCATCCCGGGCAGCGCAACAATCTCGATGCGCTGTGCAAGCGCTATGGCATCGACAATTCGCACCGTGAATTGCACGGCGCGCTGCTCGATGCGCGCATCCTGGCCGATGTGTACCTGGCCATGACGGGCGGCCAGAGCGCACTGGCGCTCGATGAGGCGCCGCGCCGCGCAGCGCGGCGTCATGCCCCCTGCCGATGGCGGCGAAGCCGATGCGGCCAGCGCGCCGCCGCGTCACCTGGCGCTGCGGGTCAGGCGGCGAGCGCCGCCGAACGGGCCGCTCACGAATTACTGCTGGAGCTGCTGCAGAAAGAGAGCGGCGGTCAGTGCCTCTGGCGTGGCAAGGAATCATGAAAATACTGGTAACCGGTGCGGCGGGTTCATCGGCTCCATTCACCTGCGCAGCGCCTGCTGGCGCGCGGCGATGAAGTGGTGGGGCTGGACAATCTCAACGACTACTACGATGTCAACCTGAAGCAGGCGCGCCTCGATCGCCTGACTCGCAGCCCGGGTTTCGCTTTGTGAAGCTCGATCTCGCCGACCAGCAGCGGCATGGCGGCGCTGTTCGCGCAGCGAGCGCTTCGAGCGCGTGGTGCACCTGGGCGCGCAGGCCGGCGTGCGCCACTCGCTCATCGATCCGCACAGTTATATTTCCGCGAACGTGGTCGGCACGCTGAACGTGCTGGAAGGCTGCCGCCACAATGGCGTCGGTCACCTGGTCTATGCCTCGACCAGCTCGGTCTATGGCGCCAGCACCGAAGATGCCATTCACGCGTGCACGAGCCGGCCTCGCATCCGCTGTCGCTCTATGCCGCCAGCAAGCGCGCCACGGAACTGATGGCGCACAACTACTCGGCGTTGTTTGGCGTGCCGACCACGGGGCTGCGCTTCTTCACGGTGTATGGCCCCTGGGGCCGACCCGACATGGCGCTGTTCCTGTTTGCGCGCGCGATCATCGACGGCCAGCCGATCGAAGTGTTCAACAACGGCCATCACAAGCGCGATTTCACCTACGTCGAAGACATCGTCGAGGGTGTGGTGCGCGCGACCGACCGATCCGGCACACGGCCAATCCGCACTGGGACAGCGACAACCCGGATCCGGCCAGCAGCAGCGTGCCGTATCGGCTGTACAACATCGGCAGCAACCGGCCGATTGAACTGTTGCGCTACATCGAGGTGCTGGAGCAGTGCCTGGGCCGCAAGGCGCAGCGCGTCATGAAGCCCCTGCAGCCCGGCGATGTGCCCGACACCTTTGCCGATGTCACCGAGCTGATCCGCGACGTGGGCTATAAGCCCGATACGCCCATCGAAGTGGGGGTACGCAATTTCGTCGACTGGTTTCGCCAGTACTATCGACTGTCCTGAAGCCTAGCCGCAGCCTGCCCATGAGCCTATGCCAATCCATTCCCGCCGGCGCCGATTGCGCCGCCTGGGCAGCAACTTGCAGACCGCCGCGCCACGCCTGCGGCGAGCGCTCGACTGCGCGAGTTGTTCGCCGCCGACGCGGAGCGCTTCGCGCATTGCTCCGCCACGGCCTGCGGATTGCTATTCGACTATTCGCGCCAACGCGTCGACGCTACGGTATTGAAGGCTTTCGAGCGCGCTCGCCGAGCAGCTGCGGCTTGCGCGAACGCATCGCCGCCATGTTTCGCGGCGAGCCATCAACACCACCGAGAACCGCGCCGTGCTGCACACTGCGCTGCGCCGCAGCGCGCTCCGCCACGCCGCCACTGATGGTGGGCGGTGAGGATATCGATGCGCTGGTGCGCAGCGAACGCGCGCGGGTGCTCGACTTTGCCGAGCGTGTGCGCGCGGGCGAGATCGTCGCGCAGCCAGGGCCAGGCCTTCAACGCTGGTGGTGAATATCGGCATTGGCGGCTCCGATCTCGGGCCTGCCATGGCCGTCGAAGCACTGCGCGAATACAGCGCCGGTGCGCCGCGCGTGGCCTTCGCCTCCAATGTGGATGGCTGCCAGCTCGCCGATGTACTGGCGCACGCCGACCCGGCGCGCACGCTGTTCATTATCTGCTCCAAGACCTTCACGACGCAGGAGACCCGCAGCAATGCGCTGGCCGCGCGCGAGTGGCTGCGCGGCAAGCTGGGCGAGGCCGCCGTGCCCCGGCATTTTGCCGCCGTTTCGGTCAATGCGCGCGCCATGGACGAGTTTGGCGTGCATCCCGACTACCGATTCGCCATGTGGGATTGGGTGGGTGGCCGCTATTCCCTCTGGTCGTCGATCGGCGTCTCGCTGGCGATCGCGATTGGCGCGCAGAACTTCACGGCCTTCCTCGCGGGCGCCGAAGAAATGGACCGGCATTTTCAGGAAGCACCGTGGCAGGCGCAATTTGCCGGTGCTGTCCGCGATGCTCGGCATGTGGAATGTCAACTTCCTGGCGCTGCCCACGCTCGCCGTGTTGCCCTACGATCAGCGGCTCGCGCGCCTGCCGGCGTATCTGCAGCAGCTCGAGATGGAGAGCAACGGCAAGTCGGTGCGCCTCGATGGCCGCGCCGCCCCAACGCTTACCTGCCCGGTGATCTGGGGCGAGCCCGGCAACAACGCACAGCATTCCTTCTTCCAGCTGTTGCATCAGGGCAGTGCGCGCGCCGCACTCGATATTCTGCTGCCGGTGAATTCTTCCTGCGGCAGCCAGGAGTGCGCAGGATCTCGCCATCGCCAATGCGCTGGCGCAGGCCGAGGCCTTTGCCTTTGGCCAGGACGCCGCGCAGGTCGAGGCGGACCTGCGCCGCCAGAACGTGCCGCCTAAGCGCATTGCCGAGCTCGTGCCGCACAAGATCCACCAGGGGAATCGTCCCTCGACGCTGCTCATGTTCTCGCGCCTCGATCCGGCCACGCTCGGGCGACTGATCGCGCTCTACGAGCACAAGGTGTTCGTGCAGAGCGTGGTGTGGGGCATCAATGCCTTTGATCAATGGGGCGTGGAGCTGGGCAAGAAGCTGTGCGAGACCATCGTGCCGCTGGTGCAGAACCCGGGGGCGGCGGCCGGGCAGACGAGCTCGTTGATGGGGGCGCTGGGCTTTATTGAGGCGGAGCGGCGGGGCCTCCTATGATTTCCTATAAAGGCGGAGTCGCGCCTGTGTGCGCCCCATTGCAGCGGCTTCTACTCCGCGGCGGTTGCGCGGCGTGATCGCGGCGGGCGCTTGGCAAGGCTGCGCATCAGCAACTCAGTTTGCATCAAGGTGCGTAGCGCCTGATTGACCGCAGCCGAAGTGCGGAAGCGCACCGACACGTCCTGATCAAGTGTCACGACACTGGTGCTTTTCAGGTAACTGCGGTAGTACTTGCCGCGCACGCCGTCGCTAAAATCGTATTCGCTCCGCATCACCTCGCCGCTGCGCCGATTGGGTTTACGTTTCATAGTCTTGGTGTTCATGTGGTTTAGCAGGGCGAGCCGAGATTATCCGAATTGTATCCCAGTTGTCGGTGTGGGAGACAACCAGCAATTGCATAGTCAGAGCAAGGCCCACGGTAATGAATCGCATCTCAAGCGCCGTCGAATGATCGGGATCTGTGATTGTCACCGCCAATGGATCGCCGAACACTGTTTTCGCCACGTCAAACGAGACCCCATGCTTGCGTATGTTGATTTCTGCCTTGGCCGGATCCCAGGCAAGCTGCATTGGATTTTCCACAGGTGGTTGGATTGCTCAAACCTAGCCGATAGGGCCGTGGTTCCCAAGGGGTGATTCTGCCGCGTTCATGCGCAAACGCAGGCATTCAAAATTCCGGCGGATTTCGCTGCCGAGACGCCATGCGCCAGGCGTGTCCTGCCCGGATCCCTTTCTCCGCCCCCCGCCAGCACGAGAAATAAGTACAATCCCGGGCTACCAGGCCGGAGAGCCGTTTTGACCCAGCTTAATTTGACCCCCTCGACGAGCGCGGCGCGTCTGCGCATGGCTATTTGCGATAGCAGCCGGTGTGGCATCCGGCTCCGCGACGGCGCAGACCACCAATGCGGCTGGTCTCGCCGAAATGTTCAACAATCTGCCGGCCGATCAACAGCAGGCGATCCTGCAGCAGGTCGGTGGCGGGCAGGGGGGGCAGGGTGGTAGCGGGGCGTCCTCCGCCGCCAAGAGTCGCTCGGATTCAGCAGCCGCACAGAGCAATCAACAAAACGCACGCACCAAAGCGGCCGACGCCGAAGCCATGCTGCCTCACCGACTGCGTGCCGATGATCTGATCCTGATCGAGGTGCAGATTCAGCGCCAGAAGGTGAGCTGGCCGACGACTGCGGGCACCGACTCGGCCGCGGCGCAGCCCTTGACGGGCCTTGCGGTCGGCGCGGGTGGCGCAGGTCGGCGCCCAGAGCGGCGCACAGGTGGCGCACCGAGTGTCGCCCCAGAAGTGGAACTCAAACCTGAGACGCGCGAGGTGCTGGTGAAGCTCCGTGACCTGATCCTTTCCAAGAACCCCTACACACTCGATGCGCTGGGTGCCCTTCGGCTTCCGGGCTTTGCCGCCATCACGCTCGGCGGTCTTACGGAATTTCAGGCCAGCCAGCGCCTCACGGCTGACCCTGCCCTCGCGAATCTCGACCTGAAGGTCACCTACCTGCCGGTGAGCGTCTCGGCGGCGCCGGGCTCAAGCCCTACGGTTACGATCTGTTTGATCAATCCCAGTCGACCTTTGCGCCGCTGGGCAACGTGCCGGTGCCGTCCGACTATGTAGTGGGCGCCGGCGATAAATTCAGCGTGCAGCTCTACGGCAGTCAGAATCGCACGCTGTCACTCACGGTCAGCCGCGATGGGCACCTTGAACTTTCCCGGAGCTGGGGCCTATCAGCGTGGCCGGCCGGCGCTTTAGCGAGGTGCGCGCCGATATCGAATCGCGCGTCAGCCGCCAGATGATCGGCGTGCGTGCATCATTGAGCATGGGCGATGTGCGCTCGATTCAGGTGTTCGTGGTGGGTGAGGCGAAGTATCCAGGTGCCTATACGGTCAGTGGTCTCGCTACGGTCACCGGCGCATTGTTCGCGGCGGGTGGCGTCAAGAAGATCGGCTCGCTGCGCAATATTCAGCTTAAACGCGCCGGCCAGACGGTGCGCACACTTGATCTTTATGACCTGCTGATGCGCGGCGATACTTCGAACGATGCCAAGCTGCTGCCAGGCGACGCCATACTGATTCCGCCGGTCGGCTCGACCGTTTCAGTGGCAGGCGAGGTTCACCGCCCTGCGATCTACGAGCTCAAAGACAGCGAGACCATGGCTGATGCCGTGCGCATGGCCGGTGGCTACACGACCGAGGCTGATCAAGGCAGCGCGGCCCTGATACGAGTGAACGAACAGCGTCGTCGCGTTGTGCTCAATATCGATCTCAGTTCTCCGGCGGGCATGGCCGGCATGCGCCTGCGAAACGGGGATCTGCTGCGTGTCGCCCGTCTGCGCCCCACGCTCGACGCGGGCGTCAGTGTTTTCGGCCAGGTGTACCGGCCAGGCAGCTACGCCTGGCACGAGGGCATGCGATTGTCGGAGTTATTGCCGTCCGTAGATGAGTTGCTAGCCGGCGCTGACGAGCACTACGTGCTGATCCGCCGCGAACTCGCGCCCGACCGACGCCTGGTCGTGCGCTCGGCCGATCTCGCTGCGGCGCTGGCTGCGCCCGGCAGTGCCGCCGATGTCGAGCTGATGGCGCGAGATCGCGTCGTGGTATTTGACCTGCAGACCAAGCGCGAGCGTGTCATCAAACCATTGCTCGACGAGCTGCAGCAGCAGGCGAGCCAGCAGCAGGCTCCACTGGTGGTCAACATCAGCGGCCGGGTAATCGTAGAAGGCGACTACCCGCTTGAAGAGAACATGAAGGTCGCTGACCTGCTCCGCGCTGGCGGCGGCCTCGATCCGGCCGCCTACGGCGGTGCCGCCGAGCTCTCGCGCTACGTGATCGAGAACGGCCAGTCGCGACGTGCGCAGGTCATCGGTATTGATCTGGCCGCCGTGCTGCACGGCGATGCGGCTGCGAACATGGCGCTGCAACCCTTTGATCGACTGTACGTAAAGGAAATCTCCGGCTGGAGCGACCAGGATCAGGTGACGCTCAAGGGCGAAGTGCGCTTCCCCGGCATTTATCCGATCAAGCGCGGCGAGTCGCTGCGCGAAGTGATTCAGCGTGCTGGCGGCCTCACCGATCTCGCCTTCGCCGAGGGCAGTGTCTTTACGCGCAAGGAACTGCGCGAGCGCGAACAACTGCAGCTCAATCGCCTCACTGAGCGCCTGCAGAACGACCTGGCTGCCACTTCATTGATGGCCGCGCGCGGCAATCAGGGCAATGCCGCCCAGACCTTCAGCGTCGGGCAGAATCTGCTCGCGCAGATCAAGTCCGCCAAAGCGGTAGGACGCCTGGTGCTTGATCTCAATGCCACCATGGCCGCAGCGCCCGGCTCGGGCGCCGATGTGAGCGCTGAAGGATGGCGACGAACTGGTAGTCCCAAGACGCAGCCAGGCCGTCACAGTCATTGGCGAAGTGCAGTCTCAGACCTCGCACCTCTACACCGAAGGATCTGGATCGCGACGATTACATCGCCTTGAGTGGTGGCGTCACGAACCTGGCCGATATGCAGCAAGGCCTATGTAGTGCGCGCCAATGGCAGCGTGGTGGCCGGCCCTGCGCATTTCTGGTCGCGGACCGGCCGCAGTGTGGATATTCTACCCCGGCGATACCGTCGTGGTGCCGCTCGATACCGAGCGCGTGCCGGCGTTGCCGACCTGGCAGTCGATTACGACGATTCTTTATAACGTCGCGATTGCGGTGGCGGCTATACATTCGTTCTAAGTAGCGTGCAAGTCACTGCTCCGCGTCACTCACATGAGTCTATACGGTCCACTGCGCGGCATCTGCGGGCGAAACGGCTGCCAATTTTCCACCAGCCTGACCACACCATCCGGCAATGACGAGACGATTGCGCACAGGGACCCTGACGGCGAGGGAATCGTTGTCGGCGAAGGCGTGGCGCTCGAACATCGGCGTTTTAGCATTGTCGACCTGTCGAGTACCGGCACCCGGTTTGAAGACATCACTCGGGTTCGATCACTTAATAGCGAGCTACCGGCGCGTGTTTTGCCAAATTGCGCCACTCTAAAAGACTGCGGCGAACCGTTGACTTCAGGTCGTAACGCATCTAGACTTCATTTGTTCAATTGATGAACGAACGCCTTGAGAGTGTGGACCATGGGTTTCCGGCGCGCTCGTGGGCTCGACGGACGGTGCGTGTGAGGCGAGGATTGAATAATGCCGGGCTGGTATTTAATCCATACGAAGCCCTCGGGCGAATTGCTGGCGCAGTCGAACCTTGAACGTCAAGGCTACGAGGTCTATTTCCCGCGACTTCTGCAACCGCTGCGAGCACCAGCTCGCTGGGCGGGAAGTGGTGGTCGCACTCTTTCCCCGTTATCAATTTCTCCGTTTGAGCGAGCGGTTGCAATCCCTGGGACCGGTACGCTCTACGGTAGGTGTGTCAAATATCGTGCGCTTCGGATCGAACTGCGCGATCGTTGCCGGATCGGGTGATCAGCGAACTGCGTTCGCGAGCCGATCCGACCAGCGGATTACATCGCTTGAGTGGGCGGTTGCCATTTTCTATTGGCGCTCGAATCAGGGTCAGCGTCAGGGCGTCGGCATTTGGTCTCGAAGGCATCTTCCAACGGGAAGCGGGTTCCGAACGTGTGATCGTGCTGCTCGAGCTGTTGGGACGCGCTGCGGAGGTTTGCGTCCCGGCCGGGTTCGTAGTGCCAGGTCTCACCGTGTAGCGGGCCGCGCCGGATGCTTACCGACGAAATGCGCTACAAGTTGATGCGGTTGCTCCAGGACAATCCGCATATGAGCCAACGCGATGCGGCACACCAACTCGGAATAAGCCTCGGCAAGGTCAACTATTGTGTCCGCGCGCTCGTTGGGAAGGGCCTCATCAAGGCGACGCGCTTCAAGAACAGCCGGAATAAGGCCGCTTACATGTATTTTCTAACGCCGCGCGGTATCGAGGATAAGGCGCGCCTCACGCTGCGTTTTCTCCAGGCCCGGCTACTTGAGTATGAAGCGCTGCGCGTGGAGATCGAACAGATACGCCGGGAAGCCAAGGTCTTTGAGGTAGGCTAGGCGCCGGCGCGCGCAGGGCCGAATTGGATCGGCTGCGCTTGCGAGCCGGGCGGGGATTGTCAATGCTATGCGAGGGACCATTGAGTTCATTGCAGGGCGGTAGCGTGGCTCCTGGCAGTTGAATGCTCGGCACCGCTGAGGCTGGTTGTGGATCCGAGACGAGTCTAGGGGGTACCAAAGGATTCGAGATTGACGCGGCCCGCTGGTTCTGGCGACCGACCCAAGTTCAGTGATACCGTTGCCAATGCGCTCTCGTCAGCTCTGAAGGAGTTGCCCGCAGACCAAGATGACCCCTCCGCAACGTTGTTCGAGCCATCCGTACATTGCATGCGTGGCCGCAGGCCGCTGTCGGTCGCTCCGTCTGAAGTCTAATTTTCTGCTTCGCGAGGTGGCCGGTGAGGGGACTTCCAGTGAACGAATCTTTGATGAAGGTAATGGCGCGATCAATGTAGCCCCCGCTGCAAGAATTTTGTGGAGATACAGGTACGTCATTCTTGTGGTTTCGATTGTATCCGGGTTCGTCGCTGCCTATCTCGCGCTCACTGCGACCGAGCTATATCGCGCCGACGTTGTTGTGACGGAGGTTCACGAAGGGCCGACGGCCGGAATGTCGCTGGGGAGCCAACTGGGAGGGCTTGCCAGTCTTGCAGGCATTAGCTTATCCGCGAGCAGTGCTGCGGGAAACGCGTCCCAAGGTGTCTTGACGTCGCGCCACCTTGCTGCGGAATTTGTAGTAAAGGAAGGCCTCCTGCCGGCTCTTTCGCACGGTGGGAAGCAGCCGCTCAGCCTGTGGTATGCGGTCAAGAATTTCGCGAGACCGCGCTGACGATCACTGAAGATGAGCGCAAGGCGATGACAACCATCTCAGTCCAATGGACGGATCCGGCAACAGCCGCGCTCTTGGCCAATCGCTTTGTT
>CAWGKS010000015.1:0-29831 GCA_963823235.1 uncultured Gammaproteobacteria bacterium | reverse complement strand
CGGCAACGACATCATCGTCACCGTGGGCGCCGGCGCCGTGCCGGCCGCTGCCGTGGCGGCCGCGGCACCCGCCGCGGCTCCCGCCGGCGGCGGCAGTCGCGAGATCCGCAGCATCGATTTCCGGCGTGGCGACGGCGGTGTCGGCCGGCTGGTCGTCAAGCTCTCGGATCCGCGCACGCCCATCAACCTGAGCCAGCAGGGCTCGCAGATCATCGTCAGCTTCGCCGACACCGCCCTGCCCAAGCGACTCGCGCGCCGCTACGACACGCAGGATTTCGGCACGCCGGTTTCGGGCTTCGACGCCATGCACGTCAACAGCGACACGCGACTGGTGATGAGCGCCAGCGGCGAATTCCAGCAGCTGGCCTACCAGTCGGACGATGAGTACGTCGTCGAGGTGCAGCCGGTTACCGCCAAGGCCGCCGCTGCCGCTGCTGATGACAAGCACGTCTACAGCGGCGAGAAGCTGTCGCTGAATTTCCAGGACATCGACACCCGCGCCGTGCTGCAGCTGCTCGCCGATGCCAGCGGCCAGAACATCGTGGTCAGCGACACCGTCAAGGGCAGCGTCACGCTGCGCCTGCAGAGCGTGCCGTGGGACCAGGCGCTCGACATCGTGCTGCGCACCAAGGGCCTCGACAAGCGCCGCGACGGCAACGTCATCATCGTCGCGCCGACCGACGAACTGGCCTCGCGCGAAAAGGCGGACCTGGCCTCGAAGAAGGACATCCAGGAGCTGTCGCCGCTCCATACCGAGTTCCTGCAGATCAACTACGCCAAGGCGGCCGACCTCGCGCTGCTGCTCAAGGGTGGCGCCAACGCCAATTCAGTGCTGTCCATGCGCGGCAGCGTGGCGGTCGATGAACGCACCAACACACTGTTGCTGGTGGATACCGCCGTGGGCCTGGATGCGATCCGCAAGATGGTCACCACCCTCGACATCCCGGTACGGCAGGTGCTGATCGAGTCGCGCCTGGTCATCGTCAACGACGATTTCGAGCGCGACCTGGGCGTGCGCGCCGGCTACACCGGGGTGCACAGCAATGGCAACAACGGCTTGTTCATGACCTCCGGCACCGCGCTCAGCACCGACGTCGGCCTGAACTCGGCGCTCGGCAACCTTTCCAGCAGCGGCACCGTCAATCCGGTCAAGGTGCCGACCGGCGATGCTGCCGCCAGCCGCTACAACGTCAACATGCCGGTGTCGAATCCGGCCGGCAGCCTCGCGTTCCTGCTGCTCGGCTCCGATTACATCGTCGACCTCGAGCTCTCGGCCGCGCAGGCCGAAGGCCGCGGCGAGGTGGTGTCTTCGCCACGCCTCATCACCGCGAACCAGAAGGCGGCGCGCATCGAGCAGGGTACGGAAATTCCGTACCAGGAAGCCGCCTCGAGCGGTGCCACCACGATATCGTTCAAGAAGGCGGTGCTGTCGCTGACGGTGACGCCGCTGATCACGCCGGACAACCGCATCATCCTCGACCTGGTGGTGACCAAGGACAGCGTCGGCCAGGTGGTGGTGACCTCGGGTGGCGTCAACGTGCCTTCGATCGACACGCGCACGCTCACCACCCGCGTCATGGTCGGTGACGGCCAGACCGTGGTGCTCGGCGGTATTCTCGAGACCGATCGTCGTGAATCCGAGAAGAAGGTGCCTTACCTGGGAGACATCCCGATACTCGGCCACCTGTTCAAGACCACGAGCAAGACGAACAAGAAGAATGAGCTGTTGATCTTCGTTACACCGAAGATCCTGCGGGAAGGGGTAAAGGTCAATTGACCGGTCGCGGCATGTCCATGGACATTACTCTGAAGATCAATCGCTCAGGTGAACAAGATGCGTAAATTCCGATGGTTCTCGGCTCTGGCGGTGCTGGCGCTGGCCGCGTGCGGCGACTCTGCGGGCAACTGCAGTTCTTCGTTCACCGCCAGTTGCGGCAGCGGTACGACAGCCAGCGTGGCCAAACTCACGCTGCTGACGGATCTCGCGCAGGTGCCGTCGGACGGTTCCAAGTCCGCGACCATCACGGCCCAGGTGCTGGATGCCAACAACAACGTGATGACTGGCGTGGTGGTCGTGTTTCAGGCCAGTTCTGGGGCGCTGATTCCCACGCAGCCGACTACCGATCCCGCGGGCCTGGCACTCGCCTCCCTGGGCGCCGGATCCGACCCCAGCAACCGCACGATCACGGTTACCGCGAGCGTTGGTGCGACGATGGCGACGGTGCCGGTGACGGTCAATGGCACGACGCTGGCGCTCAGCGGCCCGACTAACCTGGTGCTGAACAGTACTGGGAATTTCAGCGTGGTGGTGACGAATTCCGCAAATCAAGGCATAGCGGGCGTCGCCGTTACCCTGACTTCTCGCGAATGGCAATACCATCACGCCGGCGGCGACGACTACCGACAACAGTGGCCGCCTGACCTTCACGCTTGCCGCGACGACAGGTGGCACGGATACCATCACGGCGAGCGCGCTCGGGCAGACGCAGACGGCATCGGTGGCCGTCAGCACGCAGAGCTTCAGCATCACGGCGCCAGCGAACGGTGCCCAGGTACCTTGAACACGCCGCAGACCGTGACGGTCACCTGGCTCAACAACGGCGTACCGCAGGTAGGTAAGTTGGTGACCTTCGCCACCACGCGCGGCACCCTGACGCCCGGCCACGCAAACGACCGATGCGAGCGGCCACGCCAGCGTGTCGATCAGCTCGCTCGGCGCCGGGCCTGCGGTGATCGATGCCAGCGGTACGGGCGTGAGCGCGCAGCTCAATCTCGATTTCGTCGCGGATAACCCGAGCCAGATCTCGGTGCAGGCGGGGCCGGCTTCCGTCAATGTGCAGGGCGACAGCACCATCACGGCCCTGGTGCGCGATGCCACCAACAACCTGGTCGAAGGCGCAACGGTCGCATTCCAGATTACTGCGGATCCGACCAACGGCGGCCTGTCTGCTCCGACGGCGGTGACCAATGCCCAGGGTATGGCCCAGGTGGTTTACACGGCGGGCAATTCAAGTAGCGGCGCCAATGGCGTCGTCAATAGCCGCCTCGGTCAACGCAAAGGGAGGCGGAACGACCTACACTGGCAGCACGACACTGACGGTCAGCGGCCAGACTGTCTCCCTGTCATTGGGTACCGGCAATACGATTAGCTCTCCGGGTGAGGCCATCTACCAGATTGTCTATTCTGTGTTCGCGGTCGGCAGTAACGGTGCGCCGCTGCAGAACGCGCAGATCGCATTGAAGATTCTGCCCGTAGCCTACGGCAAGGGATCCCTGTCCTGCGCAGGTGCCAACGCGACGAACTGGTCGCCGGCCTATACTACGTTGACGACGGATTCGGATTCCTACAAAGGCACGAAGATGTGTCAGAACGAGGACTGGGATTACACCAGCAATATCCTTTCCCAAGGTGTTAACGGCGCTGGCGATCCCGAACAAGGATTACAACCTCAGCGGCAAGCTGGAGCCGGGAAACATCGCCGTCGTTTCGCCCAGCTTGGGTAACACGGATGCCAATGGTCGTCTCGACGTGACGATCACCTATCCGAAAGACCACGCCTACTGGGTGTGGGAGACGCTACCGCATCAACGGTCGTGCAGGGCACGGAAAGCAGCGCGAGCTCGAGTTTCGTCCTGCAGGGTGCACTTGCCGACTACGCCTGCACGATCGGGCCGCCGGGACCGGTCAGCCCATATGGAGTCGCGACCGACTGCGCCAACAAGGATTGATTTCAGGCGCAGTTTCCAGTTGACCTGGTGCGGCCGCCTCCTGGCGGCCGCACTGTTTTCGGGGGTCCTTTGCCTCAAGCTGACCGCCCCGGCATGCTATGCCTCATGCAGGGCAGCCAGAACATCTTCCTCGTCGGTCCCATGGGGTCGGGCAAGACTGCCGTGGGACGCAAGCTGGCGCAGCTGCTTGGGCTGTCCTTCGTCGACAGCGATCATGAAATCGAACAGCTGACGGGGGCCGACATCCCGCTGATCTTCGAGCGCGAGGGGGAAGCCGGATTCCGGCGGCGCGAGCGCGAGGCCATCGCCCGGCTCACGGCACGCAGCGGCGTAGTGCTGGCCACCGGCGGCGGCGCTGTGCTCGATCCGGATAACCGCCGCTGCCTGCGCGAGCGCGGCTGGGTCGTCTATCTCGAGACCTCGGTGGCGCAACAGGCCGAGCGCGCCGGCCGCACGCGCAATCGGCCCATGCTCAACACAGATGATCCCGAGGGCCGACTCGCGGCCCTACTGGAGGTGCGCGATCCGCTGTACCGCGAGGTCTCCGACTTCACGATCACCACCACCCGCCAGCGGGTCGCGGCGGTAGCCGAGCAGGTAGCCAGGGCCTGGCGCAGCGCCGCCGCCGCTGCAGCGACCCCGTAGCGTGAACAGGTCCCAGGCGGCTGCGGTTATACTGCGCCCGCCGGCGCGCCCGCATGCAGACACTTACCGTAGAGCTCGAGGATCGTTCCTACCCGATCACCATTGGGGCGGGATTGCTGCGGCAGCCCGCGCTGCTGCAGGCGGCCGTGCCGGCGAGCGACGTGCTGCTGGTCAGCAACACCATCGTGGCGCCGCTGTATGCAAAGAGCGTCAGCAGCGCACTTGAAGGCCGCAATGTCGTCGAGGTGATTCTGCCGGATGGCGAGCGGCACAAATCGCTCGCCACCGCGGGCCGGGTGTTCGACGTGCTGGTTGCGAACCGCCTGGGCCGCGACGCCCTGGTGCTGGCGCTCGGCGGCGGCGTGGTCGGCGACCTGGCCGGCTTTGTCGCCGCCTGCTACCAGCGTGGCATCGATTTCGTGCAGCTGCCCACCACGCTGCTGGCGCAGGTCGATTCATCGGTGGGCGGCAAGACCGCGGTGAACCACCTCAGCGGCAAGAACCTGATCGGCGCCTTCCACCAGCCGCGCGCGGTGCTGGCCGACACCGACGTGCTCGCCACGCTCCCGGAGCGCGAGCTGCAGGCCGGGCTTGCCGAAGTCATCAAGTACGCGCTGATCTGCGATCCCGCATTCCTGCTCTGGCTCGAGCACAACATGGACGCGCTGCGGGGCCGTGATGGCTCGGCGCTGGAGCGGGCGATCCTGCGCTCCTGCCAGATCAAGGCGCAGATAGTCGCGCGCGACGAGCGCGAGCACGGCGAGCGCGCGCTGCTGAACCTCGGCCACACCTTCGCGCACGCCATCGAGGCGGCCACCGGATACAGCGAATGGCTGCACGGCGAGGCGGTCGGCGTGGGCCTGCTGATGGCGGCGAGCCTGTCGCAGCGCCTGGGCCGACTGGAGACGGCCGATGTGGAGCGTGTTGCAGCACTGCTGCAGCGCGCGGGACTGCGCAGCGCCGCGCCGCGGATCGGCGCTGCGCGCGCTGCCGAGTACATGAGCCTCGACAAGAAGGTCCGCTCAGGTCGCGTGCGCCTGGTGCTGCTCGCGAAGCTCGGCGAGGCCTGCCTCAGCGACGATTATCCGGATGAGGAATTGCACGCGACGCTGCGTGCGCACCTGGACCCATGAACATGCCTGCCGCCACTGCAGCCGGGCTCGCTCCCTACGCCGCGCACGACGAGCGCTCGCGCGGGCGGCGCCATCCCGAACCACCGCCCGAATATCGCGGCGAATACCAGCGCGACCGCGATCGCATCATCCACTGCAACGCCTTCCGCAGGCTCGCGTACAAGACGCAGGTGTTCGTCAATCACGAGGGCGACCTGTACCGCACGCGCGTCACGCATTCGCTCGAGGTCGCGCAGATTGCCCGCTCGATCGCGCGTGCGCTGGCGCTCAACGAATCGCTGGTCGAGGCGGTCTCGCTCGCGCACGACCTCGGCCACACGCCCTTCGGCCACGCCGGCCAGGACGCGCTCAACGAATGCATGCGCGAGTACGGCGGCTTCGAACACAACCTGCAATCGCTGCGCGTCGTCGACGAGCTCGAGGACCGCTACGCGGAATTCCGCGGCCTCAACCTCAGCTTCGAGTGCCGCGAGGGCATACTCAAGCACTGCGCACTGCCCAAGGCGCGCGAGCTCGGCGACGTCGGCCAGCGCTTCATCGACCGCAGCCAGCCGGGCCCCGAGGCGCAGCTGGCCAATCTCGCCGATGAGATCGCCTACAACAACCACGACGTCGACGACGGCCTGCGCGCCGGCCTGATCACGCTCAGCGACCTGTGTGAGCTGCGCCTCGTGCAGCGCCACGGCGACGCGGTGCGCGCGGCCTATCCGCAGCTGCCCGAGCGGCGCGCCGTGCACGAAATCATCCGCCGCATGATCAACGAGGTGGTGATCGACGTGATTCGCACCAGCGCCGCGCTGCTGCACGCCGCCGCCCCTGCCGACATCGATGCGGTGCGCGCGCACGACGCGCCACTGATCGCCATGAGCGCCGAGATCGGCGCCCAGCACCTCGAGCTGAAGCGCTTCCTGCGCGAGCGCGTCTACCGGCACCACCGCGTGCTGCGCATGACCAGCAAGGCGCGCCGCGTGCTCGAGAACCTGTTCGGCGCCTTCATGGGCGACATCCGGCTGATGCCCGAGGAATACTGCGAGAGCGCGCGGCTCGGCGAGGCGGCCGATGGGCCGCGCGGGCGCGCCCGCATCGTCGCAGACTACGTGGCAGGCATGACCGATCGCTATGCGATCCTCGAGCACCGTCGGCTGTTCGACCCGGCGGAACGCACCTGAAGAGGCGGAACTCATGAAGCAGGAGATTCCCGATCGCGAACGCCTGATCTTCGCGCTCGACGTGACCGACGCCGCAGCCGCGCGCCGCCTCGTCGAGCAGCTTGGCGAGGCCGTGCAGTTCTACAAGATCGGCCTCGAGCTGTTCATGGCGGGCGAGTATTTCCCGCTGCTCGAATGGCTGGTAGCGCGCGACAAGAAGGTGTTCGTCGACCTGAAGTTCTTCGACGTACCGGCAACCGTGGCCGCCGCCGTGCGCCAGCTGCGCAATCGTGGCGTCACGTTTACGACCGTGCACGGCAACCAGGCGATCATGGAGGCGGCCGGCGCCGCCAAGGGCGACGTCAAGATACTGGGTGTCACCGTGCTCACGAGCCTTGATCGCGGCGATCTCGATGACCTGGGGTTTGGGTGCGACGTGCAGCAGCTGGTGCTGTCGCGCGCGCGCCGCGCGCTCGAGGCCGGCTGTGACGGCGTGGTTTCCTCAGGGCTCGAGGCCCAGCTCCTGCGCCAATACATCGATTCGCGCCTGCTGGTGGTGACGCCCGGGATACGGCCCGTCGAGAATCGCCCGAGCGACGACCAGAAGCGGGTGGTTTCCGTCGAGCAGGCCCTGGGCTATGGGGCCGACTACATCGTGGTCGGACGACCGATACGAGACGCGGCCGATCCAAGGGCGGCGGCCGAGCTGATTCAGCGTCAGATCGCGGTCGCTGTCGCCAGTAAAGTTTCATAAAAACAACAAGTTAGAACTCTGACAGATATCGGCCCGGCTTCGATCCGGCGCCAAATCTGCACGTAACGGGGATGCACCCGGGCATCAGCTCGGCGATGGTCCGGCGCCTGCGGGGCCATTTTCTACCCTCACGCGCCTCCCAGGAGTTCCCTGTGCGGCGCACCAATCTTACTTAATTCATTGACATAACCACGAACCGAAAGGTAACTTAACGCCTTGATTGGGTTATGTCTAACCAAGGGGTAACACTTGGGTTCGGGGCCAGTCGCGGACGATGAAAGAACGGCGCTGCTCGAGGCAATCGAGGAGTCGCTGCGTCCGCTCATGCGCGCGGCGTTTGCCTACGGCGTGACCTACCAGGATCTCGTCGACGTCGTCCGTGCGCTCTACATCTTCGCGCAGCGCGAACGCTACGCATCCGAAGGCCGACCGACCGACGCGAAGCGACTCGGACTCATGGCGGGTGTGACGCGGGGCGAGGTCGTGAAGCTCGTTAAGGCCCGTCAAGAGCGTGAGCACCAACGGCAGCTAATGCTCAAGCGGATCGATCAGATCGGGTTGCTCTTGGGGAGGTGGCATGACGACCCGAGATTTTCTACACCGTACGGCGCGCCCTTGGATTTGTCCTTGCAGCCAGAGGGTTCGTTCCGCCTATTCAAGGATTTGCTTGAAGCGTCGGGGACCGAATTAGATCGAGATACAGCGATCAGCGCGTTGCGTGCAACCGGTTGCATTGAAGTTCATGCGGGACGGTTCATCAGGTGCACATCGCGATCATTCCTGCCAGCCGGTAAAGACTTGTCAAGAATCACGCGCATCGGAAGGGTAAGCGGCGCCCTCAATTCGAGTTTTGTTTACAACTTACTAAGGGGCCGCGATCAACCAGCCTATTTCGAACGGACGATGGTCGCTGATTTTCCGCTGTCGGAAAAAGGTCGCGATTTAATGCTATCGAATCTCAGTGTAGACGCTGAGGATTTTATTGAGGGTATGGACAAATGGGTTTCAACGAGAGCCGTTGATTACATGGACGCCACTGGTAGTCGATATGGCGTGACGGCCTTCTTCTTTGAAGACGCCACTAAACATGGTAGTGCGAACCCGCATTCCCACCCGCAAATTGTGGACGTGTTGGCGGGAGTCAACGCGTCGAACTAGATTTTTTGGATATGGGCTCATTTTCTTGGGTAGTAGCAACATGAAGAAATATAAAGTCGCCGCAATTGGCGCGGCGGCCATAGCACTGCGTACGACGCTGGCATTCTCAGCCTCCGGACAGTATGAGTTACTGCTTTCTGGCCCCGTTGAATCGATTGATTCTGGCGCCCGCACTGTCACCGTACTTGGACATGCACTGGTAGTTCGGGACCCATCCAGACTACTCTTAGGTCAGAAAATCAACGTGTATGGAGTAATTACACGAGTCGGGCTCGGGGAGGCCAGAATAATTCAGAACACGAATTACTACTCTGCGAGCGGTGACGCCGTGTTTGTTGCGGGGATGGTTCGTTCCGTTGATGTTGCTCGAGGACGAGTAGTCGTTGAAGGCACCGATGTCGATTACACGGCAATGCTCTCTAGGCCCGGGTTCAGTTTGCCCACTGTTGGAGCGTCGGTCAGGATTACTGGTTCCCAACCCTTGGGCAAAGGCGTCGTTCTCGCGGAAAGTATAGTCGTGGTGGCGCGCGCAGCTGGCGGTGGCCGGGCGTAGGCGTATCGGCAGTAGCCAAGCGTTGGCGTATCGGGCAGCAGCCAAGCCGTAGGTGTATCGGGCAGCAGCCAAGCGGCTGGTGTATCGGGCAGCAGCCAGGCCGTAGGCGTGTCAGGCAGCAGCTTTTTGTGGCGGGCGTTTGGTGTTTCTGGCAGCAGCCAAGCCGTGGGCGTATCGGGCAGCAGCCAAGCGGTTGGCGTATCGGGCAGCAGCCAAGCGGCTGGTGTATCGGGCAGCAGCCAAGCCGTAGGCGTATCGGCAGCAGCCAGGCCGTAGGCGTGTCAGGCAGCAGCTTTTTGTGGCGGGCGTTTGGTGTTTCTGGCAGCAGCCAAGCGGTTGGCGTATCGGGCAGCAGCCAAGCGGTTGGCGTATCGGGCAGCAGCCAAGCCGTAGGCGTGTCAGGCAGCAGCTTTTTGTGGCGGGTGTTTGGTGTTTCTGGCAGCAGCCAAGCGGTTGGCGTATCGGGCAGCAGCCAAGCGGCTGGCGTATCGGGCAGCAGCCAAGCGGTCGGTGTATCGGGCAGCAGCCAAGCGGTTGGTGTATCGGGCAGCAGCCAGGCCGTGGGCGTATCGGGCAGCAGCCAGGCGGCGTCGGTGTATCGGGCAGCAGCCAAGCCGTTGGCGTATCGGGCAGCAGCCAAGCGGCCGGTGTATCGGGCAGCAGCCAAGCGGTCGGCGTATCGGGCAGCAGCCAGGCCGTGGGCGTGTCGGGCAGCAGCCAGGCGGTCGGTGTATCGGGCAGCAGCCAAGCGGCTGGTGTATCGGGCAGCAGCCAGGCCGTGGGCGTGTCGGGCAGCAGCCAGGCGGTCGGTGTATCGGGCAGCAGCCAAGCCGTGGGCGTGTCGGGTAGCAGCTTCTTGTCCAGGAGTTAGCCTCGGACGCTTGAAGGCCGTTTGCCCCAAACCTTGGATTAATTTAGGGGCTTGTTGGTAGTGCCCTTGCATCGGTTCCGGGGTCGCGCAAATTCAGTCGCTTTTGGTTTCCGAGCATCTAGCAAGCCGTGGCTGAGCGACTCTACAAGCTGGCCTTGGCCGGGTAAACTGAATAGCGCGTAGCTTTAGCTCTTCTGTATCTCGGCTAATCCGAGCCCTGCCGAGTAATACGCCCCTCAAGGGTCGTGATAAATTCGCGGCCCTGTAGACCCCCGCGAGGATCAATTGCGCAGGTAGCGCGCAATTTGGATATCTCTTTTCGTGGGTACCCGAGGCAGAAGGTGAAGTGTTAGTGAGGTGACAAATGCCTAAAAAGCTAACAGTAAATTCGGCGACTCGTGCATCACCCATGCAACTGACGATAATTGATCTGCTCCTGCCAATAGCCGCCTTTCTTCGTCGGTCTGGAACCTCTGAGTCGCAGTTGGTATCGGATTGGCGTTTGGCCATCAAGCGCACTGCGGGAGCTAAGGGGAAATTAAAGGTCGTCAAGATAGGAAATGAACAGCTTGGTTCTACAACTATCAGTCGATGGCTTCGTGATCCAAAATATCTAAACCATGCCGGTCGACCCGATGACCTGCCAATGCGCGGAAAGAGAAGCATCACCTCTCTACTAAGAGAAGGAGGTGTTACTCATCCACCAACCCAAATTGTAGCGCTACTAATCGAACTTGGAACAGTAACGAAGGTCTCACCATCGCGGTACAGACTGATCCGCAGATCGATGAACTATACGATCCAAGAATACTTGCCGTTCGAGCCAAATTTCAGATTTCTCGTCGATGCGGCGCGCGCATGCACATGGGGCTCCGGGGTGCCCCCAAGGGCCCCACGACTTTTCTGGTTGAACGCATATAGCACCCGCATTCATCGCCGTCATTCAGCTGAGTTCTTGAAATTCTCTAAAGAGCGCGGACTTTCGTTCATGCATGAGATCAACGACTGGCTCGAGGCCCACGAATTGCCTCGTGCAAGCAAAGGAAATTCGCCCGCACAGAAAGCGAAGATGCGTCGCCTTGGGCTGGGGTTGTATGGAATTTGCTCCAATGTGGACTAACATTTCGCTGATTCAACGCGACTAAACAAGGTCAACGTCGCATGCTCAAGGCAAGCAACCCATCCAACGCCCGAACTGCGGCGCACCGACGAGATATTGACGCTCTCGCCCACGCACTCGCGCCGGTCGCGAAGCTGTGCATGAAGAGCGGCATGGGGGCCGGCGAACTGCTGATCGCCGCCAAGATTGCCTGCATCGGTGTCGCTGCGGAAACCTCAAAGCTTGGCAATCGCCTGAATCACTCGCGTATCGCGGCGGCCACCGGACTGACTCGCAAGGAAGTGCGGGCGCTCTTCGGTCTCGTCAACACGGGCGTAGTACCGGCGGGAAGGGAAGTCGCCAAGCAGCGCACCACGCGGGTACTGCATGGCTGGCGGACGGATCCAGAGTTCCTTGATCGCAATGGCAATCCCAATCAGCTCGTGATTCGCGGACCGGGCCTGACCTTTCACACCCTGGTGCGCCGGTACGGGGGCGACGTCACACCTGTCTCGGTGCTCAACGAACTGATACGCACCAGTGCGGCGACGCGCCTGAGTGGCGGGAAGGTTGCGTTGCGGAAGCACACGCCGCGCGTGAAAGGATATGGCTCAGACGTGGTCGCAGAGGTTGCGAACCGCGTGCGCGATCTCGGGGTCACTCTGATCGGCAATATCGAGCATCCGGAAACCCCTATTTTTGTAGGGTTTCGCGACTTGAAGGGGCTCACGGCCGACGAGGCGGCGTTGTTTCAGGTTACCTTCTCGGAGCGCGCCTCGTCGCTGGTTGACGGTATCGGCCGCTGGCGCACCAGCCAGGCGCACCTGCGCGAGCGCGCTGGGCGCGGGCGCAAGCCGGGGATTCGGGTTGGCCTGGGCGTATTCCTGGTCGGCGAGCAACCTCCGGCGGAGGCGGCGGCGCAAGTCAGCGCCGGGAAGGCCGCGAAAGCCTCGAACGCCCGGGTCAAGCGGGGGACTAAGCGCTAGCGTCCGCCAGTTCGTTGCGCAGCTCCTTGCGCATGATCTTGCCGACATTCGTCTTCGGGAGTTCATCCCGGAAGTAGATGTGCCGGGGTAGCTTGTAGCCCGTCAGGTACTTATGGCAATGGGCCATGAGCTGTTCGGCGGTCAGGTTGGGATCCTTCCTGACGACGAACAGCGCGACCGTTTCCCCTGCCCGCTCATCAGGCTGCGCGACTGCCGCTACCTCGGCAACGCCCGGGTAAGCCGCCACCACGTCCTCGACTTCGTTCGGGAACACCTTGAACCCGGAGACGTTGATGATGTCCTTCTTGCGATCCTCGATGAACACATAGCCGCGCTCATCCATGCGGCCGATATCGCCGGTGCGCAGCCAGCCGTCCGGGAGCATGACCTTGGCGGTCTCGTCGGGACGCTGCCAGTAGCCGCGCATCACCTGCGGCCCGCGCAGGCAGATCTCGCCGACCTCGTTGATGGCGAGCGTCAGCGCCGGCGTCGTCGCGAATGCTGATCTCGGTGGACGGCAGCGGCAGGCCGATGGCGCCGCTGAAGCTGACGCCGACCAGGGGGTTGACGCATCCGGCCGGCGAGGCCTCGGTGAGTCCCCAGCCTTGCGTGATCTCGCAGCCGGTCAGCTGCTTCCAGCGCTCGGCGACTGCGCGCTGCACGGCCATGCCGCCGCCGACGGTGGCGACCAGGCGCGAAAAATCCACTTCGCTGAAACCCGGTGTATTCATCAGCGCATTGAACAGCGTATTCACGCCCAGGAAGAACATGGGGGGCTGATGGCGCAGCTCCTGCACGAAACCCTGGAAATCACGGGGATTGGCGATGAGCTGGCCGCTGCCGCCCAGCGAAGTGAACAGCAGGCAGTTCGCGGTCAGCGAAAAGATGTGATACAGCGGCAGCGCGCACACGTAGGTGGTGTTTTCCAGGGCCACCTGCTCGAACCACGCACGGCACTGCAGGATGTTCGCCACCATGTTGCCGTGGGTGAGCATGGCGGCCTTCGCCACGCCGGTCGTGCCGCCGGTGTACTGCAGGTAGGCGACGTCATCGTGGCCGACGCTCACCGGCTGCGGAGCATCCGGCGGCTGACTCAGTATCGAGCGCAACGAGTGTGCCGCGGGCAACCGCCACGGCGGCACTTTGCGCTGCACGTGCCGCAGCACGAAATTCACCAGCGCGCCCTTCGGGAAGGGCAGCAGGTCGCCGACTCCGGTCACGATCACGTGGCGCACCGAACTGGCGGGCAGCGCCTCCTGCGCGACCGAGGCGAAGTTCTCGAGCACGATCAATGCCGCGGCGCCGGAGTCGCGCAGCTGGTGGTCAAGCTCGGTGGGCGTGTAGAGCGGATTGGTGTTGACCACCGTGAGGCCGGCGCGCAAGGCGCCGAACATCGCCACGGGGTACTGCAGGATATTGGGCAGCATGATGGCGATGCGATCGCCCTTGGCGAGTCCCTGGCGCTGCAGCCACGCGGCGAACCGGCCGGAGAGCCGGTCGAGTTCGGCGTAGCTCATCGAGTGGCCCATCTGCAGGAAGGCTGGCCGGGCCGCGAACCGGGCACAGCCCTGCTCGATGAGCGCCTTCAGCGATTGATATTCGTTCGGGTCGATATCCGCGGGCGTGCCTGGCGGGTATTGCTTGATCCAGAACCTGTCCATCCCTACGCTCCCGCCGGCCGCAGCCGGTAGTTTCACTTTGGGCGCGCGCGCAGCAGCGGCTCGAGCGCCGGCCAGACATTATCCAGCAGAACCGGTTGGCCACGCGCGTTCGGGTGCAGGCCGTCGGCCTGCATGAGCTGCGGCTGATCGGCGACTCCCGCCAGCAGGAAGGGCACGAAGGCCGTGCGGTGCCGGTGCGCGAGGTCGGCGAACAGGGCCGAAAACCCCTGGGTATAGCGCTCGCCGTAGTTGGGCGGCATGCGTATGCCGAGCAGCAGCACGCGACGCCGGCCCTGCGCAGCCAGGCTGATCATTGCATCGAGATTGGCGCGCGTCGCCTCGACCGGCAGGCCGCGCAGGCCGTCATTGGCGCCGAGCTCGATGACGACGATGCGCGGGTCGTGCGCGGCGAGCGCGTGCGGCAGCCGCGCCAGGCCGCCGGCGGTGGTCTCGCCGCTGACGCTGGCGTTCACCACCTGGTATCCGTAACCTTCCTGCTGCACGCGGCTCGCCAGCAGACTTACCCAGCCCTGGTCCGCGGCAAGACCGTAGCCGGCACTGAGGCTGTCTCCGTAAACCAGCATGACCGGTTTCCCGGCAGCGGCGGCGCGCGTCACCGTTCCGGGGAGCGCCAGGCACAGGCCCAGCAGTATGACGATGAATCGTGACATGGTCCTCCGCGCCGAGCGCGTCAGCCGGCAGGTTAGCAGCCCGGAGGGGCCGCTGACCATCGTGCGCGACGTCACGCTCGCCGTGCAGGCGCGCGAGAGCGTGGCCATCGTCGGGCCCTCGGGTGCGGGCAAGTCGACGCTGCTGGCGCTGCTCGCCGGGCTCGATACCGCCAGCTCAGGAAGGATCTGGCTGGCTGGCGAGGAACTCACGGCGCTCGACGAGGATGGACGTGCGCGCCTGCGCGCCGCCGCGTGGGCTTCGTGTTCCAGGCCTTCCACCTGGTGCCGGCGCTCACCGCGCTGGAGAACGTCATGCTGCCGCTGGAGCTGCGCGGCCGCGCGGACGCGCGCGATCGGGCCCGCGACATGCTCGCGCGCGTCGGGCTCGCGGCGCGCCTCGGCCACTACCCGCGGCAGCTCTCCGGCGGCGAGCAGCAGCGCGTCGCGATGGCGCGCGCCTCGGTGGGCGAGCCGGCAGTGCTGTTCGCCGACGAGCCGACCGGCAACCTCGATACCGTCACCGGCGAGCGCATCATCGAGCTGCTGTTCGAGCTCAACGCCGCGGCGCAGACCACGCTGGTGCTGGTGACCCACGATCGGTCGCTGGCGGCGCGCTGCGCGCGCGTGCTGACCATGGACAGCGGGCGGCTGCAGTAAGCCATGCTCACCCTCCGCACGGCGTTGCGTGCGCTGCGCCGCGAATGGCGCTCGGGCGAACTGCTGGTGTTGTGGATTTCGCTGGTGATCGCGGTCGCGGCGCTGACCGGCGTGGGCTTCCTGACCGATCGCATCGGCCGCGCGGTGCAGGCGCAGGCCAGCGAAGTGCTGGCGGCCGACGCGCGCGTCGAGTCGCCCGAGGCGCTGGCGCCGGAGCTGGCGCAGCACGCGCAGGCACTGGGGCTGCAGAGCGCGCGGCTCACGGCGACACTTTCGGTCGTGTATCACGGCGACACCAGCCAGCTGGCCTACATCCGTGCGGCGGGCGCCGGCTATCCGCTGCGCGGCACGCTCAAGGTCGCGGACGCAGCCATTTGCCGCGGGCGCGGCGTCGCGTGAACTCCCGGCAGCGCGGCGAGTGCTGGCCCGATTCGCGCCTGGCCGCGGCGCTGGGCGTGGGCGTCGGCGATGCGCTCGCGGTCGGCGCACTCAACCTGCGCGTCAGCCGCATACTGATCAGCCGGCCCGACCAGGGCTCGGCGTTCGTGGAACTCGCGCCGGCGCTGCTGATCAACGACGCGGACCTCGGCGCGACGCAACTCGTGCAACCGGCGCAGCCGGATGCAGTATGCGGTGCTGCTCGCGGGTCCGCCGGCCGCGCTGGCTGAATACGGCAGCTGGTTCCAGTCGCGTGCGCGCAGCGGTGAGCGCCTGGCGACGGTCGCGGACGCCAGCCCGCAGATCGGCGAGGCCGCGCGCCGCGCCGGCCGCTTCCTGGCGCTCGCGGGCCTGGTCGCGCGTGCTGCTGTGCGCCGTCGCGGTGGCGATGAGCGCGCGCCGCTACCTGACCCGTCACCTCGACGACGTCGCGCTGCTGAAGGCGCTGGGCGCGCGGCGCCGCTTCGTGCTGGCGGTCAACCTGCTGCAGCTGCTGGTGCTGGCGACGACGGCGACGCTGGTCGGTGCGCTCGCCGGCTGGCTGACGCAATTCTGGCTGCTGCACGCGCTCGCGGGCTTCCTGCGCACCGACCTGCCGCCCGCGGGCTGGACGCCGGCGCTGGTCGGCTTCGTGGTGGCGATCGCCGTGCTGGTCGGCTGCGCACTGCCCTCGCTCCTGCAGCTGACGCGTGTGCCGGCGCTGCGCGTGCTGCGTCACGATGTCGGCCCGCCGCCGCTGAGGCTATGGCTGGCACTGGCACCGGCAGTGCTGGCGCTCGGAGCCGTCATCTGGCACACGCTCGGCGAGTGGCGGCTGAGCCTGTGGTTCTGCGGCGGGCTGGTTGCGGCAGTCGTGGTGCTGGGCGGGAGCGGGCTGGGGCCTGGTGCGGCTCGCGGGCCGCGCGCGCGCTGGCGCGCGGCTGGCGCTGCGGCACGGGCTCGCCAACCTCGCGCGCCGGCGCGCGGCCAGCGTGGTGCAGATCGTCGCCTTCGGGCTCGGCGTCATGGTGCTGCTGGTGCTCGCCGGACTGCGCCGCGACCTGGTCAGGGACTGGCGCACGACGCTGCCTCCCGGCGCGCCGAATTATTTCTTCGTCAACATTCCGGCCGGGCAGCGCGACGGACTTTCGCGCTGCCTCGATTCGGCCGGCGCGCCGGCAGGAGCGCATGCTGCCGATGGTGCGCGGGCGGCTGGTGGCGATCAACGGCAGTCGCCATGAGTGCCTGGCCGAGCGCACGGCGACATGGCCGAGCGCGAGCAGAATCTCACCTGGTCCACCGAGCTGGGAGACGACAACCGCATCGTCGCCGGCCGCTGGTGGACGGCGGCGGATCGCGGCCAGCCGCTGGTGTCGCTGGCGACCGAATTCCAGGAGTCGCTGGGGCTGAAGCTCGGCGACCGGCTGGAGTTCGACGTCGCCGGCGAGCCGCGTCGCCGCCCGCGTGGCGAGCTTCCGCAAGGTGCGCTGGGACAGCTTCCGGCCGAATTTCTTCATCGTGTTCGCGCCCGGGCTGCTCGATTTCGCCGCCGGCACGTACATGACCAGCGCCCCTACGAGCCGCACGGGCCCGGCGCGCTCGCCGGCCTGGTGCGGCACTTCCCGAGCGTGTCGATCTTCGACATCGGCGACCTGCTGGCGCAGGTGCGCGCCGTCATGGACAAGGCGGTGCATCGCCGTGCAGAGCGTGTTCGTCGTTCACGCTGCTCGCCGGCCTGACGGTGCTGCTGGCGGCGGTGCAGGCGACGCCGCGACGAGCGCCGCTACGAGAGCGCGATGCTGCGCACGCTGGGCGCGAGCCGTCGCAGCTGGTGCGCAACACGGTGGCGCGAGTTCGCCGCGCTCGGGGCTGCTGGCCGGGCTGCTCGCGGCGAGCGGCGCGGCGGTCGGCGGCTGGCTGTTGGCGCGGCAGCTCGAGCTGCACTACCACTTCGATGGCTGGCTGTGGTTGGCGGGTGTGGTGGGCGCGGCGTTGCTGGTCTGCGCCAGTGGCTGGCTGGCGGTGCGTCCGGTGCTCAGCCAGGCGCCGCGCGCGCTGCTGAACTGATCACGCTCAGCGCGCAGCTCATGCGCGATGCCGATGGTGATCCAGGCCTGGGCGACCGCGTCGCTGTGCAGGCTCAGGCCCTCGATGGCGAACTGGTACGTGCCCGGGCCCAGCGCCGAGCTGTTCAGCGCGAGTCGCAGGTCGCCGTTGGAGTCGCGCAGCAGGTAGTTGACCACGGCGACGCGGCCCTGGTCGTGGCGGTCGATGCTCACGCGGAACGTGGTGAAACTGGACCACCCCACGTCGATGCGCAGGTCGGCCATCTGCGCGCTGCTGCCGCCGACGACGATGGCCGGCGCGTGGAAGGTGCGGTTGCGGCTCGGCACCAGCCGCACGTCGCGCGTGCTGGTAGCCGGTTCGAGCGGCTGCTCGGCCATGCGGGCGCGCAATGCGACAATCGATGCGTCGCGGGCCGAGACCTTGCCGGCCATGGTCATGGCGGCGATCACGCCTGCGAGGGCCAGCACAACGGCGGCGATCAGGACCGGCAGTTCTTCCCAACCCCGGCGCGGCTTGGTCTTCCCAGGGCAGGGCGATGCCGCCGGCCTCGAGCAGCCGCAGCGCCGCGTGCACCCGCTCTGCCAGCCCGAGCTCGTGGATCAACTCCGGGTGTTCGCGGCAGTAGCGTTCAAAATCATGTGTGCCGCGCACCGGCAGGCGGCCGGCGACGTAGCGCTCGGCGATCTGGTTGCGCAGGATGAACTGGCGGTCCATCGGCATGGACGGCGGCGCCACCTGGGCAGCGGCCGCGGAAGGCGCTGCGGCCGCAGGGGCAGCCGTCAAACCGGCGCCATCCCTGGAGGGCGGCGGCGTGATGAGCGGCGCGGTGCGCATCCTAGGCGCCGTACGCCAATGGCTGTGACATAAGTGTATCGTGCCTCTGGTTGCAGGCGGACGCATGGGTGCTGGCTCACAGTTCTGGCCCGCTTTTGCACGATGGGAACTGCGTCGCACTTTCGGAGCCGACGCCGGTCACATCATTGCCGGAAGGATCGTGGAGAGCAGACGTATGACTCAGTGGAAGCCGATCGTGGCGCTGGCCTGTGGCATGGCCTGGTGGGCGCCATCGCTTTGCGGTGCGGCGACCGACGAGTTGGCGCTGACGATCTACAGCTCGCAGCAGCCCGGCGCCATCTCCCGCCGATCTTCTTATCGACCGGTGCCGGGCGGCGCCGTGCCGCCCGCGAGTTCCGTGCCGGGTTACGCGCTGGTCCGCCAGAACCGCGACATCGAACTGGTCGCGGGCCAATCGACGCTGCGCTTTACCGATGTTGCGGTGATCGATCCGCAACCACGGTCATGTTCGGCCGGCGAACCGCGCGTGCGCGTGCTCGAGCAGAATTTCGAGTTCGACCTGGTGAGCACGCCGAAGCTGTGGCCGGCGTCACCTCGACCGGCCCATCACCGTGGAGCGCAGCGTCGGCAACGACACCACGATCACCGGCACGTTGCTGTCGGCCGCAGACGGGCTGGTGCTGCGCAGCGCGGATGGCAGCGTGCATGCGTCAACGGCGATCGGCGGTGAAGTTTCCGGAGCTGCCCGGCGGCCTGATTACGCAGCCGACGCCGACGTGGGAACTGCAGTCGCCGGTCGCTGGCACGCAGCGCGCGCGCGTCACCTACCAGACCGGCGGCATCACCGGCCGGGCCGACTACAATGCCCTCTACAACGATGGCCGCGCCGCCGGCAGCGGCAGCTATCTGTCGGCCTGGTCAGTATCATCAACCAGAGTGGCGCGCACGTTTAAGGATGCGCACTTGGAGCTGGTCGCGGGCGAGGTCCATCGGGCGCAGGCGCCGCCGCACCTTGCCGTGTACGCCCCCATGGCCAAGATGGCGATGGCCGAGGACAAAGTGCCGGCTCCGCCGAACAGCCGTTCGATGAATCGACCTGCACGCTCGGGCGCACGACGACGCTACCCAAACCGACCGAGCAGCTCGACTGTTCGAGGCGGCGCGCCAGATTCCGGCGCGGCGCCTGCCGACCGACGACGCCGGGCGTGCCGCATATCCAGAGCCCGTACACGGTAGCGCGAGCCGGGCATCGCCGCCAAACGCACGTCGACACCCACCGAGTTCCGCAACGACGCGGCCTCGGGCCTGGGGGATTCGCTGCCGGCCGGCCGGGTGCGCGTCGCGCGACTCGACAGCGTGACGGCAGCCGGAATTCATCGGCGAGGACACGATCGGCCACACGCCCAGGGACGCCATGGTGCGGCTCAAGCTCGGGAGCGCCTTCGATGTCGTCGGCGAGCGGCGCCAGCTCGATTACAAGGTGGATGGGCGCGCGCGCTGGATGGAAGAAGTAGATCGAATCATGCTGCGCAATCACAAGGATCAGCCGTCGAAGTACAGGTGCGCGAATCCCTGTACCGCTGGAGCAACTGGGCGTGCTGGAGTACGACAGCCATTCCACAAGGACAGCGCGCAGCTCATTCACTTCGACGCCGTGGTGCCAAAGGACGGCACCGACTGTCATCCGTTACCGGGTGCATTACAGCTGGTAGTCACATGAACCAACTGCAAGTAACGACGGACCTGTGCAGAAGGAGAAGTGTGGCCGGGATGGCGCTAGTCATGACTCGCGCGGCGGCGCCGTATGGAAGCTGGGCTGCGGATCTTCGGCAAGCACCTGATGGAATCGAGCCTCGCAGCTGCTCAAGCGCCTGGACGTGCCCGGCCTCAAGCTCGAGGACGATGCCAGCGGCGCGAACAGCAGCCTGGGAGCCATGCGCCTGGTGCGCCCAAACCAGCTGAACGCAACGCTGGTCACCACCCTTACCGGCGGCCGGCGTGCCGCCCCTCCGCGGGAGCGGGCCCGACAACTGCTTCGGCGCCGTCGCAATGCTGCGAGCGGCGCCAGCGACACGCCCGGCGGCTACGGCTCCAGCCGGAGTTCCTCGGCCTCGTCGTCGTGGTGGTGGCGCTGGTTCGGTCGGGGATCGAACTGGTCGAGGTAATCGATGCGGCGACGGCGAGCCGATCGGTCTGCCGCGACGACTCGACCCGCTGCGCGATGCAGTGAATGCCGAGCACGCGCGCGATGTGGGCGCAGGCCGAGCAGCGCGCGTGGGCAAGCGCTTGATCATGGCCTGCGTGGTCAGTTCCGCGCTGAGCTTGAGCATGCGCACCGCCTTGCAGCGCAGAGCGGCAAGGCTGCGTCGAAGCTGGAAGTGATCGAGCATGACGTGACAGTGCTGCTGCTCGCAGAGTTCGAGCAGTGCAGTGTAGCCTCGGGCCGCGGCCCAGGCCGCGGCCGGCACGGCCAGCAGCATCACGCCATCGCCGCACGGGTGCGGGTCGAAGGCTGGCAGCGACCTGGCTGGCGATACTCGTCGAGCGCGGCAGTGGCGGTGGCCATCATCATATCCAGCGCGACCTTTTCCGCCAATAACAGCTGCAGGCAAACGGCCGCTATTGAAAATACCGTCCAGACCGCCAGGTAGCCTCCAATGAAGGCAATCAGTGGCAACGCTTTGTTGTGCTGCGTCGAAAGTCTGTGACTCACGCCGGCAAAAGTGAGGATGGCGGGCAACGCCGAAGGCAGCATCATTGCCATCATCATGGCCCACCACATGGCAAACAGGAGCATGGCAAAGGCCGCGCCTGTTTCACCATCCATGGCCGACATCATCGCGTGGTCGCCCAAGCGAATCGTTGCGAAAAAGGCGGCTGCCACTACAGCCGCCAAGCTTATCACCACAATGGCGCGTTCGTTGCGCGCCGAGAAATCGACGACTGGAAGGGCCATGGCGAACCTCAAACGCTAGCGCACGACACCATGCCCTGTGAGATGCAAATTGGCCAAATGCGCATGTTTGCCCATGGTTGAAAGCGCGATCGGGCCTTTGGACGAAACCGTGCCGCTGGCAAATTCGGCCTCGGTATATTCAAACCCTTGCCGCAAGGCCAGACGCGCATGATGGGGCTTTGAGGTGACCGGATTGAGGATGGCAGTGGTCGCCACATCAACCACGCCGGGCACTTTAATGTGGCCCTTGCAGGTTTTCATATCTACCGAAAATTCAATAGGTTTGAACATTGGCTCATGCACCTTGTCGCACATGGATACGAAAACCTGAAAGAACGTGGCTCCAGGCTCCGTTTCTTGGCCAGACATGATCTTGAGCAGGGCATCGCGCTGTTCAGGCGTTGCGCGTTCGTCCACAATAGGGAGAATTTCGCCATGCCCCATGTGGATGGGGCCGGGCCAAGCCGCAGTGGCAGCGATATTCAAACCATCAAGCTTGACTTTTCCGTAGTGGCCCTTGTCGATATGCATGCCCACAGCCGCGCGGCAGTCGCCATTGGTGGGCAGCGCGTTAAACTGGCAAGGACATCCGTAGGAACAATTGCAAGACGTGATCTCAGGACCGCGGATCATCCATTCGGTCATAGCCATAATGGCCTCCTTTGAGACTAGCCCCCAGGACATCTTGGCTATAGCCCAAAATCATTTGGAAATCTACAACTCGGAATATGCAGATCAGACCGCTAGTTTACAACTTCGCCGGGGTAAGCACCCCAGATCAGGTTCTGGTCCACATAACCATCAAAGCCGGAGGCGATGATCCTGCACCAGGAGCCATCGCAGGTTTTGATGTCACCCAACACGCCTGAGGCCAGCTTTGCCACAGGGCCGGATTCAACCGAAGGCCCAGCCATCAGATTGATGAACGTGCCCTTGCGCGAGGGGGCAACCAAGGCCGTGCGTTTGCCGGTGAGCATGTTCTGCAGGATCCAGCCTTCGGAACCTTCGGAATCGCGCACCCGCCTCCAGGTTTCAAATTCGGCGGTAATTTCCACTGGCAGGCCCTTGGATTGATAGACCCAGGCAACGGCATGGTCTGATGAAGGCCCCTTGCGCACATTCACCTTCTCGGTTTTCAGCGAAACAAAGCGCGGCACCGGCAAGCCTGAAGGGCCCAACTGTTGGGCCGGGCCTACGGATCCGGTCGTGGTTCCGGCCGTCGCCGCATCCGCCAGCGCGGAATGGCGGTGATGCCCAACAAACGACCAAGCCATGCCAGCCGCAACCAAAAGCGCGCCAGCAGCCAAAAGACTGGGCAGAAAGCGGCGTTTGGGCACATGTCTGTTGGTCATGGATGGAACCTGAAACTGCCATCACTGCAAAATTAAAGTTAAGATTGTGTCAACCCCCCGGCCCCCGCTATCCCACCACCATGAGCAAATTCAGCTATCGAATCGTCAACCGCCGCATCATGGCCAAGGGCTGGTCCAGTCTCACGGGGGTGGACGTGGAGGCCAAGGCTGCCAATGGCGAAACCAAAATCCTGCCGCGCGAAGTGGCGGACCACGGCGATGGCGCCGCCGTTCTGCCCGTGGATAGAGCGCGTGGCCTTGTTTTGTTGGTGCGGCAATGGCGCACTGGTGCTGCTTTCAACGGCGCCCATGATGGCTGGCTGATCGAGGCCTGTGCCGGACTCTTGGACGGTGACAACCCCGCCGATTGCGCCAAGCGAGAGGCGCATGAGGAACTGGGCGTCAACATTCGCAACATCCGCTTGGTGGCCGAATGCTTCTCCAGCCCCGGTGCCGTTTCTGAACGCCTAATCCTGTTTGCGGCAGATTATGAGGGCGCAGACCGTGTGCACGATGGCGGCGGCCTTGATCATGAGCATGAAGATATCGAAGTCATAGAAATGCCACTGAGAGAGGCTTTTGCTCTCATCGCCGGGGGCGGCATCATGGATGCAAAAACCATCATCCTGCTCCAACACGCCATGATGGAACACAAGGCCTGATCACTTTTTGCTGATCGCTTTGTGCATGGCCGTGATTTGCACGAGGCCGCGACGCAAGGCATCACTCTTTCCATCAAGGAGAATGCGATGAATTTTACCCGCCGTTCTGCCCTTCAACTCTTCGCTGCTGCAGCCCTGACCCCAATGCTTGGCCGGGCAGCATTTGCGGGCGATTGGCAAGCCATTACGAGCGCAGCCAAAGGGCAAGAAGTTTTCTTCAATGCCTGGGGCGGAGGTGACACCATCAATGCCTACATCCAATGGGCGGCGAACGAAGTGGCCAAACGTTACGGCGTGAAAGTCACCCACGTGAAACTGTCAGACACGGGCGAAGCCGTGAAGCGTGTGCGTGAGGAAGTGGCCGTGGGCAAGAAGGACGGCAGTGTCGATCTCATCTGGATCAACGGTGAAAATTTCAAGACGATGAAAACTGAAAAACTGCTCTTCGGCCCTTTCGCCGAAGGCCTGCCTTCCTTCGCCAATGTTGACACCAAGGGCAAGCCCTCAACGCTGCAGGATTTCACTGAGAAGGTTGAAGGCCTGGAAGCGCCTTGGGGCATGGCGCAGTTCACATTTTTTGCTGACGGTGCAAAACTGGCAAAGCCGCCATTATCGATGAAGGAACTTCTGGATTTTGCCAAGGCAAATCCTGGCCGCGTGACTTATTCTGCCCCGCCGGATTTTCATGGCACGACTTTTGTAAAACAGGCGATGGTGGAGGCAGTCGCCGACAAATCGATCTTCGCAAAGCCGATTGACAAGGCTGGCTTTGAGGCCAGCGTAGCCAAGCCGCTCTATGAATATCTGGATGCGCTGAGGCCGAGCCTCTGGCGCGAGGGCAAGCAATATCCCAAGGCCCAGGCCGACATCACGCAGATGGTCAGCGATGGTGAGTTGCTCATCGGCCTCACCTTCAACCCGAATGAGCCCGCCAATCTCGTAGCCGCAGGCAAACTGCCGAAATCCACCGTCGCCTGGCAGAATGCTGGTGGCACGATAGGCAACACGCATTTCGTGGCCATTCCCGCCAATGCCAATGCCAAGGAGGGTGCCCAGGTCTTTGCCAATTTTCTGCTCTCGCCGGAAGCCCAGTCCAAAAAGGCTGATATCAAAATCTGGGGCGACCCGACGGTGCTGGACGTGGCTAAACTGTCGGGCGATGACGCCAAGCGCTTTGCTGCTGCTTCAGGCCCCGGCGCCGTTACCATCCCAGGCCCAACGATTTTGGAGCCGCATGCGTCCTTCGTAAAGTTGATCGAAGAAAGCTGGTTGGCGAAATACGGGCAGGGCTGAGTTTCAATCTCTTCCGTTTCCCTCTAAACATCACCGGATGTCTGAAAGATTCGACATTGCGGTGATTGGCTGTGGCGTGGTGGGTCTCGCTGTCCTGCGCCGATTTGCCTTGGCTGGGTTGAAATGTGTCGCGCTGGAAAAGGGCGCTGACATTCTCTCCGGCGCATCCAAGGGCAACAGTGCGCTTTTGCATACGGGCTTCGATGCCCCGCCCAAAAGCCTTGAGCTGCAATGCATGCAGGCGGGCTACGCTGAATATCTGGAAATCCGCCAAAAGCTGGATCTCCCGTTGCTCGAAACCTCCGCCATTGTTGCTGCGTGGAATGAAGAGGAAGTGGCTGAAGCTCGAAGCCATCGAGTCCAAGGCCCGCGCCAATGGTGTGGCTGATGTGAAACGCCTTTCGCAGACTGAACTGCGCATCCGCGAGCCGCAACTGGCCAAGGCGGCGCGGGGTGGCTTGCTGGTGCCGGGTGAGCATGTGATTGACCCTTGGTCAGCCCCGCTGGCCTATGCCCATCAGGCCATTGCTCATGGCGCAAAAATCATGCGCAATGCGGAAGTCACCAAAGCTTCGCATGACAACGGAGATTGGCAACTCGCCACACCTCAAGGCACTGTCTCAGCACGCATCGTTGTCAATGCGGCAGGGCTTTATGGCGATCATGTCGAAGCCCTGGCTCACGAGGCGCAATTTCAAGATCAAGCCGCGCAAGGGGCAGTTCGTTGTCTTCGATAAGCCGGCCGCGAAACTGCTCCGTGCCATTCTGCTTCCCGTGCCAACCGAGCGCACCAAGGGCGTTGTGCTTTTCCGCACCATCTTCGGCAATCTCGCCATCGGCCCCACGGCAGAGGAAACGGATGAGCGCGAGAATGCCAGCACTGACACGGCCACGCTGGAAAAGCTGAAAGCCCGTGCCATTGAAATGTTGCCTGCGTTGAAGGATGTGGATGTCACAGCCATCTACGCAGGCCTGCGCCCCGCCACAGAGCAGAGCGAATACATGATCGAGGCCCACAAAAATGAGAACTGGATCACCGTGGCGGGTATCCGCTCCACCGGTCTTACATCCTCACTCGGCATTGCGCAGCATGTGGCGAAACTCTACGCCAAGCACTTCGGCAAACTGCCGAAGAAACCCCCTGCGCCAGATCTGGACGCCAGTTCCCAACCTCTCCGAACATATGATCCGCCCCTATATGAAAGGTGGCGAAATCATCTGCCATTGTGAATGGGTCACGCGCGGCGAGATTGAAGCTGCCACTCAAGGACCGCTGCCTGCGGGCGATCTGGGAGGACTGAAGCGCCGCACCCGCGCCACCATGGGCCGCTGCCAGGGCTTCTATTGTGCTGCGCATGTCTCAGCCGCATTTGAAAAGGCCAAACATGGAGCACCATGATGTGATCATCATCGGTGGCGGGCCTGCGGGGCTGGCAACGGCCCTGGAACTTTCGCAATCTGGCGCGAAAGATGTTGTGGTGCTGGAACGTGAAGCTGAGGCTGGTGGCATCCCCCGCCATTGCGGGCACAAGGGTTTCGCGCCTTACAAGAACTTCGGCCTGATGACAGGCCCACATCTGGCGCGCCATCTGCGCGAGCAAACCACGGCGCTCGATATCCGCACTTCGACGACTGTTCTGGAATTCACTTTGCGCGGCAATCTGCGCGTTCACTCCGCTCAAGGCATTGTTGAAATGAGTGCAGGTAAAATTGTGTTGGCCACAGGCACGCGCGAATCCTCCCGTGCCGCGCGACTGATTGGCGGCAACAAGATCAAGGGCGTGATGAACACGGGCGAATTGCAGCAGCGTGTTTATCTGAATGGCGAGAAGCCTTTCAAACGCCCGGTCATCGTGGGTTCGGAATGGGTGAGTTATTCAACCCTGCTCACCTGCCGACAATTGCAGGTGAAACCTGCGATGATGTTGGCGGAGGAAAGCGAACACGCAGCACCGGTCTATTTTGCATTTGGTGCAAGATTGCTTGGAACCAAGGTGATCAAAGGCGCAACGCTCGTCGCCATTCGAGGGCGCAATTCTGTTGAGGCTGTGGAGATTGAACAGAATGGCGCGCGCCGAACCGTGGAATGTGATGCCGTGGTGTTGACAGGAAGGTTCCGCAGTGAATCGGCGCTCTATGCCAGTGGCTTGCTGGATTGCCAGGGCTTCGCCCCCAAAGTCACCGAACAATTCAAAACTTCAAAGCCCAACATCTTCGCCGTGGGCAATGTGCTGGGCCATTTGGAAACCGCTGGCCATTGCATGCAGCAGGGGCGCGAATTGGCCAAGGTGCTCTGCGCATGAAGGTTCTCGCCATTGATCAAGGCACAACGGGCACCAAGGCCTTCACCTATGATGAGGACGGCACGTTCAAAACCATTTTCAGCGCCGAGGTGCAGCAGCTTTTTCCGAAATCTGGCTGGGTGGAGCATGAACCGCGCCAGCTTCTCTCTCATTTCGAGGCGGCCATTAAAAAGGCCGGCAAATTTGATTGCATCGGCATGGCCAATCAGGGCGAAACGCTTGTGGCCTGGAATGCCGCAACTGGCGCACCCATTGCCAATGCCATCGTCTGGCAGGATGATCGCAGCAAGGATTTCTGCGCGCAGTTGAAGGCGCAAGGTGCAGAAACTTTAACCAAGCAGAAGGCGGGCCTGCCGCTTGATCCCTATTTTTCTGCCTCAAAATTCCGCTGGATACTTGATCATGTTCCAGAAGCGAAAGAGCTTGCAGCAAATGGCCAGCTTCATTTGGGCACGTCTGATGCCTATTTTCTGGAGCGACTCACCGGACAGTTCGCAACCGATGTCACCACCGCGTCGCGCACGTCACTCATGAACTTGGATACGCTGCAGTGGGACGATGAACTTTGCGCCCTCTTCGGCGTGCCACGCGAATGCCTGCCCGAAATCCGCGCCACAACCGGGCCCTTTGGCAGCAGCATCACGGCCTCCATGGTTGATCAACAGGCAGCCCTTTTTGGCCATGGTTGCATGAAGCCGGGCGATGCCAAGATCACTTTTGGCACGGGGGCCTTTGCGTTGGCTCTGGTGGGAACCAAACGTCCACCAGATGACAAATCCGGCCTCTTGCCCACTGTCGCCTGGAAGATCGGCACCGCCCCGGCGGACTTTGCCATCGATGGCGGGGTTTACAATGCGGCTTCGGCGGTGAACTGGGCCAAGGGGCTGGGTCTGTTCAAAAGCTATGATGAAATCAACGCTTTCGAAAAACCCAGCGCCATTTCGCGTGGGCTGGCCTTTGTGCCAGCCCTCTCTGGCCTTGCCGCGCCGCATTGGGACAGGAACGCCGCGGGCCTTTGGCTAGGCCTGGGACTTGATACCGCCAAGGAAGATATGATGCAGGCAGTGCTGGAAGGTGTTGCCCTGCGGGCCTGCGAGGTGATGGAAGTGATGGCGCGGCAGGGTGGCCGGGGCACCAGCATTTCAATTGATGGCGGCTTGTCCAAGAACCCCTATTTCGGCCAGTTTCTGGCTAATGCCCTGAACCGCCGTGTGCTGGTTTCATCCTCGGCGGATTTGACGGGCCTTGGTGTGGCCCGCATGGCGATGTTGGGGGCCGGCGCGAAGTCCCTGCCGCCCTTGCCCAAACCGACACAGGCCTATTTGCCGTTGGAACCTTTGCCCGCCAGCCTTCATTCGCGCTTTGGAATTGCCGTGCTGCGCGCTAAAGGATGGAAGGGTTTTTAGAAAAAATCAGGGAGCAAGAAATGGCCATCACCGGCACAACAGAAAAATCAACGGGCCGCATTCGCTATGGCATGGTGGGTGGCGGGCAGGGCGCATTCATCGGTGCTGTGCATCGCCTCGCAGCGCGCATCGACGATCACTATGATTTTGTTGCGGGCGCACTCTCGGCCAATCCTGAAAAGGCAGTTGCCTCTGGCCGCGAATTGGGCCTTGCAGATGATCGCATCTATTCTGACTTCAAGGTCATGGCCAAGCGCGAGGCGCAGCCGCCAGGACGGCATTGAAGCTGTCTCCATCGTCACGCCCAATCACATGCATTTTCCGGTGGCCAAGGCCTTCATCGAGGCGGGCATCCATGTGATTTGCGACAAGCCGCTGTCGCTCAATTTGAAAGAGGCAAAGCAGCTTGAAGCGCTGCTGAAGAAGCACCCCAAGGTGATCTTCGCTCTCACCCATAACTATTCCGGCTATCCGATGATCCGCCAGGCGCAGGCCATGGTGGCCAATGGTGACCTTGGTGAAATCCGCCTCGTGCAAGGCGAATATCCGCAGGATTGGCTCACCACTGATCATTGAAAAAACGGGTCAGAAGCAGGCCGCCTGGCGCACCGACCCCAAGCGATCTGGCGCTGGTGGTTGCGTGGGTGATATTGGCACCCACACCTATCAACTCGCCACTTTCGTCTCCGGCCTCAAACTGGATGAACTCGCCTGCGAACTCACATCCTTCGTCAAGGGCCGCAAGCTTGACGACAATGTTCAAGCCATGCTGCGTTTCAAGGGTGGTGCCAAGGGCGCCATCTGGGCCTCGCAAGTTGCTGTCGGCCATGAGAATGGTTTGAAGCTTCGTGTCTATGGCACCAAGGGCGGCATTGAATGGGTGCAGGCTGATCCGAACTATCTCTGGTTCACGCCCTATGGCGGTGAAAAGCGCCTGATCACACGCGGCGGTGCAGGTTCGGGCCCAGAAGCAGCGCGTGTCACACGCATTCCCTCGGGCCATCCGGAAGGTTATCTCGAAGGCTTCGCCAACATCTATTCCGAAGTGGCGCAAGCCATCAAAGCCGCCCGTGCCGGCAAAAAGGCGCCGAAAGGTGTTCAGTTCCCCGGCATTGAAGATGGTGTTGCCGGCATGGCCTTCATCGAGGCCTGCGTGAAAAGCTCCAGGGGCAATGGCAAGTGGGTGAAGGTGTAAGCGAGTTGCGAGACTTCGACCCAAGTCGCAATTTGCCTCAAATGATTTCTTGTGCGCGCAAGTCAGTGATCGCCATTTAAGGCTAACATTGTCTCGTCGTTTTCTTTGGCCTAAGGTTCCACTCACGGGCCTTGCTGGAGACGCACATGGACGCTTCAATGAAAAGCGAAGATGAGGTTTGGGCCGAGGTATTGAGTAGCGAACATGCGGCGATAGAAGAGCGTCGCGCTTGGCTTGTGGGCCAGAAGCGCGAAAGCCGTAGTTCATCAAAGTCTGACATCACAATCAAACACGCCAACGCGCGTCCTGGCCAGCACCCG
>CAWGKS010000014.1:0-8360 GCA_963823235.1 uncultured Gammaproteobacteria bacterium | reverse complement strand
ACTATTTACGGGGCTGCCAGCGACGATGACCTCACCAAACTTTGTACCCTTCATCAGGCTCTGATAGCTCGCCACGCTGAATCCACTTGCGACGCAGCCCGGGCTACCGGGCGCGTGACATGTAATACAGCGTTCCTGAAATATCGGTTGAATATCATTTTTGAAGCTGACCTGCCTGGTGCAGCCAGCAATCAGGGCTACCAGTGCCAACAAGGCCAGTTTTGCCATATTGAAAGTTTTCATGGTCATAACCTCATTCCGACGCCTGGACCGGCTCCCATGGCGGCAGCAGACGCGTCATTGCCCACAGCAACACGAAGGCGCCGCCAAATAAGGATAGCGCCCACATTACGCCCTCGCGGCCCCAGAACGGGGGCGTGTACGTGATCAAGCCCTTTGCGGTCTTGGAAAGCTCCTGGCCGCCGATCACGACGTTCCACCGCATCGCAAGTACGGCACTCATCACTAAGGCCGAGGCACAACTCATCCAGCCGATAAACGCCCGACCCCGCACCTTGCGGGCCAGCAGCACCGCCAGGATCACCAGCGACACCGCAGAAAACACTACCTGAATGGAGAGGCCCACGTTGATCGGACCAAAGATCAGTCGCTTTACCATATCAACGCCCTCGATTCGCCGGTACATCATTTCTGCGTATTCAAGCGCCTCGATGACCAGCGTTACGATCAGGAAGGCCAACAGGACGCGAGCCAATCCCTGCACGCAGTTCTCGTCAATCGGCGCCTTGCGTGCTTTCGAGGACAGCACATAGATCAGGGTCAGCACGGCCACGCCGGACACAACGGCTGAGAGGATGAAGATGATTGGCATGAGGTCGGACGACCACCATTCACGCGCCTTGAGCGAACCAAAGACAAAGCCAACATAGCCATGCAGGCCAGCGGCTGACGCGATGCCGATGGCGGCCAGTACCTTTGTCCAGGCACGGTCGCTGGCAAGGGCGCGCTCCGAGACATCGTATGAGCCCAGCGTCAGCAACCGGTAGATCCGGCCCGCTGCTCCCCCGGCAGTCTGGGCCATGGCCACGATGTCAACGCGAAACGCGAACCAGATCTCGAGAGCCAGCAATATTGCGTAGAACCCCGCGACATATCCGAAGGCTGCAAAAGCCGAAGTCCAGTGAGCCGTCCAGATCGCCTCGAGTGCACGCTCCGGGTGCCCGAGGTGGGACAGCAGTGCCACTGGTGCGAAACACAGGAACGCCAACGCCGCGAGCAATGCCAGGCGTGCTACGGGTTTGAACTGCTCCATCCCGAAGGTGTGGTACAGGCTCGATACGATGAAGGCTCCGGCAACCAGCCCGGTGATGTAGGGGTAGATGACAATCAGCACACCCCACGGCAGCACGGTCTCGTTGGGATACACATAGCCGCTAAACGGAGACGCGAGGAACCCGGCAGCTGAAATGAGCGTGTGCATCAGGACACCTCGCCATCGATCCCGTTGTAGAAGACATGCGGGCCGTTGCCAGTCCACGCCTTGAGCACATTGACGCGGTGGGTGCGTATGAAGACGCTGACATCGCTCGCCGGATCATTGAGATCGCCGAATATCCGGGCGTTCACGGGGCACACCTCCACGCAGGCCGGCTTCAACCCCTTCGTAATCCGGTGATAACACCAGGTGCATTTGTCACTGGTCTGCGTCTCCTCGTTGAAGTACCGCGCGCCATAAGGACAAGCCTGGACGCAGTACCGGCAGCCAATGCAGTACTTTTCGTCGATCAGCACCACTCCGTCCGGCGTCTTGTACGTGGCTCCTACCGGACAAACCTGCACGCACGGCGGATTCTCGCAGTGGTTGCAGAGCTTTGGAACAAAGAAGGCTTTCTTCACCTTCTGGCCCTGGTAACGATTGCTAAAGCGGTAGTCCGTCGGCGAATCGGCTGCGGCAATGTTCACCGGATCGGACTGGCTGTCGACACGCGGCTTATCTTCGCCCTCCAGGTAGACGTACCGCTCCACCCAGGTGCGGAAGTTGTGGGCATTGAAGGGGACCTTGTTTTCGACCTTGCACGCCTCGACACAACGCAAGCAGCCAATGCAGCGCTCCGCATCGACCCCGAATGCCCAGCGGTGCTTGGTCCAGTCGTAGGCCGGAACCGGACCCGCCACCGGATACTCGGGCTTGGCCGGCGCCGGCTTTGCGGCCACGGCTCCGCTCTCCAGAGCAGCCTTCGCAACACTCGAACATACCGCCGTACCTGCACACATGCCCGCGACCATCCCGATGAAGCCACGCCGGCCAGCCTGGTCTTTGATCTGCTTACTTTCGCTCATCACCTTCGCCTTTCTGCATTGTGAGCGCGCTCACGTCAGCCGCCCTGCCGGCAGGATTGCCCGGCAAAATACCCGGCTACATTCTTCATGTCGGCCGCGCTCAGGCCCTTGGCTATCCCGCCCATCACCGGATTGACGCGCTTGCCGCTCTGGAAATCCGTCAAGGCAACCAGCAGGTACTCCTGCTTCTGGCATGCAATATTCGGAAATGCGCCGACCGCGCTTATGCCTGTCGGGCCATGGCAACCCGCACAGCTCGCCGCCAGTGTCTTGCCGGCCGCAATGTCTGCGGTAGCGGCGCCTGCAGCGCCTGCCGTGGTGATCGGCGCGCCGGCGACGGAAAACAGCGGCGAATGCGGATCGTGGCAAGCGATGCACGCTTGCTCGCTATGGTGACTCGCCAGGACGATCTGCGTCATGTAGTCCGGTCGCCCGGCGATTTTCTCGTGACACTTTACGCACAGCCTGCGCGAATCCGCGGGGCTTGGCAGCGGCGTCGTTGCAGGAGGCAGCACTGCGCTCGCGAGGGACGCCGCATAGTGCGTCTTAGCCGCCGCGATGTGGCAAATCTGGCACTTCACGACTTTATGTATGCCCGTGGACCAGGCCTCGTACTCCTTTGGATACGCAGTTGAGAACGATTCAGGATTGACATACGTCGGCGGGGTCGCCGCAATCTCGGTGACTGAGTCGCCTCGATAATGGCCGTACGCCCAGAAGGACTGTGGAGGAAAATAGTATCTCCCGGCGACGAATAACATCGCAAAGGCGACCAGCAGCGCAATGAGCCGTTGAATATGCTTGGGCACCAAGACCTCGTTGAACAAAAGCGGGCAAAGCAACTGCCAGCCCTTTACCGCAGCGAATCTACGCCGTCCGCCACGCGGGGGGCATACGTAGTTGCCGACGCTGAATACGGGCGCGTAGATGACGCAGGGCTCAACACGTGCGTGCAGCATCAAACCAGCGGGCCGGAACGCTGATTGCCATCGGCGGCACGCTATGTGCCCTTTGCGTGTGGCTGTGGTTGCCAGATGCCGGCTGACCTAATCCTGGCGGGAACATTCACGCCAGCTGCTACGCGCAGCAATCTTCAGTCCCCTGCCAGCATTTAAAGAACGCCGAGCACCACGCAGCCGATGGCATCAGCCAGCAAATGGTCGACATTTGGATATTCCGTGCGGGATTCCGCAGATCGTCCGGGCCTTAGCGATGCCACACGAGGCCAATACTCCCGTGCCAGGCACAACGATTGATACTGGGTCGCTCGCTCGGTGACAAGCGAAGCCCAACGGCGCGTGTGCCGTTTCGCGGGTACGAGGCGCCACCAAGACCAGGCCTGGTGCTGAACCGCCCCCAATCACTGTTTCTGAATTCCTGCGCCGACGTGTGCGAATACCTTGAACCTTCTACAATCAACACTCGCATTGGAGACCCGCTTGAACACACCTCCGGTAGAAAATTCAAAGGTTGCGCCGGGCGCACGCGTGCCGTGGTCGCCCGTGGTGCTGGGTTGCCTCGCCGCGACCTGGTTCCTCTGGGGTACGATGTACCTCGCCATCAAGTGGGCGCTGGTCAGTTTCCCGCCCTTCTTCCAGATGGGTAGCCAGTTCGTCGTGGCGGGTGCGGTACTGGCCGCGGTCGCGCGGATGCGCGGATCGCCCTGGCCCAACGCGAAGGAATGGATCGGCGGCGCCGTCATGGGTGCGCTGCTGATCAGCGGCGGCTACGGTTTCATGGCGCTGGCGGAGACCAGCGTCGGCTCAGGCCTCGTGGTCGCCTTCACCGCCATCGTGCCGACGATGGTGGTGCTCGGCGAATGGCCGTACGGCATCCGGCCGGATCGCCGCCAGGCCGCGGGCGTGGCCCTCGGACTCATCGGCATCGTGATGCTGACGCAGGGGCAGGCCTTTGGCGCATCCGTCGCAGGCCTGCTGGCAGTCATCACTTCATGCGCAACCTGGACGCTGGGCAGCGTGTGGTCCGTGCACGGCCTGCCGGGCGGCGCGCGGATTCACACCGCGGCGGGATTCATGGGGCATGCCAGCCAGATGCTGATCGGCGGCGCATTGTTGCTGAGCGCCTCGTGGACAATAGGCGAGCAGCCCGGCTGGCCGCCCACCCCGCTCGCGCTGTTCTGCTGGTTCTACGTGGCGATCGCGGGCTCGCTGATCAGCTACAGCGCCTACCTCGTGCTGCTGGAACGCACCACCCCGGCGCTCGCCACCAGCTACACCTACGTCAATCCGGTCGTCGCCCTGTTGCTGGGGGTGACCCTCGGCGAGGAACTCGTCACCGGTTTCGAGTGGCTGGCCGCCGCGATCGTGCTGTGTGGCGTCGGATTGCTGATGTGGCGTACGGCGGCGGCGCCGCGGAACGGCTAGGTCAGTCGATCGAGCAGCCTGAACCACAGCCCGGCGAGCCGCAGAAACTGCCGCTTGGCCCGATGGAACCCGAATGGCAATGGCGCAAAGGGCAGTTGCGCGAAGACGTTCTGCTGCAGCTGCGCCGTGCCGAGCGTTTCGCCGAGCTGCGTGCCGAGCAGGCTGGCGAGCGCCACCCCGTGACCCGCATATCCCAGGGCGTAGTAGTAGCCATCAACCTGGCCCATGTGCGGCATCGTGTCGTAGCTGAAATCGAGCGTGCCACCCCAGGCGTAGTCGATATTTACCTCTCGCAACTGCGGGTGGATCGCCAGCATGCCGCGGCGCAGCTCGGCAGCGCTGTCGCGGATCGTATCCGGCGTATCCGGCACGAACTGCGCGCGGCCTCCGAACAGCAGCCGCCGGTCGGGGGTCAGCCGGAAGTAGTGCAGGAAGTGCCAGGAATCGTACATCATCCGACCGTGCGGGCTGAGCTCGCGTGCCAGCGCCTCCGGCAACGGCTCGGTCGCGATCACGTAGGAGCCGATCGGCACGAGCTTGCGTTCCAGCTCCGCTGCCAGCGTGCCGGTGTAGCCGCTGGTGGCCATGACCAGCTCGCCGGCATCGATCACGTTCGCGCCGCTGGACACGCGCCAGCGCGTGCCCTGGCGCTCGATCCGCTCGACCGGGCAGCGCTCGTGCAGCGTGGCGCCGGCGCGGCGCGCCGCGACCGCGAGCCCGGCCACGTAGCGAGCAGGATTGATGCCGCCGCTCACTTCATCGACGACACCACCGAAGTAGGCGTCTGAGCCGATCTCGGCGCGCAGCTCGGCGCGCGGCACCAGGCGAATCTCGTGGTCAAACTCGCGCGCCAGCAGCTCGGCCTCGCGGCAATAGTAATCGTAGTGGCCGGCCTTGCTCGCGAGGGCCAGGTGCCCGGAGCGCTGGAAGTCGCAGTCGATAGCTTCGCTGCGCACGATCTCCGCGACCAGATTGACCGAATCGATCGATGCGCGGTAGAGACGGCGCGCCTGCTCCGCGCCGTAGCGCGAGCGCAGCGTCGCTCCGCCCACCTTGTGCCCGGTGAGCACCATGCCGCCATTGCGCGAACTCGCACCCCAGCCGATCGTGCGTGATTCCAGTACCGCGACCGTGACGCCGCGTGGTGCCAGTGCGCGCGCCGCGCACAGGCCGGTGATGCCACCGCCCACCACGAGCACATCGACGCGGGCGGGCAGCGGCGCGGGCAGCGACGGCGGCGACGCGCGGACCGTGTCACCCCAATACGAGCGCTCCTTCACGCGAAGTGGCGCCGCTTACTTCGGAGGAGCCGCCTCCGGCGTCGCAGGGGGCGTGGGCGCGCCGGGCATCGCCGGGCCCATGCCCGGCATCTCGTGGTGCCACGGATGCATGACCGGGCACTGCCCCGCCATGCCGCCGCCGCCTCCACAGCCGTGCGTCATGCAGCCGTGCATGCCACCACCGTGTGCGGCAGCCAGGAACGAGCCGAGCACGACCAGTGCGGCGAGCGTGAATGCCCAGAATCCGAGGTATCGGCCAAAGGATTTGAGTCCGCCTTCCGACCGGCCGGCAACATAAAGAACCACGTAACCGGCAACGGTCAGCATCGTTGCCGGAATCAGCGCCACGAAGAAGATCATAAAATCGCCCTCCACCAAGTGAGCGTGCCGGCCGGCTGGCCGCCGCTACCAGACCGGGACGCGATCGGCAGGCGCCAGGTACAGTTTCTGCCCGGGCTGCACGTCGAAGGCGCGGTACCAGGCATCGATGTTGCGCACCGTCGCGGTACGGAATTCCTCCGGCGTGTGGCCGTCGGTGATGATCTGCTGCCGCAGTGCCGGCTCGCGCATCTTGCTGCGCCAGCTCGAGGCAAAGCCAATGAAGAACTGCTGGTCGCCGCTGTAGCCGTGGTCGGCTGGCGCCTCGGCCCCGTGCAACGACAGGCGATAGGCGTCGTAGGCGGCCGCCAGTCCAGCGACGTCGGCGATATTCTCGCTCAGCGTCAGCTGGCCGTTGATGGCCAGGTCGGGGAACGGCCGGTAGGCGTCGTACTGCGCGGCGAGCCGCTTGCCGGCTTCGCGAAAGTGCGCCATGTCCGCCTCGGTCCACCAGTTGCGGAAGCGGCCCGTGGCGTCGAACAGCGCGCCCTGGTCGTCGAAACTGTGGCTGATCTCGTGGCCGATGGTGGCGCCGGTGTCGCCGAAATTGAGCGCCGCGGCGTGATGCGGGTCGAACAGCGGCGGCTGCAGGATGCCGGCCGGGAAATTCATGGCATTCATGGCCGGCAGGTTCACCGCATTCACGGTCTGCGCCGTCATCACCCACTCGGAGCGATCGACCGGCTTGCCGAGCCTGGCCAGATTACGCGCCAGCTCGAAGCGCTCCGAACGCTCGGCATTGCCGTAGGCGTCGCCGCGCACCACGCGCAGCGCGCTGTAGTCGATCCAGTGATCAGGATAACCGACCCCCACCTTCAGGGCGGCCAGCTTGGCCTGCGCCTGCGCGCGCGTCGCCGGCGCCATCCACTCCAGGTGTTCGATGCGCAGCGAGAAGGCCTTGATCAGCGCCTGGACCATGGCGGTGATCTGCGCCTTGGCCTCGGGCGGAAAATAACGCGCGACATACAGCTTGCCGATGGCATCGCCCAGCGCCGCATTGACCACGTTGATGCCGCGCTTCCAGCGCAAGCTCAGCTGCGGTGTGCCCTGCAGCACCGTGCCGTAGAAATGGAAATCTTCATCGACCATGGCCCGCGGCAACACCTGACCGAGATGCTCGAGCGCATGGAAACTGAGATAGCTGCGCCAGTCATCGAGCGATGCGCTGCCGACCAGCGCGGCGATGCCGGTGACGGCGCCCGGATGCCAGACCACAAACTCCTGCTGCGCACCCAGTCCCGCTGCCGCCAGGAACCTGCCCCAGTCCATGCCGGGCGCGCGCTTGTCAAAATCCGCGCGCCGCCAGTGATTGTTGCCCCTGGCGACGTCAACCGTCTCGGTGCGGGTAGCGTGCACCGCGGCGATGCGCATCTCGAGCGCATAGACGCGGCCGGCAGCACCGTGCGGGTCGGGAATTCCAGCCAGTTTCAGCACTGCCTCGATGTGCGCCTGGAAGGCGCGGCGCGCCTCTTCCATCGATGGCGATTTATCCAGGTAATAGTCGCGATCCGGCATCGACAGGCCGCCCTGCAGCAGGAACGGCGCATAGCGCGCGGGATCGTCGAGATCCTGCGCCACCCACAGCCCGAGGATGTTGTCGGTCTCGATCCGCGTGTTGTTCAGCACGTCGACATCGGCGCGCACGGTCGAACCCAGCCAATCGGCCAGCTGCCCGCGGTCGCGGATCGCGCCGATCCGCTCCAGGCCCAAGCGCACCGGGGCAAAGCCCAGTTTCTCGATGGCCTCCTCGTCCATGAAGCTCGCGTAGTAATCAGCGATCTTGCGGCTTTCCGAACCGGGGGCGGCAGGCTTGGCGGCCAGCTCCTTGATCAGATCGGCGGTGCGCTGGCGGTTGAGTTCAACCAGTTCGTTGAACACGCCCCAGCGGCTGCGGTCGGCAGGAATTTCCGTGTTCTTCAGCCAGGTACCGTTGACGAACCTGAAGAAGTCGTCGCCCGGCCGGACGCTGGTATCCATGTTGGCGAGGTTGACGCCAGCGGGAGTGATATCACCTGCA
>CAWGKS010000013.1:0-395707 GCA_963823235.1 uncultured Gammaproteobacteria bacterium | reverse complement strand
AGCCTGTAGTTCAGGTGGATGCAGATGATCTTGGTGGGATCGCACGGCGGCAGGTAGATGGCGTCGGCCTCCACCACCGTGCGGCCGTCGCCGAGCCGCAGGAGCTCGCCCTCGGGCCTCACCCACTGCGGCGTGCCCTCGAACAGGATGCGGCGCCATTCCTCGCGCGGTCCGTTGAGTACGGACATGGTTCAGTCTCTCCGTGGATGCTGGATCGGTCACGCGCATGCGGCCGCCGCGAGTTAGGCGCCATCGTGGCGGCCGGTCGGCCGCTTCGTAGCCCGCCCTAGACGGGCTCGAGCTTCGGATTGACGACCATTCCGGGGTTCACGACGCCCTGCACGGGCGCGTGGCCGAAGGTGTCGCGCTGGTAGAACTCCGACTGGTGCGTCGACGGCCGCGCGCCCCACCCGATCTCGGACATGAAGCCCGACGGGTTCATGAAGTAGAACGAGTACATCTGGTCGTTGGCGTGGCGGCCCGGTTCGATGCCGACCGGGATGCCCGCCTGCTTCACCGTCTCGTAGGCCAGACCGACGTCGTCGAAGTTGCTCCACCTCGAACATCAGGTGATTGATCCGCTTCTCGCCGGGCGCCGTGAACGCCAGCGTGTGGTCGCGCTCGTTGCAGTGCATGAACATCAGGTCGACGGGACGCGGCAGCGCCGGGGACCGGGATGCGGTATTCGACGCCGCCGCGCATGCCGAGCAGCCGGTAGAAGTCGTAGGTCTTGTCGTAGCCGGCGGTGTTGCCGATGCATCACGTGGCCGAGGCCGCCGGCGCCGGTCTTGAAGCTGCCGTGCATGCGCCGTCCCGGGTGGAACGGCCGGTTCGCCTGCACGTGCGGGCCGTGGAAGATCTCGATCGGATGGCCGCTCGGGTCCTCGAGCATCATGACCTCGAGCACGTGGCGCTCGGCGGCCTCCTCGAACGAGCCGATGCGCACCTTCACGCCCGCCGCTTCAAGGCGCTTGGCCATCTCGCCGAACTCGTCCTGGCCCGCGACGCGGAAGCCGAGCAGCATCAGGTCGTCGGCGTCGTCCTCCTCCAGGAGGATGCGGTGGTGCCAGTAGTCCATCCGCAGGTAGGCGCGGCCGGGCAGATCGCCCTCGACGACCTCGAGCCCGAGGATCTCGGCGGCGAACTCCTTCCACCGGGCGAGACGCTTCACCCCCAGCGTGAGGTAACCAAGCTCCGTGATCTGGACCATGTCAGCTTCCTCCTGCGAACGATCCCTTGCGGACCGCTATGTTTTTGATGTCGCTGTAGAAGTCGAAGCTCCACGTGCCGCCTTCGCGGCCGATGCCGGAGTGCTTCGAGCCGCCGAACGGCGCGGCGAGTTCGCGGATGAAGAAGCAGTTCACCCAGACCGTGCCGGCGACGACCGCCGAGGCGATGCGCATGGCGCGGGCCTCGCTGCCGGTGAACAGGGTGGCGGCCAGGCCGTACTCGGTGGCGTTGGCGACCTCGATCACCTCGTCGTCGCTGCGGAAGGTGTTCCAGGTCAGCACCGGGCCGAAGACCTCCTTCTGGAAGATCTCCTGATCCCGCCTGCGCGCCGGCGATCAGGGTCGGCTGGAAGTAGAGTTCGCCCTGGTTGTGCCGCTCGCCGCCCCAGAGGATGTCGACGCCCTCCTTGCGGGCGCGGTCGACGAAGCCCTGCACGCGCTCGAAGTGCTCGGGGTGGATCAGCGGCCCGACGCGCGTCGCCGGATCGCGCGGATCGCCGACGGTCATGTGGCTGACCGCCTCGCGCACCTGGCCCAGGAACTCGTCGGCGATCGTCTCCTCGACCAGCACGCGCGTGCCGGCGAGGCAGACCTGGCCGGCGTTGACGTACTGGCCGGCGACCGTCTGCGCGGCGGCCTTCAGGTCGGCGTCGGCGCAGACGATGAACGGCGACTTGCCGCCCAGCTCGGAGCTCATCGACGTGATGCTGCGCGCGGCGGCCTGGCCGATGATCCGGGCCGTGTCGGTCGAGCCGGTGAAGCTGATCCGGTCGATGTCCGGGTGCTGCGTCAGCGCCGCGCCCGCCTCTTCGCCGATGCCCTGCACGACGTTGAGCACGCCGGCGGGAACGCCGGCCGCCTCGGCGATGTCGGCCATCAGCGAGCAGGTGAGCGGCGCCCACTCCGGCGGCTTCACGACCACGGTGTTGCCCGCCGCGAGCGCCGGCCCGACCTTCCAGGTCGTCAGCATCAGCGGCGCGTTCCACGGCGTCACCAGCGCGGCGACGCCGGCCGGATCGTAGCGGACGTGGTTCACCACCTCGGGGGAGTCGATGGTGTGCCCGCCCAGGGTCAGCGCGTGCTCGGCGAAGTAGGAGATGTTCTGCGCCGCGCGGGGCACGACCCGATGGGTGTTGCCGGTCAGCAGCGAACCGTTGTCGATGGTCTCGACGGCCGCGAGGTCGGCGGCGCGCGCCAGGATGCCCTCGGCGAAGCGGCGCAGGATCGGCGCGCGGCCCTCCGGTCCGAGCGCGGCCCAGGCCGGGAAGGCGCGGCGCGCGGCGTCGACGGCCATCTCGGCTTCCGCCGCGCCGCCGGCCGAGACCTCGGCGAGGGCGGAGCCGTCGACCGGCGAGCGGTCGAGGAAGCGCTCCTTCGAGGCGACGCGGCGGCCGTCGATGTAGTGATCGGTGGAGACGTCCACCCCTGCGACGTTCACGCGGCCTTCGGACATGACGCGCCTCCCTTGCTGTCGTCGTTCGAGTCGATGGTCGAGGAACTGGTCCACCAGCCGGTCGGCCCGCGAGGGATCGAAGAACATCTCGTGGATCTGGCGATTGCGCGCGCCGGAGGCGAGGTAGAAGCGCTCGTACTGCTCGTTGCGGCTGGCCAGTCCGCTGCCGACGAAGTCCCAGCCGAGGCGGAAGACGCGCACCCGCTCCTCGGCGCTGACGTCGCCGGCGCCGCGCAGGTAGCGGTCGATCAGGGGCTTCAGCTCGGGATCGTGCATCTGCGCCTGGGTCGGCGCGGCGAACACGTTGTGCGAGCCCAGCAGGCGGATGATCTCGTTCACCCGCGGGAACCAGTAGGGCAGCGTGGCCCGCAGCGCATGCAGCGGCCGCACGTCCGGGAACCAGACGCCGCCGGGATACTCCTTGGCCTGCATCTCCGAGGCGTAGATCGCCGAGCGGGCGAACTCGGAGAAGGTCCAGATCTCGCCCAGCATCTCCTGGGCGGCCGGCTGCTTGCCGTTGATGCACTTCAGCATGCGATTGGCGATGCCCCAGGCGAACTCCAGCTTGGTCTGCGCCCGGATCATGGTCTGCTGCATGATGTTGGGCGACCAGGAGGTGCGCATCACCCGTTGTAGGCGGCGAGGTTCGCGTCGATGAACACGCGGTCCTTCGGCACCTCGACGTCGTCGAAGATGACGAAGGCGTCCTGCTCGTCGAAGCGCCCGGAGAGCGGGTGGTCGTAGGCGTGCTTCGGCTGCGAGAAGCTGTCGCGGCAGAGGATCTTCATCCCCGGCGTCGTCATCGGGATGCTGAAAGCGAGCGCGTAGGCGTCGGCGCCCTCGCCCAGCGGGAACGCCGGATAGACCGCCATCTCGTCCGCGAAGGGCGACAGCGTGGCCAGGATGCGCGAGCCGCGCACGACGATGCCGTGCTCGGTCTCGCCGACCTTGTGCAGGGCGACGTCGTTGCCGGGCTCGCGGCACGTCGCCCAGGGCCTTGTCGACCGTCGGGTGGATGATGGTGTGGGTCAGCGACAGGTCGCCCCGGCGCAGTCTCCTTCTGGAAGGCGATCAGGTTTTCCGCGCCCTCCTCGTTGCCGCCCACCGACCACTCGTCGGGCCGCGCCGCGAAGCCGGCGAAGGTGACGTTCATGTAGTCCGGCGTGCGACCCATCAGGCCGACGCTGTGCTCGGCGCAGACCTCCAGCGCCGCGTGGCGCTTGAACAGGTCTTCGCGGGACCGCGGGATCATGTGGCTGGCGTTGATCGGCTCGCCGGTCTCGGGATCGGGCACGAGGCAGCGATCCGCCTCGGTGTGCTGCAGGTCGAAGACGGCGGCCAGTTCCTCGGCCGCGCCCCTGAAGGCCGGGTGGGACGGCGACGTCGGTCACCTTCTCGGTCCCGACGTAGATGTCGCGGGGCTCTTTCAGGCCATCAAGGAACTGTCGCCCTGTTCTTGCAGGCATGGGGATCCTCCTGGCGGCTTGGGGCCGCCTTGTGTTGGTCGTGAATGGATTGGGCCGCGGGCCCGCGGTGGGTGATCAGCCCAGTCCGCGCAACAGCAGTCCGAGGTCGGTTCGAAGGGCGCGGTCGAACTGCGCCCGGTCGAGGTATCCGCTGAGCAGGCCGCCCAGGTGGAAGTAGTAGATGGCGAACAGGCTGCGGGCCGACGGCATGAGCGGGCTCGCCGCGCCGACCTCGCCCTTGGCCTTCGCCGCCTCGACGAGCTAGCGCCAGGCGCCCGCAGCAGGCTGCGTCATCAGTTCCTGAACCAGCGACCGCTGGTCGGCGCTGCCGACATAGCCCAGCTGCCGCATCAGGGCGTGCGCCAGGGGCAGGTCCCGCTCGTGATAGGCGACCATCGTCTCGAAGAAGGCGATCACCTGATCCACCAGCCGTCCGATGCCGCGGGCCGCGGCGTAAGCCGCGCTCGACGACCTCCATCATCTCGTCGTGGAACACCAGGATCAGAAGGTCGTCCTTCGTCCGGGCGTAGGTGAAGACCGTGCCCGGCCGCGACGCCGGCGGCGTCGGCGATCTCCTGGGAGGTCGTGGCCTCGAACCCCTTGTGCGTGAACAGCGCCCGCGCTGCGGCGATGATCCGGCCGCGCTTCTCGAGCTTGTTCTGCTCCCGACGTCCTAGCGCTGCGGCGGCCAAGGGTTCCTCCCACTTCGTGGTCCGTTCTGATCATGAACATCGAACGATCTGACGCGATGGTCAATAAGAAATTGAGCGCAGTCATTTTCCAAGAGCCTGCGTGAGATTGCCTACCAGTCTGTCTGAGATCACGAGACTCACGGATGGGCGATCTGGCAGAAATGACTACGCTCAAAGAAAGCACGAGGGGACAACGGCTCCGAGGCGGGGTCTAGCTGGTGCTTGCCTTCAGAAACGGGACCGCGGGATCCCGAACTCCAGCCGTAGTTCAGACCGCCAGCGCCTGATCCGTCGCCCGCACCAGGGCGTCGATGATGCCGGGCTCGGTCGAGGCGTGGCCGGCGTCCCAGACGATCTCGAAGCGGGCTTCGGGCCAGGCCTTCTTCAGCGCCCAGGCGCTCTCCAGCGGCGTCACCACGTCGAAGCGGCCCTGGACGATCCAGCCGGGGATGCCGCGGATGCGTGTCGATGTTCTTCAGGATCCAGCCGTCCTCGGTCGAAGAAGCCGCGGTTGGCGAAGAAGTGGCACTCGATGCGGGCGAAGGCGATGGCGAAGTCGACCTCGTTGAACTTGGCCGGCCGCGCCTCGGGGCCGCGCAGGGAGATGGTGTCGCCCTCCCACTGGCTCCAGGCGGCGGCGGCCTCGGCCTGGACGCGGCGGTCGGGGTGGGTCAGGCGCTTGTGGTAGGCGCCGATCATGTCGCCGCGCTCGGCCGGCGGGATCGGCGCGCAGAACCGCTCCCAGGCGTCGGGGAACAGCATCGAGGCGCCGTCCTGGTAGAACCAGTTCAGCTCGCGCTCGGTCAGCAGGAAGATGCCGCGCAGGACCAGGCCGGCGACGCGCTCGGGGTGGGTGATGGCGTAGGCCAGCGCCAGGGTGGAGCCCCAGGAGCCGCCGAACACGCGTCCACTTCTCGATGCCGCAGATGCTTGCGCAGCCGCTCGATGTCCTCGACCAGGGTCCAGGTGGTGTTGTCGTCCAGCGAGGCGTTGGGCCGGCGAGCGGCCGCAGCCGCGCTGGTCGAACAGCACCATGCGCCAGCGTCGCCGGGTCGAAGAAGCGCCGCATGGTCGGCGTTGATCGCCCCGCCCGGGCCGCCGTGCAGCACCACCGCCGGCTTGCCGTTCGGCGCGCCGCACTCCTCGTAGTAGATCTCGTGCGGCCCGCCGGTCGGCAGCCAGCCGGAGGCGAAGGGCTCGGTCTCGGGATAGAGCCCGCGCCGGCCGGCGGCGGACATGACGGCGGGCGCGGGGGTGGTGCGTTCCATGCCAGACGTCTTCTACTTCGGAAAGCGCCTGTCCAGCCAGTCCAGGATGACGCGGTTGACCTCGTCCGGCTTCTCCTGCTGCGTCCAGTGGCCGGAGCCCTTGATCAGCGCCTTCTCCAGGTCGGGGACGATAGGCTTCCATGCCGTCGGCGGCGGAGGGCGGCAGCACCGCGTCCAGCTCGGCCATGACCATCAGCGAGGGGACCGTCGACCTTCTGCTCGACAGGCCCGCCGAGCGCTCCCAGTTGCGGGTGAAGTTGCGATACCAGTTGATGCCGCCGGTGAAGCCGGTGCGCGTCGAAGGTCTCGACGAAGACGGCCAGCTCCTCGTCGGTCAGCAACTTGCCGCCGCGGATCGACGCCGGGTCGTACATCTGCAGGATCTTGACCAGGGCGAAGGTCGACGGATCGCGCCGGCTTCGCGCTCGGCGCCGAAGCCCGCGCCGGCCTCGCCCGTGCCAGGCCGAGCGCGGCCGGCGCATGAAGAAGCGCATGGTCTTGCGCGACGTCCGCGGCCAGCATCGCGTCGGCCTCGCCGGGCTTCTGGAAGTGGACGATGTACATGTCCTCGCCCATGCCGTCGCGCATGATCGCGATCGGATCGACCGGCGCGCGCGGCGATGAACGGGCGTGTTGAGCCCGATCACGCCCGGCGGTGCGGTCCGGGTGGCAGCAGCGGCATCTGCCAGACCACGATGCCGCCCCAGTCGTGGCCGCAGAAGATCGCCTTCTCGATCTTCAGGTGATCCAGCAGCCGCGACCAGGTCGCCGGTCAGATGCTCGATGTCGTAGTCCTCGACCGCGTCCGGGCCGCGAGGTGAGGCCATAGCCGCGCTGGTCCGGCGCGATCGCCCAGCGGCCGGCGCGCCTCGAAGCGCCTTCAGCTGATGGCGCCAGGAAAAGGCCAGTTCCGGAAAGCCGTGGCAGAAGATCACCGGCACGCCCGTCGCGCGGCCCGGCCTCGTAGTAGGCCATGCGCACGCCGTGGAGGTCGGCGTACTGCACAGGCGGCATCATGGTTTCGAGCGCGGACATAGGGCGTCTCCGATGATCGGCGCGCACCCTGAAGCCCAACCTTGGCCGCCGCAGGGCGCCCCAAAGGGCAGTCCTGTCGCTTATCCGGCGTGGGCCATCGGGCTGAGCGCGAAGCCCTCATAGCCCCCCGCCACCACCGCCTCGCACTTCTCCACATAGGGCGGGAAGCCGATGTAGGGGCATGAACACCCGCACCTTGCCCGGCACATTGGCGCCCAGGTACCAGGAGTTGCAAGGTCGGGTAGACCGTGTGGTCGGCCAGCGTCGCACGTGATCCACCCAGGCCTCCTGCGCAGCCTCCGTCGCCTCGATCCCCCGCTGCGCGTGCTCGGCGTGATGTCCGAGGCAGTCGACGATCCAGCTCGCATGCTGCTCGATCGAGGGCGACCATGTTGGTCAGCACCGACGGACTGCCCGGCCCGGCGACGATGAACAGGTTGGGGAAACCCGCGACGAAGAGCCCGAGATAGGTGCGCGGTCCCGCATCCCAGGCGTCCGCCAGCCGCTCGACCGCCCCGCCCGCGGATGTCGATCGCGGATGGAGCCGGTCATGGCGTCGAAACCGCAACGACATCGCCTTGACTGACGAGCGCGTGCAGCTGAATGCCTACCTGGCCGCAACGGTCATGGGAATGATGGTCTCGCACAGCAAGGACACCTATTCGCGTGAGTTTCTGATTGAACGGATGGAGCACCGGCTTGGGGAACTCGCTCGAACTGTCCATGTATCCGCACCTGAGCCTGGGCCCGGGCCAGCGCTACGCCTCGAAGGGCAGCTACATCGTGAAGGTCGGCGAGCAGGGGGACCAGTCGCCCCTCTCCGACTGGATCGTGCCGTAGAATGAGCGTCATGCGCTTCTGGTTGTACGCGGCTACGCTGGTGATGTTGAACGCCATGGGTGCCTGCGCAGCGACTCCGCCGGCGCCGGCCGCAGCTGCGGTGTCCGATGCGCCGGAGGTGCAGGCCGCGCTGAACGACGCTGCGCGCGTCACGGGGCTGGCCATTGATAAACTCAAGCTCGGCACTGTCGAGCGGGTCACCTGGCGCGATGGGTCGCTCGGTTGCCCAGAGCCCGATCTTATGTACACACAGGCCCTGGTGCCGGGCCTTCGCATCCGTATTGACGCCGCGGGCAGGCAGCTCGAGTACCACGCGAACACCCGCGGCACGGTGCTGTTGTGCCCCCCTGAGCGCGCCGTAGCGCCTGTGGCGGCTCCGCCCCCGGCTTGAGGCGGGTGGGGGCCGCCGATGGCCAGCGCCCGACGCACGGCCGCGCCCACGGCCTCCCCGAAGCTACTGGTTTTCTGGTAAAAATCATTTTTAAGTCAAAGAGATAGAGCCGTCATGCGAGGTGGGATTTCACCCCATTGAGCGTCTCGCAGCAGTCCCCGAGTATGATCGCAGTTAGTAGCCTTGGAAGGAGAAGTCCCACGATGAGCGAGCGCATGCGTCTTTCGCGGGCATCCCTCCGCCTGGCTTTGGTCCTGGCCCTTAGCCTGACAGGCTCGCTGGCGCTGGGGCAGGAGCACGACCACGCCGCTATGCAAGAGGGCGTCGCGCCCGCCGGCAGCGATCCGCACGCCGCCCATCGCCACATGCTGGCGAATACCGATGTGAAGCGTTCGATCATGGAGTACACCGTTCCCTCGCTGCGCATGGTCCGCGCCGATGGTATCGGCGTGTCGCTCGACAAGGAGTTCAATGACGGCCGTCCGGTCGTGCTGAATTTCATCTTCACGACCTGCACCACCATCTGCCCGATGACCAGCCAGGTGTTCGCCATGCTGCAGGGCAGGCTCAAGGGGACGAATACCCAAGCGCACCTGATTTCGATTTCGATCGATCCGGAGCAGGATACGCCGGCCCGGCTGCGCGCCTACGCGGCGCGCTATCAAGCCGGCCCGGCCTGGCAGCACTACACCGGCACCCTGCAGGCGAGTATCCAGGCCCAGCAGGCCTTCGACGTCTACCGGGGCGACAAGACGACGCATATCCCGGTAACACTGGTGCGCTCCACGCCCGCCAGTCCATGGGTGCGCTTCGATGGTTTCGCCTCCGCCGACGACCTGCTGGCCGAATTGCAGGCCCCGATGGCGGCCGCGCACTAGTTTAGCCACCGACATCCAAGGCCGCGCGCAATCTCGGCTATGCGCTGGGCATGTCGAGTGAATCCACGCGCCATGGCTTCGGTGCGCCGCGCGCTTTGCCGTCGGTGGCCGACCAAAGCGCGAGTGAGGGCCGTGTACAATTCGCAGACCATGGCCCGCGCGGTGACGCCAGATCGTCGCTTATCTACCGCTGCATACCCGAAGGAGCATCGAACGGTGCCTGCCTGATGCCGTCCAATATTCACAACCTGATGCGGCTCGCAATCTGGCGGCAGCGTCCGGGTATGCGTTGGCTATTGGGCGCTGCCCTGGTGGCCGTGCTGTACAGCGTGACCTACCTGCTGCTGGATCGCGTAAGTACCTTTGAGTCGGTACAGGGCACGGAAATCAGCCCCTGGGAGCTCGCCATCCCCTTGATGATAGGGGCTGTCATTGAATTTGGCGTGGTGATTGCGCCGCTGACGATCCTGCTGCCCTGGTGGGCGGAGATCGTGAATCGCGACGGCCACCCGTTTGGCATTACCGCGCTAGCCGCCATGATCTGCATAGGCTGCATCAATACGGGCATGGGGCTGTTTCTGCGTCGCGCCCTGCGCCCCGATCGCGTGAATTCCCTGTCCGGATTCACGCTGTTGCTGGTGACCATAGCGATCGGCGAGTTGGCAGGGGCGACCTTGTTTTCAATGGCGCTGCTGCACAGCGGCGCGTTGACCCGCGAAGCCCTGATGCCGGCTGTAGTGACTGACTGGATTGGCGATGTAAGTGGCATAGTCGTGGTGCTGCCGCTGGTCTTGTTGTTGCGGACCCGTGAGGGTCTGCAGCTGCGCCAATTGCGCCTGCACCTGGGTGAGTTGCTGCTGCAGTCACTGACTCTTGCGCTGGTGTTTTGCGTGACTTTTGTCTGGCTCGCCACCACCCAGTTGCAGCTGTTTTACCTGTTCTTCGTGCCGACCATCTGGATCGCACTGCGCTACGGAGCCGGTGTTACGGCGATTGCCATGGTGCTGCTCCAGGTCAGTGTCGTGGTGATCCTGGCAACCCGCAGCGCGGCACAACCGCTGGTGGCTATTCAGTTGCTGATGCTGGTTCTGGCCGGTACCGGAATCTTCATGGGCATTGCTGTGACCAACAGCAAGCGCCTGGCGCGCCTGGTGGCGGCCAGAGATGAGCAACTGGTCCGGGTAAACCGCTCGACCGGCATCATGGAGCTCAATTCCACCATTGCTCACGAACTCAACAATCCGCTGGCGGCCGTGAGCAACTACCTGCGCGCCGCGTCGCTGCTGCTCGAGCGTCCTGCCATCGATCAGCAACTGGTGCGCAGCACCGTGCACAAGGCCGTGGACGAGGCGCATCGCGCGGTCGAAGTGCTTGGCGAGCTGCGCGCATTCTATCGCGACGGCGCCCTGAAACAGGAGCAGCTGGAACCTCGCAAACTGGTCGACGACACCCTGGCCGCGCTGCAGGCCAGGTTGTGGCAATGGGGCATAAGCTGTTCGGTGAGCAGTGCCGCGGATATTCCACTGATCAAGGCCGACGCCATGCAGCTCTCGGTGGTGCTCCACAACCTGTTGATCAACGCCTGTGACGCCGTGAAGGATATGGATACGAGTCACAAAGCCATCACGCTTACGGTGCAACGCAGTGGCGATGAGGTACGATTCCTGATTGAAGATCAGGGTGGCGGTATCGCAGTGGCGAGCGGGGCGCAGTTGTTCTGGCCGTTACGCTCCACGAAGCCGGCGGGCATGGGGCTCGGGCTCGCCATCAGCCGTGCGCTGGTGGAGGCCAATGGCGGCAGAATCTGGCTGGAACGCAGCGCTGCGAACGGCACCTGCATCGCGTTTGCAGTGCCGGTCTGGCAGGGTCCGGTTCAGGAGCAATTGGCATGAATGCTACCAATGCAACGGTCTATATTGTTGATGATGATCCAGGCGTGCGCGATTCCCTGGCATTGCTGCTCGGGTTGCGTGGATTTCGCACGCAAATATTCGCCAACGCCGAGAGTGTGCTGAAGGTGTATCGACCGGATTGGCATGGTTGCATGCTGATCGACGTGCGGATGCCGGACATGAGCGGTCTGGAGCTGATGCAGGAGCTGCGCAAGCGCGGCTGCACTGTGCCAGTGGTGATCATCACTGCGCATGGTGATTTGACCTCGGCGCGCGCTGCGCTCAAGGCCAGGGCCGCCGATTTCCTTGAGAAACCCATAAATGATGAGGTCCTGGTCGATGTGCTGAACGACGCGATCAACACGCACGTGTCCGATCGGTCGTCCCCATCCGGCCAACGGGTGCTGCCGAGTGGATCCACCAATCAACTGACCGAGCGCGAACAGCAGGTGCACGAACTGGTCAAGGGCGGATTTCAGGTCAAGCAGATTGCCGAGCGCCTGGGTATCAGTCCTCGTACGGTTGAGGTCTACAAAGCGCGTCTCGTGCAGAAGCTGCGCAACTAATAGCCGACTGTCCAGCACCGGACTGCTCCGGCCGGGCCTGCGGGCGTCGTTCCCGCCGCTGCAAACCACGTACGTTGGGTATTTCCCCTTCCCGTACGTTGACTTCTTGACCCTATTGTTAGCGGCGCTGGCGAGAGTCAATCTTCGCGCCAGTTCGAGGGATATAGGGTTTTCAGGAGCATTTCATGCGCATCAAGACGCTCATCAGCTCAGGGCTCACGGTAGCCGCAATACTGTTTTACGCGCTGCCAGCCAGTGCACAGTCATTCCGCGTGCAGTGTCCAGCAAGGACCGCGCTCCACCCGAATGGTTCCAATGTCGATGCGGGTCATCCCGGGCAGGTTAAGTGCCAGCAAATTGCCGGAGGCGACGGTTTCGCGACGATGGGCGATGGCCACCAGATCTACCTGTTCGGCTTCGCGCCGCTGTCAGGTCTTGGCGATCCTGCCAACGCAGCGGCCAAGCCCGGCATTCTGACTGGCAAGCCTGGAACGCAGACTCCTGACTGTATTCAATAACCAGGCCGACGTCCAGGGCGCGCGCATCGAACCCGCCGCGATCATGAACAACGGCGTGCTGTACGGCAACGCGCCGGCGCCGCTGATGGCGATCGACGAAGACGACGAACTCTTCCTGACGCTCAGCAACGTCGGCCAGATCATGCGGCCCGACCTGTTCGAGCAGCACACCGTGCACTTCCACGGCTACCCGAACGCTTCGTCGTTCTTCGACGGCGTGCCGGATGCTTCGGTCGCCATCAACATCGCCGGCAGCTTTACCTACTACTACACGGCGCCCGATGCCGGCACCTACTTCTGGCACTGCCACATCGCGCCGCCCGAGCACCTGCAGATGGGCATGGTGGGACAGATCTTCGTGCGGCCGCGGCAGAACCGGGTGGCCGACGGCGCGAGTCTCTATACGGCATTGATGAACGGCCAATAACGCGAACCGACGCAAGGTGGCTGATACGAATTCGGCTACTGCCGGGTCCTGCTCGGACATTCTTTGCACGGGCGCGACGCCCTTGCCGGCCGGCGTGACAGTCGGAACCAATGATGCCAAGCAGCCGGCTGGCGGCGCGACGTACGCCTACAACGACGGCGATGGCTCCACGCGCTACGACGTACGACGTGCCGATTCAGATGATGGGCTTCGACCCGAACTTCCACTTCGTCGGCATGACCTTCAACCCGGAAGCCTTCGCCGACATGAAGGACAAGTACTTCCTGCTGAACGGCCGCAGCTACCCGACACCATCAAACCAACGTCGACAACTCCGCGACGATCGGTATCGACGGCGCAACGCCGGTGCCGAACGGACCGATGGCGACCGCAGGTTCGGATGGCGACTCGCGTCCCTCGCAGCCGCTGCACAGCCTCGTGACGCTGGACAAGACCAACGGCAAGACCCGCGCGCTGCTGCGCATCTCCGACCTGAGCGTGACCGAATTCACACCCTGGCCACGGTCGGCATCCCGATGCAGGTCATCGCCGAGAACGCCCGCCTGCTGCGCGACACTGACGGAAACAATCTCTACTACAAGACCAACTCGGTCACCCTGGGCGGCGGCGAGTCGACCGACGTGATTCTCGATGCCAGCCGACGTTCCGAACGGGCACCTACTACCTCTACAGCACCAATCTCGATCATCTGTCGAATGACGCCGAAAACTTCGGCGGCATGATGACTGAAATTGTCGTCAAGTAGGAGACACAGACATGAATTACTCGACGACAGCAATCGCCGTAGGCCAGAAAGTCCTGGGCTACACCGTGGCGCTCATCGGTTCGCTGGTTCTGGCGGGCACGGCGCAGGCAGCGGTGCACGGCATCACCGGCACCGACTTTCAACCTGACCGCACGGCGAGGCTCTATCAGCCAGCCCGACGGCGCGCACATCTACTCCTGGGGCTACGGATGCACGGTGGGCTCGACACCGCGCGTTCCTTCCCGCCCAGGATGCACCGACTGGCAGCTGCCCCGAAATGCAGATGCCTGGTCCGACGTTGATTGTGACGCAAGGTCAGACGGTTACCGTCACCCTGACCAACACTCTGCCTGCCGGCGGCCGGCGCCACATCCATCATATTCCCGGGCATGGCTGTCACGGCAACTGGCGGTGTCTGCTGGCATGTTGACCAGCGAGGCCGCGAACGGCGGTGGGACGGTCACTTACACGTTTACCGCCGACAAGCCCGGTACCTATGCCTACTACAGTGGTACGCAGTCCGAATCTGCAGGTCGAGATGGGCCTGTTCGGCGCGATCGTCGTGCTCCCGAGTTCGCCAACGCAACTGGCGAGTTGCAAGGCGAAGGGCACTTACTCACTTGCCAATGCTGCCTACGATCAGAAGACAGCTGCTACGACCGCGAATACCTGTTCCAGTTCACCGAGATGAGTTCAAACGTTCACGACCAGGTCAAGGCGCAGGTTGATGCCTGCCCGGTCGGCCCCTGCGCGCAGATCGCCGCGACGCTGGAGCCCTATCGCCCGAACTACTTCCTGGTCAACGGCCGCTCCATGCCCGACGACATGGAGGTCGCCTATTCGCCCGCGTTCCCGAATCAGCCTTACAACGGCAACCCGCACATGCATCCGGGCGAGAACGTGCTGATGCGCGTCATCGGCCAGGGCCGCTGGCAGCATCCGTTCCATTTCCACGGCAACCACGCGCGCGTGTTGGCCCGTGACGCCAGTATGCTGCTCAGCCAGACCAATGCCGCGCAATCTGGCAGGTCCGTTGCTGTTCACCATTGCCACGGTCTCCGGTCAGACCGTCGATGCCATATTCACCTGGACCGGGCAGGGCTTGAACTGGGATGTGTACGGCACGCAGCCGCACAACTGCAATACCAAGCCGCTGCCGGCAATTGCAGGCAACCCAACTGCACAATCAACAGGTTTCGATCCGGTCACGCACGAATACTGCGGCGACCACGGCAAACCGATCCCGGTGACGCCGCCCGACCCGAGCATCGTGGTCAACGGCCAGTGGTACGCCGGCACGCCCTACCTGGGTCTGCAGACTGTCGGCAACCAGACGCCGGAAGCGCCCGGCACGCTGAATCAGAATCCGGAAGGCGGCTACGCCTACATGTGGCACTCGCACAATGAGCGCGAGATCACCACCAACGACGTATTTCCAGGCGGCATGATGATGATGCTGCTGATCGATCCGTTCACCTTTGACATTGACGAGACGCTGTAAAGCGACCAGGGGAAAAGGGAAAGCCATGAATACCAAATCTGCCACTCTTCTGATCCGCAGCGCACTCGCGGCATCGATCGTGTTCGCTTCCAGCATTGCTGGCGCAGCAGTCGTCCCCGTGAGCCTCACAGCGCAACGGATGACTGCCACGATGCCCGACGGCGCCACTGTGCCGATGTGGGGTTACTGCGAAACAGCTCCGACGGCGTGCGTGTCCTGCTGCAGTTTCGGGTGCGCTGGGCACCGGGACCGACGATTGTGGTCGCACCTGGTGACGAACTGCAGATTACATTGACCAACGCGCTGCCGGTGCCGACGTCGATCGTCATTCTGGGTCAAGTGGGTGGCGGGTTGGGCACCCCCGTTAAGATGGGAAGCCCCACACATATCACGCAAACTCAGACTACCTGGCCCGGCAATGTTGGATCGCCAGACACGACAGCATTCGTTCCGCCGGCGCAGCTTGATCGCGTCAAGTCTTTCGGTACCGAAGTGGCCAACGGCACGACTAGTGCGTCGCCGTTAGTGTGGACGGGGCTGAAGCCTGGCACGTACATCTACGAGACTGGCACCCTGCCTTCAATACAGGCGCCGATGGGTCTCTATGGCGTACTCATTGTCACGCAGGCGCCCGTCGCCGCTGACCCGGTGGCCGTCACTGCGTTTGCCGCTGGTAACGCCTACCCGAATAACCCGACGCCGATCGCGTATGACTCAGACGTCTCGCTGCTGTTTAGCGAAGTCGATGCGGTGCAAAACCGCGCCGTGGACGCGGCCGCTGTGGCCCTCGCCGATATCAACAAGCGGTTTGACGATGTCTCCTGCTCAACCGCGACGCCTTGCTACCCGGCTGCTGTGAACTACACGCCGACCTACTTCCTCATCAACGGTCATGCCTACGATGCGACCACTCCCCTGAATTCTGCCTTCGCGGTTGCCGGTAACAGCGTCGCGCCGGGTGCAGCGAGTGTGGGCGGGAAAATTCTCGTGCGCCTCCTGAATGCGGGTCTGCGCACGCACGTACCGTCAATCGTCGGGATGCCAGTCACAATTGTGGCTGAAGACGGCAACGTTGCCCCGGGCAATGCCAAGGTGCAGAACGAAGTGCTGCTCACTGCCGGAAAAACGCACGACGTTCTCATTACGGCGCCGAGCGCCATCGGTGCCTATAGCGCCAGCACTTTTTCAGTATTTGATCGGCAGTTGAGCCTGACCAGCGGCAATGCGCCCGATGGCGGCATGCAGGGTTTCCTGCAGGTGGCGGGTGGGACGTTGCCGACGGCCGTCGGGCCGACATTGGTCAATGACGCTTTCAAAGTGCCCTACAACACGCCGATCAGCGGTAACGTCAAGCTCAACGACATCGGCGTGGCGGCGGTTCTACCCGGGACCTCTCCACTTCATGGATCGCTGGTACTGAATTCTGACGGCACCTTTGTTTATACACCTACTACCAATTACTTCGGTGCCGATTCCTTCACGTACGGTGCTTCAAACACCGGCGCTCAATCCGCGAAGGTTAGCCTAACGACCGCTTCTGTGGCAGCGGGAACACTTACCGCAGTCGCCGACAGCTACGACAGCACCTTGCTTTCGCGCTTCAGTGCTTCGCGGCCGGGCGTGTTGGCCAACGACACCGACTCAAACGGCTATTCTTTGTCCGCGACCTCGGCGGTCAATGGCAGTGGCGGCAGCGCTTGCGGCTCCGTCGTCTTGAACACCGACGGCTCATTCACGGCGACAAAAGGCTCAGGCAACAGCTGTTCCTTCACCTACGTTGCCAGGAATATGCAGGGCAGGACGAGCGCGACGGCCAAAGTAACCGTGAACTTTCTGAAGGCCGGCTTGCAGGCTGGCCTCAAGGTTCGGGTATTCGATCCGGCCAGCAACGCTGATATTAGCGACTACCGCTGGATCATCCAGGAAGACCTGACCTTCAAGGTTGACCCGACGGGCACACCGTCGCTCAGCACACGCACGTTGGGCACGAGCTTCCACAAGAGTTACATGCCCATCGTCGCGACGGGTTGCGTCGGGCCGGTGAGCTGCGGTAGCGGTAACCAGTCGCGGACTGACAATACCACCGTAGATCCGACTACTGGCACGCTGGGTGCGCGCCACATACTGACGGATACCGAAGCGCTGGCGCTGCAGGCCATGCCTGACCAGGCCGTTCTCGACCCGACCAAGCATTATTACATCTCGATTCTGCCGGGCGACGCGGCGGGCGATGCCGCAGGTAATTCGGGCCACGGCATGGGCGGCACGGAAATCAAGCCGGGTGATGTCACGGCAAGTGCCACGACCCCGATTTCGATTGCCGCGAATGCCTATGACTGGACGCCGGCCCAGCTGAGCATCTACATCTACGAGGATAACGCGCCCCTCAACGGTCAGAACGACCAGGACGAACCGGGCCTCGGTGGCTTCAATATCATCCTCATGGATGCGGTGGGCCGCTCTGGTGACGTCGCCGGTCAGCAGACCTACGACGCCGGTGGGCATGCCGCTCAGCAACGCGCTGCTCGGCAGGCCTGGCTGCCCGGACGACCTGAATATAAACACCAACGGTCGATCACACACCGATGGGACCGTGGATAACAGCGCCAGTGGCAAGTTCGTGGGGCTCGTCTACACCTGCCCGAATGCGCCGGACCGGGGACCCGCGCCGCGTAAGGCAGCGATGGTCGAGACGAACGCCGCGTTCCAGATCCGCACTCACGCCTATAACAACCTACTCGCGCAGGACGCCGGTGGACTACGTACTGGCGGGTCACGCACTCATTAGGAACCTCACCCCTGCCCGCTACGACGTGATTGCGCACCCGGCCGCGGCGCGCCAGGGCGAGGGTGAAGTCTGGTGGCAGACCGAGACCCTGGAAGGCACGCCGGCGCAGGACGCGTTCACCGGCGTCAACGAGCCGCTGTACTTCCAGGAATTCGGTCCGCCCGGGTTTCCACACCACCATCGGTTTCGTCAATCCGGCGCACGTCAAGAAGTACGCGACGGATCAACAGCTGACCGGCGACTAACACGATCACCGGCAAGGTCACCAACCAGCACATGTCGCGGCCCTCGGACGTGACGCTGTGGGATGCGGGCTCCTACGACCTGCTGAGTTCTCGACCACCTGCCAGGTCGCGCTGAACTCGCAGGGCGGCGATGGCCCGGCGATCGCCATCGCGCAGTGCGATCCCGACGGCAACTTCACGCTGAGCGACGTGCCGGCCGGCGCCTACGAAATGGCGGTCTGCGACCAGTGGCTCGACCAGATCATCCAGGCCGTCGCCGTGACCGTGCCGGAAGGCGGCAGCAAGCTGGTCGCGATGGGCAATCATCCCGGTGCTGAGCTGGTTCACGCAGTACGACCAGAACATCTTCCAGGATCGCTGAACGAAGGAACTGCGCGGTATATATGACCGACGGCGAGACCGGGCATCTCCAACGTGCCGATGACGATGCGCTACCGCGACGGCGGCATCTCGAACCAGACGCCACGCGACAGCAACGGCAACGGCTCCTGGTCGAGCTGTTCCCGCTGTTCAACTGGTACGTGACCGAGGCCGACACCACGCGCTTCAAGCAGACCGGCGTCAACATCATCGTCGACGGCGGCGGCAAGCCGGACACCACCGGTGACGGTGCGGGGCTGTGGAACTCGACCTACCAGGCCACCCCGCTCAATCCGGCCAACTGCACGCCATCTGGCTACCCGGTCACGATCCGGGCTACGTCAATCTGGGCCCGCCGTGTGCTGCTGCCAACACCACCAGTCGCGTCGAAATTCCAGGCGCGCTATTCCTACGGCGTGCAGGGCTTCATCAGCCAGCGCAACCGCATCGACTGGGGCCGCACGCCCTACGTGGCCGGCGAGAACGGTGGCATCCAGGGCATCGTGGTGTATTCGACCACGCGCCCGTTCGACGACCAGCGCTTCAACGTGCAGACCATCTGGGAGCCGCTGGTTCCGCGCGTGACGGTGAACCTGTATCGCAAGGAGAAGCTGGCGGACGGCACCGAGACCCTGACGCTGGTCGACACCACGCAGACCTCGAGCTGGGACGACTTCGTCAACCTGTCTACGGTGCGACGGCCAGTACGGCAAGCCCAGACCAACATGCAATGCCCGGGCGCAGCGCACCGGACGACCCGTTCTTGCACAGTACACGCATGCCCGGTCAGGACGACCGACCGTACACGCTGGACCAGTTCCGCTGCTACGACGGCTGGCACAACTGGAACCAGGTGCAGGCGGCGCCCTACGACGGCCGCTACGCAGTTCCCGAGCGCGGCCTACATCGCGGCGCACCCGCTCCGAACGCCGGCAGCCAGGCTCGCCGGCCAGACGCTGGTCAGCCTGCCGCCGGGCAAGTACGTGGTCGAGGCGGTGACGCCGCCGGGCTACGAGATCGTCAAGGAAGAGGACAAGAACATCCTCATCGGCGACGCGTTCGTCGCGCCGGTCGACGCAGCAGTTCGGCCGGCTCGGCAACATCTTCATCCTGCCCGACCAGGCGACGCTGAACAACGCCAATCCGTACAACCCGAGCACCGGCGACCCGGGCTTCCAGAGCAACCCGACCACGAATCTGGGCGTGACGCGTCATCGCATGCGTCATTCGCCGAGTGCGTCGGCAACCTGCACCGCGTGCCGGACTTCCTGAGCCTCTTCCCGCAGGCGCAGCAGGTCGCGCCGTTCGCCGGCATGGACCGGCCGCTGTGCGACCGCAAGCTGGTGAAGCTGAACGACCAGATGCAGGCGCAGCGCGACCTTCTTCGTCTTCACCGAGGTGCCGGTGGCGGCCAACGACACCGGCATCATCCTCGACGACGCCACCTCCGAGTTCAACGCCGCCGCGCCGGACTTCGGCGAGAAGGCCTCGGTGCCCTTCGTGCCGGTGTCGATCAAGGACTTCAACGGCCTCGAGATCAGCCGCACCTACTCCGACCAGTGGGGCGCCTACAACATGATGACGCCCTCGAGCTGGCTGGTGAACCCGCCGACGCCGTCCGGCTACGGCCCGAACATGCTGGTCACCTGCATGAACGACCCGGGTCCGATCGACGGACCCGGTCACGGGCCAGCATGATCACCGATCCGCAGTACAACCCGGCGTACAGCAACTTCTGCTACACGAATCCGTTCATGCCGGGGCAGACGACCTACCTCGACACGCCGGTGCTGCCGATCGCGGCCTTCGCGGCGGGCTACAACCCGGCCGACTGCGCCTACCCGGATGCGACGCCGGCCATCGCGCGCGTCGACACGCAGCGCCGGCTTCGGCCCGTATCTGCGCGCGGCGGCACGGCCGGCACGCTGACCATCACCGCGCTGGGCGATCCAGCAGGTGCCGAACCCGGCCTACGCCGGCCCGTTCGCCGACCAGCGGGCCGGCGAGCCAGCGCACGCATCACGCGCCACTACGGCTTCGGCGACTGCGCACGGGCACGGTGCAAGATCGGCGGAACGACGATCCGTCGACCAACGTCACGCTGGAGCGACGGCACGATCACCGGTGACACGTGCCGGCCGGCACCACCGACGCGGCGAGCTGGTGGTCACCACGGCCGCCAACGGCCGAAGTCGACGTCGACGCCGTCACCGTCACCGTCGGCGGCGCGGCGCCGACGCGCGTGCAGGGCGCGGCAGCGGCAGACCATCCAGGCGGCCATCGACGCGGCGACGCCGGGCGACCTGATCCTGGTCGACGCCGGCACCTACAACGAGCTGGTGATCATGTGGAAGCCGGTGCGCCTGCAGGGCGTCGGCGCGGCCTCGGTCATCATCAACGCGGCCAAGTACCCGACCTCGCAAGCTCGACGACTGGCGGCCGCGATCAACAGCCTGTTCGGCGATCGACGTCACCACCGGCAACCAGACCGGCACGGCCGCAGGTCGATCCGCTGCCGACGCAGGAAATCACCGGCGGCGTCGTGCTGCTCGAGCCGTCCGTGCTCGGCACCGAGGAAGGCGCGGGCATCACCGTGCTGGCGAAGAACTCTGCCCGATGGCGGACGCCAGTGACCGCGGCACGATGCTGCACGCCGTACAGCGCCTATGGGCAATGGCGACACCGTCCGATCACCGACAGCAACTTCCTCTGCGCGCCGTCGCGCATCGACGGCGTCAGCGTCACCGGCGGCGACGCCGGCGGCGGCATCTACGTCAACGGCTGGGCGCACAACCTGGAGATCTCCAACAACCGCGTCTACGGCAACGCCGGCGCGCTTCAACGGCGGCGTCCGCATCGGCGTGCCCTACCTGGAGCAGGCGATTTCCCGCTGAATGCGGCGGGCACGGCGCGCAACCTCGTGGGCCCCGCGAGCGACGGTTCATCGCCGGCTTCGGCTACGACAAGAACGTCAAGATCCACCACAACGCCATCACCAAGAACGGCACGGTCGAAGGCCCGGCCGCCGGCGGCGGCGCCGGCGGCGGCGTGTCGATCTGCACCGGGCACCGACGGCTACAGCGTCGACCACAACTGGATCTGCGGCAACTTCAGCAGCTCGGACGGCGGCGGCATCGGCCACATCGGCTTCAGCCAGAACGGCGGCAATCAGTCCAACACATCTCGAACACAGATCCTGTTCAACCAGAGCTTCCAGCAGACCGGCTCGACCCACGGCGGCGGCATCGTCGTCATCGGCGAGCCGGCGTTGCCGGTACGCTCTCGCTGGGCACCGGCAACCTGACCATCGACTCCAATCTTGATCCGCGGCAACTTCGCCGAGGGCGGTCACGGCGGCGGCATCCGGCTGCAGCAGGTGAACGGCGCCGACGTGGCGGCGTTCGCGACCGACGCGACCCGCTGGCACAAGGTCACCATCACCAACAACATGATCGTCAACAACGTCGCCGGCTGGGCCGGCGGCGGCATCTCGCTGGCCGACACGCTGAACAGCGTCATCGTCAACAACACGATCTCGTCCAACGACAGCACCGGCATCGCCGGCGTACTGTTGACGGGTGGCCTCCCGGTGCAGATACCGGCGGCGGGCGTGACTGGCACGACGGGTAAGAGTCACCCGAATCCGGCCGGTATCAGCTCCGATCCGACCAGCACTGACCTGCGCAATGCGGGCGCTAACATTCCGGTGATTTCGGCGCCGACGTTGACCAACAACATCGTCTGGCACAACCGCTCGTTCTATTACGACGGCACCTCAGGCACGGCGACCCTGTGCGCGAGCAACGACAGCACCAATCCAGCGTGCGGCCATCTGGCAGACCAGACCTCTACCGGCCAGTGTGATACTGGCAACGCCAAATACTGGGATCTGGGTATCCTGGGCGCAGCGTCGTCGACGGCGGTCGGCAACGTGCAGCCCGACGCCTATGCCATTGCCAGCGCGACGCAGTCGACCGCCGGCAACAACAACCCCGTGCGAACGGTAACAGCTGTGCTTGCGATCGACAGCCTGCTGGGCAACAACCAGCAGGTAACGATTGCCGGCATCGCGCCGGGTACCAGTGGGCTGACCCAGGCGCAGATCAACGGGGCTTATCACGGCGTGTTTGCCATTACCTTGATTGACGCTGACACGTTCAGCTATACGGCCAGGGCATTTCCTGCCGCGGTGAATATTTCTTCGATACGGAAGACCTCAGGTGTGGTGACGGTAACGACCAGCTCACCGCACGGGCTTGTCACGGGTAACCAGGCGAGGATCGCGGTAGGTAATGGCACAAACAACACCAACTATGGAGGCACCTTCATCGTAACAGTGCTTACACCGACGACCTTCACCTACAGCAACGGCACCAACACGTCGGGTCCCTTAAATAACAACGGCACTGCGCGCTTGACCTTGACCGATGCGCAGTTCGCGCTGCTTGACTTCAGCGCGGCGACCGCAACCCCACTGGCGATCGTGGTTCAGCCTGTCAATAACCTGAGTCCGACCTATTCAGTGCTTAGCAGCCTTACTGGCTATGCCACGGCTAACAACACTGCCGTCGATCCGAATTTGAAGGATCTGTACTGCAATGGTGCGCGTGTAACGCCGGAGTTCTCTGCGAACAATCCGCCTGGCAGTGTCAACAACCTGCAGGTGGCGGCGACGACGGATGAAGGCAACAACTACGTCAACCTGCGCTACGGCCCGCTGTACCTGGCGAAGCCGGCTAGCGCCACTGGTGCGCCGTACACTGCGTTTGGTGACTACCATCTGACGGCGAGTTCGGCGGCTGCCATCGACAAGGGCACAACGCTGGCGGCTGTGACACGTGATATCGACGGCGATACGCGGCCGCAAGGCGCCGCCTACGATATCGGTTCCGACGAGTTCACCCTCGCTGCGGCCGATCTGTCGATCACCAAGACCGATGGTGTGACGTCGGTGAATCAGGGCGGCACAGTGACGTACACGATAGTTGTCAGTAATGCCGGACCCGGTGCGGTGACTGCCGCGACTGTGACGGACACCTTCCCGGCGGCTATCACCTCCACGACTTGGGCCTGCGTGGCTTCGGCGGGCTCCAGCTGCACAGCCGGCGGAAGTGGACTTGCCAGGACGGGAACGGTGACACTGTTGAATGGCGGTAGTGCGACGTTCACGGCAGTGGCGACTGTCAGTGCTACGGCGAGTGGCTCGCTGGTCAATACAGCAACTGTTTCCGGCACGGGTGATCCGAATACTGCTAACAACTCGGCGACGGATACGGACTCCATTGCGCTGCCGTTACCCACACTGACTACCCTTGACACGTTCACCCGGGCCAATGCGATTACGCTGGGCGGAAATTGGGATCAGGCAACCTTGCTTGGAGCAGCGGCGATAAGAGTGAACACCAATCAAGCTTCTGATCCAACGGTACCGGGCAATGCATACTGGAACGCTGCCGGCTCGACGTTCGGCGCCAAGCAAGGTGCGGCATTCACAATTGCGAATGCGACGATTAATGGAGACAGCTTGATCCTTAAGGAGACAGGGGCTACCGTGGCTGGCGTCGCGCCAAACTTTATCCGCGTGCAATACACCGGTGGTGGAAACGTGGTGGTGGCTACGACGACGAACTTTGGACTCGCTACCACGTCCAGCACCACGCTTAACAACGCAAATTCGACGTTCGCCAATGGGGATACCTTGACGGCGCTTGTGGATGCCTCTGGCGTGGTAAGTGTCTGGAAGAACGGTACGTTTGTAGGCAGCGTCACTCTTCCGAATGTCGCGCTCTGGACTACCGGCGGTGGTCGCATTGGCATGCAGCTGCCGGCAGGCGCCAGAGTCGACAATTTCGCGGGAGGCACGGTACCCTAGCCTGAGGCGGGCTCAATTTGGGGGCTGGTGAACTACCAGCCCCACTTGAGCTCTAACTACTGGTGCTTCAGGGTGCGTGCAATGACCAAGGCGAGAATGACGATTGAGAAGATGCTGCTGGCGGGAATACTCGCCAGCAGCATTTTCGCACTCGGGCCCATCGTACTGGCGGCCGCGGATGAACCGGTAGCGGCCGTCCCGACAGCTCCCCAGCCGTCTGAAACAGCCGCACACTGGCGCTCGCGCGAGGGGCTGTATTACAAGCGCAACTGGGGCGTGGAGATCATCGGCGTCAAGCCGGTTTCCTCCGGGCTTATGTTGTCTTTCAAGTATCGGGTACTCGATCCGGACAAGGCTAAGCTGCTTAACGATCGCAAGACCCGCGCCTTTCTGCGCGATGAGTCCACGGGGACGGTATTATCGGTGCCTGCCATGGAAAACGTCGGGGAACTGCGTACCGGCGCGGCTCCAGAAACGGGACGTATTTACTTCATGATTTTTGGCAACCCGGGCAAACTTGTGAAATCGGGCAGCCGCGTTTCGGTGGTCGCCGGCGCGCTGCATGTCGACAATCTGATTGTTGACTGAGGCGTTTAGCCCTTTCGTCTCTGGAGATTGACCATGTCTGCACTGCGATTTGTTAGTTTCGGCGCATTGGCGAGTCTGGCTTGCGCCAGTGTGGCGCTTGCCGCCGCCACGCCGGCAGCCCCGCCGGCCGCCAAGCCCGCGGCCCAAAGCGCGGCAACGACAACAATCCCGGCCAACTTGCCCAGCCTCTCTGCCCAGCAGATCGCCGAGCGCAATGTGGCGGCGCGCGGTGGCCTGGCGGCCTGGGAAAAGGTGAGCGCCATGACCCTGGCGGGCAAACTGGATGCTGGCAAGGAGCGCAAGGATGGCGGCGATATCGCCGTCATCACGAATTCCCAGGCACGCGCCCTCGAACGAGCAAAGATGCGCAAAGCGCTGGAAGAGGGCAAGGCCCCGGTACCGGAAGTCGCCAAGGTGATCCAGCTGCCTTTTCAGATGGATCTGAAGCGCCCAACTCTGATGCGCCTCGAGATTCCATTCCAGGGTGAGACCGCGATTCAGGTGTATGACGGCAAGAATGGCTGGAAGCTGCGGCCCTACCTGGGTCGCCATGAAGTGGAGCCGTTCAGCGATGAAGAACTCAAGCTCGCTGCCAGCCAGCAGGAGCTCGATGGGGCGCTAGTCAATTACCAGGCCAAGGGAACCCGGGTTGAGCTGGATGGAACCGAGATGCTGGAAGGGCACGGCAACTACCGTTTGAAGTTGACCTTGAAGAGCGGCGACGTCCGCCACCTCTGGGTGGACGGGCAGACCTTTCTGGAGACCAGAATCGAAGGAGCGCCGCGTCGCTGGGACGGAAAGTTGCGCACCGTCTACATCTGGTATCGCGACTACAAATCGGTAGAAGGATTGCAGGTCGCACACCGCCTCGAAACACAGCTTAGCGGTGTGCCTGGCACGGAGAACGTCTACATTGAGCATGTTGTGCTCAACCCCCGGCTGGATTCGACACGCTTCAGCAAGCCCATTTAGCGGCACGAAGCGCTGCGACGTAGGAGCCTGACGCGTGAGCAAGCCAATGTCCGTTGCAGCACCGTTGCTGGCGGCCAGCCTGGTTCTGGCATTGCCCCCTCTGGCCTGGTCGCAGACCGAAGCGGTTGATCTGCATGCGCAGCACCAGGCGTGGGCTGGTAACACGCGGGTCTCGACCGCCGACTATTTGATACCCAAAGTTTCGCTGGTGCGCGACGACGGCAAGACAGTTTCCCTGACCGCAGAACTCGACGATGGTCGTCCGGTGGTGTTGAATTTCATCTATACCACGTGCCCGGGTATCTGCCCCCTGATGAGTCAGGTGTTCTCGCAATTCCAACGGCGCCTGGGCGCGGAACGGGGGAAAGTGCACATGGTGTCGATATCAATCGACCCGGAGCAGGATACGCCGGCCCGGTTGCGCGACTATGCAAAGAAATTCCGGGCTGGCACTCAGTGGCAGCACTACACGGGTACGGTAGAAGCCAGCGTGCAGGTGCAGAAGGCATTCGACGCCTATCGGGGCGACAAGATGGGCCATGATCCGCTAACCCTGATGCGTGCAGCCCCAGGTTCACCCTGGGTGCGCATGGACGGGTTTGCGTCGGCGAGCGACCTGTTCGACCAGTACCGCAATCTGGCGGGCGTGGGCTCGACCAAAGTGGCGGTAAATTGAGCCCGAAGCGGCCGTGATGCGGCTGCCTCCGACATCCTGGCTGACCGGATTCACGCTCGCCTGCCTTTGGCCGGCCTGGGGCACCGCCGCCGATACCATCAGCAGCGTGGACATTAATGCTGGCCAGGCCCTGTATCGACAGGGAGAGCTACCCTCCGGCGCCACGCTACGGGGCGAGCGGGATGGCGGTGTCAGCGTCGAGGGCATGGCTGCCGCCTGCATCACCTGTCATCGCGGCAGTGGTCTGGGCACCAGCGAGGGCCGCATCGTGGTGCCGCCGATCATCGGCAAATACCTGTTTCGCTCACATTCAACCAACGTGCAGGACATGAGCATGCCGCACGTGGTGGGCGTTCGCACCACACGCGAACCTTATACCGATGAAACTCTGGCGCGAGCGATACGCGAAGGTGTTGCCCCCAATGGCCGCACCCTGAATTTTCTGATGCCGCGTTACGCGCTCGACGACCCGACCATGGCCTCGCTCACGCAGTATCTCAAAGTGCTCAGTTCCGGCGAAGTGCCCGGCGTAGACGAGGGCATATTGCACTTCGCAACCATTATTACGCCCGATGCCGATCCGATTGAGCGCCAGGGCATGCTCGATGTCATGCAACATTTTATCGATGACAAGAATGCGTTCATTCGCGGCGGCATCAAACCCATGCACGCCACGCGCGAGATTGAATACCGCGTGTCGCGGCGCTGGCAGTTGCATATTTGGGAGCTCACAGGCCCTAGTGACCGTTGGGAAGCGCAACTGCGTGCGCATCTGGCCGCAGAGCCAGTGTACGCCGTCATTTCAGGTCTCGGCGGCGCAAACTGGGCGCCTGTGCATCATTTCTGTCAGGCCGCGCAACTGCCGTGCCTGATGCCAAATGTAAACTTGCCCGTGGTGGCGGAGGGCGATTTCTACCCGGTTTACCTCTCACGCGGTGTACTGCTCGAGGCAGACTTGATGGCCGGGCGCATCGCGGAACGGCACAAGGCGACAGGACTCAAACGGGTGTTGCAGGTATACCGGCGCGGCGATATCGGCGAACAGGCCGCAAGGGCACTGGCGGCACAGTTGAGCGCCCTGGGCATCAAAGTGGAGCATCGAGCCTTACCCCACGACAAGGGAAATCAAGCCGAGCTCAGCACCGCGCTTAAGGGCCTGGGGCACGGCGATGCGCTGATGCTATGGCTACGCCCGGTAGATCTGGCAGCGCTCCCTCCGCAGGCCTCTGGGGCGTCAGTATTGATGGTTTCGGGGCTGATGGGTGGTCTTGAACATGCGCCGCTCCCCGCCGCCTTGCGTAGCGCTGCGCTGATGACCTATCCTGCCGACATACCCGATCTGCGCAAGATTCGGATGAATTTTCCGTTGTCATGGTTCAAAATTCGGCATATCCCTGTAGTGGCCGAGCATGTGCAGACCGATACGTATGTGTCACTGGGCATTCTGGCCGAGACGCTCACTGACATGCTGGATAGTTTTGTACGCGACTATCTCGTGGAGCGCGTCGAAGTCATGCTGAGTCACCGCCTCACCAATGGCTACTACCCAAGGCTAAGTCTCGCGCCGGGTCAACGTTTTGCCTCCAAGGGCGGTTATCTGGTCCATTTTGCGGGCCCCACCGGTACCGCCGTGGCCGCCGACGGTGATTGGACAGTCCCGTGAAGCGACGTCTGGCCAAAGAACTGGGCATCGCGTCACGCTTTAAGGGCAAAGAGCCGGCCATCGGCCCCGAGCACTACCCCTACAATTCCCTCAAGCCAAGTACGAGGGCCGCGAAAACCGATCGTGGCCGGGCGCCGGATACTGTCGAGATGACTTGTGGAACCCGCGATTCCTGAGCGCAGAACTCGAACAGCCTGTGCCGGCGAAGACTGAGCGCCACATTAAGTCTAATGCTGGTCGACGACCACGCCATCTTGCGCGAAGGCCTGCGCGCGCTGCTCGAGCTCGAGCCCGATTTCAATGTCGTGGGTGAAGCCGCTTCGGTCGACGCGGCCATAGAGATGGCCACACGCCTGCAGCCCGACGTGGTGCTTACCGATATTGGCATGCCGGGTCGCTCAGGGTTGGCGCTGGTGCGCGAACTGCGTGCGGTCTGCCCGAACGTGCGTGTGGTGCTGCTCACGGCGCACGCTTCCGAAGAATACATCCGCGCCGGGCTCGATTGCAGCGCCGATGGCTACGTGCTCAAGGATTCCGGCCACGCTGAACTGATGACGGCGATTCGTACCGTGGCGACCGGCCAGCAGTTCTTATGCAAGGCCGTTGCCGGGCGCGTGCTCGCGAGTTATCTCAGTCGCGAAGAGCGCTCGGCGCAGGATCCCTTGAGCACCATCACGGGTCGGGAGCGGCAGGTGTTGACGCGTATCGCCTCGGGGCAGTCGAACAAGGCGGTCGCGCGCGATCTCAATCTCAGTGTCAAGACCGTCGAGAAGCATCGTGCCAACCTGATGCGCAAACTCGAGCTGCACAACGCGGCCGGCATTGCACGTTTTGCACTCAACCATCATCTGATATCCACAGATGGTTCCGACATGAAGGATAACCTGCCGGGAGGGATGCCCAGTTGAACGCGCGAGCCGCAGGCATGCTGATGCGCGGGCCTGGCGCCCGGCGGCTGATCGCGACGCTGGCTGTGCTCGCCTTTGCGCTGCGCTCGCTGGTGCCCGTGGGGTACATGTGGACACCCGTTGAAGGGCGCCTCGCGGTTTCGGCTTGCTCGGACTACGCGGCAGATGTTGTGTCGCTGGCGACGCAGCACCAGCATTTCCACCACCACCACCACCGCGGTGATGCCGCCGGCTCAACAGACAGCTGCCCCTTCGCCCTGGCAGGTGGCGCCGCGCTCGCGGCCAACGCGCCGACACTGGCGGCGCAACAGTTCGAGATCGTGCAGGCCCGCCTGCCGCAGTTCGATTACTCCGCTCCACTTTCAATCCCGTCCCGATTCCACGCTCCCCGCGGCCCTCCCGCCGCCGTCTGAAAACCGTTTCTGCATGAGGCGAAGGCCGGGTTTGTTACCGGGTCATATCGCTATCCGAAATGATTTCACGGGAGTTCATCATGAATATTTTCACTTTGCGCCGTTGCCTGGCGACCAGCGGACTGATGCTGTCGGCGCTGACACTACTGGCACCCGGCGCGGCATTGGGTTGCGCCTGCGGCTGTGGCATCTTCGATATCGGCACCAGCTCGATGTACGCCAGTCACGCCGGCGGCATGGCTTTTCTTGAATACGATTACATGGATCAGAACCAGAACTGGAGCGGCACCTCGAGCGCGCCGGCGGACGACAACGAGGACAAGCGTATCCGCACGCGCTTCTACACCGCGGGCGGGCAATACGTCTTCAACCGTTCGTGGGGCATGATCATTGAGGTGCCGTACTGGCAGCGCGATTTCCAGACCGCCGATGAGAGTGGCGCGGTCGCCAATTATTCACATGGGGCGACCGGCGACATCCGCATCAAGGGTACCTACACGGGTTTCTCAGCCGACATGTCGACCGGGCTCACCTTTGGCCTGAAACTCGCCAACGGTGAAACCGACTACGCCAATTTTGACCCGGACACATCGATCGGCTCTGGCAGCACCGACCTGCTGGTGGGCGCCTATCACCTGGGTCGGCTCACGAGCGATAACCGCTGGGCGTGGTACGTGCAGGGGCAGTGGGACCAGCCCGTCGCCCACAAGGACAACTATCGTCCGGGCGCCGAGGGCGTGGCGCTGGTCGGTACCTACTTCGAGGGCTGGCAATCTGCCGCCGGGCTCAAATTCGCGCCCATGGCGCAACTGCGTGCGGTATACCGCCTGCCCGATGGTGGGCCCGACGGGCACCCTGAAGATTCCGGCTATACGCGCCTGCTGGTGGCGCCAGGGTTTGAGCTGGCGACAGGAAATCTGCGCCTGAATCTGGATGTGGCGCTACCATTGCTGACGAACGTGCGCGGCAATCAGTTGGTCGCCAGTCAGTTTTGGAAGGTCAATGTCGGGTATCACTTCTAGGCCGCATGCATCCCCTGGGAGTGCGCTGGCCGCGCTGGCGGTCGCGTTGCTGGCCCAGGGGCCGGCCCTGGCGGGCCCCGTGGTGGGTCAGCCCGCGCCGGCCCTGATCGCGCGGCAGTTTGATGGACAAAGCATCGATCTGGCCGCCCTGCGCGGCCACGTGGTGGTGCTGAATTTCTGGGCCAGCTGGTGCACGCCCTGTCGTGCCGAGATGCCGCTGCTCGATGCCCTGGCGCGTGAGTTTCGCGAGCGTGGCGTGATGGTCATCGGCCTGAGCGCTGATGATCGCCACGATCGGCGCGACGCGCTCAAGGCTGCGGAGGCCCTGAATTACCCATTGGGTATGCTCGCCGAAGCGACGCTGAACGAATTTGGCGCGCCGCGTGCCCTGCCGTTGACCTACCTCATTGGCGCGGATGGCGTGATTCGTGCTGTGCTGAGCGCCAATCGCGGTGCGGTCAGCGCGGAAGCTCTGCGGGCTTCAATTCTTATTGCGCTCGAGTAGCAGGCGCTCATGTAGCGAGCGTTCTGACCATTCAGGCTCCTGCAAAGCAGCAGGTCGGCTATGGTCGGGGGGGCGGCCGACTGTCTTCATGTTGCGCAGAGCGGTCGCTATGGGGTATTCGCCGTCATCTGGATCCAGCGTACTCCATCCGCGAGCGCCCGGTTCGCTACCAGAGCTCTCGACGCAGGCCTCAATTGGCATTCAGACCCGCAATCTTCTCCAAAAAGAATCGCTCGCTCCAAAGCGCAAGACTGCTTCGCTCCGTAGAGCCAAGGAAGCGCTCCACGTCGTCCGCCGCCTTCTTCCAGTCTATCTGCCGCACCTTGTGCTGCAAGGCGCGCTGCAGCCATTCAAGATCGGCGTCTGGGTGCTGGTCCTGCCATGGGCCGTACTGATGCAACGCTGCGCGCAAATGCGGCAGATTGGGGCGCACCCTCTGTCTGAGGTACCAGGAAAAGTCATACCAGTCCCGGCCTTTGACATAGGGGCGGCACAGCAGCGCGTGTAGTTTCAAGGCGAAATTGCTGCTCAAATCCTGATTGCAAATCTCGAAGTCGAGAGGGAAGTCGAGAAAGCGGTACTCGTATCCTGACCCTGCCGGTGGGCTCACGTCGATCTCAAGTTTGATAACCAACTTACGATCTCTTTGCCCGCGATAGAATTCGAGATTCAGCTGGTTGCTCACGCAGTTATTTTTGAGCAGGGCTTGCTTCACCCGCTGGTCCATTCTGCTCTTGTCCAGCGCCTGCGATTTCAAGCCGAATTCCTCGAGGCACACCAGCAGCGGCCCGAGATACGCTTGCCAGTTGAACTGTGGCCTGGGCTCTTTCAACAGGAAATCGAGATCTTCGGAAAATCGCGGCAAGCGATGCAGGATACGCAGGCTCGTGCCGCCCTGAAAGGCCGCCACCTCGAAAAAACCTGCGCGCCACAAACCGTAGAGTGCTATTTCCTGCACGATCTCCTTAAGGGCCTGCTCTTCCTCGAGCGCATTGTGGGCTCGGTAGCCTGCCAGTCGTTGTTTAATGAGATCGATCATGCCCGCAACTCCCTGGCCAGGGCGTCGATAAAATCGTGTACCCGTTGCTGTTTGTACACGTTTTTCAGAATGCTTAAGTCGCTGCTGCGAATGGTCTGCAGGTGTGCGGGTTCGATGCGCAGTCCTTCGGTCAGCCAAACCATGGTCTGCCACTCTTCCTTTCTGAGGCACACCAGGTCGAGAAGAGCACGGACGGGTCGCGCCACCAACATCACCTGTGAATTGATTGCTTGCCGTTCGACCAGCTCCAGGAAATAGCCACGCTGAATCGCGAGCGGATGGAACGAGTAGCGGCCCAGTAGTGGGTGATCGAGCTGCCAGGACTTTCGTCCCGGCACCACACTGGCAATCGTGCGGGCAGCCTCGGGAATCCAACCGTGATGAGCGAGCGCTGATTCAAGTGAAACGTAGCTGCCGGGCGCCAAAGCCTGAGCCAACGCGAAAGGGTGCTGGGTTCGGTTGCGGTAGCGATCGCCGAGCAGGTACAGGCCACGCCGAATCTTCAGTAATTCGCCTGCCTTAAGCGCGCGGTTCACGAGACCGTGGCGCTGCTGCGGCGAACCGGCGATTTCGTGCTGCAGTTGCCCACTGGTGAAGGGGCGCTCTGCGAGCCGGGAATGGAGCAGCTGTTCGGTGAGGGTTTGCACGGGGTCGCCGCCAATCATGGCATAATCTGATAATTACAGAAACTTCCATATTCTGCAAGTTTCAGGAATATTTACGGAGTGCTGATTGTGGGCTTTGATGAAGCCCTGCTGGCGGCGGTGGAGTAGACGTTTACTTCAACCGGCGCCGTGAGGTTTGGGTGGGGCGCGCCCGCCTGAGGCCGTCCCGCAGCGTATAGTTTCAGCCCACATCAGTTCTGCCGTCGCGTAGCGAGCCGCCGTATGTGCCTGATACTCATCGCCTGGCGGGTGCACGCCGACTTCCCCTGCGTCATTGCCGCCAATCGGGACGAGTTCTACAGCCGTCCGACGGCCAGGGCGCAGTGGTGGCCCGGGGATAGCGGCGTTCTGGCGGGCCGCGACCTGCTGGCCGGGGGTACCTGGCTGGGTATCACGCGCGCCGGCCGCTTCGCCGCTTTAACCAATTACCGCGACCCCAGCGTGCAATTGACGGCCGCTCACAGCCGTGGCGCCCTGGTGGCAGGGTTTCTGGAGCAAAGTGCGCCCCTGCCAGCCAGCCTTGCCCAGGTGGCCCAACGCGGTGCGAACTGCAATCCTTTTAACCTAATCGCCAGCGACGGGCAGGGGCTGGGCGTCTACGCCAGCACCACGGGTGAGAGCCGGGCACTGCAGCCCGGCATTTACGCGCTCTCCAACCATCTGCTCGATACGCCCTGGCCCAAGGTCCAATTGGCAAAGTCGCGGCTGGCGACGGCCCTGGCTGCACTGCCCGATACGAGCGCTCTGCTGGAACTGCTACGTGATGATACGCTTGCGTCTGATGAGCAATTGCCGCGCACTGGTGTCAGCATCGAGCACGAGCGCATGCTTTCGAGCGCCTTCATTCGCGGCGACAATTACGGCACACGCAGTTCGACCATACTGACGATCGGGTCGGATCGCGGCGTGAGCTTTGACGAGTGGAGCTGGGATCCGGCAGGCGCCCTGGACGGAAATGTCCGCTTTGGCTTCAATCTTGAGCCTGCGGGCTGAATTAGCTGCGGCCGCTCGCGTTTACTGTTGTACCGTAGGGGTTGCGGTGGCACGGCCGATAGGTAATCTTCAGGGTTCTGGGGCGGCGTATACGGGGGCGAGTGCGATGGGTAGATGTCTGTTGGCCCTGTTCAGCGTGGCACTGACGGCTTGTGCCAGCACCGGCCCGGTGGCGCGCGCCGCGCAGGCGCAACAGAACACGGCAGTGGTGCTGGCTTTTCTCGACATGGTTTTCAACAAGCATGATGTGGAAACGGCCTTCAAGCTCTACGTCGGTGCGGAGTACCGCCAGCACAATCCCCTGGTCGCAGATGGCAAGGACGGCGCCATCCAGGGGTTGACGCGCGTTACGCACGAGCTCTATCCCGAACTACGCCAGGAAGTGAAGCGTACGGTATCGCAAGGCGATCTGGTCGCCGTGCACTCACGTTACCTGCGCAACGCCGCCGATCGCAGCAGCGGTCGCGGCACGGCAGTGGTTGACATGTTCCGGCTCGAGCATGGGCGCATTGTCGAACATTGGGATGTGGTGCAGGACATACCGGAGAAATCCGCTAACGACAACTCGATGTTTTAGCGCCTGCGCATGAGCCCCGCTGCTTACAGCCCGACACCGGACGAATCGCTGCTGGTTGCCGACATCGGCGGCACCAACGCGCGCTTTGGACTCTGGCACCAGGGCGCTCTGCATCTGCAGCGGGTGTACAAGTGCGCCAGCTACTCGGGTCCCGCGGCTGCGGCGAGTCAATTTCTTCAGGAGCTGCGCGCCGCGCAGTCCCTGCCCCTGCCACGCGCTGCAGCTTTTGCTGTCGCCGCGCCGTTGCTGGATGATCGCGTTGCCCTCACCAATAACGGCTGGGACTTCTCCGCCGCCGAGACCCGCAGGTCCCTGGGTCTTGAGTACCTGATGTTCCTGAACGATTTCACGGCACTGGCGCTCGCCGTCCCGGTGCTCAAAGCCGAAGAACGCTGGCAGGTGGGCGGTGGCGCGCCGCGCGCCGGCGCTGCGATCGCCGTGCTCGGCCCGGGCACGGGACTGGGTGTTTCAGGGTTGCTGCCCATGGACGGACGCTGGCTGGCCATGCAGGGCGAGGGCGGCCACGTCACGCTGCCACCGGTGGACGAGCGCGACATTGCCGTCGTGACGCGCCTGCACCGCCAGTATTCCCATGTGTCAGCCGAGCGCATCCTGTCCGGCAACGGCCTGGAATTGCTCCACCGCACACTGGCGCAGGTTGATGGCCTGGCGCCTGGCACGCTCAGCGCCGAAGCCATCACGCGCCAGGCGCTCGATGGCAGCGACCTGCGCTGCCGCGAAACGGTGTCGATGTTTTGCGGCTGGCTGGGCACTGTTGCCGGCAACCTGGCCCTGACGCTCGGCGCAACCGGTGGTGTCTATATAGGCGGAGGCATCATTCCGCAGCTGGGCAATTTCTTTGCCACCTCGCCGTTTCGTACCCGCTTCGAAGCCAAGGGCCGCTACACGACTTTTCTGGCGGCGATACCTGTGTATGTCATCAACGCGAAGTATCCCGCGCTGGTCGGCTGTGCGCAGGCCTTTACCCATCCCAGTCCGCGGCTGGTGGCAACTTAGCGGCGGGTTCGCTGTGGGACTAAATGCCCTTTGAGGCCGGTGCCACCCGAACGACCCCGTCCTTGAGGGCTGCTTTGGCCAGATTGCCATCGAGTGTGGCAATGGGTAGACCCAGACGCATTGCCAACTCAAGATACGAGGCATCGTAGGCGGAAATGCCATGTCGGCGTGAGATCTGCAGTGTGTTGTTCAGGGCGCTTGCGTGGGTTTGCGAATCACACAGTATGGGGAGCGCGCTTAGTGTGCCCAGGAAAGCCTGGCTGCGGCTTGCGAGGAGCAGGCCACGTGACTCGCTTTTGGCTATGACGTTAGCAATTTCCAGGCCCCAGATGGCTGGTACCTGAGCTTGCGCAGTCGGCTTCTTCATCGAATTAAAGATCGCGTTCGCATAAGCCTGACCAGCTCCAGCGTCCTCCAGCAGCCAACTGAGCGCCACCGAAGCGTCAAGAACAAATGTCACTCGCGGCCTTCGTCGATCAGCGCCCTGACGTCGACTTTGTGACGCAGCGGATTCGCCTTGCAATAGGCCTGAAAGGCCTCGATCGCCGTCCTGGCATCCTGCTTCGGCCGCTTGGTCGGCGGCCCCAGCTCCGCCACGGCTTCGCCGCGATTGGTAATGGTAAAGCGCTTGCCCGTTTTGACGTGCCGGAGCAATTCTGCCAATCGGGTCTTTGCTTCGTATGTGCCAATTTCTGTTTTCATGGGGTCTCCTCGATCCTGGTCTAGTCTACAGACCAGACTATGAAAACGCAATCGAGCACGTAGCGAGTGCAGCGCCGATATCGGCCGTTTTAGCTGTCTGCCATGAATATCAGGGCCGGATGCTCCAGCAGTTCTTTCATGGCCTGGATCAGGCCGGCGGCATCCGCGCCATCGACAAAGCGATGATCGAAGGATGAGGACAGGTTCATCATGAGGCGAACCTGCACGGCCCCGGCAACGATCATCGGCCGTTCCGCGGCGCGATTGACACCGATGATGGCCACTTCCGGCAGGTTGACGATGGGTGTGCTGGCGATGCCGCCGAGCTTGCCCAGGCTCGTGACCGTGATGGTGGAGCCGCTGAGCTCTTCGCGCCGGGCACTGCGATCACGCGCTGCAGCGGTGACGCGGACAATCTCGTTGGCCAGCGAGCGCAGTTCGAGGCGGTGCGCACCACGCACCACCGGCACTTTCAGTCCCTCGGCAGTTTGCGTGGCGATGCCCACGTGCACGGCACGGTGACGCAGCAGCATTTCGCGGGCGGCATCGTAATGGGCGTTGCACTGGGGAAAGCGTTGCAGGGCCTTCAGCAGCGCCGCGACAATAAATGGCAGGTAGCTGAGTGAGGCCATGCCCTTGCCGGCCTGCGCATTCAGGTGCTCGCGCAGCGCGCGCAACTCGGTGATGTCAATTTCTTCCACATAGGAAAAATGCGGAATACTGCGGGCCGCTTCGCTCATGCGCTGCGCGATGAGTCGACGGATGCCAATGACGGGCATTTCTTCGGCGCGCTCGTCGCTGGCCTTCGGTGCTGGCGCGCCGACCCGCGAGCTCAGATCCTGGGGCTGGATGCGCCCGCCCGGGCCACTGCCGGCGAGCGTGCTCAGGTCAACGCCAGCTTCGAGGGCACGACGCCGCGTCGCGGGCGAAGCGCGCACCGGCGTGGCGCTGAGAGTGGCGGCGGACGCCGGAACCGCAGGCGCGGGTGCCAGCGCAGCGGGCGCCGGCACCGGCTGGTTCGCGGCAGGCGCTGCCTTGTTGCTGATCACCGCGCCGGTATCGGTTTCGAAACTCGCCAGCGCTGCACCGACCGCCACCACATCGCCCGGCTTGCCACTGATGGTGAGGACCCGGCCGCTCACGGGCGAGGGCACCTCGACCACCGCCTTGTCGGTCGACATCTCGACCAGCGGTTGATCTTCCGTAACCACCTCGCCGGGCCGGACATGCCAGGCGACAATCTCCGCCGACACCGTGCCTTCGCCCAGATCCGGAAGCTTGAAAATATGTGTACTCATCGGCTTTCCATGACAGCTTTGAGAGCCATTGCAACGCGCGCCTGCCCCGGGAAATACTCCCACTCAAAAGCATGCGGGTAGGGGGTATCCCAGCCGGCCACGCGTTGAATAGGGGCCTCGAGGTTCCAGAAACAGTGTTCCATGACGGTAGCCGACAGCTCGGCGCCAAAACCGGCAAAGCGCGTGGCCTCGTGCGCGATGACGCAGCGCCCGGTCTTGCACACCGAGGTGCACAGCGCGTCGACATCGAGTGGCACGATGCTGCGCACATCGATGATCTCGGCATCAAGTTCGAGCGCGCGGGCCGCCGCTTCACACACATGCACCATGGTGCCGTAGGCAATTATCGTGACCTGGCTGCCGGGGCGCACAATTTCTGCGCGACCGAAGGGCACGGTGTAGTGCCCGGTGGGCACTTCGCCCTTGGGGTGGGTGTTCCACGGCACCGCGGGCTTGTTCGGGTCGCCATCGAATGGGCCGTTGTACAGGCGCTTGGGCTCGAACAGGATCACCGGGTCGTCATCTTCTATGGCCGCGATCAACAGACCCTTGGCATCGTAGGGATTGGACGGCATCGCAATCTTGAGGCCGCACACATGCGCAAACAGCACCTCGGGACTTTGCGAATGGGTCTGCCCGCCGCGTATGCCGCCGCCGCAGGGCATGCGCACCGTGACCGGCGCAAAAAACTCGCCGGCACTGCGATAGCGCAGGCGCGCCAGCTCGCTGACGATCTGATCGTAGGCCGGATACACGTAGTCGGCGAACTGCACCTCGGCGACCGGACGCAGGCCGTTGACGCCCATGCCGATCGCTGCAGCAATGATGCCGCCCTCGGCGATAGGCGTGTCGAGCACCCGCTGCTCGCCGTACTTGCGCTGCAGCCCATCGGTGCAACGAAATACGCCGCCAAAAAAACCGACGTCCTGGCCCAGGATGACGACGCTCGGGTCTCTCCCCATCATGATATCCATGGCGGAGTTGAGGGCCTGGATCATGTTCATCTGCGCCATGATCGCCCCTATTTTCCCAGCTCGGCATGCAGCAGGTCGCGCTCGCGTCGCAGATGCTCAGGCAGTTCCTTGAAGACGTCTTCAAACATCAGGTCGCGATCGAGTCGCGGCCCTTCGTTCAGGGTGCCGTAGGTGAGCGCTTCCTTCCAGGAGGCGGCCACCTGGGCGTCAAGCTCGGCAATCAGTGCCTGATGCTTGGCTTCAGTCCACTCGCCGAGCGCAATCAGGTGCTGCTTGAGCCTTTCAACGGGATCGCCCAGCGGCCAAAGTTCGTAATCATCACGCGGACGATAGCGTGCCGGATCGTCGCTGGTGGAGTGCGCGGCGGCGCGATAGGTCACCAGCTCGATCAGCGTGGCACCGCCGCCCAGGCGGGCGCGATCGGCCGCCCAGCGGGTCGCGGCATAGACGGCGAGATAATCGTTGCCATCGACGCGCAGCCCGGGCAATCCATAGGCCGGGCCGCGGGCCGCGAAGGTGTTCTGCTCGCCGCCGGCCGTGCCCTGAAAGGTGGAAATGGCCCACTGATTGTTGACCACATTTAGAATGACGGGCGCGCGATATACCGAACCGAACAGCAGGGCGTGGTGAAAATCCGCCTCGGCCGTGCTGCCTTCGCCGGTCCAGGTCGCGGCGATGTGATCCTCGCCTTTGATCGCAGCCGCCATGGCCCAGCCCACCGCCTGTGGAAACTGGGTCGTCAGGTTGCCCGAAATGGAAAACAGCCGTGCCGACGCCGAGTGATACATCACCGGGAGCTGGCGCCCCTTGCACATGTCGCGGGTATTGGAGAGCAGCTGGCACATGAGCGCAACCAGCGGCTGCCCGCGCACCATCTGCAGCCCCTGCTGGCGATAGGCGGGGAACAGCATGTCACCGGGTTGCAGTGCCATGCCGGCAGCGACCGACACCGCTTCCTCGCCGGTCGACTTCATGTAGAACGAGAGCTTGCCCTGGCGCTGGGTGCGCACCATGCGATCATCGAACACGCGCGTCAGCAGCATGTGTCGTAATCCGACCTGCAGTTCGTGGGCATCGAGGCGCGGATTCCAGCTGCCCACCGCGTGGTGCGCGTCGTCGAGGACACGCACCAGACCGGTAGAGAGATGTCCCAGTTCGCGCCAGGAAGCCTGGGTCTCCGGGCGCGCGAGCTCGCCTGCCGGCGAGAGCTGCAGATAGCTGAAATCGGGAGCCTGGCCCGGGCGTGAGGGCGGCGCCGGCACATGCAATCGGGGTTTGGCGGGCATGGTCGGCACCTTGGGAAACTGATCGCGCAGCATAGCGCCCCTGACCACAAAGTCTCAATGTTAGTGCGCAGACAGCCGGTAGCCGGCGTTGGGTATGGTTTCAATCGCAGCGCCCTCGTCAGCATCGGCGGCAAGCTTGTGACGCAAGCGATGCACCAGCTGCTTGAGTAACTGCCGATCGCCACTGCCGCGCTGGCCCCAGATGTGGCTCAACAGTCGATCGGTCGGCACGGTCTGGCCGGCATTGGCGATCAGCAGCTGCAGCAGTCGCGCTTCCAGTGGCGTTACACGATGCACCCGATCACCGCGGTGCAGCTCGAGGGCCGTGGCATCGAGGCGAAATGATCCCGCCTCCAGTCGCGACGCCGAGGCGGTGCCGGCGCGCCGCAGCAGGGCGCGGACGCGCGCGATCAGGGTGCGCGGACTGAAGGGCTTGGTCAGGTAGTCGTCGGCGCTCAGCTCGAGTGCACGCACCAGATCGCTCTCTTCATTGCGTACCGTGAGCATGAGTATGGGCAGCGGCGATTCGCGCCGCAGCGCCTGGCACAACTCGAAGCCTGAGCCGCCCGGGAGATTGACGTCGAGAATGGCCAGATCCGGCTGTTCGGCCTGAAACACCGCGAGCGCCGTGCTGAAACTGCTGGCCTTGACCACCAGCATGCCGGCCTGCTGCAGAGCGAAGCCGGTCACTGCCAGCATGTCCGGGTCATCATCGACCAGCAGTATCTTCACCCAGCGCCTCCAGCCGCCGGCGCCAGCGGCAAGACGATCACGAAGCGGGTGCGTGACTGTGCTGTGCGTTCAACGTGCACGCTACCGGCGTGCCGCTCAACGATCGAACGCACGATCCATAGCCCCAGGCCCAGGCCCGGCGAATCAGGCTCACTTTGCTCGCCACGCCGGAAGCGCTCAAAGAGCAGGTTCGAATCGCCAGGTGGCACGCCTGGGCCCTCATCCTCAACCCAGATACTTAAAGTCGTGGCGTTGCAAGTGCCGCCGAGGTAAATGCTGCTGCCGGTCGGTGCAAACTTGATGGCATTGGCGAGCAGATTGACGAACACCTGCTGCAGGCGCTGCGCATCGCCGCTGACCGGGCGGTCCTGCAGCGCTGCCAGATCAACTTTGATCTGCAACTGTTGCTGCTCGAGGAGTGGGGCGAGCAGTTCGACCGCCTCGCGTACTACCGCCTCAAGCTCCACCTGCTGGCTGCGCAGGCTGAGCTGCCCGGATTCAATGCGGACACTTTCCAGCAGATTGTCGATCAGTCGCATGAGCCGCAACACGCCGCGTTCGACATTGGCCAGCAACTGCGACTGCTCGGCGGGCTGCAGATGATTGAGCCCCGAACGCAGCAACTCCACCGCAGCCAGCTGCGCGGCCAGCGGCGTGCGAAATTCATGGGAAATGTTGCCCAGCACACTGTCGCGGGCCCGCCGCGCGGCTTCCAGATCGGTTTCATCGCGCAGCAACTGTACCTGCCGGCCGTCACTGGGCGCCGCACTGACGATCACCGTAGAAAGTGTGCTCTCATCGGCAAGACGCAGAGTTTCCACGCAGCGCGCAGCGCCCTGGCTGCGCGCCTGGATGATAGGACAATGCTGTTCGCATGGCCGCTGCGCCACGGCTAAGGTCGGGTGCAGCACGTCACCGCAGAATTGACCGATCACGGCGCCGGCATCACGGCGCAACAGGCGCATGAACTGCGCATTGGCGTAGCGGATGATGCGCTGCTCATCGGTCACGTAGACGCCTTCGACCACGCCGTTGAGCACCGCCTGGGCTTCGGCCTCGCGGCGTCGCAGGCGATCCGTCAGCTCGATGAGATTCTGGCGCATCTCGTCCATGGCATGCGCCAGTGAGTTGAGCTCACGCGGAATCGCGGCCGGCACCGCCGGACTGAAATCGCCCTGACCGATGCGGCGCGCCATATCGGCCAGCCGCACGACCGGGGCGGCGAGCCAGCGGGCCGCCAGCAGACCTGCCAGGCCAGCGAGCGCGGCGACCAACAGACTGACCAGCAGCACCACACGCCGGTAGGTTGCAGCACTGCGATCGAACTCCGCAGCGGGTATCAGCGCGTCGATAAGGGCCACAGGTTCGCCGGCGGAATTGACCAGCACGGTAGCGGCGCCATAACTGTCGAGCCCAGGTACGCGTGCTGCCGAGCCGCTACGGGCGCCGAGCGCCGCGGTGTGGAGGGGTGTCATCGGATCATCATCGGGCGCCCGATAGGTGCCGATATTCTGCGCGCGCACCCGGGCACCCGCCTGTCGACCGGCTTCCGCCAGCAACGGGCCATCGAGCGCCTGCACGATCAGCACAGTCAGCTGCGGTGACGAGCTCAGATGAGCAGCAGCACCGAGCAGGGCTGGTCCACCGCTGCGCGGCGCCAGGGCGAAGCGCTCGCCCTGTTCGCGTTGGGCGCCGGTAATATCGGCCCAGGGCAGGGCACTGTCGGAAGCGGCCACAATGCCGGTGCTGGCGCCAATGGCACAGGCGCGGGCAGTTACCGACTCACAGTAATTTCTGAGAAAGATGCCCAGTGTCAGCGCATTGACCGGTTCCACCAGCTGACGATTCAGTGCGCTGTTGTCCGCCAGCGAGCGCGCCACGCCGACGCTGGTTTCACCCAGTCGGCGCAGGTAATCGCGCGCCGTGCTTACGGCCAGCTGGCTGCGTGCCAGCGCCTGACGCTGCGCAAAGCGGCTCACGACCAGGCCGGAGACCAATGCCATGATCCCCAACGCCGCGAATACGATCAGCAGGCTGCCGCCGCTCAGCCAGCTGGCCAGCGGGTAGCTGCGTGTCGTGTCGGTCGTGTCTGTCGGCGAGCTGTTGGCCATGATCAGCGCAGCGACTCAGCGAGCGGGACGCGCAGCGCGTTTGTCGGTGCGCGCGCCGCGCAACTCCGGATGCCGCCGCTCCAGCAGACTCTTGAGACCCAGCGTGAGCAGCGCCAGCAGCGCCAGCAGCGAGGCGGTAGCGAAGGCGCCCACGTAATTGTATTCGTTGTAGAGTATCTCGACGTGCAAAGGCAGCGTATTGGTTTCGCCACGTATGTGGCCCGATACCACCGAAACGGCACCAAACTCCCCCATGGCGCGGGCATTGCACAGCAGGATGCCATAGAGCATGCCCCAGCGCACATTGGGCAGGGTCACCATCCAGAACGTGCGCCAACCGCCGGCACCCAACGAGAGTGCCGCTTCCTCGTCATCGCGACCCTGGCTCTGCATGAGTGGAATGAGCTCGCGCGCAATGAACGGAAAGGTGATGAAGGTGGTCGCCAGGATCATGCCCGGCAGCGCGAAGATGACTTTATAGTCGTGGTCACTCAGCCAGGGACCAAACCAGCCACGGGCGCCGAATACCAGTACAAAGATCAGTCCGGAAATTACCGGTGACACCGCGAAGGGTAAATCGATCAGCGTCAACAGGAAACCCTTGCCACGAAATTCATACTTGGCCACCACCCAGGCGGCCGCGGTGCCGAACACGGTATTCAGGGGCACTGAGATGGCCGCTACGGTCAGCGTCATGCGCATGGCGGCCAGAGCATCGACATCGCGCAGGGCATGCAGAAACAAAGCCAGCCCCTTGGCGAAGGCCTGCGTAAACACGGCCAGCAGCGGCATGACCAGAAACAGCACCAGATAGGCGAGGGCAATGCCGATCAACAGTGTCCGCGCTACCGCTCGACCCAGACTGGTGCTGCCGGGAAATTCTTCGCCCCTGCTCATCGGCGCCCCAGGTGGCGGCGCTGCAGGGCCAGCTGCGCGCCGTTGACCGCAAACATCATGGCGAATGACAGCAACAGCATGGCGACCGCGACCACGGTGGCCTCGGCATACTGAAACTGCTCCAGCTTGGTCATGATCACCAACGGCACGATCTCCGATACCAGCGGAATATTACCGGCTATGAAAATGACCGAGCCATATTCACCCAGGGCTCGCGAAAAGGCCAAGGCGCTACCGGCTATCAGCGCCGGCAACAGTGCCGGAAAAATCACGCGGCGAAACACCAGCAGCGGGCCGGCGCCCAGAGTCTCGGCCGCGCGCTCCAGATCGCGATCCAGTTCGCCGAGCACCGGCTGGATGGTGCGTACCACAAAGGGCAGACCGACGAAGGCCAGGGCGGCGCTGACACCCAGCGGCGTAAAGGCGACCTGTATGCCCATCGGCGCGAGCAGCCGGCCGAGCCAGCCGCCGGGTGCATAGAGCGTCGCCAGAGCAATGCCGGCCACAGCGGTGGGCAGGGCGAAGGGCAGATCGACCAGCGCATCCAGCAATCTGCGTCCCGGAAATTCGTAACGTGTCAGCACCCAGGCAATCAGCAGACCGAACAGTGCATTGATGCCGGCAGCGATCAGGCTGGCGCTGATGCTGAGGCGGAACGCCGCCAGCACCCGCGGTGTCAGCAGGATCTGCAACCAGCGGCTCGGCGACAACTGCGCAGCGCTCAGGAATGCGGCGCTCAAGGGAATGATCACAATCAGGCACAGATAGACCAGCGTATAGCCCAGCGTCAGTCCGAAGCCGGGCAGTACCTGCTGGCGTCGTGGCCGGCGCAGCAGTGCACTGTTCATGGGCCTGCCCCCAGGGCAAACAGCACACTGGTGCGGCTGTCGGCACGGAACAGCATGTGAAAATCTGCCCGCAGGCGTGCGGCCAGGTCAGGCGATTGAGCGACGCCGAGCACCAGCAGCGACGGCTCCGCCTGTGTCGCAATGGCGTTGAGCCAGGTCGGCAAGTCGCCCACAAACTGATCGCTGCGCAGGTCAAGACCATGCGCGCTGCGCAGCTCCGCACGCGCGTCGAGCAGCGCGCGCTGTGCCTCCACCACCTCGCTGCGGCTGGCGTGCGGGCGCTGCAGCGCTACGGCACTGGCTGCAATGGGCAGATGGCGCATGACGCTGGACACCAGTCCCAGCAATTCGGCACGCGGGACTTCCTCACCGCTATGCACCAGCAGGCGTTGCGGTGCGCCGCCGCCGGCAGCAAGGCACAGCACCCGCCGCGCACCACGCGCCGCCGCGGCGGCGATGTACTGTGGTGCCTGCTCGTCGAGCGGCACGACGCAGATGCCGGCTTCCAGCCGTTCATTGGGTTCACCGCGATGGATGACACGCGCCTGCATGCTGCTCATGAGCTGCATCAGCAGCGGAGAGGATTCCAGCAGCGCTGCGCCAGCGTCATCGGCCGCCATGACGTTGAAGCTGGATATGGGTGTCGGCAAAGCGTGTACGCGGCGCACGCCCAGGGTCACTGCCGTGCCCGGCTGCAGCGGCAACGCGCTCTGATCGGCTGCCGAGCGCAGGACATCGACCAGCACCGCCGGCGCGCCAGCAGTGGTGGCCGGGGTTATGCGGGAGTGCTCATCAAGTTGAACACTCACATATTGCTGGTGGCCAGCAAAGGTCAGCGCCTGGACAGTGCCGGCAGCGAAGCAGTGGCTGCGCAGCTCATTCCCGCCTGCCGCGATTTCGATGTCTTCCGGCCGCACGACCAATACCGCTTCGCTGCCGCCCGGGGTGGCGCTGGGTGCGGCAGCGCCGAGCGTGGGCGTCAGCGTCGCGGCGCCCAGGTGCAGTCCAAGCTGCGACACTTCGCCCAGGAACAGGTTGGCCGCACCCAGAAAGCGCGCCACGAAGCGCGTCGCCGGATGGCGATAGAGCTGCTCCGGTGTGCCCGATTCCAGCAGGCGCCCCATCTGCATGACGCCGATACGGTCAGCCAGTGCAAAGGCCTCTTCCTGATCGTGCGTGACCAGAATGGTGGTCATGCCGATGCGCCGTTGCACAGCGCGCACGGTCTCGCGCAGCTCGACACGAATCTTGGCGTCCAGGGCGCCGAAGGGCTCATCGAGCAGCAATACCGCCGGCTCATGCGCGAGCGCCCGCGCTACGGCGACACGCTGTTGCTGGCCGCCGGAAAGCTGGCTTGGATAGCGCTCGTCATAGCCCTCGAGTGCCACCAGTTGCAGCAGCTCCTGGCGACGGCGCAGGCGTTGCGCGGCGCGCATGCGCCGTACGCGCAGTGCAAATTCGATGTTCTGCGCCACCGTCATGTGGCGAAACAGTGCGTAATGCTGGAACACCAGGCCTACGCCACGCGCACGCGCCGGCAATTCCGTGACATCGCGTCCGTGAAAGGAGATGCGACCATGATCGATATAGGTGAGGCCGGCCAGGGAGCGCAGCAGCGTGCTCTTGCCGCTCCCCGAAGGGCCGAGCAGCACGAAAAATTCGCCGGTCTGAATCTCGATGGTCACATCGTTGACCACCGGAACGCCCTGATAGAGCTTGCTGACCTGCTCGATTCTGATGGACATGCGCGAACTCGCCAGCGTCGTTTAGTTAGCAGTGTAGATGCGATCGAAACTGCCGCCGTCGGCAAAATGATCGGCAGTTGCTTTTTGCCAGCCACCAAAGTCGGCGATGCTGACCATGAGCGGTAGCTGGCTAAAGCGCTGGGCGTAGCGGGCGGCGACCGCGGCATCGCGTGGTCGATAGAAATTGCGTGCGATGATTTCCTGCGCCGCGGGCGTATAGAGATAGCGCAGATACGCCTCGGCAACCGGCGTGGTACCGTGCTTCTGCGCCACCTTGTCGATCAGCGCCACCGGTGGTTCGGCCCGTATGCTCAGCGATGGGTAAACGATGTCAAAACTGCCGGGGCCGGTTTCCCTGATCGCAAGATACGCTTCATTCTCCCAGGCCAGCAGCACATCACCGATGCCGCGCTGTACGAATGTGGTCGTGGCGCCACGCGCGCCGGAGTCAAGTACCGGCACATTGCGGTACAGCTTGCCAACAAATGATTCGGCGCTGGCCGCGTTGCCTCCCGGCGCTTTGAGCGCCCAGGCCCAGGCCGCCAGGTAATTCCAGCGCGCGCCGCCGGAAGTCTTCGGGTTCGGGGTAATGACGGCGACGCCGCTGCGTATCAGGTCATTCCAGTCGAGTATGCGCTTTGGATTTCCCTTGCGCACCAGAAACACCACGGTCGAGGTGTAGGGCGAGCTGTTCTGCGGCAGGCGTTGCTGCCAGGTAGCGGGCAACAACTGCGCCTCGCGGGCAATGCTGTCGATATCGCCGCCGAGGGCGAGGGTGACGACATCGGCTTCCAGGCCATCGATCACGGAGCGCGCCTGCTTGCCAGAGCCCGCATGAGATTGTCGAATGGTGACGGTGACGCCGGTCTGCTGTTTCCAGTGCGCAGCAAAAGCGCTGTTGACCTGCTCATAGAGTTCACGCGTGGGATCATAGGAGACGTTGAGCAGGGTCACGTTGCCGGGCGCACCGGTGTTGGTGACAGGCGAGTGTGCATCGTTCGATGAGCAGGCTGCGGCGAGCGACAACAGGCTGGCCAGCAGCACAGTGGGGCACTTGCCGGAGTAGTTCATTGCCCTATGCTGCCTCAACGCGCCGGTTCAATGTGGTAACAAGGTGGTGACCTTTTTGTTACCTACAATGAATTTCAGGACAATCATGTAACTAATTGATAAGAAATACTAAAAGTTATATCCCTGCAGGGAGGCCGCCTTGACGAGCACCCACACCTTTGACCCGCGGCGTAGCTGCAGTTCGCTTGACGCTGCGCTGGTCACGCGTGCCAGCAGAGTTACGCCGGCCGCATCAATGCTCACCAGCACGTTGTGGGCACCTTCAGACTCGAGGCCCGTAATCAGCCCCGTAAGTTGATTGCGCACGCTCAGGCCCTGCGGCGCTGAAGTCGCCAGGATCAGGTCGCGCGCCAGCAGTTGCAGGCGTACGCGTTTGCCGCGCAGCAGGCCGCTGTGCGGCAACAACAGTCGGTCCTGACCTACCCTGACCGCGGCCAGACCGGATGTGGCATCGAGCGATTCCACCTGTCCTTCAATCACCGCGCCCACCGCATCGGGCCCCAGCAGCGCGCGCATCTGCGGCTGCAGACTCAAAGCGGATAATTCACCCTGGGCAGTGACGCGGCCGGAGTCGAGCAGCACCACCCTGGTCGCCAGGCGCAACAGGTCTTCGAATTGATGGGTCACCAGAATCATGGGCAGCGCGAGTTCATCGCGCAGTCGTTCGAAATACGGCAGCAGTTCGCTGCGCTTGCGTGCGTCGATGGCAGCCAGCGGTTCATCGAGCAGCAGCAACTGTGGCTGCGAGAGCAGTGCGCGGCCCAGCGCCACGCGCTGTCGCTCGCCGCCCGAGAGTTGGCTGGTGCGGCGTTGCAGGAGTGGCCCGAGTTCGAGCAATTCGATGGCGCGAGCCCAATCGACCACGGTGTCGGCGCCAGCGCGGCGTTGCCCGTAGCGCAGGTTGTCCGTTACGTTCAGGTGTGGGAACAGTCGCAGATCCTGAAATACATAGCCTATGCGGCGCGCCTCGGGCCGCAGGTTGATGCCACGCTGCGTATCGAACAGCACCCGCTCATCGAGCACGACGCGCCCGGCATCGGCACGCCACAGGCCGGCGATGAGCTGCGCAATCGTGGATTTGCCCGCGCCCGAGCGGCCGAACAGCGCCGTGACGCCGGGTGTGGGCGCGCTGAAATCCACCTCAAGCGTGAAATCATCGCGACGGTATCGCAGGGCTACCTCGAGCATGCTCAGCGCCCAGCACGTCGGCGCAGCGCTCGCGCCAGCCACTCCGAGGCGAGCAGTCCGGCGAGGCCGAGCGCGAGCGACAACATGGCAATGCGCAGTGCCGCTGCCTCGCCATCCGGTGTCTGTAGCGCCGAATACAACGCCAGCGGCAGGGTACGGGTCGCGCCAGGGATATTGCCGGCGAAGGTGATGACGGCACCAAACTCGCCGAGACTGGCAACGAAGGCGGTGACCGTGCCGGCCAGAATGCCCGGTGCGATCAACGGCAGGGTAATACTTGCAAAGCGATCGATGGCGCCCGCGCCCAGTGTGCGCGCGGCATCCTCCAGCCCACCATCCACATTTTCCAGAGCGAGCCGGATGCTGCGCACCATCAACGGGAATGCCATCACTGCCGTGGCCAGCGCCGCGCCGTTGATCGTGAAGGCCAGCCGGATGCCCAGCTGCGCATCGAGCCAGTGACCCAGCGGGCCACGCACACCCAGCAACAGCAGCAACACGTAGCCGATCATCACCGGGGGCAGCACCATCGGCAGGTGCACGAAGGTGTCGAGCAGCGTGCGGCCCGGAAAACGCCGCCGCGTCAACAGCCACGCGACGCCGACTGCCACCGGCAGGCTGCACACGACGCTGCGCAACGCCACCGCCAGACTGATTCGCAGGGCCTCGATTTCGGAACTGGAGAACAGCATGGTGCGCATTATGGGCAGGTCGTAGGCGTGTAATATAGGGGCCACCCCCGGGGAGCAGCCTGATGCGCGATAACGCCGCACAAAATCGCTTTGAACTTGATCTGGGTGGTGCGCTCGCGGTGCTCGATTACCAGCGCAGCGGCCCGGTGCTCGCGCTTACTCATGCCGAAGTGCCTGCAGACCTCGCGGGGCAGGGTGCAGGTAGCCGACTGGTGCGCGAGGCGCTCGAACTGGTGCGTAGTCGTGGCGAACTGGTGGTGCCGCGCTGTTCCTTTGTGGTGGCCTATATGCGGCGCCACCCCGAGTTTGACGACTTGCGCGCGCCGCAGAATGCCGCCCACGAGTGACAACCTGTACCAGCGATTCGCGACGCTGGGCGACACGGACGCGCGGCCCTTTATCCGTCTGGCGGATGGCGGCGGCTATAGCTACGGCCAGGCGCATCAGCGCAGCGCGCAACTGGCCAACGCCCTGCTCGATCTGGGTCTGCAACCCGGCGATCGGGTGGTGGTCCAGGTCGACAAGAGCGCAGCGGCGATCTTTCTTTACCTGGCGTGCCTGCGCGCGGGCGCGGTGTACGTGCCGCTCAACACTGCCTATACCCTGGCGGAGCTGGAGTATTTCATCTTTGACGCCCAGCCGCGGGTGCTGGTGTGCACGCCCGCCAGGCTTGCCGCGCTCCTGCCGCTGGCGCAGCGACTGGGTGTGCCGCATGTCGTGACGCTGGGCACTTCCGGAGAGCGTAGCTCGCTCGCTGAACGCGCCGACGCCCAGGCACGCGACAGTTTCGATGTGGCGCGCGCCAGTGAGGATGCCGCCGCGATTCTCTACACCTCGGGCACCACCGGCCGCTCCAAGGGTGCGGTACTCACCCATGGGAATCTGGCCAGCAACGCCTTCGCCCTCAGGGCCTGCTGGCGATTTACAGAACACGATGTCCTGCTGCACGCCTTGCCCATATTCCATATTCACGGCCTGTTCGTGGCCATCAATGTCACGCTGGCCGCGGGCGCATCACTGCTGTTGCTACCGGGTTTCGACCCGGACTCGATATTCGGGCAGCTGCCCTTCAGCACGGTCATGATGGGTGTGCCAACCTACTACGTGCGCCTGCTGGCCGATGCGCGCCTCGATACCCGGCATACGGCCCGGGTGCGACTGTTCATTTCCGGCTCGGCCCCCCTGCTCATCGATACGCACCACGCCTGGCGCGAGCGCACCGGTCACGCCATTCTTGAGCGCTACGGCATGACAGAAACCGGCATCAACACTTCGAACCCCTGCGATGGCGAGCGTCGGCCCGGCACCGTGGGCGTGCCGTTGCCCGGCATCAGCGTGCGCATCGTCGATGCCGACAGCGGCGCGGCGCTGCCGGGCGGCCAGCTGGGCATGATTGAGGTAGCGGGTCCCAATGTGTTTGCCGGCTATTGGCGCATGCCCGATAAGACGCGGGCCGAGTTTCGCAGCGACGGTTATTTTGTCACTGGCGATATGGGACGCTTCGATGAGCATGGTTATCTGCAGATCGTCGGCCGCGGCAAGGATCTGATCATCACCGGTGGCTACAATGTCTATCCGCGTGAAGTGGAGAGTGAAATCGATGCGCTGCCGGGAGTGCTCGAATCGGCCGTCGTGGGCCTGCCACACGCTGATTTCGGTGAAGGCGTGACGGCGTTGATCGTACGGCGTGAGGCTGCTGCCACCGAGGTGCCCGGGGCATTGCTTGATGAGGCCGCGGTGCTCCAGCGCCTGAAGGAGCGGTTGGCGGGCTACAAGTGTCCCAAGCGGGTGCTGTTTCTTTCCGAGCTGCCACGCAATACCATGGGCAAGGTGCAAAAAAACATGCTGCGTGAAACTTACCATGGTCTCTATGCCGCCGGGGGCAGTGTCCAGCCATGAAATTTGTGAGCGTTGAGCTGCACGGCCGGGCGCTGATCGGCCTGTGGCTGGAGGAGCAGGGGCGCGAACCCCAGGTGCTCGACCTGGCAGGCGCCGCGCGCGCGACCAGTGAGAACGTCGATCTCTCCTCGATGCTGGCCCTCATCAGGGGAGGCGAGTCGGCGCTGGCCGCAGTGCGCCGGCTGTACGGGCAGCGTGCCGCCCTGACCTCGAGCCTGGTGCCGGCTACTGCTGTGAAACTACTGGCGCCGATTCCTGTACCGGTGCGCAATATTTTCTGCGTTGGCCGCAACTACCTCGATCACATCAAGGAAGGTTATGCCAAGGCTGGCGTCGATGTGAAGCTGCCCAAGGCGCCGCAGTTTTTTACCAAAGCGACTCACGCGCTCAACTCACCGTACGGTGAGGTGCGACTCGACCCGCAGCTTACGAAGCTGCTCGACTATGAAGTGGAGCTGGCCGTCATTATCGGGCGCGGCGGGCGCGATATCCCGCAGCAGCAGGCCTTCGATCATGTATTCGGCTATGCGGTGGCCAATGATTTTACCGCGCGCGACCTGCAGCGTCTCCATGAGCAATGGTTCAAGGGCAAATCTCTCGACACCACTTGCCCGCTGGGTCCCTGTATCGTCGAGCGCGAGAGCATTGGCGAGCTGGCCACGCTGGAACTGACCCTGTCGGTGAATGGCGAGGAACGGCAACGCGCACGCGTCGGGCAGATGATCTTTGACATTCCGACCATCATTGCCTCGCTGTCGGCCGGCATGACGCTTGAGCCCGGGGATATCATTGCCACGGGCACGCCCTCGGGGGTCGGCTTTGCGATGACGCCCAGTCGCGCCCTGGCAGTGGGTGACCTGGTGGTCGCCGGCATAGACCGGATCGGCGAGCTACGCAACCGTATCGTCGCCGCTTAAGTCGCCACGGGCGATCCGAGCCGTGCTGGCTGGCGCGTGCAGACAGACCCGTAGGGACAGACCTGTGCAGACAGACTAGTTGTTCTGGATATTCGAGCGTGACTTGCCTATCTTCGCCACAGCGGCGTCCACCGCTGCGCTGCTCACGCCGATAACCAGCTGCACATCGGCGGCGTCGATCGAAATGGTGTCCGGCGGCGCCGCGGTACGCCCAAGCTCCGTCGTAATCCTGAAGGGTTTGTGCATGCGCTTAGCGGTGGCCAGGCTGCCGGCTGCGTCCCGCGGGCTGACGAGCGTGTAGTCCAGCGTCACATCGCTGGGAACTACCTGGCCTTGGGCGTCACAGACCAGTACTGAATATTGTCCGCTGGCGAGGCCATTGACCACGCAGGCACCGGCCGCGCAGGCTACAACGCGTGCTTCGCCCCTGGCGTCCTTGATCTGCAGAAACATGTCTGCGGAGGCCGACGCCAGCACCGGCAGCAGCAGGGTTGCACAAAGTGCAGCACTACGCGAAATGAATCGATTCATCAAAGTCTCCTGTACAGCACATGCAAGCTGGTGTGCCGCCTGAATACAGACTCAAAGTGGCGGCGGTGCATCGACTGGCCCATTACTGCACCGCAAAAACAAGGATATTGGCCGTGTTGCCTGCTTATTTAGCCGTTCGCACCTGACCCGGCATGGTTAGAATTCAATGGCACCAGAGCAGGAGAGTAAAAGATGGAAGAGGTGGTCATTGTCGCGGCCCTACGTACGGCGGTAGGCAAGTTCGGCGGCACGATTGCCGCTGTGCCGGCTGTCGAGCTGGGTGCCCAGGTCATCAAGGCGCTATTGGCGCAGACCGGTGTCGCTCCCGCTCAGGTTTCTGAAGTATTGATGGGCCAGGTGCTCACAGCCGGTTGCGGCCAGAACCCGGCGCGCCAGGCGGCTATCCGTGCCGGCCTCCCCGATACGGTTCCCGCCATGACCGTCGGCAAGGTCTGTGGCAGCGGATTGAAGGCTACTCATCTGGCGGCACAGGCCATCCGCTGCGGCGATGCCGAGATCGTCATCGCCGGTGGGCAGGAAAATATGAGCGCCGCGCCGCATGTACTCAACGGCTCACGCGATGGTTTTCGCATGGGCGATGCCAAGCTCGTTGACAGCATGGTCGTCGACGGCCTGTGGGACGTCTATAACAACTATCACATGGGCATCACGGCCGAGAACGTCGCCAAAGAATCTGGCATATCGCGCACGGAGCAGGATGAGTTTGCCGCCGCCTCGCAGCAGAAGGCCGAGGCCGCGCAGCAGGCTGGGCGCTTCAAGGCTGAGATCGTGCGCGTGGAAATCGTGACCAGGAAGGGCACCGCATATTTTGACGCGGATGAATACATACGCCGTGGCGCGACCGCCGCGGCGCTTGCTGAGTTGAAGCCTGCCTTCAGCAAGGACGGTACCGTGACCGCCGGCAATGCCTCGGGCATCAACGACGGCGCGGCGGCGGTGCTGATGATGTCGGCGAGCAAGGCGCGCGAGCTCAAGCTTACGCCGCTGGCGCGTGTCACCGCCTATGCATCGGCCGGTGTCGATCCGAAAATCATGGGCATGGGGCCGGTGCCGGCGAGCGTACTGTGCCTGCGCAAGGCGGGCTGGAGCGCGCAGGATCTGGAGCTCATGGAAATCAATGAGGCTTTTGCCGCGCAGGCCATTGCCGTCAACCGGAAAATGGGCTGGGATACCGCGCAAGATCAATGTGAACGGTGGCGCGATCGCCATCGGCCACCCCATCGGCGCCTCCGGGTGCCGCATACTGGTGACGCTGCTGCACGAAATGTCCCGTCGTGATGCGCATCGCGGGCTCGCCAGCCTGTGCATAGGCGGTGGCATGGGTGTGGCGTTGGCGGTGGAGCGTTGAGTAGCGGAAGAATCTGAACAACAGCCGGGTTTCATTGCAGGGGGAAATATGACAGCGAAGCAACGGGTAGCACTGGTCTCGGGTGGCATGGGCGGATTGGGCGAAGCCATCTGCATCAAGCTGGCAATACTCGGCCATACCGTGGTGACCACGCATTCGCCTGGCAAGCCCAAGGTGGACGAATGGCTGGCGCAGATGCGCGCCGCAGGCTACAACTTCAAGGCCTATCCCTGTGACGTCGCTGACTACGATTCCTGCGTGGCCTGCGTGGCCAGAGTCACGGCCGAGATCGGCCCGGTCGACGTGCTGGTCAACAATGCCGGCATTACGCGCGACATGACCTTCAGGAAAATGGATCGCGTCAACTGGGATGCGGTCATACATGCCAACCTTGATTCCTGCTTCAACATGACCAAGCAGGTGGCCGACGGCATGGTTGATCGCGGCTGGGGCCGCATCATCAATATTTCTTCGGTCAACGGCCAGAAGGGCGCCTTTGGCCAGACCAACTATTCGGCGGCCAAGGCCGGCATGCACGGCTTCACCAAGGCGCTGTCACTCGAAGTCGCGCGCAAGGGCGTAACGGTAAATACCATTTCACCCGGCTATATCGGCACGAAGATGGTCATGGCGATTCCAAAGGAAGTGCTCGATTCCAAGATCATTCCGCAGATTCCAATGGGACGGCTGGGCAAACCCGAAGAGGTCGCGGGCCTGGTCGCATATCTGGCGAGTGAAGAAGCGGCGTTTGTAACCGGCGCGAATATAGCCATCAACGGCGGGCAGCATATGCAGTGAGCCGCCGCATCGACAACCTGGGTTCATAGTGAGCGGCGCGGAATCGCCGCTGCTGGCCTGCCCGCGGCGGGCGAGATCACGGAGAACTTTTGCGGCTCGCGCGAGCTCTAACACTAACGTTACCGAAATGATTGCAATTTCCGGAGGTGGGCCATGACCGATTCCAGTGTCTGGTACTCGCGTTTGGGTGCGGCGGCCCTGGTGCTCAGTTGCAATTTGCATTCGGGCGCAAGCCTGGCGGCTGCGGTTGCACCGTCTGGCGGTAGCGTCAGTGCGCAGTGGCAGGCTCGAACCCTTAACTTCACCTACACCGGTTTCACAGCGGCTTATACCTGTGATGGCCTGGAGGACAAGGTGCGCGCCATCCTCCTGGAGCTCGGCGCGAGTAAAGATGTCAAGGTGCGCGCCACGGGTTGTGAGGAATCACACAACGCGCCCAGTCGCTTTGCCTGGGTAGAAGCCAAATTCAGTTCACTGGCACCCGGTAGCGATGCCAGCGCAGCCGACGCTGTCAAAGGCGTGTGGTCGACAGTCGAGCTTGCGCCCAATCGTCCCCTCCACATGTATATGGGCATGGGCGACTGCGAGCTGATGGAGGAGCTGCGCGACGCATTGCCCAAGGGATTCAGCATGCGCAACGTGGAGTATCGGACCTCCTGTACGCCGCACCAGCTGACCCTGGGCGCCTATACGGTGAAGATGGAAGTGCTCAAGGCCGAGCCGCACCCGGATTAATTCACCAGGCGTGATGTCAGACGCGTCGGGGCAGTTCCTGCTCGCGAAAGCGCTTGGCGCCGCGGTACCCGACCAACTGCTTGCCGCTGTCGTCCCACAGCCGCAACGACAGGGATTTCAGGCTGGCGAGCAGGGTCAGGGGTTTGACACGCTGGAAGTAGGGTTCGGCGTTGTGGCAACGCTGCAGGTTGTAGTTGGGTATGCGCGGGCTCAGATGGTGAATATGGTGAAAACCGATATTTCCTGAGAACCATTGCAGAATGCGCGGCAACTTGTAGAAGGAACTGCCCTGCATGGCCGCTGCCGCATAGTCCCAGTCGGCCCCGCGTTCCCAGTAGACACCCTCGAACTGGTGCTGCACGTAGAACAGCCAGACACCGGCGGCGCCTGAGAAGACCATCACTGTGAACTGCATGAGGAAATATTCGCGCCAGCCAAAGACGGCTGACATGCCCGTGGCCCAGATCAGCAACGCCAGATTGGTCCAGTAGACCGAGCGGCGCTCACGCGGCGGGGCGGCGCTGGAGGGAAAGCGCAGTATCACCACGAACAGGAACAGCGGCGCGATCACGAACAGCACCAGCGGATTGCGGCTCAGGCGATAGGCCAGGCGTTTCCAGCGTGAGCTTTCCACGTATTCCTGCACGGTCAGCGTCCAGACGTCACCGTAGCCACGCCGATCCAGATCGCCCGAAGTGCCGTGATGCACGGCATGCTGCCAGCGCCAGAAATAATAGGGCGTAAAAGTCAGCAGCCCGGTGACAAACCCGACCAGGTCATTGGCACGCCGCGATTTCACAAACGAGGCGTGACCGCAGTCGTGGAAAATAATGAATATACGTACCAGGAAACCAGCAGCCAGTGCCGCTACCGGCAACAGCAGCCAGTAGGATATCGACAGGCACAGGGGCATCAGGCACCACAGCAGCGCGTAGGGCAGCAGCGTATTGGTCAGTTGCCAGAGGGCGCGCCAGGCTGAAGGCTCACGGTACTTGGCGACTATCTGTTGCCAGCCAGCGTTGCTATCGACGAATGGCGACGAATTCAAACCGCTTTTTCCGCACTGGCCACCAGCCGGAATTTGACGGCGATGGGGCAGGGACGGCTGCTGACGTGATTGCGCAGACGCACGCCTTCGCAGATCAGGTTGTCGGAAACGGAGCGGTTGCTGTTGCGCTTGCTGCTGGGTGCGTCATTGACCAGGGCCGAGACGACCGGACTCAGGTCGAACTCGCCGTCGCACTCGGAACAGGGACAGGCAAAGCGGAAAAACGCGCGTGCCGGCGGGAACAGGATATGCATCTGCGGCGAGGGCGCGCGGCCGGTGCGATCATTGAAGTTGAGTTCGATGCGCAGCTGCTCGACCTGCGGAAAGGCGCTGCGCATGGGCGGCGAGCGATCTCGATCGGTCTGGCGCTGATTGCGCTTGATTTCGCTGATGGAAGCGGTCTTTCGGGCTTGAAGCTTCACGGTGTCACCTTGGGCGCAATGCCGGGTTCTGACGCGGGCACGCCAGCGGTGCCCGCCTCTGTGGGGCTCAGTCCAGAAACGTCGGTGCCCTCGGCGCCGGGGCCTTCAGGGTTGGTGTCGTCGCCTTCGAGCTTGCTCGTGCGGCGTTGCAGTCTCTCGGCCTGACGTGACTTGCGAGACAGTTCCTTCTGGCGTTTCTGCTGACGGTAATTCGGTTTTGCCAAGGCGGGTCTTCCTTCAGACGGCCGGCTGTGCAACAACGGCTGGCGCAACGCGCAGACGCTGTTCATCCAGGACTTCGTCCATGGTAAGACCCGTATTGGCGGCAATAATTCCCAACAGCCGGTGATTCGGATCGCGCGGCAGGCCAACCTGATGCAGGCGCTCCCAGATACGGATGCGGGCCGTGGGGGTGTTGAGGGTCGAGGCCTGCTCCAGCAGTTCACGTTGACGCTGCTCGAGCATGTCCGCCTGGTGGTGCGCGATGCGAGCGCGATAGTCGTTGTTGGTCTCGCCGGCAAAGGGCACCGGTGCATACGATGCATGGCTCGACGATTTGTCGCGATCAATCATGAAAATTCTCCAGGCGCGTAAATCAGAAGGCCCGAATTACTCCGGGCCTTCCGTTGTGGTTACAGTGTTGCTGTTACCAGCGGCCGCCGCCGCCGCCACCGCCACCACCGCCGCCACCGCCGCCACCGCCGCGATAGCCACCACCGCCACCGCCGCCCGGACGGCCACCGCCGCCGCCGCCGCCAGTGCGGGGCTTGTCCTGCGCTTCATTGACGCGCAACGGACGACCGCCCATGTCCTGACCGTTCAGGCTCTGAATGGCACGGGCTGCATCAGCCTGGCTCATCTCGACAAAGCCGAAACCGCGCGGCCGACCGGTCTCACGATCGGTGGGCAGCGACACGGACTCGACGGTGCCGTGCTGCGAGAACAGCGTGCGGATGTCCGCATCTGTTGCCGTGAACGGCAGGTTACCAACATATATCTTCGCCATGATCTTGACTCACTCCAGAATAGACTTAAATGCCGACCGGGGAACTTGGGGTTCGCCCAGTGCGGCTCCTTACAAGGCAGGCACACAGCGTGAAGTCAGGGAGAGAGTGTCTCGCGAGCCATCCAACCGTAGATCCTGTCACCTGATCGCAGGCGGCACGGCGCAGGGTCTTTTGCGCTGATGAGACGCATCGGATGACACTCGGACGTTCGCGATCTACCGCCGAGTCTACCACAACTGCCGGATCCCGGCCCCTAAATTGCGCCGCCCAGCGGCCCGCAGGACCGCCGGCCGGCCGGCCCCGGGGCACGGGGTTGGGCGATCTCCCCTATTATCAAGGCATGGGTGTCCGGGCGATCGGGGTTATTTTGGCCTTGTGGCTGGTGCAGGGTGAACCGGCACTCGCCGCAGGTTCTGGCCGCCTGTACGTATCAGATGAGCGTGGCGGCGAAGTGGTGGTCCTCGACGCTGCTACCGGCGTAATCACGTTGCGCATCGCGGTAGGCAAACGACCGCGTGGCATGCAGTTTTCGCCAGACGGCAAGCGGCTGTATGTGGCGCTCTCGGGTTCGGCCATCGCAGGTCCGGGGGCGGACGAGTCGACGCTGCCACCGCCAGAGCGGCGCTTCGATGGCATTGGCGTCATCGACGTCAAGGCGGGCAGGTTGCTGAGGACCCTGCCCGGCGGTACTGATCCTGAAACCCTGGCGCTAGCCCCGGACGGGCGCACAATCTACGTGGCGAACGAAGACGGCATGCAGCTCTCGGCCATCGATGCGCTGAGCGGCAGCCTGCGCGCCAATGCCAGAATTGGCGTGGAGCCGGAAGGCGTCGCTGTGCGGCCCGATGGCAGGCTCGTCTATGTAGCCTGCGAGGGGAGCGCTGTCGTGTATGTCCTCGATGCGAAGACACTGGCGGTGGTGGCGAAAATTCCAACCGCTGCGCGACCGCGTGGCATTGCCTTCGCGCGTGACGGCAACAGTGGTTTCATCAGTGTCGAGATGGGCGGCGCGATCACGGTCTTCGATACCCGGACCCAGCAGGTGGTGCGTACCGTCACGCTCCCCACTACCGCCGGCACGCTTACGCGCCCGATGGGTCTGGCCACTACACCAGATGGCAGGAGTCTGTACGTCACCACTGGTCGCGGCGGTGCACTGATTGAAATAGACGTGGCCACGGCGACTGTCAAACGCAGCATCGCCGGGGTCGGCCTGCGACCCTGGGGCCTGGCACTCGATACCCTGGGCAATATGGCATTTACGGCCAACGGTCCGTCCGGTGATATCAGCATGATCGACCTGGCGAGTGGTCACGTCGTCATGCGGGTGCCGGTGGGGATAAGTCCCTGGGGAATTATTTTCAGGCCGTAGCGGGTGCCGGTAATTCAGCGTGCGGCGGGTCGCCTGATGAAACGGGACACCTCGAGAATGGCGCCACTATTGAGCTGCTGCTGCACGTTCTGCCAGAAGCGCGCCGTCAACAGTTCACCGTGATCCTTCATGAACAGCGTGTGCTGCACACCGGAAAATGGCAGAAAGGCCCCAAAGGTCTCGGGGAAAACGTCGGCATCGTCGACGGCGAACCAGGGTTCAGCGCTCATTTCTTCTTCGTGGTGATGCGCCTCGGGCAGGTCGCGAAACCGGCAATTCTGCAGCGGCACCACTTCGTCATAGTCGTAGAACACCACGCGGCCATGCTGGGTGACGCCAAAGTTCTTGGCCAGCAGGTCGCCGGCGAAGATGTTGGTGTAGGCCAGATCGCGCAGCGCGCCGCCGTAGTCGAGCGCCGCCTGGGCAGCCAGCGGTGGCGAGGCGCTCTGCAGGTAGATATCGAGCGGCGTGACGCGACGCTCCATGTAGAGATGCTCGAACACCAGGTCGCCGGCGTCGATGCGTACCGTGTCGCCGGCCTCGGCCTGCAGCTCCGCGAGCAGCGCCGCCGAGAAGCGCTGGCGCGGAAAGCGCGTGCGCCGGAACTCCTGGGCATCTACCAGCCGGCCGGCGCGATCATGCTTGAAGACGAAGTTGTAGCGTGCCTGGACTTCATCCCGGCTGAGATTCTTCTGCACCGGGATGCGATCGCGGATGACCTTGAACACCACATCCAGTGACGGCAGGGTGAAGCAGATCATTACCAGGCCGCGTTGTCCGGGCGCCGGCTCAAACAGATCGCTGGAATGCTGCAGGTGCTGCATGAGGCTGCGATGTCGCTCGGTCTTGCCCTGCTTGGCGCGACCGAGCACCGTGAACAGTTCGCCGACCGGCGCCTGTGGCAATAGTTGGCGCAGGTAGCGCACGGCGTCGGCCACATGTTCCAGATCGACGTGCAGATAGGAGCGCGCATAGCCGAACAGGGTGCTGAGTTCCGCCTCGCTCAGCATCACGCTGTCGATGACTACACCCTGCTCGCCGTGCTGCAGGGTCAGCGCCATGGGTAACTGAAAACCCTGGCCGATAATGCGGCCGACAACATAGGCGCGCGTAAAATGGTAGAAAACTTCATCAATGACTTCGATGGCAACCACCGCGCCGTGCTCGCCAGCGCTTGCCAGCTGCTGTTGAATCTGGGCCGCCAGCTCATTGGCGCTGGCTGGCAGCTCGCTCCAGGGTGCCGGCAGGGCCACATGTTGCAGTACCGCGGCGGCCAGCAGCGGCAACGAGCCGGCATTGCGATGTACCAGCAGCGGCAGCCGGGTTCCCGCGCGCGCCAGTGGATCGAGATCGGTCGCCACGAATTCGATCTCGGGTGCGACGCCCACCGTCTTGAAAATTCGTCGTGTTACGGAGCTGAAGAAAGTCTTGCAGAACTCGCTGTCGGGCAGGCCCTCGATGAGATTGGCGAAGTGTCGCTTGGCGTCCGGCCAGAAAGCGGGCTCATGGGTTACGACGCCGATATTGCCTTCGAGATCCTCGATCGTGTGCTGCACGAAGCGGTCATAGAGTTCGATGCGCTCGACGGCATCCTGCTGGCTGCCGTGCCAGTCCCGGTTCCTGAAGCGCTGCGGTGCGCGCTGGGTCAGGGCACGAAAGCTGGCGTTGTATGCCAGGAATCCCTCGACGATACGCTGGGCGCATTGTCCGGCGCGCAAGGCCGAGGCGAAGGCCAGGCTCACGGTGCCGGAGTGACGATCGCTGGCGACGTTGGCGGCCATTGCCGCAGTGGCCGCTGGTGCCAGGCTGGCGGCCGGGCCCGCACCAGCGGCAATGGCGGCCCCGGCAGTCAATGCGCCGCCCGTCTGAACTGCTGTTCTTCAGTGCTGCCAGTCAGCGCGGCCAGGCTGGTGGGACCGGCAACAATAGTCTGCGTCACGGCGTCGAAATAGCCGGCACCCACTTCGCGCTGATGGCGGGTGGCGGTATAGCCGTGCTTCTCGGCGCGAAATTCCGCTTCCTGCAGTGTCACATAAGCCGACATCTGGGTTTCGCGATAGCCGCTGGCCAGTTCAAACATCGAGTAGTTCAGGGCATGGAATCCGGCCAGCGTGATGAACTGGAATTTATAGCCCATGGCGGCGAGCTCGCGCTGAAAGCGCGCAATGGTCAGATCATCAAGTTTGCGCTTCCAGTTGAACGAGGGTGAGCAGTTATAGGCGAGCAGCTTGCCCGGGAACTGCTTATGCACGGCCTCGGCAAAGCGCCTGGCGTCATCGAGGTCGGGGGTGCCGGTTTCACACCACAACAGATCGGCGTACGGCGCGTAAGCCAGTGCGCGATTGATGGCCTGGTCGAGGCCGGCACGGACTTCGAAAAATCCTTCCGTGGTGCGGGTCGTGGACCTGATGAAACCACGATCACGCTCGTCGATGTCGGAGGTGAGCAGCGAGGCTGCTTCGGCGTCGGTGCGCGCCACCAGCACGGTCGCGGTGCCGCTGACATCGGCGGCCAGGCGCGCGGCTACCAGTTTATTGATGGCTTCCTGGGTCGGCACCAGTACTTTGCCGCCCATGTGTCCGCACTTCTTGGCGGAGGAGAGCTGGTCTTCAAAATGCACGCCGGCTGCTCCCGCCTCGATCATCTGCTTCATCAGTTCAAAGGCGTTGAGCACACCGCCGAAGCCGGCTTCGGCATCAGCGACGATGGGTTTGAGCCAGTCGATGCTGTCATCGCCCTCGGCATGCTGAATCTCATCGGCGCGCCGCAGGCAGTTGTTGATACGGCGCACGGCAGCCGGCACTGAATCGGCCGGGTACAGCGACTGATCGGGGTACATCTGGCCGGCCAGATTGGCATCGCCGGCGACCTGCCAGCCGGAAAGATAAATGGCGTCCAGGCCCGCCTTGACCTGCTGCATGGCCTGGTTGCCGGTCAATGCGCCCAGCGCATTGACATAAGGTTTCTGCTGCAGGTAATTCCACAATTTGACCGCCGTCAGGCGCGCAATGGTGTGATCGACGCCAATCGTGCCGCGCAGGCGGACCACATCCTCGGCCGTGTAGGTACGGGTTATACCCGCCCAGCGCGCGCTATTCTGCCAGTCATGGCGCAGGGCGGCGGCCGGGTTGTCTAGGGGGGCAGGTTTACTCATGGCGGTGGCTCGCTGCGTGGCTGGGGGTAGGGTGTTCAGGTCACGGTGCCACCATAGCAATTGCCCTGTGAAGAAGTTGACTGCAGAAACTTCACAATGTTAATTTCACAGGATAGATGGCTACTCTGGCACGCAAAAGTCACCTGCTCGGCGCCAAGCTGCGCACCGTGCGCAAGCGCAACGGCCTGACGCTCGAGGAACTCTCCACCCGCTGTATCCAGCTCGACGCCGAGGCCGCGCCGTCGGTCTCCTACCTCAGCATGATTGAAAGCGGCAAGCGTATCCCCGCGGCGGGCGTGCTTGATCTGCTGGCACGCATCTTCCAGCGCCAGCCATCCTGGTTTCTGGACGATAACCCCGAGCCCGAGAGCCTCGAGCAGCGTGCCGGCGGGCCGCGTGGTGCGCGCCTGGCGCGTAGCCAGGGCGGATCCATGCCCCTGGAGCCGGCATTTCTGTTTTCCAGGGATCTGCTGCAGGCAGCGATTCCCGAGTTACTGGCGCAGACCGGGACCACGGGGCGGCAGTTTGCGCATCTGCTGATCCGCTCACACCAGGAGTTGTCGCGCAATGATTTTCCGGACCTGGAGCGCGCGGCCGAGAGCATTGGCGCCCGGCAGTTTCCGCTTTCAGTCGATGAGTTGCAGCGGCTCTGCAGGAAGCAGGGGCTGAAGCTGCGCTGGTTTGACCGGCCGCCAGTGCTGGTGCGCGACAAGGACCGCGAGGTGCGCAGCATGGTGCGCTCCTTCTATGAGGCGCCGAATACCATCTACCTGAATCGCGAGCTGCAGGGTGATGCGGCGCGCCTGAAGTTCGACCTGGCCTCGCATCTGGCCCATAAGGTACTGCATGGCGGTGATGGCCTGAAGACCGTGCACGCCACTGGTGGCGAAATGGGTGGCAGCCCGGAGAGCGGCGTCAGCACTCCGGCCGGACTCAATGATCAGGATGTGCTGCATGCCTGGCGCGATTTCGAATGCAGTTTCTTTGCCGGCGCGCTGCTATGCCCGAAGATTCCGTTTCGGCGCTTTCTCTCCAGCGAGCGCTATCGGGTGGAAGCGGGCAGGAAGATCGACCTGACGCCGGCAGTGATCATGCGCCGCATGACCAAGGTTTCACCCTATCCTTACTGGCACTTCTTTGACGCCTATCCGCCCGGTTATCTGCGCGCCGTATATCGCGGCAATGACATTCCGCTGCCCTGGGGCAACATGGCCCAGGTCACCGACCCGTGCCCACATTGGGCCGTATTTCGCATGCTCAATGAACGCAAGGAGCGTAGTTCGCAGATATCGGTGCTGCGCGACGGACAGCGATCAATACTCTACTGCTGTCACACGCTGCGCACCCATGACATGGCGCGCAATCCCCACGTACTGTCGGTCGGTATTGATCTGCTGCCGGCCATGCGTGCCAATGGCATCGATGCCGACGAGCAGGTGCGTGCCGTGACTGAGGCCTGCCTCAACAATCGGGGCCAGGCTCCCATTCCGGTCGGGGCTGCCCACGCGATCCAGACCATTGCCAGGGTCCTCAATATCGCCTGGCTTGAGGATGCGGCGCGCAGTCCAGCGAGTATCATATGTCCGCGCAGCACCAATTGTCAGCGCAGTGAGGCGTGCACCGGCAGCAGCTTCTCGCGGGCCAGGGAAATTGCCGACGTGCGCAATGAGATCCTGAGCCGCCCGGAGAAGCGTTAGCCGGCGCGCTCAGTGCGTGCCAGCAGGGGGGGGTATGGCGACAGACATCGCGGTGGACTGGGATGCGATTATTCGCGATCCGCGTTTTCAGGATCTGCATCGGCGCAAGAGCCGCTTCCTGTGGGGGCTGATGGCGCTTTCGGTCGGCTACTATTTCCTGCTGCCGATTGGCGCGGCCTGGTTTCAGCCGCTGTTCAGGGTGCGCGTGTGGGGCGTCATCAACGTCGGGCTGCTGTTCGCGCTCAGCGAATTTGCAGTCGCCTGGGCGATCGCCTGGTATTACGCGCGGCGCGCCGGCCGTGAGTTTGACCAGCTGGCGGCGCAGATCGTGGCTGACCATGCCGGCCCGGCCGCGCGCGGCGCTGCCGGCAGCCCATGAATATCAGTCCGGGATATCACTGGGTCACGCTGCTCACCTTCGCACTGGTGATCGTGCTCACCATGGTCGTCACCTACTACGCGGCCAAGCGGGTGCGCTCGGCCAGCGATTTCTATACCGCTGGCGGTGGTGTGAGTGGCTGGCAGAATGGCTGGGCGATAGCGGGCGATTATCTTTCCGCCGCCTCGTTTCTCGGCATCGCCGGCTTGATCTCGCTGTACGGCTACGACGGCTTCATGTATTCGGTCGGCTGGCTCGTGGCCTACGTCGCGGTGTTGCTGCTGATTGCCGAGCCGTGCCGCAATATTGGCCGCTACACGCTCTCGGATATACTCTGTTACCGCAATGACCCACGCAAAACCCGCATAGTAGGTGCGCTCTCGACGCTCACGGTATCGACCTTTTATCTCACGGCGCAGATGGTCGGCGGTGGCGTGCTGGTCAAGGCGTTGATCGGCATTCCCTATGAGGTCTCGGTGCTGTGCGTCGGTGTGCTGATGTTGAGCTACGTACTGTTCGGCGGCATGGTGGCCACAACCTGGGTGCAGATCATCAAAGCCATCCTGCTGGTGTGCGCCTCGCTGCTGATCGTGATGCTGGTGTGGGCGCCCTACGGATTCTCGCTGCCGGCATTTCTGGCCGACGTGGTGGCCGATCCCAAAGTTCAATCACGCGTCACTACCCTGCTTGGCGATTCGGCCAATTCGCTGAGCGCGGCGGAGCTGGGGCAGCGCTTCCTTGAGCCTGGCCTGTACTTCAAGGCGCCGGTCGATCAGATCAGTCTCGGCATGGCGTTGGTGTTTGGCACTGCGGGACTGCCGCACATACTCATGCGCTTCTTCACCGTGCGTACCGCGCAGCAGGCACGGCATTCGGTGGTGTGGGCCATGGTGATTATCGGTGGATTCTACGTACTGACCCTGTTCCTGGGATTCGGCGCGGCGCTGCACGTGGGCCCGGGGGCTATTGCCGCGGTCGACGCCGGTGGCAACATGGCCGGACCCCTGCTGGCGCAGTACATCGGTGGTGGCGCCGAGTCGTTCTTCGGCAACTTCATGCTGGCCTTCGTTTCGGCGGTCGCCTTTGCCACTATCGTTGCGGTGGTGGCGGGTCTGGTCCTGGCCGCCGCCTCGGCGATGGCTCACGATCTGTACGTAGGTGTGGTGCGTGCCGGCAGGGAAACGACACCGCAAGGCCAGATCAAGGCGGCCCGCATTGCCACGATTGTCGTGGGTGCGATGTCGATCGCAATTGGCATTGCGGCCAAGGGACAGAACGTGGCGGTGCTGGTCGGGCTCGCCTTCGCGGTGGCCGCCAGCGCCAACTTCCCCTGCGTGCTGCTGACCTTGCACTGGAAACGCTGCAACACCGGGGGGATTGTCGCCGGCATGCTGGTGGGTACGGTTGCGGCGGTGGGCCTGACCCTGGTGTCACCGAACCTGAGTTATCCGCTCGCGATCCGGGCGGCCGCCCAGAAAATACTTGCGGCCGAACCCGCCAGACGGGCCGCGGCGCACAGCGCGCCGGAGTTGCTTGCGCTCGACAAGGCCGTGGCCAAGGCCCGGACGGACATTGCCAGGTGGGCAACTGGGACCACTTCATTCATGGGTCTGGAAAGACCGCTGATCGAGCTGAAGAACCCTGGCATCATTTCCATACCACTGGGGTTCCTGGCAGTAATCGTGGGTTCGCTGCTGTTTCGCGATAAGCGCGCCGAAGGCATGTGGAATGAGGTCTACGCCCGTCAGAACACCGGACTACTGGTATCAAAGGGATCGCATCACTAGCTGCGGCTCGCGGGCGTCGCAACGTTGATCGCAAGCAGATTGATTCACACCAAGAGAACTGTAGTCCTCGGCATGTTGGCAACAGCGTTGCTGCGCGGCCCGTGGGCTTACGCTGATAGTTCCTCGGGCGGCGAAGCAGTGCCGCCCGACCTGAGCACCGTGGTGGTCACGGCCACACGCAATCCCCAGAGCAGCCACGATCTGCCGGTCGCCATCAGTCGCGTGGAGCGCGCGAGCATTCAGCGCGGCAAGCTGCAGGTAAACCTGTCTGAATCGCTGGGCGAAGTGCCTGGTGCGTCGGTGCAGAATCGCCAGAACTACGCCCAGGACCTGCAGGTCTCGGTGCGCGGCTTCGGAGCCAGATCGAGCTTTGGGGTGCGTGGTGTGCGGCTATATGCCGACGGCATTCCGGGCACCATGCCTGATGGCCAGGGTCAGTTTTCGCAATTTGATCTGGGTTCAGCCGATCACATCGAAGTATTGCGTGGGCCTTTTTCCGCGCTCTACGGCAATTCCTCGGGCGGTGTGATCGCCATCTTTACCGAGCAGCCTCCGCCCGACCTGCAGTGGCAGGCCTCGCTGGCAGCGGGAAGTTTCGGCGTGCGGCGTGCGGCACTCAAGGTGAGTGGCGGCCGCGAAGACCTGAATTTCCTGATCGATGCGGCGCATTTTGAGACCGATGGCTATCGCGATCACAGTGCCGCGCAACGCAATAATTTCAATTCGCGGGCAGCAATCGAGCTGTCGGGAAATTCCCGCTTGACCCTGATCGCCGAACCTCGTGCGGACGCCCAACGCGCAGGATCCACTCGGGCTCACGCAGGCGCAGCTGTCGACGCCGGAGCAGGCAGGCACCAATGCCATTGCCTATAACGCCCGTAAATCATTGCACCAGGAGCAGGCGGGCGTCACTTACGACCTGCGTGCCGGCGACGGGCTCGACCTGACCGCGCTGCTTATACGGCGGGCATCGTCGCGACGACCCAGTATCAGGCCATCCCCAAAGCGGCGCAGGCCCCGCCAACGCACCCGGGCGGTGTCATCGATCTGGGCCGCAGCTTCTGGGGCACCGATATCCACCTGAGCAGCGAGCACGAGGCGCGAGCCAGACCACTGCGGCTGACTGCCGGCATCGCCTTTGACACCATGGACGAAGCGCGCCGCGGCTACCTGAATTTCGTGGACTCCACATTGGGTGTACCGGAGCATTGCGACGCGATCTCAGCAACCGGGTCTATGATCTGGACGAATATCTGCAGGCGCAGCGGGACCCTGCGCCAAAGTGGCGGTTGCTCGCAGGCCTGCGGCACAGCATCGTCGATGTGCGCTCCATAGACAACCTGGCAGCGCCGGGCGTAGCGGCTCAATCGGGCGTGCGCTACCAGGCGACCAATCCGGTCGCGGGCCTGACCTGGCGCGCGACAGCTGGGGTCGCCATTTACGGCGCATTTGGCCGTGGCTTTGAAACGCCGACGCTCAACGATATTGCCTATCGCTCCGTGGACGGCAGCGTGCCGGGGTTGAATCTGGATCTGCGGCCCGCCCGCAGCAACAACTATGAGCTGGGCCTGAAGACCACCGGGGCACGAGCGGCGCTGGATCCTGAGCGTCTTTCACATCGATACCCGGGACGAGCTGGCGGTACAGCAGAACCGAGCCGGGCGCTCGGTCTTCCAGAACATTGCAGCGACTACCCGGCGCGGTATCGAACTTGGCGCTCGTGAGTCGTTCAACACCTCCTGGAGCGCCCGAATCGCCTATACCTGGATACGTGCCGTAGTGGCCGAGCCCTATCAGACCTGCACCGCGGTTCCCTGTTCGCAGGCGACGACGACAATTCCGGCCGGCAGCCGCCTGCCCGCGCTGCCGCAGCACTCTTTCTACTCAGAGCTCAGCTGGCAGCCCACGAAGCGGGGGCCGACGGTCACCGCCGAGCTCATCGGGCGCGCGCAGATCTATGCGAACGACACCAACCTGGCGGCCGCCAGCGGCTACTGGCTTGGCAATCTGAGCCTGGGGCTGGAACAGTCGCAGTCTGCCTGGCACTGCAGTGAATTTTTTCGCATCGACAATGTCGCCGACCGGCAATATGTTGGTTCAGTGATAGTCAATGAGAGCAACGGCCGATACTTCGAACCGGAGCCGGGGCGTTCTTTCTATCTCATGTTTAGTTTCACGCACAAATGATTGTCAGGCGGTAATCAGTGACCACGCTGTCAGTGGGTCTGGTGGGTTATGGTCTGGCAGGGCGCTACCTGCACAGGCCGTTGATTGCGGCTGCAGGCATGGACATCGTGGCGGTCGTATCGCGACAGACTGAACTGCTGCGCGCTGAACTGCCGGCGGCACGTGCTGTCAGCAGCGTGGAAGCACTGCTTGAGATCAGGCCGCTGGACCTGGTCGTGATCGCCAGTCCCAATCGTTGGCATTATTCGCAGGCCGTGCAGGCACTCAACGCCGGCAAGCACGTGGTAGTCGACAAGCCGCTGGCACCGAGCAGCAGTGAAGCCCGAGAACTCGACGAGCTGGCCACGCGCCTGCAGCGCAAGTTAGCCGTATTTCACAATCGACGCTGGGACAGCGATTTTCTCACGCTGCAGAAGCTGGTTGCCGGGGGCACTCTGGGCGAGCCGCTGACGTTCCGCTGCCGCTGGGATCGCTATCGCCCGGAAGTCGCGGTGCGCTGGCGCGAACGCAGTGAAGCGGGCGCCGGCATCCTGTATGACCTCGGTTCACACCTGATCGATCAGGCCCTGTGCCTGTTCGGCGCACCGGAGTGGCTGCAGGCAAACCTCTGCACGCAACGACCTGGCGCCACGGTCGACGACGGCTTCGACATACTCATGGGCAGGGGGAAGCTGCGCATCTCGCTGGGCGCCAGCTCGGTGGCGGCCGATCATGCATTTCGCTATCAGCTGGACGGCGCCGACGCTTCATTCAGGAAATCCGGCCTCGACCCGCAGGAGCGGCAGCTCAAGTCAGGGATGGCGCTGTCGGATCTCAAGTTTGGTGTCGAGCCACACAGCCAGTGGGGCAGTGTGACAGTTGGCGCCACTGGAGTGCGCACGCGCCTCGAGCCGCAACGTGGCAGCTGGCCGGTTTTTTACCAGCAGATGCGTCGGGCCATCGAGACCGACGCCGCCGTGCCGGTCAGCGCCGCCGATGCCGGCCGGGTATTGCAGGTCATCGAAGCCGCGCGCTTCAGCAGCGACGAGCGTCGTTGCATCAATTTACAGAAAACCTAAAGGTCAGAACGCGAGCCGTCGGTTCAAGCGCCGAATTCTTCGGTGTCGATCTCCGCCTGTACAGCCTCAGAGTAGCGCGCACCGCTCACGGTGTGGCGATTGATCAGCGCCTCGAGCCGCAGCAGTGCCGGGGCATCAAGCCGGACCTCGTGGGCGCCGATGTTCTCTTCCAGATGCGCTAATGAACTCGTCCCTGGAATCGGCACTACGTGCGGCCCCTGGTGCAGCACCCAGGAAATGGCCAGCTGCGCCGGCGTACAACTGAGCTCGCGTGCCATGGCGCAAAACGGCACCAGCAGCAGACTGTTGGCGTGGTAGTTCGGTTCCTGGAAGCGCGGCATATCACGGCGGATGTCTTTGGGCGCCAGTGCCGCGGTATCTGCAACGCTGCTGCCAAGAAAGCCGCGCGCCAGAGGCGAGAAGGCAACCAGTGCAACACCGAGCCTGCGGCATTCATCGTTCAGCATGATTTCCGGGTTGCGCGTCCAGAGCGAATATTCGCTCTGCACGGCCGAATCGGATGGACCGCGTGGGCGCGACGCAGCGTCAGGGCTGACACCTCAGAGAGACCAATGGCGCGTATATGGCCGGCTGCAACCAGCTGCGCCAGCGCGCCGACGCTCTCCTCGATGGGCACCGATTTATCCCAGCGATGCAGATAGTAGAGATCTATGACCTCGGTCTGCAGTCGTTGCAGCGACTCAAGACAGGTGCGTTTGAGCGTTTCAGGACGGCCGTCGATAACGCGTTTACCATCGACGCCGGTCATGCCGCACTTGCTGGCCAGGAAGATCTGACGCCGGTAGGGCGCAAGCGTGGCACCGACCAGGGTTTCATTCTTGCCATATCCATAGAGCGCCGCAGTATCAAAATGCGTGACACCCAGTTCCACGGCCCGGCGCAGCAGCGTTGCCGCCTGCTCGGGCGGCGGTGGTATGCCGTAGGCATGCGAAAGATTCATGCAGCCCAGGCCAATCCCGGCCACCGGGATGCCGGCGATTTTCCGTGTGGGCATCAATGCCGCCTCACTACTGCAGCGTCCAGGCACATGCCTGTCGATGCGTAAACGGGTAAAGTGCCGGTCTGCAGGCAGCCGCCCGCCAACCGGGGATCAGAATGCTTCAGGTAGCCGGTGGGCGCAGATGGCAGCGCCGATTCCCTGTCTCTGCACGAGGCACCAGTACCCGTGGCGGGAGCCGGCGAATTGCTGATTGAAGTGGCTTATGCCGGAATCAATCGCCCCGATATTCTGCAACGCAAGGGCGCCTATCCGCCGCCGCCCGGCGCCTCGCCGGTACTGGGCCTGGAAGTGTCGGGTCGGGTGGCCGCACTCGGTGCCGGGGTCAGTGGCTGGCAGGTCGGCGATAGCGTGTGCGCCCTGGTGCCGGGCGGCGGCTATGCCCAATGGTGTACCACGCCGGCGGGTCAGGCCTTGCCCGTGCCGGCCGGGCTGTCGCTGGCCGAAGCCGCTGCGCTGCCGGAAAACTGGTTCACGGTCTGGGTCAATCTGATGGAACACGGGCGGCTCACCGCGGCGGATCGTCTGTTGGTGCATGGCGGGTCCAGCGGTATCGGTGTAGCGGCGAGCCAGTTGGCAAAGATCCATGGCGTCGCCTGCATCGTCACGGTGGGCAGCGAAGATAAGGCGCGCTTCTGCCAGGAATTTTCGGGTGTTACTGCGATCAACTATAACACCGGGGATTTCGTCGCACGAGTGCGCGAGCTGACCAACGGCGCGGGCGTCGATGTGGTGCTCGACATGGTCGGTGGCGACTATGTGCCGCGCAATATCAGCGTGCTGCGACCGAATGGGCGCCTGGTGCTCATTGGCCTGCAGCGCGGCAACCGGGCGGAAATTGATCTGTCTACTGTCATGCGCAATCGCCTGGTGGTCACCGGCTCGACGATGCGGCCGCGCAGTATCGCGGAAAAAACCGCCATTCGTGATGCACTGCTACGCACTGTCTGGCCGGCGCTGACGGCTGGGCGCGCGCGCACGCACCTGCATGCTGTATTGCCGCTCAGCGAGGTCGCGGCCGCACACCGGCTGATGGAGAGCGGTGAATTCATGGGCAAGATCCTGCTGCAGGTACGCTGACGGGCCTGCCATTGGCGCTGGCGCTTCAGCGGCCGGTCAGCGCTTTGACGCGCTGTCTGAACCTGTGGAGCGACGGTTCCGTATAACCATTGGGCTGCCGCACGCCTTCGAACACCAGCGCACGCGCGGCCTGATAGGCGAGGCTGGATTCCTCGTTGCCCGCCATCCGGCGATAGAGCGGATCACCGGCATTCTGCGCATCAACCTTGATTGCCATGCGCTGCAGGGCGGCGTCGATGTCTGCGGCCTTGACGACTCCATGCAGCAACCAGTTCGCCATGTGCTGGGATGAAATGCGCAGGGTGGCACGGTCTTCCATCAAACCGATCTCGTGTATATCGGGCACCTTGGAGCAGCCTACGCCCTGATCGACCCAGCGCACGACATAGCCGAGTATCCCCTGGGCATTGTTGTTCAGTTCATCCAGTATTTCCTGCGCGCTCCACATTCGGCCTGCAGCCAGTGGCAGCCTGAGCAACTGTTCGAGCGCTGGCACGGCCTCATGCTTTAGCTGCGCCTGGCGGGCCGCGACATCGACCGCGTGGTAATGCATGGCGTGCAGCGTGGCGGCGGTGGGCGAGGGCACCCACGCAGTGTTGGCGCCCGAGCGCGGATGCGCGATCTTCTGCTCCAGCATGTCGGCCATGCGATCCGGGGCCGCCCACATGCCCTTGCCGATCTGTGCCTTGCCGGCCATGCCGCAGGCGAGACCAATGCGCACGTTGCGATCTTCATAGGCGGAAATCCATTGTGATGATTTCATCTCGCCCTTGCGTACCATGGCGCCCGCCTGCATCGACGTATGTATCTCGTCGCCAGTGCGATCCAGAAAGCCCGTGTTGATGAACACGATGCGATTCTTCACGGCCTGAATGCAGGCTGCGAGATTGGCCGAAGTGCGGCGTTCTTCATCCATCACACCAACTTTTATCGTGTGGCGTTCGAGGCCCAGCAGGTCTTCGATGGCGTCGAACAGTCGATTGGTGAAATCGGCTTCCTGCGGGCCATGCATCTTGGGCTTGACGATGTAGATGGAGCCGCGACGGCTATTGCGCCAGCGCCCCTGCGCCTTGAGATCGTGCAGCGCGATCAGGCTGCTGACGATACCATCGAGTATGCCCTCCGGTGCTTCCGAGCCGTCGCTGAGCAGCACGGCCGGCGTGCTCATCAGGTGACCGACGTTGCGCACCAGCAGCAGGCTGCGGCCGTGGAGCGTCAATGCACTACCGTCGGGTGCCAGGTAGTGACGATCGGTCCTCGAGCGCGCGTGTCATCACGCGGCCACCCTTGTCGAAGCGGGCGGTGAGGTTGCCCTTCATCAGCCCCAGCCAGTTGCTGTAGGCGGCCACCTTGTCCTCGGCATCAACCGCCGCGATCGAATCCTCCAGATCGACAATGGTCGAAAGTGCGGATTCCAGTATCACGTCGGCCAGGCCGGCCGGATCCTGGCGGCCAATACGGTGCGCGCGGTCAATCACCAGTTCGATGTGAATGCCGTGGTGGCGCAGGAGGATGGCACTCGGCGCTGCAGCCGCGCCCGCATAGCCCGCCAGCGCCGCGGGCTCCGCGAGCGCCGGAACCAGCGCGCCGTCTACCACGCGATAATCCGTCACCTCCGCATGGCTGCCCGATGCCAGGGGAACCGCCGTGTCGAGAAACGCCCGGGCGCGCGTGATTACCGCGGCGCCGCGCGTGGCGTCATAGCCCCTGGCTGGCGCCGGCGCACCGGCGATCGCGTCGGTTCCATAGAGTGCGTCATACAAGCTGCCCCAACGCGCGTTCGCCGCGTTGAGTGCAAAGCGCGCATTGAGCGCCGGCACGACCAACTGCGGCCCGGCGAGCCGGGCGATCTCGTCGTCGACGCGCGTGGGCGCCACGCTGAAGGCTGCCGGCTCCGCGACCAGGTAACCGATGTCGCGCAGGAATGAGCAGTACGCGGCGTGGTCAGGCGGCACGCCGGGTTGCTGCTGATGCCAGGCATCAATTTCAGCCTGCAGCTCATCGCGCTTAGCCAGCAGGGCGCGATTCTCGGGCGTGAACCTGGCATAGATATCTGCCACACCAGACCAGAATGCGGTGGCCTCGATACCAGTGCCAGGCAGTACCTGATCGGCGATAAACTGATCAAGCACCGTGGCAACTTTCAGGCCGGCGCGTTCGAGCATGCTCATGCAGATTTTCCCTTCAGAGGCCGATTGACCATGGATCAGTCAGAGCTGCGCCACGATTTCGTATGAGCGCAATCGCGCCGCATGATCGAAGATCTGCGTGGCGATAATCAGCTCGTCGGCTCCGGTGCGTTCAACGAATGCGGCCAGCGTGGCGCGCACTTCCGCCGGCGTGCCGATGGCGGCGCAGCTCATCACCTGATCGAGCAGCGCGCGCTCGCCCGGGCCAATGCGCTCGAAGTAGTTCTCGACCGGGGGCGAGAGTGTCGAGGGCTGGCCACTGCGCAGGTTTACAAAGGCCTGCTGCATTGAGGTGGCGAGCAGCCTGGCTGCTGCGCTCGTTTCGGCAGCATAGACCTGAACGCCCAGCATCACATAGGGTTTGCCCAGCTGCGGTGACGGCTGGAATCGTGCCCGGTAGATGGCAATGGCCTCCATCAGCTGCGCCGGTGCAAAGTGTGAGGCGAAGGCGTACGGCAGGCCCAGCATCGCTGCCAGTTGCGCGCCATACAGGCTGGAACCCAGAATCCACAGCGGCACATTGAGGCCAGTGCCTGGTACGGCGCGGACAGTCTGGCGTGGCGTGTTCGATAAATAGTCGGCCAGTTCCTGCACATCCTGCGGGAACTCGTCCACCTCGGAGGTCAGGTTGCGTCGCAGGGCACGCGCGGTGAGCTGATCGGAGCCCGGGTGCGCGGCCCAGGCCCAGATCGATGCGTCCGGGATACAGCGACTCCAGCGTGCCAAACTGCTCGGCGATGACCAGCGGCGCATGATTGGGCAGCATGATCCCGCCGGCGCCAACGCGAATCGTGCTGGTGCCGCCGGCGACGTGACCGATCAATACCGCAGTCGCGGCGCTGGCGATGCCGGGCATGCCGTGATGTTCGGCCAGCCAGAAACGCCGATATCCCCAGCGTTCCGCGTGGCGCGCCAGGTCCAGCGTATGCCTGAACGACTGCGCCGCGCTGCCGCCATCGGTAATGGGCGCGAGGTCAAGAACTGAGAAGGGGATCGTCATGGCAGCAGCGGATCTTATAGCCTATCGTTACATTGATACACTGCTGCGGACAGCCAATGGGCCGCGAGAATGAAGGTGTTTGCCGAGTGATAAACCTGCTACTCATCTACGGCGGCCACGGCGGCGGCAGGACTGCGGCCATGGTGCAGGCGGTGGTCGAGGGTATTGGCCGGGCCGGCGCGGGTGTTGAGTGTCGTGCCAGGCCAGCCTTGCAGGCTGGCATTGATGACCTGCTCTGGGCGCAGGGCCTGCTCATCGGTACGCCCGAGCATTTCGGCTATATGTCGGGCGCCGTCAAGGATTTCATGGATCGCACCTACTACCCGGCCGAGGGCAAAGTGAACAGCCTGCCCTACGCGCTGTTCGTGAGCGCCGGCAACGACGGCACCGGTGCGGTGAGTTCGATCGAACGCATTGCCCTGGGCTTCAACTGGAAGCGCGTAGCAGCACCGCTCATTGCGCGCGGCGAGTTGCGCGCGCGTGATCTCGAGAACTGCCGCGAACTGGGCGAGACCTTCGCGGCCGGGTTGCTCTACGGCATATTCTGAATCACAGCTGTGAGAGCGAATCGCCGGTAATATAGGCCACAATGCGCTCAGCCGCCTGCTCAGGACTGAGCGCCGTGGAATCGACGTGAATCTCCGGATTGAGCGGCGACTCGTAAGGCGAGTCGATGCCGGTAAAGTTCTTAAGCTGCCCGGCGCGAGCCTTTTTGTACAGGCCTTTGACATCACGCGCTTCGGCGATGGCAATCGGTGTATCGATGTAAATCTCAACGAACTGCCCCGGCGGTAACATGGCACGCACCATGTCGCGCTCGGCGCGGAACGGACTGATAAAAGCGGTCAGCACAATCAGGCCAGACTCACTCATCAGTTTGCCGACTTCGCCGACGCGGCGAATGTTCTCGACGCGATCGGCATCGGTAAAGCCCAGGTCGCGGTTGAGGCCGTGACGGATATTGTCGCCATCAAGCAGGAAGCTGTGATGCCCCATCGCATAGAGCTTCTTCTCGACCAGGTTGGCAATGGTGGACTTGCCGGCGCCGGAAAGGCCCGTGAACCAGAGCAGCCTGGGTTGCTGGTGCTTCTGACGCGCGTGAGCGGCTGGTGTGACCTCAACCGATTGCCAGTGGATGTTGTGCGAACGGCGCAGCGCGAACTGGAACATGCCAGCGCCCACGGTGGTGTTGTTGAGCCGGTCGATCAGGATAAAGCCGCCCAGATCGCGATTCTCTGCATAGGGCGTGAAGGGGATGGCGCGATCGAGTGACAGATCGCACACGCCGATGGCGTTGAGATCCAGGGTGGATCCTGCCAGATGCTCCATGGTATTGACACTGACCTGGTACTTCACGTTGGTGACCGTGGCCGTCACGGTGCTGGTGCCGGTTTTCAGCCAGTAGGGCCGGCCCGGCAGCATGGCGGTGTCAGCCATCCACACTACGGTGGCTTCAAACTGATCGGCGACCTCCACCGGACTGGCTGCCGCCGCGATGACATCGCCGCGCGAGCAATCGATCTCGTCGGCAAGAGTAAGGGTCACGGACTGGCCGGCAATCGCCTGGTCCAGATCGCCATCCAGGGTGACGATGCGCCTGACGGTCGAAGTCTTGCCGGACGGCAGCGACGCGGATCGCATCGCCGGGCCTGACGGCGCCGCTGGCGATCAGCCCGCAAAAGCCACGGAAATCGAGGTTGGGGCGATTGACCCACTGCACCGCCATGCGAAACGGCTCGTTGATCAGTGGCGTTTCATCGAGCGGCACGCTCTCCAGGTATTCGAGCAGCGCTGGGCCCGAATACCAGGGCATTGCCGCGCTCCTGGTCACGATGTTGTCGCCCCTGAGGCCGGAGATCGGCAGCGCATGGAATTCAGTGATGCCCAATGATGCGGCGAAGGTCCGATAGTCGGCGAGGATTTCCTCGTAGCGGCTCTGGCTGTAGTCGACCAGGTCCATCTTGTTGATGGCCAGCACCCACCTGCGGATGCCGACCAGCTGCGCAAGATAGCTATGGCGGCGGGTCTGGGTCAGCACGCCTTTGCGGGCATCGATCAGGATCACTGCCAGGTCTGCGGTGGAAGCGCCCGTGACCATGTTGCGCGTATATTGCTCATGGCCGGGTGTGTCGGCGACGATGAACTTGCGCCGCCCGGTGGCAAAAAACCGATAGGCCACATCGATGGTAATGCCCTGCTCGCGCTCCGCGGCCAGGCCGTCGACCAGCAGTGCGAAATCGATATCCTGCCCCTGGGTGCCCACGCGCCTGGAATCAGCCTCGAGCGTTGCGAGCTGGTCCGCGAAAATCATCCTGCTGTCATAGAGCAGGCGGCCAATCAGCGTTGACTTGCCATCATCGACACTGCCGCAGGTGATGAAGCGCAGCAACGATTTTTGCTGGTGCTGCAGCAGATAGGCGTCGATATCCCCGGTAATGAGTTCCGGGACCTGGTCGCTGCCTGCCGTCGGGGGGGCGGAGGCCATCAGAAGTATCCTTCCTGCTTCTTCTTTTCCATCGATGCCGCCTGATCAGTATCAATGGCGCGGCCCTGGCGCTCGGAAGTGGCAGTCAGCAGCATTTCCCTGATGATCTCCGGTGTCGTGGTCGCCGTGCTTTCGACCGCACCAGTCAACGGATAGCACCCCAGGGTGCGAAAGCGGATTGAACGCTGGACCGGCAGTTCGCCGGCCTGCAACGGCAAGCGCTCGTCATCGACCATGATGATCAGGCCGTCGCGCATCACCGTGGGGCGCAACGCCGCGAAATACAGCGGCACAACCGGAATATTTTCCATGTGAATGTATTGCCAGACATCGAGCTCGGTCCAGTTGGAGATCGGAAATACCCGCACGCTCTCGCCCCTGGCCTTGCGCGCGTTGTACAGCCGCCAGAGTTCCGGGCGCTGATTCTTCGGATCCCAGCGATGGGCGCTCGAGCGGAAGGAGAAAATGCGCTCCTTAGCCCGGCTCTTCTCCTCATCGCGCCGCGCGCCCCCAAAGGCGGCGTCAAAGCCGTAGTGATCCAGTGCCTGCTTCAGGCCGGCGGTCTTCCACAGGTCGGTATGCAGCGCCGAGCCATGCTCGAAGGGGTTGATGTTGCGCTCAATCGCTTCCGGGTTCCGGTAGACCAGCAGCTGCATGCCGCTCGCGCGCGCCATGCGATCGCGCAGCTCGTACATGGCACGAAATTTCCAGGTGGTGTCGACATGCAGCAGCGGAAAGGGTGGTGGCGAGGGAAAGAAGGCCTTGCGCGCCAGGTGCAGCATCACGGCGGAATCCTTGCCCACCGAATAGAGCATGACCGGCCGCTCGGTCTCGGCCACCACCTCGCGCATGATGTGGATCGATTCTGCTTCCAGCCGCTGTAGATGAGTGAGCATGAGCGCAGCGGGCTACAAATCGCTCAGGGATTCCGGCAGCTTTCTGGGTTGCAGACCGCACTCGCGCGACTCCGGGCTTTCCCACCACCAGCGCCCGGCGCGGCTGTCTTCGCCGGCTGCAATGGCGCGCGTGCAGGGTGCACAGCCAATGCTCGCATAGCCCTGATCATGCATCGGGTTGTAGGGCAGCTTCTTGTCGCGCACGTAAGCCCAGACTTCCTCCTGCGTCCACTGCAACAACGGACTGACCTTGTGCAGCCGGTAGCGTTCGTCCCATTCGATCGGCTTGGTGCTGGCACGCGCTTCCGACTGCTCATGACGCACGCCAGTCACCCAGGCATTGTAGCCGGCAATGGCGCGCTTGAAGGGTTCGAGCTTGCGGATCTCGCAGCAGCCCAGGCGTTGCTCCAGTCCGCGGTAGAAGCCATTGATGCCGTGGCTGGCAACAAAATTCTGCACGGCCGGCGCTTCCGGAAACACCAGGCGGATCGAGCGTCCGTAGTGCTTCGTGATGCGCTCGAGCAGCTCCAGAGTCGGCTCTGGCAGCCGGCCGGTATCGACGGTGAAAACATCGATCTGCGGCGCGTGCTCGAAGACCAGATCTATCAGCACGCTGGCCTCTACGCCCAGGCTGCTCGCGTAGGTCACGCGCCGGTACTGCTTGAGCGCCTGCTGCAGCAGCGCCACCGATTCACTGAGTTTTTCAGGCGCAACCGGCAGCGCGACGGGGAGGGAATTTACCTGGGGCATGGCGATATTCTGTGCCAGAGCCTCATAACTTGTTGTTATGAGTATGATTGCGGCTTTTCGGCGCCGCTATTATCCGCGCAGCCGACCGGGTGGCGGAGAGTCGCGCGTTGTATGACAATCGTGACTCTGCTCCGCTACAGCGAGCGCCCCGTTCAGGGTACAACCATGCATCGTGGACGGGTCAAACCGGTCTACATGGCGGCATTTTGCTGCATCGGCGTGTGCGCGGTGGCCACGCTGGCCAATGCCTCGCAGCCCGCAGATTCCGCCCGGAACTGGCTCGCCGGCGGCCGCGATAGCGACGGCACCTACTACAGCCCGCTGGCCGGCATAGACGCTTCCAATGTCGAGCGGCTCGGCTTCGCCTGGCAATACGATCTGGGCACGCACCGCGGCCAGGAGGCCACGCCGATCGTGATCGACGGCGTCATGTATACCTCGGGAACCTGGGGCTACGTTTACGCCGTGGATGCCGCGAGCGGCCGGGAACTCTGGCGCTACGATCCCAAGGCGGACTACGCCGCCGCGCGCAATCCCTGTTGTGACCTGGTTAATCGCGGTGTAGCCGTGTCGAAGGGCAGGGTGTATGTCGCCGCGGTTGATGGCCGCTTGCACGCGCTCGACGCCGCGACTGGCGCCAGGCTCTGGGACGTCGATACCATCGCCGATCACTCACTGCCCTATTCAAGCTCTGGAGCGCCGCAGATCGCCGGCAACGTAGTGGTGATCGGCAATAGCGGCGCGGACCTGAACCGCGGCGGCGTACGCGGCTATGTTTCCGCGTACCAGCTGGAAACTGGCAAACTCGTGTGGCGCTTCTACACTGTGCCGCCGCCGCGCGGACAACCGTATGAGAACCCGGAGCTGGCACTGGCCGATAAGACCTGGGATGCGACGCGCCAGCCAGAGTACAAAGGCGGCGGCACGGTCTGGGATGGCCTCGGCTACGATGCCAGGCTCAACCTGGTCTATTTCGGCACCGCTAACGCGGCCCCCTATGATCAGCGCCTCGTAGGGCCTTCGCGTCTCGATCTGCTCTATACGGCGAGCATCGTGGCGTTGCACGCTGATACCGGCCGGCTGGCGTGGCACTACCAGACGACGCCGCATGATGTCTGGGACTATGACTCGGTACAGAAACTGGTGCTCGCGGACCTGCGCATCAGGGGCCGAACCCGCCATACGATCATGCAGGCCTGCAAAAACGGTTTCTTTTACGTACTGGATCGCCAGTCTGGCGAACTGCTGTCCGCGGCCAACTACACCTACGTCAATTGGGCATCCGGCGTTGATCTGAAAACCGGACGACCAGTGCTGACACCACAATCCGACTGGTATTCGGGGCCGAAGAATATTTATCCCTCCTGGGCCGGGGGACACACCTGGAACCCGATGTCCTACAGTGGCAAGACCGGCCTCATGTACATTCCGGTACTCGATGTACCCAATGTATGGGTGGACATGGCCCACAACGGCGGCACGGTCAAATACATCGATGGCTTCTTCACCGCCAACGGCATCATGCCGGATGACACCTACGATCCGGAAAGCCTGAAACGGCTGTTCGGACCCTTGCCGGATCTGAAAACCATTGAAAGTGAGCGTCGCGGCAAGCGCGTCCGTGAACTCATCCGGGCCTGGGATCCGGTGGCGCAGCGCACCGTCTGGGAGCATGAGACTTCCTTCGGCATGCGCGGCTACGACGGTGGCATCATGAGCACCGCTGGCAACCTGGTGTTTCAGGGCCGCGGCAGCGGTGAATTGTGGATATACGCTGCCGACACGGGCAAAGTGCTTAAGGTTATCCAGACCGGCAGCCATATCATGGCGGCACCGATGACCTACGCGATCAACGGTGTGCAGTACGTTGCCGTGCAGGCAGGCTATGGCGGTGCGGCGATAACGGTCGGGCCGATTCCGGCCAGCAGCGCCGCTCATCGTTACGACAACACCAACCGCATCATTGCCTTCAGGCTTGACGGTGGCCCGGTGCCCACGCCGCCACCGCGTGTTGACGAGCCCTTTCCGCAGCCACCTGAGCAGAGCGCGGACGAGCAGAGCATTCGGGCTGGCGAAATAAAATTCATCCAGGAGTGTTCGCGCTGCCACGTGCTGGGCCCAAGCATTACGCCGGACCTGCGCAAGCTCAACCCGGGCTTCCAGTCGGCGTTCAAGGACATCGTGCTGCGCGGCCTGGTAGCGCCGACCGGCATGGAGCGCTTCGACGACCTGCTGAGTGAAAATGACGTCGATGATATCCAGGCCTATGTCATCGATGAGAGCTGGAAAGCCTACCGGGCGCAGGAGTCGACGCCCGCCCAACCGAATAATCAATAATCAAGAGGTTTCAATGACCACCGACTCACCCGCCAACGAACTCGCTCATACGCTGCAACCGCGCCATGTCGCCATGATTGCCCTTGGCGGCATCATTGGCGCAGGACTGTTCGTCGGCAGCAGCGCCGCCATCAACATGGCGGGCCCATCGGTCGTCATCAGCTATGCCTTGTCGGGATTCCTGGTATTTCTGATCATGCGCATGCTGGGTGAAATGGCGGTCGCACGGCCGGGCATCGGCTCGTTTGCCGAGTACACGGCGCTGGGTGTGGGGCCCTGGGCGGGATTTACCACCGGCTGGCTGTACTGGTATTTCTGGGTCATTGTCGTCGGTGTCGAAACCATCGCCGGGGCGGCGCTGCTGCAGCAGTGGATCGCGGCGCCGGTCTGGATCATTGGGCTGGTACTGATCGTCGTAATGGCCATTACCAATCTGCTTTCGGTTCGCAGCTATGCCGAAACCGAGTTCTGGTTCGCCTCGCTCAAGGTGGCGGCCATTGTGGCCTTCATCGTCATCGGTGTCGTCTACCTGCTGGGCTTTGGCCACCCGCACGCCTCGGCGTACCAGAACATAGTTGGCCACGGTGGCCTGTTTCCTAAGGGGCTCTGGGCGCCGCTCGCTGCCATACCGGTCGTCATTTTTTCGATGATGGGCAGTGAAGTGGCGACCATCGCGGCGGCCGAAACCAAATCGCCGGCAGAAAATGTAGTGCGGGCAGCGCGCAGTGTATCGTTGCGGATCCTGGTATTTTACATCGCCTCGATATCAATTATCGTCAGTGTCTCGCCGTGGAGCAGTGCCCAGGTCGGCGTATCACCATTCACCGCAACGCTCAAGGTAATCAACGTGCCCGGCGCGGCCCTGGTGATGTCGATCATAGCGGTGACGGCAGTGCTCTCGTGCCTCAACTCCGGCATCTACATCACATCGCGCATGCTCTACGAGCTTGCCAGGCGCGGCGATGCGCCGAAGCGCTTTGCCGCGACCTCCGCCAACCGGGTGCCCCGGGTCGGCATACTGATCAGCACGGTGGCGGGGATGCTGGCAGCCCTGGCATCCATCGTCTCGCCGAACGGCGTGTTCCTGTTCCTGATCAATACCTCGGGCGCCATCATTCTCTTCATCTATATCATCATCGCCTACGGACAGATACGCCTGCGCCAGCGGCTCGAGCGTGCAGGCGAAAAGCTGGTGCTCAAGATGTGGCTGTTTCCCTGGCTGAGCTATGCAGTGATCGCCGGTATTGCGATTGTGCTGGTGGTCATGGCGTTTACGCCAGGCCAACTGGTGCAGCTGGTTCTCAGTGGCGTCAGCGTCGTTGTGACCCTGGGCGCCTTCGCCCTGCGGCAAAGAAAAACCTGAAAGTGCGAACGTCCATGCTGCGTGCACTCATTGTTGCTGCGTTAATGATGACGCTCGGCGTGCCCGCGGCACGCTCGGCGGAGCTGTGGATCAGCAACGCGCAGCTCATCGATGGCACCGGCAGCGTCAAAGTGCCGATGGTCAATCTGCACGTTGTAGCTGGCCATATCGCCGAGATCACACCGGCTGCTGCCCGGGATGGCGCCCTGGATCTGCACGGCGCGTTTCTGTTGCCCGGGCTTATCGACGCGCATACCCACATCGAGGATCCGGCTTCAGCGCGCCGCGCGCTGCTCGCGGGTGTAACCACCGTCCGCGTCCTGGGTGATGCCTATCTGAAGGCACTGGCCACTCGCGACCTGGTGCGCCAGGGCTACGTGCAGGGTCCGGAGATGCTGGTATCGGCGGGCATCGTGCGTCCGCGACTGGGCGAACCCTTCATTCTCGGTTTCCCACAGTTTGGCCGGTACCTCGACAGCCCGTTAAAGGGTGCCGACAACGTGGCCGAGGTGGTGCGGGCGGTCATCGCCCGCGGCGCCGATGTCATCAAGGTCGGCGCCAGCGAGCGCGCCGGAATGGCCAGCACCGACCCGCGACGCCAGGAGCTTTCGTACGAAGAAATACGCGCGGCGGTGCAGGAGGCCAGCAAGGCGGGCTTGTTCGTGGCTGCTCATGCGCATGATCGCAACGGCGCCAATGCCGCGGTCCGGGCTGGCGTGCGCAGTATCGAACATGGCACTTACCTGGACGATGAGACCCTGGGGTTGATGCAGCGCCAGGGCACATTCCTTGTGCCAACGCTGGCGATCATGAGTCCGCTGGGGGATCCGCACGGCAACAGCGCGGAAAGTATTGCGCTGCAGTTGCGCACCCTGCACATGATGCGGCCACTGCGCGATGCGGTACGCAAAGCCCGGGCGCTCGGTATCACGGTCGCTGTGGGTACAGATGGCAGCTATGGTGATGGTGACGACTCAGCGCGCGTGCGCCCGGCCGACGAGGTGGCGGAACTGATCAGCTGCGGCTACACGCCGCTTGAGGCCATCTCTGCAGCCACCCGCAATTCGGCCCGCGTACTCGGTATCGAAGCACGTACCGGCACGGTGACGGTCGGCCTCGAGGCGGACCTGCTCGTAGTCGCTCGCGATCCACGGATCGATGTCACGACACTTTATGAGCCCATGCTGGTGGTCAGCAATGGTGCGGTGGTACTGAATCGCCTGTGAGCGCGGCACTAGAGGGCATTCGCGTCCTGGATCTGTCACGGGTACTCGCCGGACCCTGGGCGACGCAGACGCTCGGCGACCTGGGCGCCGAGGTCATCAAGATCGAGCGGCCAGGCACGGGGGATGACACACGCAGATGGGGTCCGCCTGATGTCAGGGACACAGGCTATTCCGCCTATTACGCCAGCACCAATCGCAATAAGCGCTCGGCCGCCATCGACATGGCAGTGCCCGCCGGCCGGGAACTGCTGCGCGCGCTGGCACAGAAGTCCGACGTGCTCGTCGAGAATTTCAAAGTCGGTGGCGCGGCCCGTTACGGGCTCGACTACGCCACCCTCAGCAGGCTCAACCCGCGCCTGATCTACTGCTCGATCACCGGCTTCGGCCAGACTGGTCCCTATGCTGCGCGTGCCGGCTACGACGCGATGATCCAGGGCATGGGCGGGCTGATGAGCATTACCGGCAAGGGCAATGACGAGCCTGGCAGCAGTCCGCAGAAAGTGGGCGTGGCCGTGGTTGATCTGGCAACCGGTATGTATGCCGCGATCGCCATCCTCGCGGCACTGGTGCAGCGTGGGCAGACCGGCCGTGGTCAGTACATCGATGTGTCGTTGCTCGATGTATCGGTGGCCATGCTGGCCAACCAGGGTATGAACTTTCTCACCACTGGTGTGGCGCCCGAGCGTCGGGGTAATGCGCACCCGAGCATCGTGCCTTACCAGGATTTCCCGACGCAGGATGGCTGGATTATGCTGGCAATCGGCAATGACGGCCAGTTCGCACACTTCTGCCGCTGCGCTGAGCGTGCGGACTGGTCCAGCGACCTGCGCTTCGCGACCAATCAGCAGCGCGTAATCAATCGAGCGTTGCTGGTGCCGCTGATCACGGAAGTCATGAAGACGCGCACTACGCGCGCCTGGCTGGGCGTGCTGGAAACCGCGGGAGTGCCCTGCGGGCCGATCAACGATATTGCCGAAGTATTCGCTGACCCACAGGTAGCCGCGCGCGGCCTGCATGTGGAGATTCCTGCCGCAGCGGGCTTTGCCACTGCCCCCGGGCGCACGGTGCCGAGCATTGCCAGCCCGCTGCGACTGTCCGCATCACCCGTGAATTATCGCCTGCCGCCGCCAGCACTCGGCGCGCATACCCGCGAAGTGCTGGGTGAAATTCTCGCACTGAGTGCCGTGCAGCTGGATGCGTTGGTGAAGCAGGGCGCGATCGCCTAGCGGCGCGTCGGGCGCTTGCCTACGTTTTTCGGGGGCGCGGCCTCAGTACCTGTCCGGGGTGCTTGCCGGTGGGTTTTCCGGCATCGATCACCCACTCGCCGGAGACCATGACCGCTGGAATACCCAGCGGCGGCTGCTCGGGATTTTCGATGGTCGACAGATCGATGACCGTGGCCGGGTCGAACAATACGAGATCGGCGACGTAACCGGGGGCGATGCGACCGCGGTCCGTGAGACCGAGGCGCTGTGCCGACAGCCCGGTCATTTTATGCACCGCGAGTTCCAGCGGCAGCACCCCCTGCTCGCGCACGTAGCGACCCAGAATGCGCGGGAAGGTGCCGGCGCCGCGCGGATGCGCGCCATGCAGCTCGCCATCACTGCAAAAGCTGATCCACGGCTGCGCGACGAACCAGCGTACATCGTCCTCGCTCATCGAAGTGCCGATGATGTCTTCCATCTCCACATCAGAATCGACCTCGGCCATGGTGGCCTTGACGATGCGCATGTAGGTGTCCACCTCGCTCAAGTTCCAGATCGTGGCGATCTCGGCGAGTGTCTTGCCGGCCAAGGCGGGCTCGGGGCTGTAGTGCGCCAGGCGGATGGCGGCGGCGCCGCCATTGTCAGCCAGCGCCCTGGTCACCTTGACCGGATTGAAGAAATCCCGATCAGTGACCAGTACGCGGATCCCGGAATGCCAGTAGGTGTAGGGGTAAACATCGGCACGCAGGTCGATGTGTTCGCGCTGCGCGGTCTGCAGATACTCAGGCATGCGCTCGGCCGCCAGATGCCACATCGGCGTGGATCCCAGCTTGATGTGGGTGATTTCCACGGGAATCCTGGCCTCGCGGCCGATGCGCAGGATCTCATCGTAGGATTTGAATACTTCGTTACCCTCGTCGCGGACGTGCGAAATATAAAAGCCGCCGCTGCTGGCCGCGACCTTCGAGAGTTCCACTACTTCCTCCGTGGTCGCGAAATGACCCTCCTCGTACTCGAGCCCCGTGGACAAGCCGAATGCACCGGCCTGCAGCTCCGTTGCCAGCACGCTCTTCATCTGCGCCAGTTCCGCGGGCGTGGAGGGACGGAACAGATCCTTGCCCATGGCCTGGGCGCGCACCGTGGCATGGCCGACCATGCTCGCCACGTTGAGTGCGGGCGGGGTAGCGGCGAGCTTGCTGAAAAAGTCGCGCAGCGGAAAGCTGGATTCACCATCCTGGCCGACGAGCATGGTCGTGACGCCCTGTCGGGTCTGCGTGGCGGCATCCAGGTCCTGCAGCAGTCCGCGGTCGGCATGGCTGTGCATGTCGATAAATCCGGGTGCCAGCGCCAGCCCGCGTGCATCGCGGACTGCCTCGCCGGCCCGCGGTCGCAGGTGCACCGCCACTGCGGCGATCTTGCTGCCCTGAATGCGCACGTCACCGATGAATCCGGCACGCCCGGTGCCATCGATGACGCGTGCATGCTGCAGCAGCAGGTCCGCGGCATGCAGCGGGGATGCAAGGCCGATCAGGCCGATAGAGACCAGACGAAGCAGCGGTCGCATAGGGTTCACTTTACCTTATCCCACAGCATGAGGGGCCGACATCGCCGAGACCGCCTCGATGAACATATTGAACAGTTCGGCCTGAGAGGACACGCCAAGCTTGCCATAGATGTTCTCGCGATGGACCCTGACCGTGCCGGGCGAGATACCCAGCGAATGCGATATCGACTTGCTGGAGTAGCCTCGCAGAACCAGCTTGACTACCTCGCACTCGCGCGTTGTCAGCACGTTGCGGCCGAAGTTCTCTGCCGCTTCCTGCACCAGGCGACCGACTTCCGGCTTGTGCACTGTAGTAAGGTTCGATTGTGCTGCGCTCCAGTGCAGGCGCGCCAGCGCGTACAGCAGCGGCTGAACGGCCTCGAGGTCGTGCACCTCCGCGTCGCTGAACCCGACGCAGCTCTCGGAACGCTCGAGGCTCACGGCCAGGCTAATACCGGCCTCCAGGGGCCAGAGATAATTGACCTCGTCACCAATGCGCCCGGTCGCGTAGTGGGCACGGTGGTACTCGCTGTCGAGGAAGCCGTCCGGTGTGATATCGCCCAGTCGGCAGACCTCAGGGCGAACGAGCGTGAGGCTCATCAGGAAAAAGGGGTCAAGCACGTAAAAGGCGCCAACATAGGTGGTCAGCCCCTTCTCGCGCCAGCTGCCCGAGAAGTTCTCGCACAGCATCTCTGGGGTTGCGTGCTGGCGGTATACCATCACCATCCACCATTCGAACTGCAGGACTGAGTGCAGGGCTTCGATCAGGCGCGGTGCGAAATCCGTGGTGCCGGCGCTTAGCGCCACGGGAGGCAAGGCATCATGTAGCAGCCTGAGCCAGCGCTGCCCGTCGTGCTTCCCGGTTTTACCGTCTACGTCAATCGCCATATTGTCTACGTCGTTGTTGCGTGGATACTACCACCCACTTCAGGCCCAGGGCCTGTCAAGGGGGATTTCGTTCGTCCATGGCAACCTTTGCAATTGCCGGCTTGCAGCTGGAGATCAGCGGCGGCGACAACCTGGCGCAACTGCGCGCCGAGATCGGTGCGGTGGTTGCGCGATTCCCCTGGGTGCAGATGGTGGTACTTGGGGAGCTAGCGGCACACGGCTCCGGCACAGCTCGCGCCGAGCCGACGGCCGGACCGGCCGAGCAGGAATTCTGCCGCATCGCCAAAACACTGGGGATCTGGCTGGTTCCGGGCTCGTTCTATGTCCGCGAGGGCGGCTCGGTTTTCAACCTCACGCCGGTCATCAATCCGGCCGGCGAAGTTGTTGCGCGCCATCGCAAGATGTTTCCGTTCATGCCCTACGAATCCGGCGTCGCCGCCGGCACGGATTTCGTGGTCTTCGACGTACCGGCAGTCGGGCGGTTCGGCGTTTCCAACTGCTACGACATGTGGTTTCCGGAGACGACGCGCACGCTCGTGACCATGGGTGCGGAAATCATCCTGCACCCGTCCATGACCAACACCCTCGACCGGGACGTGGAACTGGCGATCGCCCGGACCAATGCCGCGATCAACCAGTGCTATTTCTTCGACATCAACGTGGCCGGAAAACTTGGCCGCGGCCAGTCGATCGTCTGCGGGCCGGGGGGCGAGGTGCTCTACCAGGCCGGTAGCGCGCGCGAGATCGTGCCCGTCGAAGTCGATCTGGACTACGTTCGTCGGGTGCGCCGTTCCGGATGGCATGGCCTGGGCCAGGTGCTCAAGAGCTTTCGCGACCGTGGCGTCGATTTTCCGGTCTACGCGAATCGACAGCAACATTTCGAGGCGCTGAGCGCGCTCGGTCCGATGCAGTTGCCAACACGATAAGTCATCTAGTTTCAATACACATCAGAGGGTGGCAGTCATGATCAATCCCAGAATCAGCCGGCAATCGGCGGTCGCGATGGCCGTGGCGAGCGTGCTCGCGGCGACTTCGGGTACCACGCAGGCAGCAGACGCAGCGGCGGGCACTACGCTGGAGGAAATCGTGGTCACGGCCACGCGGCGTGCGCAGACGGTGCAGGAGATTCCATTCAATATCTCCGCGGTCAGCGGTGATACGCTGGAGAAGTCGAACATTGTCGACTCCGTCGACGCGCTGCGCACGATGGCCGGCGTCGCGATGTACGATCGCGGCTACCGCAATGCCGGTGTGACCAACGGCATCATTATCCGCGGCATGAATGTCGATGCCGGCGCCAATGGCGACGTGCCGTTGGCCGCACCGCCCACGGTCGCGACCTATGTCGATAACACCGCACTGTTTGGCAATTTCATCCTCAAGGACATCGAAAGAATAGAGGTGCTGCGTGGACCGCAAGGCACGTTGTACGGCTCCGGATCGCTGGCCGGTAACGTGCGCTACATCATGAATAAGCCCGATTTGTCGGCACTTAGCGGCAAGGCGAGCGTCAGCTACGGGCAGACCGACGGTTCTGACGGCTACAACCTGAACCCCGACCTGTTGGTGAATATTCCGATGGGCAGTATTGCGGCGCTTCGCGCCAATATCGGGCAGATCAAGAACGACGGTATTGTCGACTACCCGAACCTGTACACGCTGGACGCCAAGGGGGATCCGGTAGTCACCGGCGGGGATACAGTGAATGCGCTACCGGTCTACAGGTCGGCCAAGGATGTCGATACAGTCGATCTGAAGTATGGGCGCGCTTCCCTGCTGGTGAAACCCAACGATACCTTCAACGCGCAGCTCTCTTACCAGCGGCAAAAGGATGAGGTCGGCGGTCGGCGCCAGGTGACTCGTGGGGACAACCTGGTCAGTGGCGGCCAATACGGCAAATACGAGTTTGGCGCCATCCAGGCCGAGCCCTCAAGTCGCACCGTGGAGCTGGCCGCGCTCGAGATGGAGTTTGATCTCGCGTTTGCCACCTTGACATCCAGTACCTCCCAATACAAGCACACGGGCACAGGCATCAGTGACAACTCCGGTGTGTACGCCCGCAATGGCTGGTTCACGGCCTATGGCAGTTCGCCGCGGCCGATGGCGCAGGCCGAGCGGTTCTATGACGACAAGGCCTTTACGCAAGAGCTGCGCCTGGTGTCGAACGGCCACCATCACGTCGACTGGACTGGTGGTCTGTTTTACACCGATGAGGATTATAGCCTCGGGCAGAACAGTTACCTCGTCGGCTACCTGCCCTACATGAATGATCCTGCGGTTCAAGTATGCGGTGTCCCCTGCACCACGAACCAGGACTTTCTGTTCCGCCGTTCCCAGAACTACAAGGAAACGGCGGCGTACGGCGAGGCAACGATAAATTTCACGGATAGCACGCACCTGACCCTGGGTGGCCGCTATTTCAGCAACAAGGTGGGCGTCAATGCGATTGTCGACGTGCCGATCTACTCCTCGCCTGCCAATCCGCCCGGCGTGGCCGCGAAAACCATCGACGACAGTGGCTTCCTGTTCAAGGCCAACATGGCCTGGGACCTGAGCCAGCACTCGATGCTGTACGCGACCTTCTCAGAGGGCTATCGGCACGCGGGCGCGAATGCGGTGCCTACCAGCGGCAAGTATGGGGAGAATCCAGCGCTGCTCACTTTCGACGCAGATAAAAACGACAACTTCGAGGTCGGGTACAAGGGCACTACGGACACGATGGCTTACGCGGTGTCGGCTTTCTACACCGACTGGAAGAACCCACAGTTGAACACCGCCACATCGAACTGGGGATTCTTCGCCGCTATCAACGCCGAGTCCGCCCGTACCGCGGGCCTAGAGGCAGAGCTGTCGGGGTCACTGACCGATAGCCTCAGTTACAACCTCAGCTATACCTACGTCGACGCCAAGTTGACCGCTGACGTCTATCAGCCGGCCGGAAACTACTACGGCGGACCGTTGTACACGGATCGGGTAGCGGCAAATGGCGACCGTCTGCCGGGCACGGCCCAGAACGTGTTGAGCGCGTCACTCCAGCACGCTTTGAAATTTTCTGGAGGATACGGTCTCAGCACGGTGCTCAGCGGCTACTACCAGTCCGGATCAGTCAACAGCATTGGCGACGACAACTGCCTGACGAGTTACAGCCTGACCACATCGCAAAGGTGCCTGGACAGTGCGAGCCCGACCTCACCCACCTATGCGCCGACGTCCATCTACTCAAGGAGTTTCGCGCGTATCGACGGCTTCCAGCTCTGGAACCTGAGCAGCACGCTCAGCAAGGACGCGTGGGCGGCGTCACTGTTCATCAAGAACGTGTTCAACGACGCCGGGACCACCGGCAAGATGACGTACGCAGCGGCCGGACCCAGAGTAAATCCCACGACCGGCGCAGTGTCGGCGACACAGAGATATTACGGCAACAACTCGCGCGACTACATCGCCTTGCCCCGGACGATAGGTATCGCCGTCAGCTATAAGTTCTAGGGGCCCGTTGGGCGGGAAGGTACGGCATTGCCGGCCTTCCTGCCCCTGCTAACATGCAGCCATGACCGCAGCAGCGCGACCAACCCAGGAGCAGCTGGCGGAGCAGATCAATCGCTGCATTGATGCGGGCGAGATTGGCCAGGGGCTGGCGATCTGCCAACGCCTCAATCACGGCTTTCCTGCTTACACCTACGGCTGGTACCTCGCCAGCTTCCTGATGAAGCGGGCAGGCAATTTCCCGGATGCCTTGCGCGCCATCGACCGGGCACTGGAGCTGTCGTATTCGGACCGCTACCAGCTGCATAAGGCCAAGTGCCTGTTTGAAGGTAACGATATCGCGGGGGCCAGCGCTGCAGTGGGCACGCTTCGCGACAAATCGTTTGCCGAGGCACAACTGCACAACGACCTTGGCTCGCTACTTCATATGCTGGGCGATCACAGCAACGCATTGCAGCACTATTCACGGGCTGTCGAACTTGAAGGCAGCAATGCCGAGTTCCTCTTCAACCAAGGCGCGGTGCAGCGCTACCTCGGCGACGCCGCAGGTGCTGAACAGAGCTTTGATGCCGCCATTGCGCTCAACCCGCTCGAATTCGAGGCCTACAACGCACGCGCGCAATTGCGCACGCAGACGCTCGAACGCAATCATATCGAGCAATTGCGGCAGCAGGTGACGCTCACCAACGCTCCGGTGGGGCTGACGCAATTGTGCTATGCGCTGGCGAAGGAGCTGGAAGACGTCGGCGATTTCGAGGGCGGCTTCGATGCGCTGAAGCGCGGGGCGGACGTCAAGCGCCGACACATGCACTACAACCTCGAGACCGATCTGCAGATCATCGGCAAGATCCGTGAAGTGTACGGACCGGAACTTTTCGACGGGCACGTGGCGGGCCGCGACTGTGTTGACCCGATCTTCATCCTCGGCATGCCGCGCACCGGAACCACGCTGGTCGAACGCATACTGAGCAGCCATTCGCAGGTCTATTCAGCTGGCGAACTCAACAATTTCTCGCTTGATCTGCTGCGCCTCGTCAAGCAGACCATCAGCCCGCAGCCGGCCTCACGCCTGGATTTCGTGACTGCCACGGCGCGCCTGGATTTTCGCGCCTTAGGAGATGCTTACCTGCAGAGCACCAGGCCCTTGCGCGACGCGAGCCCGTTCTTCATCGATAAGTTGCCGTTCAATTATCTCTACGCGGGCCTGATACACCTGGCAATGCCGCGAGCGAAGCTGATTAACCTGCAACGCCATCCCATGGACACGTGCTATGCGGTCTACAAGCAACTGTTCAAGGACGCCTATCCCTTTTCCTATGACCTCGATGAACTGGGACAGTATTTCATTGCCTACGACGGGCTGATGCAGCACTGGAACGCCGTGATGCCAGGTGTGATCTACACGCTCCGGTATGAAGCTGTAGTCGCGGATGTCGAGGGCGAGGCGCGCCGGCTGCTTGCGTACTGCGGCTTGCCCTGGGAGGAGCAGTGCCTGCACTTTTACCAGAACTCGCAGGCCTCGACGACCGCCAGTGCACTGCAGGTGCGCCAGCCGATCTACGACAGCTCAGTCGGGAAGTGGCGGCGCTACGCCGCGCAGCTGGAGTCGCTACGCCTGTGCCTTGAGAACGCCGGAATTGCCACCGGCAGCTAGCTCCAGATCAAGCCGATCGAGCCTGGCCGCCGGCATCAATGCAGCAATCGCGCAGCCAACGATACCGATAGCGGCGACATCGATGAGCAGATCGTAGCGATCTGCACCGAGCAGCAGTGCGCCGACCAGCGGCCCGGTCGCCAGGCCCATCTTTGAAGCGAAGCCGCCCAGGGCGGCTGCCCGTCCCGTCAGGTCATAGCGGGCACACATGCCGAGCAGTTGCGGAATCACGAACGCCCAGGTAATGCCGGTGCCGCAATTCGCCAGCGCATAGATCACCGGCCGCGCTGACCCATGGAACACCCACATGCCCAGCGCAGTAACGAGCAGCGCGATGCCAAGGGTGCGCACGCGCCCGAAACGCGTGCCCCAGATCACGACCAGTACCGCACCCATCATGCCTATCCAGGTAGCCAGCCCCACGACATTCTCGGAATGGCCGGGATCGAGTCCGAAGTGACGAGCGAGGCCGATGATATAGGTGAACAGCAGCATGTTTGCGAACTGGAACAGGAACACCGACACCAGGGCGAGCGCTAGCAGCAGTCTTCCCGCCGGCACGCGCGCGGCTGCCAGCCGGGCTTCTGCCGTCGTTGCCACGCCCGCGATCGGTGCGGCGACGGGCGGATATTCGGCCAGAAACGTCAGCATCAGCAGCGCGATGAGACTGATGCCGACCAGGGCGAAGAACAGCGACTGCGTTCCGAACAGGGGCACCAGCTTTGGCAGCACCATGACGCCCAGCCCACCCAGTCCTCCCTGGACCACGAGCAGCATGCCGAAGGTGCGCTCAGGCCGACGCGTGCGTGCGAACACACCGTAGGACAGACCTACCAGGCACCCGCCTGCCAGCCCATGCATGGCGCGCACCGCGATCATGATCGGTGGAGTCGTGACAAAGATGCTGGCGAGGTCGATGGTAACGAGCAGGCCAAGCAGTGTGTACGCGGTCGTGCGCCAGGCCCAGCGCGCCACCAGGAACGTTGCCAGCAGTGCTCCGGCGGCGGCGCCATAGACGTTCGCAGAACCCGCAAAACCGGCCTCGCGCTCGCTGAAATGCAGGCCGGATCGCAGGCCTTCGACCAGCGCCGGCATGATGTTGACGTAGTAGAAACCCGCCGTCGCCAGGAACGAGAGCATCACCGCTGCGATCAAGCCATCGGCCGCGGCGCGGGGCCGGTCAGCAAGAGCTTTCATAATTCCAGGCAGGCCTCTCTAGGTGCCTGATGATAGCAGTCGCCTGTGCGACTTGGGTCGCGTCATACTGTGCTGATGGTGATAACGGATCTAAACTACAGCTCATGAAGCGGGGTGCTGCGCTAATGGCCATCGCCATGCTGTTGTGCGCAGGCGCCGAGGCGCGCACCGAGCTCGATTTTGACACGCTCATGGCTGGCAGCTATCCGCGGCTGGTTGATTTCTCGGCCTATGCGCCGGGCGCTGACGCCACAGCACCGACCAATCACTTCGAAGGCAGGTTGCAGCTGGGCTTCGCCGGCACGCTGCCGCATCACACACTGATTGCAGATCCTGCCTACGTGAGCACGTCGGACGTGGCGCTGGCAGTCACCTGGCCGGATGACTTCTCCTATGAATTCGTGCAGCAGGGCGGCGTGTTGGTTCCGCTGCAGCGCGGGACGATCCCGGGCAGCCATGACTGGTGGGAGCTGATACTTGAACCCGGCAAGGTCTGGAATGAGCCAGGCGATCGCGGTTACACACGGGTGGCGCTGCCGTTTTCCCTGCAGGAAAAAAATGCCAACTGCACGCACAACGGCGTGCTGATGTTTGTGTTCAGGGACGATGGCGCCATCTCACAAACCGCGATGCAGATTGCCAGCGAGACCTGCCAGTACCTGCAGCTGGATTTGTGGGCACTGCTGCGTACCCGTTACGATCCGCGCTTGCTCGCCGGCAGCGCTGGCGCACTGGCGGCGCACGCCGCGACCATGGGCGCGCGAATGCCGAATCGTAGCCTGGCCCAGCTGCGCGTGTTGCATCCGCAAATCGATACTGAGCGGCTCAGAATAGGCGCCGCGGCCGGCCGCACGCTGTTCGGCCTGGTACTCGAAGGTGTTAACTATCTGTCGGAGTGCGCGACCCGCAGTGGCGACTACCCCTATTGCGACGTGCTGGACCTGCCTTCCTACTCACTGGCAAAATCAGTGTTCGCGGGCTTTGCGCTCATGGACCTGCAGGCCAGGCACCCCGCGGCGCTCTCGCAACAGATCAGCGAGCACGTGCCCGAGTGCCGGAGCCAGAACTGGAACGGTGTGAGCTTTGCGCACGCGCTTGACATGGCAACGGGAAATTTTGATTCAACCGACTTTGAAGCGGACGAGTCGGCAGCAGCTACGGCCGGACTGTTTGTGCCACTCAGTCACCATGACAAGATCCGCTACAGCTGCACCGCTTATCCGCACCGGGCGCGCGCCGGCACTCGTTGGGTTTACCACTCATCCGACACCTATGTGCTGGGCACGGCACTCAACCACTATCTAAGAAGTCTGCCCGGACACGCCGCTGATGATATCTACAGCGACCTGGTTTACGCCGACATCTACGCACCGTTGCACCTGAGCGAGACTACACGAGTAACGCGCCGCACCTATGACGCCCAAGCCCAGCCCTTTACCGGCTGGGGACTGACATTTCAGCCCAGTGACATCGCCCGCCTCGGCACTTTCCTTAGCCGCGATCGTGGAAAGTTAGGCGGCCGTCAGGTGCTGGACGCGCGCATGCTGCGCGCTGCGCTTGGTCCTGAGCGCCTGGTCGCGGGGCTGCAGACGGGCGATTATTCCAATCTCCGTTATAAATACGGTTTCTGGGCGCGCAATGTCAAGGCTGCGCTCGGCTGCACGAATGACACCTGGGTACCGTTCATGTCAGGGTTTGGCGGTATTTCGGTGGTCCTGTTTCCCAGTGGCATCGTCTACTACAACTTTGCGGATGATGCCCAAGCCGCGAGCTTTGACTGGACTGGCCCGGCGACCGAAGCGCGCAAGCTCGCTGACTATTGCGCCCATTGATGGTGAGAGTTACGGTAGGTTCGGCAGGTATCAACAGGGGATGACATGAACGTGAATAGTTGTGCCAGTCTGAGAGCTGCAATGTTGGCCTGCCTGCTCGGCATCGGCGGCGTGGCACTGGCGCAGGACGCGCCCAAGGCCGCCTACCCACAGTATCCAAGCGAGACGCCTGAAAAGTTCGTGCCGGTCACGGACAGCTACGATTACAGCCTGCGCGACGTCATGATCCCGATGCGTGATGGCGTCAAGCTGCACACCATCGTCCTGGTGCCCAGGGGCGCAGCTCATGCTGGCATGCTGTTGACGCGCACGCCGTACGACGCCAGGGAACTGACCAGTCATACCCACAGCGGCAACCTGGGTTCAATGCTGCAGGGCTATGACAACGCGACCGACGTCATTCTCGAGGATGGCTATATCCGCGTCGTGCAGGATGTGCGTGGCAAGTACGGCTCGGAGGGCGACTACGTGATGAACCGCCCGGTCCACGGTCCGCAGAATCCGACGCCGGTCGATGATGCCACCGATACCTACGACACCATCGACTGGCTGGTGAAGAATGTTGCCGAGAGCAACGGTCGGGTGGGGACACTGGGCATTTCCTATGACGGCTTCGAGCCATTGATGGCGCTGGTGAACCCGCATCCGGCGCTCAAGGTGTCGGTGCCCATGAATCCCATGGTGGATGGCTGGATGGGGGATGACTGGTTTCACAACGGTGCGTTTCGCCAGCAGAATGCTTCCTACGTCTACGAGCAGGTCGGCAGCCGCGACAACACCATCAAGTGGTGGTCCAGCTACCACGATGACTACGACCTGTTCATGCACGCGGGCTCGGCTGGTGAATTGGGAAAACTCTATGGCATGCAGCAACTCGGCTTCTGGAACAAGCTGCTCGCGCATCCCGGCTACGATGCTTTCTGGAGCGACCAGGCGGTAGACAAGGTGCTCGCTGCGCAGCCGCTTAAGGTGCCGGTGATGCTGGTGCACAGCCTGTGGGATGCCGAAGACAGTTATGGTGCGCTGGCCGTATATCGGGCCATCAAGCCCAAGGATACGCAGGGCGACAAGGTCAAGCTGGTGCTGGGTCCCTGGTATCACGGGCAGGCCATCGACGAAGGCAGCGCGCTCGGCAACATCCGCTTCGGCAGCGATACTGCGCGTTACTTTAGAGAATACGTACTGCGCCCGTTCCTGGCGCAGTATCTGCAGGATGGTGCGCCGCCGGCGGACGTCGCGGCGGTAACTGCTTTCGAGACCGGCACGAACGAATGGCGCCGCCTTGATCGCTGGCCGCAGAGCTGCGATCACGGCTGCCGCCATGAGAGTCGTGCGCTGTATCTGCAGCCCGGCAACAGGCTGGATTTCAAGGCGCCAGGGGCCGGCGATGAGTTTTCAGAGTACATCTCTGATCCTGCGCATCCCGTGCCGTTTCGGGCCCGCCCCATCCAGCCCGTAGGCTATGCGGCGGGGCAGACCTGGGCGCAATGGCTGACCGATGATCAGCGCGAGGCGTCCGGCCGGACGGATGTACTCTCATTCACTTCCCCGGCGCTGACTGCACCCCTGAAGATAAGCGGCAATCCCCACGTGCACCTGGTCGCCGCGACCAGCGGAACGGACAGCGACTGGGTCGTCAAGCTCATCGACGTCTATCCGGATGAAGTGCCGTCACAACCCGAGATGGGCGGCTACCAGCTCGCGGTGGGCATGGACATTTTGCGCGGACGCTACCGTGAGAGCTTCGTCACGCCGAAGCCGATCAAGGCCAACCAGCCCCTGGCCTATGATTTCGACCTGCCGCCGAACAATCACGTGTTCCTGCCGGGCCACCGCATCATGGTGCAGGTGCAGTCAAGCTGGTTTCCGCTCTACGATCGCAACCCGCAGACCTTCGTACCCAACATCTTCATGGCCAAACCCGGCGACTATCGCAAGGCCACGCAGCGCATTTATCACTCATCGAAGCAAGCTTCATATCTCTCACTGCCGCTGGTGGAGAATTAGGGAGCATCAATCACGTCGACCCAGATCGGATCCGAATAGGCCTTGCCGCCCTGGCGATCTTCGACGATCAGTTCATACCAGCCCGCGCCGTTGGCAGTCAGCGGAATGTCCCAGTGCGCCGTGTGCGGTTGATCCGTAAACGATCTGGTGCTGACCGTCTCGCCGCGCGCAATCAGGCTGGCCTGCTTCAGACCGCTGACCGATTCCAGATCGAAGCTCAGACTGAAGTGCTCGCCGGACCGGAACTTGAGCTCCGAGCCGAACATCACGGATGGATAGAGCAGCGGGCCGAAACTTACATAAGCGTGCCCGGCTCTGACGGCTTCGGCATAAGCCATGGCACTGAGTTTGCCGTCCAGGTGGGCGTACAGGCGCACGCGACCGGATCCATCCAGCCATACGTCGTGCGTGTCAGTGCCCGCGCCAAGATAGTAACGATGGCGCTCATTCCATAGTGCCCACGCCGCGTGCAGAACCTTGGCGTCGTTCTCGGGTTCCGTGGCGTTGATCTCGATGAGTTCGAACTGCGGATTGAAGCCACCGGGCACTTCGCCACGCGCCAGGCTCGAAAAATACCCGTAGGGGTTGTAGGGATGATTGGCCTGCACGACGAGCGCACCCTGGCGGCGTGCCTCTGCGAACAACTGATCGACGCTGGCGGTTCCGGTATCGATCTGCAGCGGCAGGCCGGGCCGCAACGGGTACGCGTTGAAATGACCCCAGGAGGCCGAGAGTTCCATCGATGGAATGAAAGGCACGGCGCGACGGTCGGCGAGTTGCTGCAGGGCCCGATGGTTGACGGTCGAATCGTGATCGCTGACGAACAGCAGATCGAGCCCTGCGGCGAGCTGTGAGAGCGCCAGGTCCGCGGGCGGTGTAACCGCCTCAGCCTGATCAGAGTGATGATGAGTGTCAGCCGCGTACCAGCCGCGCGCCCGCGGACTGAATTGCGGCGTTATGGCGACCTCCAGCGCTACTGTGTGCGCGGAGGTCACTTGCACTGCGAGCTCGCGATCCGGTGCCAGAAAGCCGCCACCGGCGGAAATTTTAAACAGATACTCACCCGGCGCCAGCGCCACATCGAGTTCACCCTTGTGGTCGAAATTGGTGAAGAAGGTCTGCCGACCCAGAAATTGCGGCAGTGGTTTTTGTCCCTTCACGATGGTGATGCGTGCATCCAGCGGCTGGCCGTGGCCGGCAGCGTGGACGTTGAAGTGCAAACGGCCGGGTGGCGCCAGATCGGGGAAATCGAGCAGCTCGCTGCTGCCGGCCTTGACCGTGACAGGCACGTCGCGGCTCTCCGAGTATCCCTTGCCCGTAGCGTGGAGCAGATACTCACCAACCGGTAGCGTGAGCTGGTAGTGATCCTTGTGACCCAGCACCCAGGCGTAGGGTTGGCCCTGCTTTTCGACCATCACGACCGGGTGATCGACTTGCTTGCCACCGCGGGCGCTGATGCGGCCCCGGAGCGTGCCGGCAGCCAGATGCCGGCGATTGATTTCAGCCTGGACAACAGCTCCAAGGTCGCCGCTAGCCCCGACCTGCAACCAGCCCTCAAAGGTCTGGCTCGCGCCGGGTGCCAGCGTGTGCAGGCGCAGCATGTCCATGGAACCTGAATCGATGTGATCGAAGTAGGGCGCATGCAGCGCGATGCTCCAATCGGCATCGTAGGCGACCACTCGATCACTCAGCGCGCCCTCGGCCTTGCCATTCCTCTGGTCGGCAAGCCCGGGCACGCCGAACAGGTAGCCACTATTGAGCCACAGGGTCAGGCCCGAGAGCAGGTCGGACAAGGGCTCGCTGCCTTCATTGTGCAGGGTGGCCCGGATCTCAATGGCATCGCTGTTGTCCTGCAGGGTGTACAGCGTGGTCACGGTGGCCTGGCCCCAGTCGCGGGTACTGCGGATCACGGCGCGCTGCGCACTCTGTTCGAGTATTTCAACCCGATGGTAGGTATTGGGCCAGGCCGACCAGTCGTTGGGAATGAAATCGGCGAATACCACGTGATCGCGCCCGATACGGCCGTTGCTGACTGGCGCCACATCGATGATGGCGCCGCGCGGCACGCCGTACGGAACCGCCGTGCCCACCGCGATGGCAAAGGCCAGCTTGCCATTGAGGACAGTGATATCGGTGCTGGCGCGTGCCGCGCCATTCACAATGGGGGTCGGCCCGACCAACACCTGCACTGCGGCCCGCGCGAACTCCGGCAGTACCAGGGCGAGCAGTATGGTCAGCAGGGCAGCGATCCGGTGACTCATATCAATGCCAGGCGCAGCGGATGAGGGATCAGTGTAGCGCCTTGGTAAGGTCTTGAATATGCGCTAAGGTGCTTGCAGTTGGAGTCTGCAATATGAACTCAAGAACAGCAGAAGAATCGCACGACGGTTTCGCGGCTCTCCTGCCGGCCGAGATTGCCCGGCGCGCCGCGTGCGACTGCGTGAATTGCTGCGGGTGTGGGTCATTGTCTACGCGGGCAACTTCGTTGGCGGTGGTCTGCTGGTCGGAGGTGTGCACTGGTATATTTATTTGCGGCCGTTGCATGCGGCGGGTAAGCAGATTTAGTCCGCCCGCATTGCGTTTCGCACTTAAATGACTATGATGACCATGTTGACTAGAAATAGGTACTGTCACATGGACGAGCATATCTGGACAGTCGCTGAAGCCAAGGCCAAATTCAGCGCGGTCATCGATCAGGCTCAGGCCAAGGGCCCGCAGACCATTACACGCAACGGCCGGCAGGCTGTGGTAGTCGTGGCTGCAGCGGAGTGGGAACGCAAGAGCAGGCGCAATGGAAGTCTGGCGGAGTTCTTCGCTGCATCGCCACTGCCCGGTTCGAAACTAAAGGTGAAGCGCTCAAGGCAGTCGCTGCGTAAGACCGGGTTGTGAGTTTCCTGCTTGATGCCAATGTCGTGTCAGAGTGGACCAAGCCGCGTCCGAATCCCGGATTGATGGCGTGGTTGGACGCGACCGATGAAGATCGTGTGTTCCTGAGTGTCGTGACTATCGCTGAGTTGCGCCGCGGTGTCGAAGCTCTGGCGTCCGGAGAGCGCCGCAAGCGTTTGGATAGCTGGCTGTGGGAAGATCTATCAGCGCGGTTTGAGGGCAGGATCTTGCCTATCGATGCCCAGATTGCCAACGTCTGGGGCAAGATCGTGGCGCGGCGCGAAAGTAATGGTCGTCCAATTCACGCCATGGATGCATTGCTCGCAGCAACGGCCGAAGTGCATGCGCTTGTGCTGGTGACTCGGAATGAGGCCGACTTTCACCCGACCTTGAGATCTGTAATCAATCCCTGGTCATGAGCGGACTTGATTGCCCGCATTTGTCCAGTCCGATAGACTGATCCAGCAGGCGTTGCGGCCCGTGCCTCGCCAGCGCAGCGAGACACCTCAATTGTCAGATCAGCAATCGAAGACATTCGCGTTTTTTCCCGAGGCCGCATTTGGGCCGGCACTCAATTCCGTGGCGATTGCGCAGGCGGTGGTTGAGCGCGGCCAACGGGCCGTGTTCATCTCGGATCCCGGGTTCCTTGAAGTCTATCGCGGCTATGGATTTGACGCCTACCCGGTCAATCTGTCTGAACCGCTGCCGCCCAAGCAGATGGCTAAGTTCTGGGAAGACTTCATCAACGGGCATCTTGCCAATTTCTACAAGTCGCCGTATGAGCAGATCGATACCTATGTAAAGGACTGCTGGGCGGCCATTGTCGACAGCGCGCGCTACGCGCAACGTGACCTGCCGCAGGTGCTGGCGAAGGTCGACCCGGATCTGATCTGCGTGGACAACGTCATCCTGTTTCCGGCCATCAAGCAGCATGGGGCGCCCTGGGTACGCATCGTATCGTGCTCGGAAAACGAGATCGAGGATCCGGCGATTCCGCCGCACCTGTCGGGCTGTGGCGCCCGCGACCTTGCCTGTCATGAGCGCTTTCGCGAGCACTTCAACGAGGTGATCGGCCCGCTGCATGCGGCATTCAACGAATTTCTCGTCTCGCAGGGCGAGCATCCCTATCCGGCTCGGCCAGTTCTTTGAAACCTCGCCGTACCTTAACCTGCTGCTCTACCCTGAGGCGGTGAAGTTCGAGCGCTCGCGGCCGCTCGCGCCCGAGAAATTTCAGTATCTTGAGGGCTGCGTACGTCGCGAGGCGTCCTATGTCGTGCCGCGCTTTGCCGCGCACCAGGATGCGCCGCTCCTGTATCTCTCATTCGGCAGCCTGGGGGCCGGTGATGTCACGCTGCTGAAGCGCCTGATCGCGGCTCTCGGGCGGATGCCCTATCGCGCCCTGGTCAACGTCGGCGATCACAAGGCCCAGTACAACGAACTGCCGTCCAATGTCATCGTCGACAGCTGGTTCCCGCAACCCGCAGTCATTCCGCAGATCGACGTGGCGATCCATCATGGTGGTAACAACTCCTTCACCGAGTGCCTGTTGTTCGGCAAGCCGGCCATCATCATGCCCTTCGCCTGGGACGGTCACGACAACGCCACCCGGGTCCAGGAGACCGGCCACGGCTTCGCGATGGCTCGTGCCACCTGGACCGAAGCCGAACTCGCCGCGCGCATCGATGCCTGCCTGCACGATGGGAAGTTGCGCGCCAGACTTGCGGCGACGAGTGCGCACATGCGCGCGCAGAACGGGCCGGCGAAGGCAGCGCGCCTGCTCACCGGCCTGCTGGAAGCGGGGCAGGGCGATGGTTGAACCCAGCTGCTCCGCGCCACATCTGGCAAGCGCCTCGACTCGCAACGATCTGGTGTCCTGGGGCGTGCAGCCCGATGCCATCGAAGGCGTCTCGCAATCCTCGGGGCGCCTGCTGTTCAAGGGCCCGAACAATCAGCCCGAGAGTGGGCTGTGGGTCTGCACGCCCGGTCGTTGGCGCCTGCGCATACCGCGCGATGAACTCTGCTATTTCGTCGCCGGCCATGCCACCTACCGGCGCGATACTGGCGAGACGATCGAGGTGACGCCCGGGACAGTAGTGCTGTTTCAGGCCGGTTGGAGCGGGGACTGCACGGTTCACGACCGCGTTGCGCAACACCTACATCCTGGCATGCGATCATGCGGATATTCAGAAAGGAGCGCCGTCCTTGGTCACGCCCATACTTAGAAATCCACTGTCGGTTACTGACCTCATCGATTGGGGCGTGATCCCCACGATGCTGGAGGGTGCCTCCCACACCAGCGGCAAGCTGCTGCACAAGGGGCCGGAGGGCCGCTCGGAATGCGGGATCTGGCGTTGCACGCCGGGCAAGTGGTTCTGCCATGTGACCCGCGATGAGTTCTGCCATTTCCTTGCGGGCCGTTGCACCTATGTCCATGAGAGCGGCGAGATCATCGAGATTACACCGGATACCGCCGCGTTCTTCCCGGAGGACTGGCGGGGAGTCTGCACGGTTCACGAAACAGTCACCAAGGTCTACATGATTCGCTGAGTGAGCGTCGCCATGAACTTCGACCCGCAATCTCCCCGCTTCTTCATCAACCCGACCTATCGTCCCGCCGCCGGAACGGTGCAGCGTGTCGTCGACCCTGCCACGCTCGAGCCGGTTGGGGTTTTCGCGGAAAGTCAGGCAGCCGACATCGAGGCAACGATCGATGCGGTGACGCGTGCGCAGCGCCTGTGGATGCGCTGCGATGCGAAGAGCCGTGCCAGGACACTGCATGCACTCGCCAACGCAATCGAGACGGCTGATCTGCGCCGTTGTGCCGAGCTGATGACGCGCGAAATGGGCAAGCCTTACCCGGAGGCCATCGGGGAGTTGGCGAACTGTGCCTCGAGCTTCCGCTATTTTGCCGAGCTGGCGCGCGATGAGGCGGGCAAGGTGGCGGGTACGACGCAGGCCGGTTCGTTTCAGTACGCTCGCTACGAGCCGCTCGGTGTGAGCGTGCACATCATTCCCTTCAATTTTCCCATCCTGATTGCCTGCTGGACGGTCGCCGCTTCGCTAGCCTGCGGCAACGGCTGCATCATCAAGCCGGCGCCGGCCACCACGCTGTGCACGCTGGAATTCATGGCGCGTGTTCGCGGGGCTCCCGGAAGGACTGGTAGCCTGCCTGCCGGGGGGCGCTGCGGTCGCGGCGGCACTGATCGAATCGGAACGCACTCATGCGGTGGCTTTCACCGGATCGGTCAGCGCTGCCAGATCGGTGGCCATGGCGGCAGCGTCGCGACTGAAGCCGGCGCTCATCGAGGCCGGCGGCAGCGATCCGATGATCATCAGCGCTCATGCACCCATCGAGGTGGCCGCCGCTGGTTCGGTGACCGCAGCCTTTCATCTGAGTGGTCAGGTGTGCACGTCGGCGGAACGCTTCTACGTGGTCGATGCCGTGCATGAGCGCTTCGTTGAGGCCTTCGCCAAGCGCACCCGTCAGCTCCGGATCGGCCACGGGCTCGCGCATTCGGAGATCGGGCCGCTGGTGAGTGAAGCGGCGCGCACCAAGGTGATGCGCCTCGTCGACGACGCGCTGAGCAAGGGTGCTACCGCCGTCACTGGCGGGCGCATTCCGCCCGACCTGTCGCGCGGCTGGTTCTACGAGCCGACAATCCTGACCGGCGCGACCCATGAAATGGCCATCATGCGTGAAGAGTGTTTCGGGCCAGTCGCCAGCATCTGCCGCGTTGCGGATTTCGACGAAGCCATCGCGCGGGCCAATGACAGTCCCTTCGGTCTTGGTGCTTCGCTATTTACAACCAGCCTGGACGAGGCCATGGAGGCGGCGGAGCGTCTCGAGGCGGGAATGGTCTGGGTCAACAATCCGTTGATCGACAATGATGCCTTGCCGTTTGGCGGCTGGAAGATGTCGGGCGTTGGCCGCGAACTGTCGCGGCTGGGACTTGACCTGTTTCGACGCTCGAAGATGGTGATCATCGATCACAAGCCCGTCATTCACGAGTGGTGGTATCCGTACCCCGACGCGTGGTTCTACGATGCCGGCGGCCGGCAACGCAGCTGAGCTCTGATTTCAAAGATGCAGATGCCGACGCACAGGAATAGCAGTCATCGCTAACTCAACACCCGCGATCACCCCTGTCAAAACCGTGTGGTCCGCGACGGTTGTGGCATGCCTGGCCGCGACCTGGTTCGTCTGGGGCTCGATGTACCTGGCCATCAAGTGGGCCCTGGTCAGCTTTCCTCCCTTCTTCCAGATGGGCAGTCAATTCCTGGCAGCGGGCGTGCTCCTGGCTGTGGTGGCCCGGGTTCGGGGCGCAGCGTGGCCGAGCCGCCGGGAGTGGATGGGCGGGGCGATATTGGGGTGCCTGCTGCTGGGTATCGGTTACGGATTCACGGCAATCGCCGAAACGAGCATCAGTTCCGGACTGGTCGTGGCGTTCAACGCCGTGGTCCCGACGCTGCTGGTGCTCGCCGAATGGCCTTACGGCGTGCGCCCCGTACCCCGGCAATTGGCTGGCGTAGTCATCGGACTTGGCGGCGTCGTAATGCTGACGCAGGGGCAGGGGTTCAGCGCCTCGTTCACCGGCCTGCTGGCGATCAGCTGCGCGTGCATCGCCTGGGTGCTGGGCAGCGTATGGGCAGTTCACGGGCTTCCGGGCGGCGCCAAACTGAGCACCGCCCCGGGCTCCATGGGTCACGCCAGCCAGATGCTGATCGGCGGCGTGCTGCTGCTCATCCTGTCCTGGGTGGTCGGCGAAGTGCCCAGCTGGCCGCCTCAGCCGCTCGCACTCGCCTCATGGGTCTACCTGGCATTCGCTGGTTCGCTGATCAGCTACACCGCCTACATGATATTGCTGGAGCGCACGACACCCTCGCTGGCCGCAAGCTATACCTATGTCAACCCGATCGTCGCCTTGATCTTAGGGATCACGCTCGGTAACGAGATCGTCACCGGCTTTGAATGGCTGGCCGTGAGCATCGTGCTGGCGGGCGTCGTGTTGCTGCTGTGGCGCAGAGAGTGAGGCCGCGCGCGTCCCGCAATTGAGATCGGGCGCGGCCTCGTGGTCGGTGCTTATTTCGTCAGGGTGATTTCCCGCATGTTGTACTCCCCCGTAATGTCACGCATCGGCGGGTACATGCGCTGTGAAGTCTCGGTGGTCTTCTTGTTGCGCTCTTCGCCCCACTCCTTCATGAACGCGTCATAGCGTGCCTTGTTGGGTGCCAGCATTTCACTGTTCTTGAATTTGGCGACCAGTATCAGGTTGAAATTGCCGCTCTCCGGCAGGTCACTGCGATAAATATGGTATTCCACCATCTGTCCGAGCTTTATCGCGACCTCATTCGATGCCACCCAGGTGGCCTTCAAACCTTCCAGGTAGGCATCTCCCATGTTGGAGTGCACTTTGACCGTGGTGACCGACCAGACGGCGTCGCTCTCGGTGTAGTCCTTCCATGGCTGGAGGTCCGCATACGCTGCCGATGCCACAGCCATCCCCACAGCCAGCAAGATTGTCTTGTAACGCATTATCAGCTCCTGAATTGATTGTTATTGAACGTCGGCAACTGTACGCGCATTTATGGACAGGCGAACGAAAAGCTCTGGCAACTGCTTACTTCGACTTACGAAAGCGATACAGGATCTGGTCCGTCTTGTGGCGGATCGCCGGATCGAATACCAGCTTGCTGTGATCATCCGCAGCGTTCCCGAAAGACCCATCCTGGGCCTCGAGCTTGAAACCGGCCTCTTCAAAGGTGTGCTTGATGACACTGGGATCGATTCGATGCAGCTTGTTCACGGAATCCGCAGGCGCGCTGCCGGCGCTCGCCACGTGATCCTGTACGACGACGACGCCACCCGGCTTCAGGGCCGTGTACAGATTGCCGACCATTGTCGAGGCATCACCCATCGGCCCGGCGGCGCCCTGCGGCGCGTAGTAGACATCGTGAAAGGACATGACAAACAGTGCTGCATCGAGTGAATTTGGCGTCAATTTCAGATCGGCAATTTCCGCCACCTTGAGCAGCGAATTGGGCACGCGCTTGTTGGCAAAGCGCTTCACCAGCTCCTGCCCGTAGAAGGACGAGTAGCCGCCATTGTTGTAGACGATTACCTGGCCCGTCGTTCCCACGATGCGCCCCAGCAGCTCGCTGTAGTAGCCGTCGCCGGCGAGATAGTCGATGACGTGCAGGCCCGGCCGCGCCTCGAGAAAATCGAGTACGACCTGCGGCCTGGACCAGCTATCGCGCTCGCGGTCGGCGGCTGGACGGTCGGGGTTCGCAATGGATATGGCAATGGCCGCGGTGTCCGCCTTGGGCGGGTGAGCTGGCGCGTTGCTCCAGGCGAAAGAAAGAATGGCGGAACTGAGGGCAAGGAACATGGCACGTGTACGCATATATAGACTCCAGTAGGGATCATTGCCCCGGACCGGAAGCGTCCGGACTGTGATGCTGGCGGACAGCTGGGAGTTATATGACAATCCGGGATCAAAATCCATGGTGCTGAACAAGGCTTGAGGCTACGTCGTGGCAAACATCACCAGCATTGAAGGTCTGCGATTACTTGCGCGGCGTCGCATCCCCCGTGCCATCTTCGATTATGCGGATGGCGGCGCGTACGACGAACTTACGCTGCGTCGAAATCGCGCCGATCTCGAGGCGCTGGCGTTTCGCCAGCGCGTCATGGTGGATGTCTCGAGCGTCTCCACGGCGACGACCCTGCTCGGCCAGCCGGTCGCCATGCCGCTCGCCATCGCGCCCACCGGGCTGGCCGGGTTCTTCCATGCCGACGGCGAAATCCTCGGCGCGCGCGCTGCGGCGGCCTTTGGCGTGCCATTTTGCCTGAGCACGCTGTCGATCTGCTCGATCGAGGACGTACTGGCGGCGACGAAGCAACCTTTCTGGTTTCAGCAGTACCTGATGAAAGACCGGGGCTTCAATCAGGAGCTGATCGAACGGGCAAAAAGCGCGGGCTGCTCCGCGCTCGTGCTGACCCTGGACCTGCAGGTGCTGGGCGAGCGGCACCGGGATGCCCGTAACGGGCTGACCATCCCGCCGCGATTGACGCTCAGGAACACCCTGGATGTCGCAACCAAACCGGCATGGGCGCTCAAGGTGCTGTTCGGCAAGCGCCGCAGCTTTGGCAATCTCGAAGGCCGCATCGGCGGCGCCTCCGGCATCCGCACACTGGCGGAATGGACGGCAACGCAGTTTGACCCGACCGCGAACTGGCGCGATGTGGAATGGGTGCGCAGCCGCTGGCCAGGGAAGCTCATTCTGAAAGGCGTGCTCGATGCCGAGGATGCGAAACTCGCGCTCGCCAGCGGTGCCGATGCGATCGTCGTGTCGAACCACGGCGGGCGGCAACTGGATGGCGCAGCCTCGACTATTTCCGTACTGCCGGAGATTGCGGCCGCGGTCGATGGCCGCTGTGAATTGTTGTTCGATGGCGGCGTGCGCTCGGGCCAGGATGTCCTCAAGGCCGTCGCCCTGGGCGCACAGGGCGTGCTCATCGGCAAGTCGTTTCTGTACGCGCTCGCTGCCATGGGCGAGGCGGGCGTGACCCGGGCGCTTGAAATCATTCAGCGTGAACTGCGGGTTACGACGGCGCTGGTGGGCAGGACTACCATGGGCAGCATCGATGCCGGGGTCCTGCGCTCAAGAGCCTGAGCGTTCCGCCTCGTAACGCTTGCCCAGCAGGTAGGCCACCGGAAACCAGACCGCTGAGACAGCGATGCCGAAGATCGCAAGCCCTGCGACCCCGAAGGGCAGGATCGCCGCGCTCACCCACGCGGAGCTGACGTCGCCGAAGCGGTACACGACCGTGTCGATGACGTTCTTGGCCTTGTAGCGGCTTTCCTGGTCCACGACGGTGAACAGCATTTCGCGCGTGGGCTTGGCGATGGCGTATTCAGCCACGCGTCGCAGCACCTGGATGCCGCCGAGCAGCAGGAGCACCGGCGAGAAGGCCACGGCGAGGAATGCCACGACCATGATGACCGGATTGACCAGCAGCCCGGTGCCGACACCGAAGCGTGCGATCAGGCGGCCAGTACCGAAGAGTTGTATCAGGACGGCAAGGCTGTTCACGGCCAGGTCGATCATCGCATAGGCCTGCGTGCGCGCCTCGCGGCTGGCAAAGGCCTTGGTGATCAGATCGCCCAGCTGTATGTAGACGATCGTGGATATCCAGGTCATCAGCAGCAGGAACAGCGCCAGCAGCATCAGGTAGCGCGACCTGAACAGCAGGCGAAAGCCGTCGAAGGGATTACCCGCCAGCTTACGATCCAGTGTGGTGTGCTGCACGGCTACGCCCGTCGCCACCAGTCGTTGCTTCTCCCGGGCCAGCGTGCGCACCAGCGCGGCGGTAACGAGAAAACCCAGCGCCGAGATCAGCATGAGGTTGTTGTTGCCGACCTGCTTGACCAGGAAAGTAGCGATCGCGGGACCTACGATGCCGCCCAACGTGCCGCCAGCTGCCACAAAGCCGAACAGTCGCTTGGCCTGCGTGCGCGAGTAGATGTCGGCCATGAAGGTCCAGAACACCGAGATGATCAGGATATTGAAGGTGCTCACCCAGATGTAGAACGCGGCGGCGATCCAGCGCAGCTGCTCGGGTTGGGTAACGCTCTGGAAGAGGGCATAGAAAAGCATGATCGACGCGGCGACGAATCCATACACCCACGGCAGGAATGTCGACAGCCTGATGCGCGCGGCGAGCCCTGAGTACACCGGTGCGAACACCAGGCTCACCAGGAAAGTGCCCGTGAACAGTTCCTGTATGTGGCTCATCCCGTAGACGGTGCCCATCGCGTCGCGAACCGGCTTGACGATGGAGTAACTGCCGAACAGGAAGAAGAAATACAGCATGCTGAGGACTACGGCTCTAAGCTCGAATTCCTCAATGACGGCGGCAGACCGGAACAATCGCGCCCACCAGGACCCGCTGCGTTGATTCACTTCAGTTCTCCTGCCGGTTGAACGCCCAGCGTCTCATATCAGCAACTGCGTCGTCGACAGCACCTGCTTGAGCACCATGAACGAGCGGATCTGTCGCACGCCCGGCAGATGCAGCAACTGCCCGGCGTGCAGTCGGTTGAAGCTGTCGCTATCGCGGGTGCGAAGCAGCATGAAGTAGTCGAACTCGCCGGTGACCACGTGGCACTCCATGCACCCGGATATTTTCACCGCCGCCTTCTCGAATTCAGCAAAGGAGTCGGGGGTCGAGCGGTCGAGCACCACACCGATGATGATCAGCATGCCGGCATCGAGTGCCTGCGGATTCAGCAGTGCCACAATGCCTGTGATCAGCCCCAGCCGCTTGAGCCGCTCGACGCGCCGCAGGCAGGCCGGCGCGCTTAAGGAAACCCTGGCCGCAAGCCGCACGTTCGACACCGATGCGTCGCGCTGCAGGGCGCGCAGAATCGCCCGGTCGGTGCGATCGAGCGCCGGCGACAGGTGATATCTGTCGAAGGGACGGAGCGAACTTTTCTTGCGACCATGTACTGAATGCAGCAATAAAAATCAAACCAGATGCTCGGCTGAGTGCAATAATAATGCGAAATAATTGACAAAGTTGCAACCCTGCGCCACGGCTTATTGCCTACCATGGCAGCCGTTGCAACCCTTTTCAGGAGTCCTCGCCATGAACCTGCAGCGCTTTCCGCGCCATTCGCTGACCTTCGGCCCGACGCCCATCCAGCCACTGAAGCGCCTCAGCGCTCATCTGGGCGGCAAGGTAGAACTCTATGCCAAGCGCGAAGACTGCAACAGCGGGCTGGCCTTTGGCGGCAACAAGACGCGCAAGCTCGAATACCTGATTCCCGAGGCGCTGGCGCAGGGCTGCGATACGCTGGTGTCCATCGGTGGCATACAGTCGAATCAGACCCGGCAGGTCGCCGCGGTGGCGGCGCACCTCGGGCTCAAGTGCGTGCTCGTGCAGGAGAACTGGGTCAATTATTCGGACGCCGTCTACGATCGCGTCGGCAACATCCAGATGTCACGCATCATGGGCGCCGAGGTGCGGCTCGACGCGGCTGGCTTCGACATCGGCATACGCGCCAGCTGGGAACAGGCCATGGAAGATGTGCGCAAGGCCGGCGGCAAGCCCTTCCCGATTCCCGCGGGCTGCTCCGAGCACCCGTTGGGCGGCCTGGGCTTCGTCGGCTTTGCCGAAGAAGTGCGGGCGCAGGAAGCCGCGCTTGGCTTCAAGTTCGACTACATCGTGGTGTGCTCGGTCACCGGCAGCACCCAGGCCGGCATGGTGGTTGGCTTTGCCGCAGACGGCCGCGCCGATCGTGTCATCGGCATCGATGCCTCGGCCACGCCGGAGAAAACCCGGGCGCAGATCCTGCGCATCGCCCAGAACACGGCCCGGCTGGTCGAACTGGGCCGCGAGATCAGCGAGCAGGATGTGGTGCTCGATACCCGCTACGCTGGCCCTGCCTATGGCCTGCCGAACGAGGGCACGCTGGAGGCTATCCGGCTGTGCGCGCGGCAGGAAGGCATGCTCACGGACCCCGTGTACGAGGGCAAGTCCATGCAGGGAATGATCGATTGGGTGCGCCGCGGCGAGTTCCCGCCCGGATCCAGAGTGCTGTACGCACACCTCGGCGGTGTACCAGCGCTCAATGCCTACAGTTTCCTGTTTCGCAACGGCTGAAAGCCGGGTTGACTGGGAGTAAGCTGATCACCCGTGACCACCAATGTCCTGATCCTCTGCACTCACAACTCGGCGCGCAGCGTCCTCGGTGAAGCGATGCTGAACCATCTGGCGCAACGGCTGGGCCGCGAGGTGCGGGCGTACAGCGCTGGCAGCGCACCCAGTGGGCGCATTCATCCGTTGGCACTGGAAGTCCTCAAGAGTGCGGGAATCGACACCAGCGGGTATCGCAGCAAGAGCTGGGATGAATTCGCGGCGCCAGATGCGCCGCCAATGCGCATTGTCATTACGGTGTGCGACAACGCCGCCAGGGAAACCTGCCCCTATTGGCCCGGCGGCCCAGTGCAGGTGCATTGGAGTTATCCCGACCCTGGCAATGCGCCCGGCGGTGACGCCGACAAACGCATCGCGTTTGAGCTGGTCCGGCAGGCCTTGGGTTACCGTATGCTGCAGTTGCTGCAATTGCCGTTGGCAAACATAGACAATGTAGCGCTGCAGGCAGCCCTGCGAGACATTGCTGCACATTGAAAATCGAACCATGAGTACGCTCGTCAAGGGCCTGCGCAGGTCTGCTGCCATCGCGCCGCTAAACTTGTTCGAGCGCTACCTGACGGTGTGGGTATTGCTGTGCATCGTGGCCGGCATAGCGTTAGGGCAGTGGCTGCCGGGAGTCTTCCAGATCGTCGGCCATCTGGAGGTAGCACGCGTCAATCTGCCGGTGGGTCTGCTGATCTGGGTGATGATCATCCCGATGCTGTTGAAGGTGGACTTCGGCGCCTTGCATCAGGTGCGCCAGTACTGGCGCGGCATCGGCATCACGCTGCTAATAAACTGGGCCGTAAAGCCGTTTTCAATGGCGCTGCTGGGCTACGTATTCATCCGCCATGTCTTCGCTCCTTATCTGCCTGCGGGACAGCTGGACAGCTACGTCGCCGGCCTGATCCTGCTGGCCGCGGCGCCCTGCACGGCGATGGTGTTCGTGTGGAGTCGACTGACTGGCGGCAACCCGCTGTTCACGCTATCGCAGGTGGCACTCAACGACACGATCATGATCTTTGCCTTCGCGCCGATCGTGGCCCTGCTGCTGGGCATTTCTTCTATCAGCGTGCCGTGGAACACGCTGATTACCTCGGTCGTACTCTACATCGTCATACCGGTGGTGCTGGCGCAATGGTGGCGCCATGCATTGCTCAGGCGCGGACAGGTGGCGTTCGATGCCGCGTTGCTGCGGATCGGACCCTGGTCCATCTGTGCGTTGCTGGCGACTCTGGTATTGTTGTTTGCGTTCCAGGGGGAGGCAATCCTGGAGCAACCACTCGTGATCGCCATGCTGGCAGTCCCGATTCTGATTCAGGTGCTCTTCAATTCGGCGCTTGCGTACTGGCTAAACCGGTGCGCCGGAGAGTCCCACAGCGTCGCTTGCCCTTCGGCGCTGATCGGCGCGTCCAATTTCTTCGAGCTGGCTGTGGCTGCGGCCATCAGTCTGTTCGGCTTCAACTCGGGCGCAGCGCTCGCCACCGTGGTCGGCGTATTGATTGAAGTACCTGTGATGCTGCTGGTAGTAAAGGTCGTAAACTCGAGCAAAGACTGGTACCAATACAGGAGCTGAGCAATGAAGGGACGTGTAGCACTGGTCACGGGCGGTGGCCGGGGTATTGGCCGCGAGGCCGCGCTGCTGCTCTCGGCGGCGGGCGCGCGCGTGATGGTCGTGTCGCGCAGCGCGACGGAACTGGCGGACGTGGGTCTGGCCTACGTCGCGGCCGACCTCGGTACCACCGAAGGCTGCGCCCTGGCGGTCGCCGAGACCGAGCGGCGACTGGGGCCGATTGACCTGCTGGTCGTGAACCACGGCATCGGCTCGGCGCACGAGCGGCTGGTGTGGGAGCAGGATCCGGCAGTGTGGCGCGAGACGATGCGCATCAACCTCGACGCGTCCGTTCGAGCTCGCGCGGCTGACGGTCGGCGGTATGTGCAAGCGCGGCTTCGGCCGCCTGGTATTCACGAGTTCGACCGCTGGCGAGAAAGCGGAGCGATCGGGGAGCGCCTACACCGCCTCCAAGCACGGCGTGATCGGGCTCGCGCGCGCGGTCGCCCAGGACGCGGGGCCGTTCGGAGTCACCTCCAACGCGGTGCTGCCAGGCTGGGTGCGAACCGCGATGGCCGAGCGCTCGGCGAAGACGGCGGCCGAACGGCGCGGTATCAGCGTCGAGGAGGTATGGCGCGAGCGCGCCGCCATCTACCCGCAGAACCGCGTGCTGGAGCCGCGCGAGGTCGCGGAGGTGATCGCGTTCCTGTGCAGCGAATGCTGCCGGGGGAGTGAACGGGGAGGCGATCACCGTGGCGCTGGGCGGCATCTGGTAGGCAGCCGGCGCCCGACCAGCCTGTCGGTGCGCCGGCTTAGCATTGCCGATCAACCGTGGCGCGTCGCAGCGGCGTAGACGGCCGCGAACTGCGGGTTGTTGACCAGGTGCACGGCGCGTTCGATGGCCGCCTGCTGGCAGGCGCGCGCGATAACCAGTCCCGACAGGTCGCGGATATCGTCAGCCGGGCAAACCTGTTTCGCGGCAAACGCGACGCGACGATACAGGGCCTTGGCGCCGGCCTCGGTCGACAGATTCAGATCGCGCGTAGCGCACGGTGACCGACGGTACGCTGTCGGCGGGCGATGCCGCGGAGGCGCTGGACAGCGCACCGACGTAGCCGCCAGTACCAGCAATGCAGCCGCGCCGCGGCTGGCAATCTTACGAGTCAGTTCTGCGTTCTTCATACATCTCTCCTTTGAGTGGGTGTTGCGTTGCGCCGCGTTCGGCGATGTGTGTATGAAACGCCTTCGGGCCGCTGCATTTCTGCGGGCGGACGGCGGGTTCGTCCCCGCCGCTTACGAGTTCGTCCCCGAACGGCCTTTGCGCCCTCCAAATCCGCCGCGCATGCCGTAATCTATAGCGCATGAACGATCAGGCGGAATCATCAATCGCACTCTCTTACTGGCCGTCGCTGGGCATCCTGACCGGCTACTGGGTGTACGTGACGTTGTCGAACATCCTGTACGCGAGCAGCATGAGCGCCGGCTTCGATGCGATGAGCACGGAGCACCATTTCGCGCCCTGGAATGCGCGGGTGCTGCAGCACGCCTTGCTGTATCCGGCACTGCTGGCGAGCGTCTGGGCCTCGTTGAAGATCCGCTGGAGTCCGCTGCGGTATGCGCTGCCGATGCAACTGTTCATCGCCGTGGCATTTGCCGCCCTGGGGTCGCCGGTGCTGGAGGGCGCACTGTTCCTCACCGGGCACAATGAAATGGATCACATGAAGACCATGGACTGGTTGGAATTGTTCAAAGGCGCGAACCTGTCGCTGTGGCTGGCGAGCGCCACCAGCATGTTCCTCGCCTACGGATTCGGTGTGGCGCTGGTCAGCGGATTTTCCCTGTTCCAGCGCTACAGCGCTGCGCAGCTGCAGGTCGCCGCGCTGGAACGTGAATTCAGCACGGCGCGCCTGGCGGCGCTGCGCATGCAGCTCTCGCCGCACACGCTGTTCAACCTGCTGCACGCCATTCATGGCCAGATCGCCTGGGAGCCAAAGGCCGCGCAGGCCATGATCGTGAAGCTCGGTGATCTGCTGCGCCGCCTGCTCAAGGCGGGCGAACGCGATTTTTCGACGCTGGCCGATGAAATGCAGTTCGTGCAGCTGTACCTGGAACTGCAGCAGCAGCGCTTTGCGGACCGCCTCAGCGTGCTCATACCGGATCGTGATTCGCTGCCCGCGCTGTGGGTGCCCAGCCTGATCCTGCAGCCGCTGGTGGAGAACGCCGTGGTGCATGGGCTGGCCGGGCACGACGGGCCGGTCTCGGTACGGGTCGAGGTGCAGCTCGCGAATGAAAAGCTGATACTGCGCGTGGTCAACACGGCCGCTGGCGTCACCGCAGGCGGTGGCGGCGAGGGCATAGGCACGCGCAATGTGCGCGAGCGCCTGGCGGTGCAGTTCGGCGCGCGCGCGACTTTCAGTTCACGCGCGGCCGAGGGCGGTGTATGGTGCGCCGAAATCCTCTTGCCGCAGCTGCGCGATGCAGGCGCCCCGGCGAGTTGACCTTCACGGGCGACGTTAGGGATCGGCAGTGAACGTGATCATCGTCGATGACGAGCCGGCAGCGCGCCGTGCATTACGCGAGTATTGCGCCAACGCGCCGCAACTCACACTGGTTGGCGAGTTCGGGGATCCGCGCGCCGCCCTGCAGGCCATTCGCGCCCAGCCGCCGGACCTGCTGTTTCTGGATATTCAGATGGACGGCATGACGGGCCTGTCGCTGGCGCGCGCCCTGGATCCGGAGCGGCTGCCGCTCATCGTGTTCGTGACCGCCTACGATCAATACGCGCTGGAAGCCTTCGAGGTCAGCGCGACCGACTACCTGCTCAAGCCCTTCGATGAGGAGCGCTTCCAGAAAACTCTCGCCCGGGTTCAGCGCCGTGCCGCCGCTTCCGGGACCCGGGAGCGGCACGTTGAACTGGCCGCCTTGCTGGAGCGGCTGGAACGAAGCGCCCGCACCGCGACCGATAGCCGGCCGCGGCTACTGGCTGAAAGCGGCGGCCGCCTGCATATGCTGGATGTCACGCAGGTCGAAATGCTCGAAGCGGATCGAAATTACGTCAGGCTCACTGTTGGCGGGGACGCCTACCATGTGCGCAGCACCCTGGCGCAGGCTGAAAAGAGCGTACAGTGTGAACCCATGCTGCGCATCAGTCGTTCCTGCCTGGTCAATATCAATCATTTACGCGAAATCAGCCGCACGCCGCGTGGGGATTTTATCCTGGTGCTGAACGGCGGCCGCACTGTCACCAGCAGCGAAGGATACCGTGAGGCGGTGCGCGAATACCTGTCGCGGCTCAAGGTGGGCGCGGACGGCGGTGCCGGCCTGAACGTGCCGATTGCGCCCGCATGATTCCTGTCCGCCAGCCCGCATCTGAAATCGGGCCCATGAACATCCTGTCCTTGACGCCCAGGTCGCGCCGCAGCGCCGCACTGGTGCTGGCGCTGGCGCTGGCGCTGGCAGGCTGTTCAAGCCTGCCCACGGTGACTGACAAGCCGCCGTCGCAAGCGGTGACCGACACCCAGGGTACGCGATTGGCGCGCGCCACAGACCCGCTGGTACGCGAGCACCCCGGCCAGAGCGGCTTCGCGGCACTGGCCGACGGGCGCGAGGCTCTTGCGGCGCGCATACGTCTCGCCGATCAGGCCGAGCGCTCGATCGATCTGCAGACCTACATCTTCCATGCCGACCACGCCGGCCTGCTGATGTTCGACCGGCTCATGCGGGCCGCCGACCGCGGCGTGCGCGTGCGCCTGCTGCTCGACGACAACAATACCGATGGGCTCGACCCGATCCTGGCGATGCTCGATGCGCACCCCAACATCGAGGTCCGGCTGTTCAACCCGTTCACGAATCGCCGCAGCCGAGTGGCCGGCTATGCGACCGACTTTTCGCGCCTGAACCGGCGCATGCACAACAAGTCGTTCACGGTTGACAACCAGGTCGCCGTGGTCGGCGGTCGCAACATCGGTGACGAGTACTTCCAGGCCGGGCAGGGCAAGACCTTCGTCGACCTCGACGTGCTTGCCATCGGAAGTGTCGTGCGCGAGGTGTCGAGCCTGTTCGACCGCTACTGGAACAGCGCGTCGGCCTACCCGGCCGCCTCGATACTTGGTAACGCAGTGCCGATCGACTCTGGCAAGTTCGACGCCCAGGTCGCAGGCGATCAAAGACTCACCGGAAGCAGCTGCCTACGTTCAGGCCGTGGTCAACGCGCCACAGGTGCAGAGCTTGATGGCGGGGGCAGCGCAGTTCGAATGGGCGTCGGCGCGCCTTGTGTATGACGACCCTGAAAAGGTGCTCCACCCGACCGATAGGCATGACCTGCAGATGCTGCCGCGGCTGCGGGCCACACTGGGCAATCCGGTCACGTCGCTCGATCTGGTCTCACCGTACTTCGTGCCCGGTGAAGCCGGCGCAACGTCCCTGCAGACTCTCGCCCGGAGCGGAGTGCGTGTGCGGATCCTGACCAACTCGCTGGCCGCGACCGACGTGACCGCCGTGCACGCGGGCTACGCCAAGAGGCGCAAGGACCTGCTGCGTGCCGGCGTGCAGTTGCTGGAGCTCAAGCCCTCGGCCGCGCCGTCGAATCAGATGTCTTCCGAGCCCATCAAGGCCAAGAGTGCCACGGGCAGCGAACCGAAGGCCGGCCTGCACGCCAAGACCTTCGGGGTCGACAGCAAGCGCATCTTCGTCGGCTCGTTCAATCTCGATCCGCGCTCGGCCCGGCTGAACACCGAAATGGGTGTGGTCATCGACAGCCCCAGGTTCGCTACAGACCTCGGAGCGGCCCTGGACCGACTGGCCGCGGTCGATGTCTACGTGCTGCGTCTGTCGCCCAAGGGCAAGATCGAATGGGTGGACGGCGACACGGTCTACACGCACGATCCACAGTCCAGCATGATGCGCCGGGCCGGGGTGAAAATAATGTCGTGGTTACCGATCGAGTGGATGCTGTAAGGCCGGCGACTGCCGGCTCCGGAGCCAGAATTGGCCTGCAGACGGCGGCTCGCTTAGTATTCCTGTCGGATGTGTCGACAACAGGGATATTTTTAACAAGGATCATGCCGTGCTGACGCTATACAGTTTCGGGCCGCGCGCCAATTCGATGAAGCCACTGTTGGCGCTGTATGAGAAGGCTTTGCCCTTCAAGTGGCAGCCCCTCAATCCGGCGAAATTCGAGCACCACCAGGACTGGTTCAAGGCCATCAACCCGAATGGCCAGGTGCCGGCGCTCGTGGACAACGGCAAGGTGATCACGGAATCGACCGTGATCTGCGAATACCTCGAGGACGAATACCCCACGGCGATGGCGCTGCGTCCCGCCGATTCCTACGGCCGCGCCCAGATGCGCGTGTGGACCAAATGGGTGGATGAATACTACTGCTGGTGCGTATCGACGATCGGCTGGGAACGTGTGGTCAAGCCGATGGCGCGCGCGCTGTCGGACGCGGAGTTCGAAGAGCATATCAAGAAGATCCCGATTCCCGAGCAGCAGACCAAGTGGCGCAATGCGCGCAACGGCTTCCCGCAGGCGGTGCTCGACGAGGAGATGCGCAAGATAGGGGTCTCGGTGCGCAAGCTCGAGGCGCGGCTGGCGATGAATACCTGGCTGGCGGGCGAGCAGTACACGCTGGCGGATATCTGCAATTACGCGATCGCGATCGATTCGCCGGTGATCTTCCCGGAGCTGTGCAATACGCGCGACACACCGCACCTGGTGGCGTGGCTTACGCGCATGGATGAGCGGGCTGCGGTCAAGCGCATGATGGCCGAGTGCAAACTGGAATTCACGCCGCAGAAGGCGGCGGGCTGAGGGGCGGTATATGAAGAACTTCAAGGGACAGATCGCCTTCATCACGGGCGGGGCATCGGGCGCGGGCTTCGGGCAGGCGCAGCTGTTTGGGCGCGAGGGCGCGAAGATTGTGATTGCGGATGTGCGCGCCGAGGCGATCGAGCAGGCGCTGGTAAAGCTCAAGGCCGAGCAGATTACGGCACATGGCATCCGCCTCGACATCACTGATCGCCAGGCCTACGCGGCCGCTGCGGATGAGGTCGAGCGTGTGTACGGCGCGCCGCCGACGCTGCTGTTCAATACCGCGGGCGTCAACAGCTTTGGCCCGATCGAAAATGCGACCTATGGCGATTTCGACTGGCTGTTCGCCGTGAACCTGGGTGGCGTGGTCAACGGCATGGTGACCTTCGTGCCGCGCATGATCGCAGCGAAGCAGCCGGCGCATATCGTGACGACGGCGTCGGTGGGCGCTTTCCTGCCGAGTAATATTGCTGCGCCTTATTCTGCGGCCAAGGCGGCGGTGGTCAGCCTGATGGAAAGCTATCGCATGGGGCTGGCGCAATACGACATTGGCGTGTCGGTACTGTGCCCGGCGAACATCAAGTCCAACATCGCCGAGTCGACGCGCCTGCGCGACGATCGATTCGGCGCCACGGGCTTCATCGACAACGAGCAGGCGGTCAAGTCACTGCACAGCATCTACCGGCACGGCATGGAGCCGTTGGAGCTCGCCGCGCACGTGAAGCGCGCCATCGAAGAGAATCAACCCTACATCATTCCCTATCCCGAGGTGCAGGCGCCATTGCGTCAGCATTTCGAGGCGATCGTGGCCGCCGTGTTGCCCATGGATGCCGACCCGGAGGGCGCCGCCAAACGGGTCAAGGCGATGCAGGAGTGGATCGCCGGCGAGGCCAGGGTGTTCATGCCGGACCGCGGCGCAGATGCTGGCAAGCGCTGAGCGCTACTGGTCGCCGTAGATCTTCATCAGCCGGTACAGATAGTCGCGGCAGTCATAGACCACCTTGACCCGGAGATACTCGTTGAGGCCGTGCGCCCCGTTGCCATCGGGATCGCCAAAATCACCGGAGATACCATAGGTTGGAATGCCCACCGGCGTCAGGAATGCACCGTCGGTCGCGCCGGCCGACATGAGTCGCAGCTGCGGCGTGCCGGGCCACATCTCGCTGGCCAGTTTTTCGGCAGGACCGAGCACTTTGGGATCGAGTGGCGGCGGCGGGGCAGGGTCGTTGCGTACCTCGCGCAGTGATACGTGCACGTTCGCATCGGCAATCACCTGCTGCAGCGTCTGCCGGACGGTCTCGGCGCTCGTGCCCGGGAGGATGCGACAGTTGACGTTCGCGCTCGCGCGCTGCGGCAGGGCGTTGGTGGCATGGCCGGCATTCAACAGTGTCGCGACGCAGTTGGTATGCAGGATGGCATTGATGTCGGGATCGCGCTCCAGCAGCGCGCGCGCGGGCTCATTGCCTGGGTCCTTGAGCAGTTCGGCCAGGGCCGTCTGCTCCTCGGCCGTCCGCGTCGGAGCCAGTCGCCTGAAATAATCGCGCGTCGTGTCGTTGAAGCTCACCGCAAACTGATGAGCCTGGATGCGCACCAGCGCATTCGCCAACTGGTAGATGGCATTGTCCGGCAGGGGCCGGGAACTGTGGCCGCCGCGATTGGTGACTTCCAGCGTATAGTTTTGCGACAGCTTTTCGCCGACCTGGATGCCCTGGAAGATCGGCTTGCCATTGGCGTCCAGTTGACCGCCGCCGCCCTCATTCAGCGCGAAAGCGGCGTCGATCAGGGCGCGTTCATGGGTAGCCAGGTACTGTGCGCCGTTGAAAGCGCCGCTGGTCTCCTCGCCACAGGTCAGTGCCATCTTCAGTGTGTGTTTCGGTCGGTAGCCTTCCTGCTTGTACCTCACCAGCGTGTCGACCCAGATCGCGGCCATCTCCTTGTCGTCGGCCACGCCGCGCGCATAGAACTTGCCGTTCTCCTCGACCAGCACGAAGGGATCGCGGGTCCAGTCTTCGCGCTTCGCTTCGACCACGTCGAGGTGCGCCAGCATGAGCACGGCTTTGGCTTTCGGGTCGCGCCCCGGCAGTATCGCCACGAGCCCTCCCTCCTTGGGATGATCCGGGGCGGTGAACAGGTGCAGATCGGCATCGCTGTAGCCCGCCGATTTCAGATGAGCGGCCATCCTTTCGGCCGCGAGCGTGCAACTGCCCGCAGAGAGCGTGGTGTTGGTCTCGACCAGCTCCTTATAGAGCGCCCGGAATGCCGCCTGGTCGGGAGCAAGCGCCGTGGAGCCGGCCAGCGCAGTGGCAGAGAAACCCAACATTGCAACGGTGGTGACGGTCAATAACTTTTTCATGCCCAGCTCTCGTTTGATTTGCAATAAGTCCAAGAATACGGGAATCGCGGGCGAGCCTCGCGGGAAAATGGCTTCGCATCCACCGCAGATTCGAATTACGATGCAGATGGTCTGAGCGATTGACGAACCGGCGTCGTCCGTCCCTGAGCAAAAGAACCGCCGGATGAAAGGGGACCCGTGCCAACCACTACGGCTAGCGTCGAGTCGGATTTCTCTGCGCGCAAGTTGACGGCAGCGTTTGCCATCATTATTGGCGTGTTCTTCGGATCGACCGTGCTGCCGTTCACCGCGCAGGCGCTGCTGCTCGTGCCAATGACTGGGGAGTTTCACTGGTCACGCACGCAGTTCTCCCTGGGCCTGTCGGCCATGATGCTGGGCGGCATGTGTTCTGCGCCATTCCTGGGTCGGCTCGTCGATCGGATCGGAGTGCGGCCGGTGGTCATAGGCGGTACCGTCGTCGTTGGCCTGATGACGCTGTCGCTGTCGCGGCAGACCGGAGCAATGTCACAGTACCTGGCCGGCTTCTTCATACTCGGTGGCCTGGGTTCCTCTGCGGTCGGCTACGCCAAGGTGCTCGGCTCACTGTTCAATGCCAATCGCGGCAAGGCCATGGCGCTGTTCGGGATGGAATCAAGCATGGCGACAGCGCTGGCCGTGCCGATCATCCGCTGGCTGCTCAATGCCTACGGTTGGCGCGGCACCTTCGTAGGGATGGGCCTGATCATTCTGGCCACCGTTCCCGTTGCATTGCTGCTGTTGCCCGAGCCGCTGCGGCCTCCGGGAGCGCCGGCGCAGTTACCGAACGCTCCTTCGCTCCCCGCAGCGGCTGTTCCCGGCCTGACCGTGAAGCAGGCGCTGCGCGATCGCCTGTTCTGGATGGTAACGGGCGCTACCTTCCTGGCGATCATTCCGGCAATGGGACTGGCGCAGCACATGGTGCCGTACATGATGGGCCAGGGCGTGACCCTGGACAGGGCTGCCGGCATCTTCACCATCATGATGGCCGCCATGGCGGTGGGCACGCTGGCAGGTGGTTTTCTTCTCGATGGCTCCAGTTCCGGGCGCATTGCGGCGCCCTTCGCCGTGCTATCGACATTGTCACTGATCGGCATGCTTTATCTATCCGGCACCCGCCGGGGCCTGCTGATCCTCACGGTTTCGACAGCGCTGATGGGCTTTGCCGCAGGCGCCAAGATACCCATGGCGAACTTCTTTCAGCTGCGTTATTTCGGACTGCGCGAGTTCGGTTCGATCGCCGGCGCCCAGGCGCCGTTCATTGCCAGCGGCATGCTGATCGCGCCACCGGCCATGGGCTACTGCTACGACCGGCTCGGCACCTACGTGCCCGCGCTGTGGGTATTGGTTGTGCTGATGGGGATGACGGCGCTGATCTATGCAGCACTGCGTCCGTATCGCTACACCAGGGATTTGCAGGAAATCTCCTCGTAGCGGCAGGCAGCGCCGGCCCGACAGTGCGCTAAGCTGGCGGGACGGTCACGTGCCGAGGACAGGTCGATGCACACAACGCAGCGAATTCGATGGGCCGGGCTGGTCAGCCTGACACTCGCGGCAGGGTCCGTCGCAGCAGCGACACCGCCGGCGCTCGCCACCGCAGAGGAGCGCTATGGCGACTGGCTCGATGCGGGCTACGCGCTCACGACCGTTACCGCAGGCCCAGCGGATACACTCGATGGCCACGATCGCGCGGCGTGGATGCAGATCCTGGAGACCCGGCGCCGCGAGCTCGTCGCGGCGCTCGACACGGTGAAGTCGCTCAAGCTCGGGAGCACCGACGAGCGGGCACGCGCCACGATGCTGAGCACGCTTGCCGAGTCTCCGAGTGCGCCAGCCGCGACAACGCCGGACGACGCAGCCCAGCGCTGCGCCGCCGCCAATCAGATCGATCTCGGACGGTCTGAACTTTCGCAGGCGCTTTACGCGTGCTTCGAGCACTTCGGAAACCATGTCTCGTTCGAGGGCCGGACCATCGCCCGAACGACGGTGCTGGAGTTGCTGCATCAACTCGATTCTGCCGATCAGCGCCGGGCGCTGTTCGACGCCATGCAGCCGCTGTGGACCCGCATCAATGGCAGTGACGAGGCGTCGAGTCCCTACCGCCGCCTGATCCGAGCCGCGGCCACCGAAGCGCGCGCCCGCGACCGCTCACCGATCAGCGACGCCGCGCACACCGTCGGCGCGACGCCGCAGGACATTGAGTCGTGGCTGGTAACGATCCTCGAGCACTGGCGGGCCGCCAATCCCGGCGCTCCGCTCGAGCCCTGGGACTACTGGAGTCGCTACGCGAGCGACACGCATCCGCTCGATGCGCTGATTCGTCCCGAGTCGATTACGCCGCTCTGCCGGCGTTTCTACCGCGATCTGGGTGTCGACCTGGAGGCGCTGGGAGTGATGCACGATCTCGACGTCCGACCGGGAAAGGCGCCGCTGGCTTACGCCGATTTTGTAAGTATTGGACGCGCGACCGCCACCGGATGGCGCCCGGCCCGGTCGCGGGTGTCGGCGAACGTTGAGCGCGGTGGTCTGTTCACGCTCAATGAAATCGTGCACGAGGATGGCCACACGGTGCACATCTCAAGCATTCGCACCCGGCCCGCGTTTGTCGGCTGGGGCGACGACTTATTTGTTGAGGCGTTTGCGGATGTCCCGTCCTGGAGCGTCCTCGAACCCTCGTGGCAGCGGCGCTACCTTGGAGCCGGGCTCGACGAGCAGACGGCGCTGCGCGCTTTGTACGCGAACGTCATGCTCGACGTCGCCTGGGGGCTGTTCGAACTGCGGATGTTCCGCGACCCTGACGCCGATCCGAACGCGGTGTGGACAACGATTACGTCCACGTACCTGAACATACGCCCCCATCCGGAACTCGCATGGTGGGCGCTGCGGGTGCAGCTCGTCGATCTTCCCGGCTACATGATCAACTACGGCCTCGGCGCGGTACTGACCGCGGACCTGCGCGCGCGAATCCGCGCGGCGATCGGGGATTTTGACGCTGGCAATCCACAGTGGTACCGGTACACGGCCCGGAACCTGCTTCGCTTCGGCGTGTCGGTCGACACGCCAGAGCTGCTGCGTCGCTTCCTGGCTCGTCCGGTGTCGAGCGCCGCCCTCATCGCCCAGCTCGATCGCATGCATCGCACCAGCCTGCAACCTGTCGCATCGAGCGCCTTGCCGCGCTAGCAACCCTCATCACGCCTGCCCACTGCGAGTCACTCATCGCGCTCGTACCGCCTGCTCTGCCTTCCGCGCGTGCGCCATCAGCCGCGCGTACAGATCTTCCAGCGTCAGCCGCGAGTCTATGCGGGTATAGACGCGAATCGGCCCGCCGCCAGCCGGGTTGCCGTACTCACCCTTGTCATCAATCGCAGGCCTGGGCCGCAGCTCGTAAGCGCTGGAGGAGGGGTCGGGCTGAAACGGCGACTGCAGGGCCGTCAAAGTGACCAGCGGGCTGTCACCCAGAATGTAGGTTTCGCCCAGGTTGAGTCGATGCGGAGGCGGTAGTGAAGCCACCAGCCGCATGACGCGCTCGATGTTGCTGACGAGGTACTCGCCCACGGCTCCAGCGGGCCGCACGCGCGCGAGCAATTCCTCGTAACTCACGATCATTTGGCGATAGGTGCTGCGCGGCACCTGCCAGATGTCGATGTCGGAGCGGTTGAAGATCGCCTGGGTCGCGCGCCTGTCGATCGTAAGGTTGTACTCCGCCTCCGGCGGTCCGGGCGGCCGTGGCGTGCCCTGATACTCAGGCCCGCCGATCCAGACCAGCCTGATGCGACGCCCGATGCGAGGCTCGTTGAGCCACGCCGTTGCAAGGTCGGTCAGTCCGGCGCCGGCGGCGTAATACAGCGGCGTATCGGCATCCGTGCGCAGCGCCTCGCGGATGATGGCCTCGGCCGCGGGCGTCATTGCCGGTCGCTCCTTGCCCGTCAACGCGTGCTCTGCGCCAGCCAGCACCGGTACACGTCCCTGCATGCCCAGCACTTCAAGCAGCTCAGCGGCCTTGGTCGACGCTTGAGCGGCCTGGTCCGGTACGTCGGCCCAGGATTCGTGCTCGTGCAGGTGCGATCCGATAATCAGCCGGACCTCGACCGATGTGCACAACATGTGGTGGGCCAGCTGGAACAGACCGTCAGGATCCCCGGCGTAGTCATTATCGAGGATGAGGCGCTGCCGCGGAACGATCGGCGGCGCCTGTCCACTTACGCGCCGGACTGCGGTGGCGCCAAGGATCATGCCCAGCCCACCCATGAATGCGCGGCGATTCACCCTGTGGCTTATATTTAACTCTTTGTGCATTTTCTCGCCCGTTCGCTGCGGGAGAGTCCAATATTACAGGCCGCATCCAGATGCTGATAGGCTGGCTGCCTGGTCAAATGTGACCCTATCGCTTATACCCTGAAGGCACCTATGAGCAGGAAATCGACCGATCGGTTGGCCACGCGCCGTGAATTCATCGCCGGGGCGGGCGCGATGGCCGCGCTGGCCTCGACCTCCGCTGCGGCCGCGGCGGCGAAGCCACGCCACGGCGCCGCAGCCGCGGCTACCAACGACGCGGGCGCTCGCTGGATCTGTACCACTCAGCAGCGGCCCTGGCAGAGCCTCGGCGGTGTCCGCGTCGGTCCACCGGGCCCGAAGATGTTCGACATGGATCTGGGCATCAGCCTGGATCAACCGCAGCAGACCATCGATGGTTTCGGCGGCGCCTTTACCGAGAAGGGCTGGCAGGCGCTGCAAAGCCTGCCTGAGTCAACCCGCGCGGTAGCATTGGACGCATTGTTCAAACCGGGCGTCGGCGCCAATTTCAATCTTTGCCGTACGCCGGTCGGGGCCAATGACATCTCGCGCGGCTGGTACAGCTACGATGAAACCGACGGTGACTTTGCGCTCGAGCATTTCAGCATTGCCAACGATCAAGAAACGCTGATTCCTTATATTCAGTCCGCCATGGCGCGGCAACCCGCGCTTAAGGTCTGGGCCTCGCCCTGGAGCCCGCCGACCTGGATGAAGTCCAACCGGCACTACGCGATGAGCAAGGCCTGGCCGGGGCAGCCGGACAACGGCCTGCGTGACGAGCAGCTCGGGCACGAGGGCCAGGACTATTTCATCCAGGAGGATCGCTACTTCGAAGCCTACGCGCGCTATTTCCGTCGCTATGTCGAAGAATACGCGCGAGCGGGCATAACCATCTCAAAGGTGATGCCACAAAACGAATTCAACTCCGCCCAGCCTTTCCCCAGCTGTTGCTGGACGCCTGCCGGACTGGCGCGCTTCATTCCCTTCCTCGGTCGCGAGATGGGCAAGGTGGGCGTCGAGATATTCTTCGGCACGCTGGAGCGTGGCAATCCCGATCTGCTAACGCAGGTGCTCAACGACCCCGTCGCCGGGCCCTATATCAAGGGTGTCGGTGTGCAATGGGCGGGCAAGAGCGCGGTACCGGTCATCCGCAGCCGCCATCCCCGGCTAACCCTGTGGCAATCAGAACAGGAGTGTGGCACCGGCACCAATGACTGGCACTACGCGCGCTACAGCTGGGGCCTGATGAAACACTTCTTCAACAATGGTGCGAGCGCCTGGCACTACTGGAACATGGCGATGCCGACCGGTGGCATGAGTGGCTGGGGCTGGCCGCAGAATTCCCTGATCAGCGTTGATACCAGCGCCGGCACCTATCGCCTGAATCACGACTACTACCTGCTGGCGCACGCCAGCCATTTCATCCAGCCGGGTGCGCGCCGCCTGGCGCTGGCCAGTTATTTCGGCTACGACAACCTGCTGGCCTTTCGCAATCCCAACGGCGAGCTGGTGGTGCTGCTGCAGAATGACATGGCTGAAGCCATGCGGATTCGCATGATGGTCGGCAAGCGGCTGCTGACGGTAAACCTGCCAGCGGATTCATTCAACACCATAGCGCTGCCGGATGTGTAAGCGCAGAACGACTGCCTGGACTAGCTCCCCGACTCGGCTTCGATGAGTTCCTTGAGCTTGCGTCGTGCTCGCACAGCCGCGACATCCACCGACAGCAGAATCGGCTCCAGGGTCCAGAAGTCCTGGTTCCCCATCCGGGCTTGCTGCCTCTCAAGCATAGGTTTGTCTTCACTGGAGAATGCGTGCGTGATGGCAGCACGCAAATGTTCCGTGAAGGCTAGGTCCGCGGTCAGGTAGGGGCGCGTGCTGCAATAAAAATAGTGAGTGGATCCCGGGCTTTCCGGGGTCATGTTGTGCAGCGTGAGGGCAGTGGCTTGCGCAGAGCGTGGCGTGCCGGACGGCGCGGCAAAGGTTGCGAGTGTCATTACCGCAGGGGCAACCCAGCGCACCTGTATCCAAATATCGCCGCGCTGTGGCGCGGGAATCAGTCGCTGAAACGCCCTCGGCGGAACACAATCGCGCGCATCCCAATCGACAACGACGTGCTCGCCCTCTGCCCTGACCGAAGTCCTGGCGCTCGTCATCATTCCGCCGAGAGTGGTCGGATGCAGGTAATCCGCGTGACTGAGATCCAGTATGTTGTCGGCAAGCAACTCGTAGTTCGCCCCGGTAGGAAGATAACCGGCGATGCGCGCGGTTTCCGGGGTCGCATCAATGTAGGACAGATCGGGTATGCGCGAGGCGTCAGCAGCGTCGGTCCTGCCCAGCCATATCCACAGCGCTGTATGACGTTCTACGACTGGAAAGCTCGCTACCTTCATGGCGCTGGAAATTCCGCCGTGAGGGTTGTGAACGCAGCGCCCTGAGCCATCGAATCTCAGGCCGTGGTATCCGCAGCTGACACTCCCATTCCTGATGATTCCGGCGGATAGCGGCGCAAAGCGATGCGGACAACGATCAAGCAGCGCCGCAATGCCACCCTTGCCGTCGCGCCAGATCAGTAACGGAATTTCGGCAATGGTACGAGCCAGCGGCACATCCTGTGTCAGTTCGCTGCTCCATCCGGCCTGGTACCAGCAGTTCTTCAGGTAGCGCATGGCTCTAACCCACGTCCGGATTCTGGAGTCCACTATCGGGACGTTGGAGCTTGAGTTCGGCGCGAATCTGCGCGGCCAGCCGACGTCGGACCTGAATCGCGCCGGCATCGGCCATGCAGCTGAGTTCACGCCGTGTGGATGCAAACTGCGGCACGTTCACCTCTATGGCTTCAATGGCCTCGAGATCCTGCGGCTGGATAAGCGCTCCCATGGCCAGGTTGGCGGCACTCAGGGTTTGATCCTTCAGCCGGAAGTTGCGCGTCGTCATGACAAAGTAATGCACTGAAGTGGGCGATTCCGGCGTGATGCCGTGTATGAAGTTCGTAATGCCGAGGGGGTGCGCCTCGGCGGAGGGCGCGGCAGCGGAAGCCAGAATCGCGCCGCCGGTGCGGATCAGGTTGGGTCCGAAGTACTCGGCATCGAAATGGTGGTCCACGGGTCCGGAATACCCGGGAAACAGCAACTGCATATGAGGATTGCCGGGCAGTTGCCGTCCGATGCGCTCTATGTTGTAGCTCACTGGCGTGTCCGAGATCTGCGGCGGTATTCGCACGACCGCGCCCCCGCCAGGAATGGTCGTGGCATGAATGAAGCTGATGTGGCTAAGATCCAGCAGATTGTCTATCAGCAGCTGGTACCGGCCGCGAATGGTTACCAATGGGTGGTACTCGACGGCCCAGTCGCTGGAGCCAGGTCCCATGGACTCGAGATGCGGCAGACGGGTTGGGTCTGCAGTCCCTGCATCTCCGGTCCATATCCATACGAGCCCGCCGCGCTCCGCGACCGGGTAGCGTCGGATGGCAAAATTCGGCGGCACCGAGTCCTGCGAGGGAATGCGGATGCATCGGCCGGTCTTATCGTAGGTGAATCCGTGATAGCCGCACTGCACGGCGTCGCCAATCAGGCAGCCCCTGGCCATGGGAAAGAGACGGTGCGGACACAGGCCGGCGAGCGCGACCGGCTCGCCCGCCTCGGTCCGGTAGAAGACCACCGGTCGTCCCAGGATCGTCCGAGTCAGCAGGGTTCTGCCGATCTCCGAGCCATAGGCGGCGATCCACCACTGCTCGAACGGGTAGGGTTGCGGCACATTGAGCGGGTACATGTCAGTTGCGCCGTCCACGATACCCCTGGTAGCCACTCAGCCAAGTCGATGACTCATACCTTACTATTTGTTTGGTCATATGACAAACTATGAGCATGAGGCGCTGGCGGACACATCATGCCTGAACGTGCGACAGCGGCTGCCCCAAAGAGCGGAGGTCCTCGGCCGGCTGGCGTGGCACGCCGGCGCGCCATACTCGACGCCGCACTTACCGTGTTCGCCGACCACGGTTTTGATGGCGCGAGCACCCGGGCGATTGCCGCTGCCGCAGGGGTTGAGCAAGGTCACCTCGCGTATTACTTCGAAACCAAGGAACTGCTTTGGCGTGAAGTCATCAGGACCTATTCCGCAGGGATCGATGAGTTGCTGGCGGTCGGCCTGCGGGGAGTGGATCTTCGAAGATCCGCGGTCCTCGCCAGGACTCTGCTGCCGCGATTCCTGTCTCAGTTTGCCGCGAACAGCCGACTGACCCGTCTCATGTTGCAGGAGTTTTCCGTCGCTTCGCCGCGGCATGATTGGGTTGTAGGTGAGGTGGGGCGTCCAATCTGGAAGAGGCTGGAGCCGCTGTTCAAGGCACTGCACGCACAGGGCGTCACAGCCGGGGCAAAACCGGCCTTCAGCTACTACATGATGGTTGGTGCGGCGCTCGTCTTCTTCGGATCGCGGCGCGAAGTGCAGGTCATTGCCGGTCTTGATTCGGTAGCCAGAGCCAACGCCACGGCCTTCGTAAATTACCTCATTGAGTCCGTACTTCATAGGAAGCCGCAAGGTCGGCGCCGTTCTTCAGTGAAACGGGATCGCAATAGAAGTTAACACCAATCGTGGACGGGTAAACGCATGCAGGACGCACCAATTTCCGAGCTCGATCCATTCACGGATGAAGCGCTGCTGAACCCCTATGGCATCTATCGGGCGCTCCGCGATGCCGGTCCCGTGGTGCGGCTAGCCAGGTGGGACCTCTGGGCGCTGATGCGTTTCAAGGAGGTGCGCGAGGCACTTGGAGACTGGCGCACGTACTCCTCGCGCGCAGTGGCGCTGAACAAGCAGTTCAACGAGTTTGCTGTTAACGGGATCGAGACCAACATTCTGATGATCGAGCCGCCGCAGCACGACACGCTACGGCGAATTCTCGGCGAGGACCTGGGTCCGGGAGGCCTGCGGGCCAAAGTCGAGCACATGGTGATCGAGCGCGCCGAGTCCCTGGTCGAGTCGCTGGTGCAGCGCGGGACCTTTGATGCCGTACGCGATCTCGCGCAGCCCTTTGTGATCGGTCTCATCTGCGACCTGAATGGGTTGCCGGAACACGGCCGCGAGCGCTTCCTGGGCTGGGCCGATGACATGTTCAATGTGCTGGGTGTACCGAACGCTCGCAACCAGCACGCGTTTCAGTCGCTGCAGGCCATGTTCCAGTTCCTGCACCAGGAAGCAGGTCCGGGCCAGGTCCGCCCGGGTTCGTGGGCGGCGACCATCTATGAGGCAGCAGCGCGCGGCGAGATCCCCGCGCAGTCCGCGCCAGCGCTACTCTCAACCTATGTGGCCCCGGCACTCGATACCTCTATCAACACAATCGGATTTGCCTTGAAGCTGTTCGCTGAGCATCCGGACCAGTGGGACCTGCTGCGTAGTCGACCGGAGCTCCTGCCCTCGGCGCTGCGCGAAGTGTTGCGCCTCGAGAGCCCGGTACAGCATTTCGGACGTCTCCTGACCCGCGATGTGGAATTGGACGGAATTCATGTGCCGGCCGGCGCGCACATCATGCTCTCCTATGGTTCTGCGAACCGCGACGAGCGGCAATGGCCGGAGCCGGAGCGCTTCGACATCACGCGCGACAACACCAGACAGATCGCCTGGGGCCATGGCCTGCACGCCTGTATCGGCCAGGGTCTGGCCCGCGCCGAGGGTTACGCCGTGCTCGGGGCGCTGTTGCGCAGGGTGCGGCGATTCGAGGTCGGTGCAGCGGTGCCGCATCTCAATAACCTGATCCGGGGACTCGATTCACTGCCGGTCAGGGTTTGCTGATGGCGCAGTGCCCTGGTCGCATCGCGTCTCAACGCACTTCACTTTGCATCAATTCCGCCGCGCAGCCGGTCTCGGCGCGTCTGGAGCCAGGGAGCGGCCAATGACCTACAATCCTCGCATGGCGACGCGCAAGGCTCACATTCCCAGATGCATTGTTATAGCCGGACCAAACGGCGCCGGCAAGACGACCTTTGCGCGGGAGTTTCTACCGCGCGATCGCGGCGTGCTCAACTTTGTCAATGCGGACCTGATTGCCGCGGGTCTGTCGCCACTGCAACCGCCGCTGGCAGCACGCGCCGCGGCGCGACTGGTATTGGCCGAGCTCGATCGTCTGTCAAACGCGCGCCTGGATTTTGCTTTTGAGAGCACCCTGAGTGGCATTAGCTATGTTAGGCGCCTGCGCGCCTGGAAAGACGCCGGGTACCGTATTGAAATTGTATTCCTGCAATTGTCGTCGCCACAGTTGGCGCTCAAGCGAATTGCTTCGCGCGTAGCGCAAGGTGGACACGATGTGCCGAGAGCAGATGTTATGAGGCGATTTACCCGCGGTCGGGCAAATCTGGAGAGATTGTACCTGCCGCTGGCGGACAGCTGGGCGATGTACGACAATTCGGGTGCGGCCCCAACTCTGGTTGCGAGATCCCAATGAAAGCCACCAAGCACCCAAAAAATCTACCGCTCGCCGAAGCCGCTGGTAGGGCGCTGCGCCGCGCTGCCAAAGTGGCTCGTAAGACCGCGCGCATGTATGGCACACCGGTGTACATTGAAAAGAACGGTAAGATTCTTGCAGTGAAGCCCTGACTACTGCTAAACGGCGTTCTTCCGGTGACTGCGCCGGCGCCGAGGCACTCAAGGCTTGGTTGGTCGATGCGGTGGTTGCCGCTGGTAAGGAAATTGCGGCGGCTGAGCAGTGGCTGCTATCGACAGCTCGGGCAGAGCAACCATGGGATCAGCGTACCTGGAGTCCGCGTTGTTGCCCGAAGGCTGCCGTCTCGCTTTTGACTGCACGCTTACAGCGGCGCCACAGTCACTTTCGTGGCGGAGGCCCGTTCCAGGGGGCTGCGTAGCGGCAGCGTAAACGGCGCCGCTGAAACTTCGAACACGTCGCCGGGCTCGGTGCGAATGCCGTCCGAGTATGAGAGCGTCGCAGTGCCGAAGAAGTGCACATGCACGTCGCCGGGACGGCGAAAGAGCCCGTACTTGAAGTGGTGCGCCTCGAGGTTCGCAAGGCTGTGTGACATGTTGTCCTCGCCTGAAAGAAACGGCTTCTCCCACAACACCCTGCCATTGCGCACGATGCGGCTCGTGCCGGCCACGTGTGCCGGCACCTCGCCCACCAGCAGCTCCGGCCCGATGGAGGCCGGCCGCAGCTTGGAGTGTGCCAGCCAAAGGTAATTGTGGCGCTCGGTGACGTGGTCACTGAATTCGTTGGCGAGGCATACGCCCAGGCGCCAGGGGCGGCCGTCGGGGCCGATCAGGTAGACGCCCGCCAGCTCGGGCTCCTCGCCGCCATCCTGCGCAAAGGCAGGCATTGCCAGCGGAGCGCCAGGAGCCACAAGTTGCGAGCCATCTCCCTTGTAGAACCACTCAGGCTGTTGACCCATATTTCCCGGCGCGGGTTTCCCGCCTTGCAGGCCCTCGAGGAACATGCGCATCGAATCGGTGGTCGCAGTCGCTGCCGCCTTGTGCATACGGTCGCGACCTTCTGCTGAGCCCAGGTGAGTGAGCCCGGTGCCCGTCATCCACAAGTGTGCGGGATCCGGATGGTCGATCGGACTGAGCAGCTGCCCGGCGGCATACTCGGCCGCGAGGTCGATTCTCCCGCCACGCCGGCAGGCCGCCACGGTCTGCGCCAGCGTCTGACCATGGGCAAGTGCCTGCAAGGCGAGTTCACGCACGCTGGCCGGCGACTCGAGCACTTCGGCCACATTGCCTTCGGCGGCCACCACGGCATGCCGGCCGTCGGGACGAATGAGTTGGAGCAGTCTCAGGGACATCGGCATCGCTCCGGGTCGGGCGGCATTACTCTGACATATTGCCACCGGATGGTAGCGCGTTCGTAGGGGTCGCACCCCACACCGCATAGAAGATCACGTACAGCTCGCACACCGCCGTTACCAGGAAGGACGCCTGCAGGCCAAAGGCGTCGGCAATGCGTCCCTGGATAACAACCAGTGCCCCACCTGCAATCGCCATGATCAGCAGGCCGCTGCCCTCCTCGGTCAGCGGGCCCAGCCCGCGAATGCCGAGCGTGAAGATCGTCGGGAACATGATGGAGTGAAACAGTCCGACTGCTATCAGCGCCCACATCGCCAGCGGTCCGTGAACGGTGGCAGCCACCACCATCACCAGGAATGCTGCTGACGCCGATACCCCCAGCACCTTGGTGGGCGACACGCGGCGCATCAGCACGCTACCGGAAAAGCGCCCCACCATCATCCCACCCCACAGCAGGAACAGGTAGTGCGAGGCTTGCTCGTGCGTCAGGTTGCCGATGGCTGGTTGCGAGACGAAGTTGATGAACAGGTTCGAGACGCCGATCTCAGCGATCAGGTAGATGAAGATCGCGGGAATGCCGAACACCAGGTTGCGATGCTTCCAGAGCGACAGGTGCTTGCGCTCCTCGTTGGCTGCCCGGCGGGCGGCGGCGCTCAGCGAGGGCAGGGGGTAGCGCGCGATGACGACCGCCAGCACCAGGAGCACGCCGGCCACGATGAGGTAGGGCAACTGGACCGAATGCGCGTCCTCGAGGCGTTGTGCGAGGCTGAGTGCCGCGCCACTTTCGGTCGCCGTGCCCGACACCGAGCGACCGAGGATCAGATAGCCGCCGAACAGGGGCGCCAGCGTCGTGCCCAGCGAGTTGAAGGCCTGCACCAGATTCAGGCGCGCCGAGGCGGTCTCAGGGGGCCCAACCACCGCCACGTACGGGTTGGCGGCCACCTGCAGCAGTGTGATGCCGCTGGCAATCACGAACAGCGATACGAGCGTCACGGGGAACGACGGGATGCGCGCGGCAGGTACCATGCCCAGGGCGCCCACGGCCATGACAGCGAGCCCCGTGACGAGCGAACTCTGGTAGCCGATGCGCTCGATCAGCTTGGCCGAGGGTATCGAGGCCACGAAGTAGGCGATGAACCAGACCGACTCGATCATCGTCGTCTGCGTATAGCTCAGTTGGAACACGCTGCGCAGGTGCGGCAGCAGCGTGTTATTGATCACCGTGATGAAGCCCCACATGAAGAACAGGCTGGCCAGTACAGTAAGCGCGCCGCGGTACCCGGGCGCCTCACCGGACGGCTGCTGCGGGGCTAAACTGGCGATCGGACTTGTCATGTGTGGAGCCCCCGGACCTTGCCCGACCGCAGCGGAATGCGCGGCCGGGCTGGCCTTTGCGATTTGTAGGAGTATATAGAGGGCTCAACTTCTGGCACCACCGGACGGCACTTACGCGGCATGGAGAGCAGGTATGCATGAGTCGACACGAGCCCGGCGGGTCCGGTTGCGTACTGCTGCGCCCATCGCCGCATTGCTTGCCACTGCGCTCGCGGCGCCAGCCCAGAGTGCACAGCTGGAGCGCAGCGCTGCCGGCAAACTTGCCGACGGCACGCCCATCGAAGCACTCACGCTGAGCAATGCCACAGGATTGAGTGCCCGCGTCCTCAACTACGGCGCAACGCTGCAGTCTGTGATCGCACCGGGTCGCGATGGCCGGTTGGCAGACGTGGTTCTCGGCTATGACACGCCAGCCGACTACGAGGCCACGCCGCGCTACTTCGGCGCCACCATCGGTCGCTATGCCAACCGCATCGCTCGTGGCCGGTTCGTGCTCGATGGCGCAGCGTACCAGTTGCCGCTAAACGAGCCGGGTGCTTCCCTGCATGGCGGCGGCCGCGGCTTTGACAAGAGGGTCTGGAAGGTCGTCGCTACCGGATCGGGTACGCTTGCCTCAGTGACACTCGGGCTCAGCAGCCCCGACGGGGACTCCGGGTACCCAGGCCAGCTCGAGGTCACGGTCACGTACACGCTCGACGATGCCGGCAACCTGGGCATTGAGTTCAACGCCACGACCACGCGACCCACCGTGGTCAATCTCACGAACCACGCGCTGTTCAACATGGCCGGCGAAGGCGCGGCGGAAGGCGCCGACAACCTGCTGCTCACGATCCCGGCCGCGCGCTATACGCCGGTGGATGCCGCACTGGTGCCGACCGGCGAGCTGCGACCCGTCGCAGGCAGCGCCTTCGACTTTCGCCAGCCCAGGCGCATTGCGGCCGGCTGGCGCGACGGCTCGGACGCGCAACTGCACCTGGGACGTGGCTATGACCACAACTTCGTGCTTGATAAAGGGCAGACCACGACCCCGCAACTATGCGCGCGCCTGGAAGACCCCCACTCAGGGCGGGTACTCGAGGTACTGAGCACCGAGCCGGGCCTGCAGTTCTACAGCGGCAACTTCCTGGATGGCACGGTGAGCGCCAAGCAGGGGCACCTCTATCGCATGGGCGATGGCATAGCGCTCGAACCGCAGAAGTTTCCTGACTCTCCCAATGAGCCGACCTTTCCGAGTGCCCGGATTGACCCCGGCCATGCCTACCGCCATGTCATGGTTTATCGGTTCACCATCAGCAAGGGAAACAGGACAACGGGGGGCTAGGCGCAGGGCGGCACGTAAGCGTCGCTCGACAACTCGCTGACACGGGTTGAAACGTGCTGAGCAACCAGACAGCGATTCAGACGCCGCGCGGCAGCTCAACTACTTGCTGGTATGGTCGGAAAAGTTACTCGCGTTCCTGCCCATGACTCTCCGCGCTGCCTTGCGGTGTCAGCGCGTTCCGCGTGGTCGGGTAGTGGGACCCTCGGCGGTCGCGTTCAAGGACTGTGGGCACCCAGCAGCAGCTAATCGGATATCGCGCCAAGCAACCGCTTTTCCGGCTGACGCTTGCGCCGCGGGCGGGCGGGTGCGGGTAGATTCCCGGGTACCGCGATGAGCAGATTGATGGCACGGGCTGCGAGATCTTCAACCTTCCGGTATAGGGCCGTGGAGCGTTGACGAGTGCCGAACAGCACCGTGGTGCCTTCCGAAATCACGTTGATCAGAAATAACAGGGCCTCCGGATCCAGGTCGCCGGCGCCGGGACGCAGGCCAAGTCGACGCAGGTGACCCCGTACAGAGCGTGTATAGAACTGGTCCATCGAAGTGGCCGTTGCGGCATCCGTGGCGGCGATCGCCCACAGCTGACGGAAGAGGCGACTGGTACTGGCGCTCTTCGCATCGTTCATCAACCAGCGTAATACCGCGTCGACGCCCGCCGGCCGCGATTTCCCGGTCGGCATGGCCTCGATCGCCTGCGTACGCAGCCGGTATTGTTCGAGCGTGTGCAGGATGAGGGCGCCGAGGAGTGATGCCCGAGTCGGGAAATAGTAGTTGAGGTTGCCGGGCGAGATGCCCATGGCTTTGGCTACGCGTTGCACGCTGAACTGCGCCTGTCCGTGTTCCATCAATACGGTCTCGGCGGCCTTGACTATTGCCTCGCGCGTGGCCCGGCCGGCCCGGTAGCTGCGCCGGGTCTTGCCGGCGGCGACTGTGTGAGCTCGGGGGTGCGGTGCGGATTGGGGTCTGCTGTCCATGGTCATTCATTGTAACGGAACTGCGCGGATTCCCGGTTTTTGACAAATTAGGTGATAACGCCTAAAGTCGGAAGGAAGCAGGGTTGGCAGCTCGAGCTGCACAGCGGGCCTTTACCACGCCAGGGAGATCCAACATGACACCGATGGCAGCGGCGACCGACGCCTCCCGATTCACATGCTTCCTGAACCGCCGACTGCGCGTGGTCGCGGTATGCGCACTCTGTCTTGCCGGCCCCGCCGTCCGCGCGGCGGACGTCGGGGGCGCCAACGACGCGCTTGAGGAGGTCGTGGTAACGGCCCAGAAGCGCTCCGAGACGATCCTCTCAGTGCCCATCAGCATTACGGCGCTCGGGGCAGCGGCGCTCGAACAGCGCGGCATCAGGGACCTGAACGACATCGCCAGCGCGACGCCGTCGCTTTCGATCACGTCCAACAATGGGTTCGGCTATTCCAACGTGTCGATCCGCGGTATCACCTCGGCAACCGGTGCTGCGACAACTGGCATGTACGTCGATGACTCGCCGATTCAGCAGCGCAACGACAGCCTGGGCCCGCCCGTTGCGCCCCAGGTATTTGACCTGGAGCGGGTGGAGGTACTGCGCGGCCCTCAAGGTACGCTGTACGGCGCCGGTGCCGAGGGTGGTGCAATCCGCTTCATCACGCCGGCGCCCAGCCTCGACAAGGCCAGCTTCCGCGCCCGCGGTGAGTTGGCCTATACGGATGGGGGTGACCCAACCTACGAAGCTGGCGTGGCCGGCGGTGGACCGCTGATCAACGGCACACTCGGCATTCGCGCTAGCGCCTGGTATCGCGACCAGGGCGGCTATATCGACCGAATCTCGCGCTATACCGGCCAGTTCGTAGCAGGCAATTCCAACAGCAGCACGGCGCGTGAGGCGCGCCTGGCGCTGACCTGGCAGCCAGTGGAAGGGCTGGAGATCACGCCCTCGGTGTTCTACCAGTCCTTGAAAATTGCCGACGCCGATCTCTACTGGGAGGAGCGGCCTCAGTTCCAGTCCGAAGCAAAGCTCGCGCAGCCCAACGAGGACAAGTGGACGCTCTCCAGCCTGACCATCGACTACGCGTTGCCCGCGTTCTCCGTCCGCTCAATCTCCTCCTATACGAACCGCAGCAACTTCCAGATCAACGATTGGAGCTATGTCGAACCCTCGCAGCTCTCCGCGATCGGCATCCCAGGCACGGCTTCCGAGCCGGGCTCCGTCGACGTGCCTGGGCTCCCGGACTGGACGGCGGCCATGCACGCCAACATCGATGAGCAGGCCTTCACCGAGGAACTGCGCTTCACGTCCAATGACCCGCCGGACGCACGCCTGTCCTGGGTGGGTGGACTGTTTTTCCAACACGATCAGCTACACCGTGTGCGCAATGAGTTTGAAGACCTCGATGCCCTGACTGGCGCTCTATTTGGCATCCCGGCCGTCGCCTTCTTCGGCTCGCCCCCGCTTCCCGGACCCGTGGGCTACGCCGAAGACACTACCAATACTGAGCAGGAAGCGGCGGCCTTCGGCAACCTCTCGTTCCGCGTTGCAGCGCCTCTCAGGCTCACCGTTGGGGCGCGCATCGCGCGCACCGAGTTCAGCTCGAGCAACTTCCAGGACGGCCCGTGGAATGCCGGCCCGGGCCTGGCCACGGGTACCCAGACGGACACGCCGTTCACACCCAAGCTGAACCTCACGTACACCCCGACGGCTGACCACATGCTGTACGCCTCCGCTGCCAAGGGCTATCGGGTAGGCGGCGGCAATGCGACCTACGCCAACAATCCGGTCTGCCAGATCGACCTGCAGGGCGCGGATGCGCCGACGGTCTACCGCTCCGATACGGTCTGGAGCTACGAACTGGGAACGAAGAACCGACTTGCAGACGGCCGCGCCGACATATCAGGCAGTGTGTTCCGAATCAACTGGTCGGACATCCAGAGCCTCATCTACATGCCGACATGCGGCAACATCTACTCCGACAATCTTGGCAAAGCGGTCAGTCAGGGTGCCGACCTCGAGCTGCACGCGCAGCTCGTGCGCGGTCTGACACTAAGCGTTTCGGCCGGCTATACCGATGCGCACTATGTCGAGACCACTATTCGTACTTTCGGCACCGGCCCGGTCACGCTTGCGCAGAGTGGCCAGCAGCTGCCGATTCCAAAAGTCACGGGGAGCGCGGCGCTTTACTTCGAGCACGCGTTGCCGGGCGCTGCGGATAACGCTTACCTGAGCCTGTCATACGACTATGCCGGGGCCTATGAGCGTGGCGTCCCTGTCGGCGTGTTCGGAGCGGATCCCTCTACCAACAGTGCATCGGCCGTGCAGTCGCTCTCGACGCGCGTTGGCGCCCGCTTTGGCGGGTTCGACCTCTCGCTGTTCGCCGATAATCTGACTAACGCACATCCGGAACTGCTCCGCTATCACGAGACCACTGCCTCGACCGTGTACCGCGCACGCACGCTCCGACCGCGTACTGTCGGCCTGACCGCGAGCTACGCGTTTTGAGAGGTCAGGCGCTGCGCAGCGGATGGGTCAAGGCATCGGTGCTCGCGGCGGCGGTGACATGGACCGGTGGCGCGGCTACGGCGGTGCCCCAGCCGTCCGCGGATGCCGTGTATCGCCACGGATTCGTGTACACGGTAGACCCGCAGCGGCCGCAGGCGCAGGCCATGGCCGTGCGCGACGGGCGAATCGTGTATGTGGGGAGCGACGCCGGCGCCCAGAGCTACATCGGCGTGCATACCGCTGTGCACGACTTGAATGGCCGGATGCTGATGCCCGGACTCATCGATGGTCACATGCATCCGCTGGCCGGCGGGCGCTCGCTCGCGAAGTGCAATCTCAACTACGAGCGCCTCGATGCGGCGGGACTCCAGGCGCGCGTCCGCGCCTGCCTGGCAGCCACGCGCGATCGCGAGCCGGACGGCTGGCTGGAAGTCGCCAACTGGTTTCAGGAAGCAATGGTAGGGAGTACGGTCACTGACAAGGCCTTGCTCGATGCCCTCGCTACGCAGCGGCCTATCCTCGTCTTTTCCTCTTTCGGGCACACCGCGCTGGTCAACAGCCGCGCACTGGCGCTGGCGGGTATCACGACCAGTACACCCAACCCAGTCGGCGGAGTGATCGAGCGCGATCGCGCTGGAGCGCCATCAGGCATCCTGCAGGATGCAGCCTTCGAACCGGTATTCGCGGCCATACCGAATCCCACGCCGGAAGAGGATATCGCCGCAGCCGAATCAGCCCTCGACGCGTTGCGCCGCCAGGGCATTACGACGGTGCTCGACGCGGCCGCTGCCGAACAGACAATAGCTGCGTTTGCCGGTGCGAAGCGCGCGGGCAAGTTGACAGCGCGAATTCACTTCGCGGTGCATATCCTGCCGACCGAAGCCGCCAACCCGGAGGCGGCTGTGGCGCGCGCTCGCGCGCTCGCGAAGCGCTTCGACGAGGGAGCCGTGGGCCCGGAGCCCGGGCTCACGGTGCGCAACGTCAAGTTGTTCATGGACGGCGTGATTGCCGCGCCGGCGCTGACCGGGGCCATGATCGAGCCTTATTTCGAGGACCACGGCACCTCCGGTCACCCGCACTGGGTGCCCGGCGCCAGCCGCGGCCCGGAGGTCTATTTCAATCCCCAGCAGCTCGCAACGCTCCTGCGCACAGCGGCAGCAGCCGATCTGGAGCCGCACCTGCACGCCGACGGTGACCGGGCGGTACGCGCGGCACTTGATGCCATCGAAGCGATGCGCAAGCAGTACCCGGAAAACAAGATCCGCGCCGCCATCGCGCACGATGAGATCGTGGATCCTGCCGACTACGCCCGCTTTCGCCAGGTCGGTGCGATCCCGGTGCTCTCGTTCCAGTGGGAAAAGCCGGCGCCGGATACGGTGGAAGGCGAGCGCGATCCCTTGGGACCGGTGCGTTACCGTGTTGTCGAGCCCGCGGGCCTGCTCGCCCGTTCCGGTGCAAGTATTGCCTTTGGAAGCGACTGGCCGGTTGATCCGCTGAATGAGTGGCTGGCCCTGCAGATCGGCGTGACGCGTACCAACGTACCTGAGGCCGGTGAGCAGTATCGTTGGCGCCTGGGCGAAGATCCTGGTCTTACGCGCCGCGAGGTCCTGCGGGCAGCAACGCTCGGCGCCGCACATGAGCTGCACCAGGAACGCGAGACCGGCTCACTCGAACCCGGGAAGCTCGCCGATTTCATCATCATCGATCGCAATGTGATCAAGGTGCCCGTCGAGCAGATTGCGGGCACTCGCGTGCTGGCGACCATCGTGGGCGGCCGCACCGTTTACGAGGCTGTGCAGCCTTAAGTCTTCACCCGAGCGCGCGCACGGCCCGCACTCACTTGCCAGGCCACAAGCAATAAAGCGGCTGTAAGCAACACGCCTGATCCGGCGGCGGCAAAAGCATAGCCGTCCGGCCGCTCGAGCAATACACCGGTGAGGACAGGGCCGACCGCAAGGCCCGCGCCCATGCAGCAGCTCGCGGCCCCCATCGTCTCGTCCGGCTGACCCACCGCCGCCGCCTGCGCAAGCAGGAACGGGACGGTGAAGGACCACGTAAACTGCAGCAAAAGGACAAAGATCGAAAAGCTGAGCGCGCTGTTCGCCGCTGCGAACAGGCCCAGCACAATGGCCAGCAGGCCGTGTCCGGTCACTATCAGCAGCGTGCGTGCACGCGACCGGCCGATCCACGCGGCCAATAGGGCGCCGCCGATCCCTGCGAGATTGGAGGCGGCCAGCCATGCTGTCACATGCGTACTCACCAGCCCGGAAGCCGCTCCGCGGTCAGCCGCAAAGGCCCAGGCGCCACTGACTGCCGCGTAGAAAAGTGCGAGCACGGACAGTGCGCTCAAGGTCTCGCCACGCCGCCCCGGTTCAGCCAGTCGTGCCGCAGCGGGCGGCGCTGGCTGCGGCCACAAAGAACGGAGCAGCGACAGGGCGAGGAGTGTGCCGAGGGCCATCAGCAAATAGAGCATTCTCAGTCCGTGCGCACGGAACAAAGCGGGCAGCAGGTAGAGGGCTGCCGCGCCTGCCAACGTCTGGCCCGTAACCCACATGGCGTAAACACGTTCCGGGTTCTCGCAACGGGCTGCCGTCGCCAGTACCGTAACCAGCAGCGTGCCGCCTGCAAGTCCCGACAGTGCGCGCCAGACAAAGAGCATGGGTACGATGGCGTCGAGGCCACAGCCGAGGTTCGCCACCAGGAACGCGAGTGACGAGAATACCGCCACCCGACGCGGCGAAGCCCTGCGGCACAACAGTGCGGCGGGCAAGGCGGCGAACATGACCGCCAGGAACTCTGTAGCGAGCAGCAGACCGGCCACATGCGAGGGCAAGTGCAGCTCGCGCTCCAGCTGCTCTGCGATCACCGGTTCGGTGCCGAGGCTCAAGGTGGCAATCGCCCCGAATACCACCACCGCCATCACCGTGGCGGGCGGGCTACCCAGGGCCTTGGCTATCAAAATCGTATTGACTCCCTGGTGGCACTTCCCAACAGCGGGGGGTGCCGCTTAAACCGCCGCCATCAGTTCATCGATGGCAGCCGTGAAGAGCCGGTCGTGAAGGGCCACATCGTCCAGCGTGGTCGTGGGCGACATGAGCACCATGTTGTGGAACGGTGTAATCAATACGCCACGGTTGAGCAGGTAGAGGTGCAGGTAAGACTCCAGTTCGCGATCGGCGCAAGTATGCGCTTCCGTACCGTTTTGAGCAGGCTTCGGTCGAAATCCGTATTCCACACGGCATCCGAGTTGGACCACATTCCAGGGTAACTGGTGTGATTCAATCAGTCGCTGGATCGAGCGATGCAACTCACTGGCAAGCGGAATCATCCGCTCGAAGGCTTCCGCCGTCAGTACCTGTTCGAGTGTTGCGCGCATCGCCGCAGCCGAAATCGCGTTGCCGGCCAGGGTCCCGCCAACGCCGCCGGTATCTTCGTAGTCGACCCCTTGCTGCAGACTCAGATCCCGCACGACGCGGGCATTCATGCCGAGAGCGCCGCTTGGAATACCTCCGCCAATGGATTTCCCAATGGTCACAATGTCCGGATCCAGGCCCCAGGCCCGGGTGCAGCCACCAGCGCCCATTGAGAAGGTGTGCGTCTCATCGATAATGAGCAGGGTTCCGTGCCTTCTGCTGATCGTTCTCAGCGCGTCGTGGTAGCCCGCTATCGGCAACACGATGCCCATATTGGTCATGGCGGGCTCGGCCAGGACGCAAGCAATCGACTCGTCGGCAAGCGCGTGCTCGAGTTGCAAGACATCGTTGAATTCAATGGCGCGAGTCGTGGTGGCGGGATCAACCGCAGACCCGACATTGCCCTCGCGAGGGCGTGTCTGCCCATCGGCGTCGCGCACGGCGAACGCTTCATCGACAGTACCGTGATAACAGTAGCTGAATACCAGGATCTTCTTGCGTCCGGTAATCTGACGCGCCAGGCGTAATGCGCAGCGGTTGGCGTCGGTCGCCGACAGCGTAAACTGCCAGTGGTCCACCCGAAACCGGCGGGCGAGTTCTTCCGCCGCCCGCGTGCTGTCTTCTGTCGGCAGCATCATCGTGATGCCGCGACCGAGTTGCGCTTGTACCGCGTGAACTACGGCGGGCGGGCTGTGACCACCCATCGCCCCCGTATCACCGAGACAGAGATCAACATAGACATGATCGTCCAGGTCGACCAGATGCGCGCCGGCAGCATGTTTGACATAGAGCGGAAAGCCGCCCGGCCAGCGCGCCATCCACGGCATGGGAACTCCCCCCACCATCGAACCCGAGGCGCGTTCGTGCAATGCCCGCGACCTGGGATGTAGCGCTGCAAACTGTTCCAGTTCCCGCGCCGTGAGGCGCCGCAGCCGTGCTCGGTCCAATCGAGGGTGGGTATTTCCGTTGGCTGAAGATGACCCGGCTACGGTCGGATCGGTGATGCATGCCATGGGAGTACGACCTTGCTCGGAACATTGAATGTGAGAGCGTTGACATCTCAGCGTCTAGAGCCTACCGTACAACGGTATCAGTTGTTTTGCAAAGACTTTACAACGGCTACCGTAGATGTTGTCGCAGTGATCTATGTGCTCAGTTGATTGAATGCCAAAGTGACTGCTTTATCAGGTGCGCGGAACGGGATGGCGAGTATCGACGGGGTCGACAGTCAATGACGACAATGCAAAAGCCCGATGGCGACCAGGTTATTCGCGGCAAGCGCGCACTCGATGCCACCGATATCGCGATCATCAGCGAGCTGCAGAAAGACGGTCGCCTGCCGTATAGCAAACTGGGACCGAAGGTGGGTCTTTCGGAAGCGGCGGCCCGGCAGCGAGTCCAGCGACTCTTGAAGCGTGGGGTCATGCAGATTGCCGCGGTGACGGATCCCATTCAACTCGGTTCGAAGTTCATGGCCATGGTGGGCATAAAGACCACCGCTGATTCACGCAAGGTGGCCAAGGCGATCAGTGCTCTTGCGGAATCGATTTACGTCGTCGCAACGGCGGGTGCGTTCGACGTGATCGCCGAACTGGTTTGCGAGAGTCACGAGCATTTACTGCGGGTGACGAATGAAAAGATTCGCCTTCTTCACGGGGTGTCGGACACCGTGGTGCTCATGTATCTTGGCACCTATAAACACGTTTTCACGTATTCGGTTGGTGGTGATCGAACTCCTGGGCGCGTTGGCCGCAGGACATGAGCGCAGTTAGCGATGCGCTGATCACCGGAGCGGGCTCGCCTCACGGCATCGGGATCGCGATCGCCCGCTGCCTCGCCGGTGCGGGGCTGAAGCTCGCGATAACGAGCACGAGCGAGCGCGTCCACGAGCGTGCCGCGGAGCTGCGCGAGAACGGGTATCAGGTGCGATCCTTCGTTGGTGATCTCACGGATTTCGCCGTGGCTCAGAGGCTCGCCGCCGAGGTGGGCCCGGTCTCAATACTGGTCAACAACGCGGGCATGGGATCGATCCGCGAACCGGCAGTCGCCAAAGCCTTCGTGGAGTACGAGGAGCGCGACTGGGACCGCATGATAGCCGTCACATTGAAGACGGCATTCTGCGCGACGCGCGCCTTCCTGCCTGGCATGATCGCGGCCCGCTATGGACGAATCATCAACGTCGCCTCCGTAACCGGTCCGTATGTCGCCAATCCAAACGAGTCGGCGTATGCCACCGCCAAAGCCGGGATGATAGGATTGACTCGAGCGCTAGCGATGGAAGTCGCCCGACTCGGCATCACGGTGACCGCGGTAGCGCCGGGATGGATCGCGACGGCGGCCTCTACCGCAGGTGAGCTCGCCGGCGGCACTCACACGCCGACCGGCAGGCCGGGTACGCCCGAAGAGGTTGCGCACGCAGTCGCCTTCCTCGCCTCATCCAAAGCAAGCTACATCAACGGCGAGACCCTTGTTATCGACGGCGGCAACATCATCCAGGAATACAAGGGTCCGCCCGCGGATTACTACTGAGTACACGACCACCTCAAGGACAGAGATGCGAACGGTATCGATTCGGGGAGAAGCGAGCGGCATGGGGCTCGCCATGGCACGCCGATTCCTCAACGCTGAGCATCGCGTATTGACCGTTCACTCGCCTTGAACGCACTGGTGTTACCCGCAGAGTTACCCGCATTGGCCCTGGGCTGCGATGACACCGGCTGGGACGACCGATCCAAAAATATCCCAGTCTCCCCGCCGACTTAGAAAACTGGTACTGTGCGCGCCCTAAAAAGCAGGGACTCAAAAATTTAATTTAATGTTAGAAGTTTTATTTGTATTGTTTTGATTTTAAAAGATTTTTAGTGGTGCCCAGGAGAGGACCAAAGTAACGCTGACTTCGGCAAGTGAATCAACTACTTGCTTATATTGCGGGCAGGGTTACCCGCGCTTCTACCCGCGACTTGTCATGCTGCATTGTTGCGCCAGCGCGTGCCATGAAGTTCCAACATTTAATATTGTGAATGCAGACCTGATTGCCGCGGGCCTGTCGCCACTGCGGCCGCCGTTGGCGGCAGGCGCAGCTGCGCGACTGGTATTGGCAGAGCTTGATCGCCTGTCGAACGCGCAGCGAGGACGCACTTAGTCCGTCGTCCTCAAGGTCGCGCGGCCTGAACATAGCGTTGGTTGATGGCGCCGAAGATCGAAGCGCCTTCGACATCAAACATCTCAATGCGTACCCGATCGCCGTACTTCATGTACTGCGTTACGGGTGAGCCCAGGTCTTCCAGCTCGATGGCGCGTCGCTCGGCTATGCATGCGGACCCAACCGTGCGGAAGTCTTCGTTGGAAATGGTGCCCGAGCCGATGACGGTGCCGGCGCTGAGATTACGGGTCGTGGCGTTGTGCTCGATCAGCTGCTCGAATGAAAAACCCATCTGGCTGCAGCTCGGCTGGCCGAATTCCCGGTCGTTCCAGTGCACATGGATAGGCAGGAGCACGCGCCCGTCTTGCCAGGCACCAGGACCCAGTTCATCCACCGTTACAGCCACAGGGCCAAAGCTGGTGGCCGGCTTGCTCTGGCCGAATCCAAACCCCGTCTTTATGTCCTTCGCCGCCAGCAGCCGCAGGCTGGCGTCATTGGCGATCATGAGCAGTCTGATGTGGCGCGCGGCTTGAGATGCGCGCGTTCCCATTGGCACGCGATCGACAATGACGGCCACTTCAGCCTCGAAATCCATGCCGTGCTCTTCCGAGGGCAGCGGCATGTCGTCGGTCGGCCCGAGGAAGTCGTCGCCGGCCCCCTGGTAGACCAACGGGACCGTGCGTTTTTCAGGGGGCGGCGTCGTGCCGAAGACCTTTTCCAGCAAGTCCCCGTGGCTGTGGAACGCCGAGGCATCCAGCCACTGCCACGTACGCGGCAAGGGCGCTTGCAGGGTCGTGATATCCAGATCGAACGAGTCGCTGGCCCGTCCGGCATTGAGGTTGCGGCTCAGTTCTTCAAGTCGTGCCACCACGTCCTGCCATTGCTCCACCGCTGCCAACAGGCAAGGGGCGACGTGGCTTGCAATCACCGCACGGCGCAGGTCCTTCGAGACCACAAGCAGTCGCCCGTCACGAGTCCCGTTCTTTTGAGTTGCAAGTTTCACGATTGTGGTTCCTTTGTCGATCCTCGGCCGACATCTTCGGGCTGTGCGAGTTGTCGCAGGGGTGTCCTCTCCGCACGCGGACCTGCGGCGCCATGGCTCGCACAAGGAACTTTGTCATGTTAAGGAGTCAGCGCTAACAATCAGGTCATGTTGTCGCAGCCATTGCTACGAGGTACAAAAGGTAGACATTTCCAGGCCGGTTGGCAAGAATTGACGCCAGTATGAAGAGTGGCACCCAGGTCGTCATAGTTGGTGCAGGTCCGTCCGGCCTGTTGCTCGGCCAGCTGTTGCATCGAGCGGGCATTGCAAACATTGTGCTGGAACTTCGCAGTAGCGACTACGTACTGAGCCGGATTCGAGCCGGCGTGATCGAGGCCAGTACGGCTGAACTGCTCGATGAGTGCGGGAGCGGGGCACGCATGCGGCGCGAGGGGCTGTCGCACCAGGGATTTGAATTGTGCTTCGGCAGCACGCGCCACCGGATTGATCTGCACCAGCTGGCCGGAAAAAGTGTGCTGGTCTACGGGCAGACGGAAATCACGCGCGATCTCATGGAGTCCCGCGCCGCCAGCGGTGGCGAGACCATTTATGAGGCGCAGCAGGTTCGGCTGGAGGCGATTGAATCGCAGCGTCCAGTCGTACATTACCTGAAGGGCGGCAAAGCCGCTGCCATTGAATGCGATTTTATCGCGGGCTGCGACGGCTTCCACGGAGTGAGCCGCAAGAGTATTCCAGAGGCCGTGATCCGCAATTACGAGCGTGTCTATCCTTTTGGCTGGCTGGGCATACTTGTCGATCAGCCACCGGTGTCCGATGAGCTGATCTATGCGAATCACGAGCGCGGCTTTGCGCTGTGCTCGATGCGATCCGCCACGCGCAGTCGCCTGTATGTGCAATGTCGACTCGATGATCATGTTGAGGACTGGCCCGATGAGCGATTCTATGGGGAGCTGCGCCTGCGCCTCGATGCCGAGGCGGTGCGACACCTGGGCAGCGGGCCTTCCATAGAAAAGAGTATCGCTCCCCTGCGCAGCTTCGTGGCCGAACCCATGCGCTTTGGCAACCTGTTTCTCGCCGGTGACGCCGCACACATTGTGCCGCCGACAGGCGCCAAAGGACTCAACCTTGCTGCCAGCGATGTCTACTACTTGTGGCAGGCGCTCAGTGAGTTCTATGCCAAGGGCTCGCGCCACGGCATCGAGGCTTATTCAGCGCGCGCGCTGCAGCGGGTGTGGAGGGCAGAGCGCTTCTCGTGGTGGATGACCTCGGTGCTACATCGCTTTCCAGAAGGCAGCGGCTTCGATCAGAAGCTGCAACAGGCCGAGCTTGAGTACCTCGTCAGCAGCCAGGCAGCAATGACGGCGCTCGCCGAGAACTACGTCGGTCTGCCGTATTGAGCCAATTGATCGGTGCGCCCTTAAAGATGGCCATGTAACTGTCTCGACTAAAGCCTAAGAAGCCGACTGGGAATGTGGGATGCGGTCGAGCGGCCCAACGTTGCGGTTAGGACGGTACTCATGCATCGGCGTGTCAACCGGCGTCCAGGACTGACTACCTACCGGCGCCCAACATCGACTAGCGTGATACCCAACGAGATCCTCGCCGTACCTTCGGTTCCGCGGACGCTCACGGGCAAGAAGCTCGAGGTGCCCATCAAGAAGCTGCTGCTCGGCCAGCCCCTGGAGAAGGTGGTTACGCGCGACGCGCTGGCCAATCCTGCGAGCCTGGACTGGTACGTGCAGTTCGCGGCGATGCGATCCGCGCGGCCAACTCAGGCGTAGCAATGTCCACAGGTTTCTGAGTAGCAGACCAGTGTGGAATCTTCTCCGGGCCAGGAGGTTGTGTCGAGTAGTACTCCATTAAGAGATACATCCGTAGTGCCATCGCCGATTCAATCATGAAAATCCGCGACGCCGCGCTTCCAGTAGCCCGCGGTCTTGAGCGAGTCCACATCAAGTTGGTAACTTTCTTCGAGGAACCGTCGTATGGCGCGCGACTGAGCGGACTCGCAGGCCACCCATGCAAAGAAATCCCCAGGCGGGCGCGGGAGGCGCTTGAGTGCATCTAACAGCAGCGGCGTGCTGCCTGGTTCGCGGCCGTTACGATGGACCCAGGTTAGGGACAGTGACTCCTGCGTAGCGAGCGCGACCTCGCTGCCCGGGTCAGCGACCTCAAGAATGGCTGTAGCCGGTATGGTGGCAGGCAGCTGCTCGAGCCAGCGCGCCACCGCCGGGATGCCGGCCTCATCGGCAATCAGCAGGTAGCCGTCTGCCCGCAACGGCACCAGCGCCGAACTGCGGGGTCCCGCGATCAGCAGAAACTTGCCGGGGCGGGCCTCGCTCGCCCAACGCGCTGCCGGACCCTCGCCGTGCAGCACGAATTCCATATCGAGTTCCTGGGCGTGCTCATCGTATCGGCGTGGCGTGTAATCACGCATCGGCGGTCTGGCGCCACCGTTGGGCCAGACCGGTCCGGCCGGCCCGATTGCGGGCTTGCACGCGGTGGTGCCACTCGGAAAGAAGAACGCCTTGACGTGATCATCCGGGGAGAGGCTGAGGAAGCCCTGCAGGTCACTGCCGCCCAGCGTCACGCGGCGGAGCGATGCGGACAGATCCGTGACGCGCAACACCTTGAGGAGGCGAAAGGTCGGGGTGTGGCGTACGCGTTGTATCGCGCGCGGGTTCGGGGTGGGATTGGCTTGCATAGTGACTCGGGTACTTTCAGGGTTGACATTCTCGTCGCTAAGATATATCTTAAGATACAGTTTTACAATACCAAAGGAACATTAATTCATGCGCTCGCACTACCCCCGCGGCACTCACCACGGGCATCCACGCACGGGCAGTCATAACCAGCGTGGACCAGGCCACGGCCATCAAGAGTTCGGGCGCCATCGGCGACGCTTGTTCGAGTCCGGCGATTTTCGAGTGCTGCTGCTCAGCCTGCTGGCCGAGGAGCCGCGCCATGGCTATGAACTCATCAGGCTGATCGAGGAGATGTTCGGCGGCTCGTATGCGCCCAGCCCCGGCATTGTCTATCCAACGCTCACTCTGCTTGAAGAGCAGGAGCTCGCGACTGTGCAAAACACCGAAGGCGAGACGCGCAAGCGCTACGCCATTACGGCACAGGGTCGCCAATGGCTTGAGCAACATGCCGATATCGTGGCGGGGCTCCGTGCTCGCATGGCAATAGATGCCAGGTCGATGAATGGCAGTGTGGTTCCGGAGGCGGTACGTCAGGTAGTGCGCACGCTCAAACATACGCTGAGCATCGACCAAGGCACCTGGTCGGCTCCGCGGACCCAACGAGTCTGCAAGGCGATCGAGCAAGCGATTGCAGTGGTCACAGCGGCGGAGCGCGGCTAGGCCTGCCCAGGAGCTGGCCTCGGAATACTTCACAGCACTCTGACAGCGCGCCAATGCGGAATTCCAGAACGCGCTGCAGTGTCAGGTTCCGGCAGTGGCTCAAGCTTCTCAGAAAGGGTGATTAGTCTGGTTCCCACGCAGGGACTCGAACCTCTACCGTCCTCAGGGCGTAGTCGTAGTGAAACGTGTCGAGTAGCACTCATTTATGGAGACACATCCGCAACACGCGGACACACGCTGAAACGGCCTGAGCAACCGGACAGCCAATTAAACGCCGAGCGGCGGCTCGTCACAGACAGCGATCTTTGTGGGTAACAGCGCACTCACGGATGCTCGGGGAGTTACCCGTAAAGGGCCTACGCTGCAATGAAGAGGAGGATGTCGCTCAGGCCAGGAAAATACCGAGCCCCCACAAGGACTTGGAAAACTGCTACTGTGCGCGCCGCGAAACCTGTGGGTAATTCGCCTATCTTTCGCCTGAAGTATTATTCTTATCTTATTGAAATATAAGATGTATTGGTGCCCAGGAGAGGACTCGAACCTCCACGGTGTTACCCGCTAGTACCTGAAACTAGTGCGTCTACCAATTCCGCCACCTGGGCATAGATGGGCGGCGCAATGTACGTAAGGGCCGGGGAGCTGTCAATTGAAGGGTAAAAAGAAAAATCATCGCACGGTGCGCCATCCCGCTCGCAAGGACGCGCGACCATCACGCCGGCCACAAGCCTGCGCGCGGCGAGCCGCAGGTCGCAGAAGGCATCGTTTCTCCCAACCGCGCGGGCTTCGGATTCGCGCGCGTTGCCGGGATTGAAGGTGGCGTATTTCTGCCGCCACGCGAAATGGCGGGCCTGGTGCAGGGCGATCGCGTCAGCCTCTCCCTGCACAAGGATGCACAGAACCGCTGGGTGGGTAGTGTCACCGGCATCATCGAGCGCGGACTCACCGCCTTCCTGGGCGTGATCGAGGCGGCATGGCCGTGAGCTCGCGGTGCGCGCGGCCGATCGGCGCCTGGCACTGGTGTGCACCATTCCCAGCGGTAGTACCCTGGGAGCGAAGAGCGGTGACTGGGTCATCGCGGACATCAAGCGCTATCCTTCCGCCGATGCCGGCGGTGAGGCCTGGGTGCGCAAGCGCCTCGATCCCGAGCGACCGGTGGAGATGGCGACTGAAGCCGCGATCGCGCGCTTCGGATTGGCGGTGGAATTCAGCGAGCTGGCGCAGCGCGAAGCGCAGCGCTGGGGGCACCACGTCGATGCGGCTGAGGCCGCGCGGCGCGTTGATCTGCGCGAGCTGCCCCTGGTCACCATCGATGGCGAAGACGCGCGCGACTTTGACGATGCGGTCTATGCCGAAGGCGCAGGGCGATGGCTTCCGGCTGCTGGTCGCCATTGCCGATGTCAGTCACTACGTGCGCCTCGGCACGGTGCTGGATACCGAGGCGATGGCGCGCGGCACCTCGGTGTATTTCCCGACCCGCGTGCTGCCGATGTTGCCGACGGCGCTCTCCGATCATCTGTGTTCATTGCAGCCCCACGTCGATCGCCTGTGCATGGTGGCCGACATGCAGGTCAGCGAGCGCGGTTCGCTGCGTGGCTGCAAGGTGTATCCGGCGGTGATGCGCTCGGCAGCGCGGCTCACCTATGGGCAGGCTTACGACGTGCTGTTCACGCGCGATGCGGCGGCGCGAGCGAAACTGGCGCACTTGCCCGCGTCAGCTCGAGCCGCTGGTCGGCGTCTATCGCGCGCTGCTGCAAGCGCGCAGCCGGCGTGGCGCGCTCGATTTCGATGCGCCCGAGGCGAAATTTCGTCATCACCGATGCCGAGCGCATTCACAGCATCGAATTCAAGCGGCGCAACGATGCGCACAAGCTGATCGAAGAGTGCATGGTGCTGGCGAACGTGGCGGTGGCCAAGGAGATGCAGCACCTGCACGTGCCGGGGCTCTATCGGGTGCATCAGCCGCCCGAGCAGCGCAAGCTCGATCTGCTGCGCGCTACGCTGCACATCCTCAATATCGAATTGCAGCTGTCGGCAGAGGGCGTACGCACGCGCGATCTGGCGGCCATTGCGCCGCGGGTGCGTGATACGGCGCTGCGGCCCTTCGTCGAATCCCTGGTGGTGCGCTCGCTCGCGCAGGCGGTTTATCAACCCGAGAACATCGGTCACTTCGGCCTGGCGCTGCCCGACTATGCGCATTTCACCTCGCCGATCCGCCGCTATCCGGATCTGCTGGTGCATCGTGCCCTGCGCGCGGGCCTGGGCCTGGCGCCGCGCGATTCTTCAGCCGATCAGGTCTCGCTCGCGGCACTCGGCGCCGAGCTCTCGCGCCTCGAGAAGCGTGCCGATGAAGCCGATCGCTACGTCAACAATTTCCTGAAATGCGTCTACCTGCGCGATCGCGTCGGCCAGACCTTCGAAGGCCTGATCACGACGGTGGTCGAGTTTGGCTGCTTCGTGCAGCTGCTCGAAGTCAACGTCGACGGACTGCTGCACATGAGCGCGATGCGCGACGACGATTACGTGATGACGCGCGACGGCGGCCAGTGGCACGGCAAGCGCACCGGCCGGCGCTTTGCGCCGGGCATGCGCCTGCGCGTCCAGGTGATCTCGGTCAATCCGGTGGAAGGCCTGGTTGACCTGGAGCTGGCGGCGAGCTGAGCGCAGCCATGGAGCGGGTCTACGGCATACATACGGTGAGTGCTTTGCTGAGCGCGCGCGCCGCAGCGCGTGCTGCGCGTCTATCTGCAGCGCGGGCGCGATGATCAGCGCGCGGCGTCGATCGAGGCGCTCGCCGCCGCGGCACGTACGACCCGCTGGAACGTCTCGATGCCGCGCGCATAAAGTCCCTGGTCGGTGAGGTGGCGCACCAGGGCGTGGTGGCCGAGATCGAGCCGCTCGCTGCGCTCAGCGAAGACGGCCTGTACACGCTGTTGGCCACTGCAGAAAATCCACTGCTGCTGGCGCTCGATGGCGTGCAGGATCCTCACAACCTGGGCGCCTGCCTGCGCACCGCCGATGCCTGCGGCGTGTTGGCGGTCATCGTGCCGCGTGATCGGGCCGCGACGCTCAATGCCGCGGCACGCAAGGTGGCGGCCGGCGCTGCCGAGAGCACGCCGGTGGTCACGGTCACCAACCTGTCGCGTTGCCTGCAGCTCGTCAAGGATGCCGGACTGTGGATCGTGGGGGCCGACGCCTCGGCCTCGCAGCCGGCCGCGGCGATCGATCTGACCGGCCCGCGCTGCCTGGTGATGGGGGCGGAGGGCGCGGGTCTGCGTGAACTGACCCGACGCCAGTGCGACTGGCTGGCGAGCCTGCCCGCCCTGGGGGCGGTGGAGAGCCTCAATGTCTCAGTGGCCGCTGGCATGCTGCTCTATGAGGCGGTGCGGCAGCGCGGCTAGTGGGGCGGGCGGCCATGGTGGGCCATCGTTGCTTATCGGCGCACCTTTCGAGTATCCTTGCCGGCCTTTTTTGGCAGCCTGACCCACCCGCAAGGGTGTATTTCAGGCTTCTCCTTGCCGCACTGCCTGATGCCTCAGACGGGCGGCCTTACCTACCCAAAGGGAGTTAATCATGAGGCATTATGAAGTCATGTTTCTGGTCCATCCGGATCAGAGCGAGCAGGTACCGGCGATGGTCGAGCGCTACCGCGGCATGATTGCCGCCGGCAGTGGCCAGGTGCACCGCTTCGAAGACTGGGGTCGCCGCCAGCTGGCATTCCCGATCAGCAAGGTGCACAAGGCGCACTACGTGCTGATGAACATCGAGTGCGATCAGAAAACCCTCAGTGAACTGACCGGCGCATTCCGCTTCAGCGACGCGGTGTTGCGTCATCTGGTGGTCGGCATGGATGCGGCCGTGACCGAGCCTTCGCCCATGGCGCGTGGCGAAGATGAAAACGAGTCGCGTCGCGATCGCGACGATATGGGCGATGACGATGATTCGCTCAACCTCAACGCTTGAGCCCGGCTCGCACCGCACAGGAATAAATCAATGAATACTTCACGCTTCGTACGTCGCAAAAAATTCTGCCGTTTCACGGCCGATAAAGTCACCTCGATCGATTACAAGGATCTCGGTACCCTGAAGAACTACATCACCGAGACCGGCAAGATCGTGCCCAGCCGCATCACCGGTACCAAGAGCTTCTATCAGCGTCAGCTGGCCACCGCCATCAAGCGCGCGCGCTTCCTGGCGCTGCTGCCCTACACCGATCAACATTGAGGTTGCCTCATGGACGTCATTCTTCTGCAGAAAGTAGCCAACCTCGGCACCATCGGTGATCGGGTCAGCGTCAAGAGCGGCTATGGCCGCAATTTCCTGCTGCCGGCCGGCAAGGCGACACTGGCAACCGCGGCCAATGTGGCGCGCTTCGAAGTGCGCCGAGCCGAGCTGGAAAAGGCCGCAGGCGAAGAGCTCGGTGGTGCGCAGCGTCGCGCCGCCGCGCTGGCGGAATTCCGCCTGAACATCACTGCCAAGGCAGGCAGTGAAGGCAAGCTGTTCGGATCCGTCGGTACCACCGATATCGCCGAAGCCTGCACCGCCGCGGGCTTCCCGCTGGTGCGCAGTGAAGTGCGCCTGCCGGGGGGGCCGTTGCGCTCCGTGGGCGAGCACCAGGTCACGCTGCATCTGCATACGGACGTTGAAGTCATGCTCGCGGTGACCATCGTCGCCGAAGAACAGGCCTAAACGGCAGGGCCGGCGGCAGGTCGGGCGGCAGCGGGCTTCAAGCGCGATTGATGCTGATGACCGAGCCGCTCACGCCACCGCATTCCGTCGAAGCCGAGCAGGCGGTGCTCGGTGGCCTGCTCATCGATCCGCCCGCCTGGGATCAGGTCGGCGACATGGTGGTGGCCGATGATTTCTATCGGCCCGACCATCGGCTGATCTTCACCGCCTTCGCCGAACTCGTCACGCAGAGCAGGCCTGCCGACGTAGTCACCACCGCCGAGCAGCTCGAACGCCAGGGGCGCCTCGCCGATGCGGGTGGCCTCGCGTACCTGGGCAGCCTGGCGCGCGATACGCCTACCGCCGCCAACGTGCGCGCCTACGCGCAGATCGTGCGCGAACGCTCGCTGCTGCGCAAACTCATTCACGCTGGCCGGGAAATCACCAGCGCCGCCCTGGCCAGCGATGGCCGTTCGGCGCGCGATCTGGTCGACGAAGCCGAGCGGCAGGTATTCGCCATTGCCGAACAGAGCACCGGCCGGCGCGAGGGCGCGGTGCGCGTCAACGTGCTGCTGCCGCCGCTGATCGATCGCATCGACGAATGGCACACCAATCCGAATGCGCTGCGCGGCCTGGCGACCGGCTTCACCGATTTTGACAAGAAGACCGGCGGCCTGCGGCCCGGCGATCTGGTGATCGTTGCCGGCCGACCCTCGATGGGCAAGACCACGCTGGCGATGAACATTGCCGAATATGCCGCCGTGCATCCGGGCACCAAAGCCTCGGTGGCCATCTTCAGCATGGAAATGCCCTCGGAGCAGTTGCTGACCCGCATGCTCAGCTCGATCGGCGGCGTGCCACTCAACGGGATTCGCAGCGGGCAGATATCGGATGAAGACTGGGTGCGGGTCACCGCCGCGACCAGTCAATTATCCGAAGCGCGCATTTTCATTGACGAGTCGCCGGCCCTGACGCCGACCGAACTGCGTGCCCGGGCACGCCGGGTGAAGCGCGAACATGGCCTCGACCTGGTGGTGGTCGATTACCTGCAACTCATGCAGGTGCCGGGCACCAAGGAAAACCGCGCCACGGAGATCGCCGAGATTTCCCGCGGCCTCAAGGCACTGGCCAAGGAGCTGGCGATACCGGTCATCGCGCTCTCGCAGCTCAATCGCGGCGTCGAGCAGCGCACCGAGAAGAAGCCAGTGATGTCGGATCTGCGTGAATGTGTCACCGGGGACACGCTGGTATGTCTGACCGATGGCCGTCGCCTGCCGATTCGCGATCTGGTGGGCAGCACGCCAGACGTCTGGTCGATCGATGAGCGGCAGCGCGTCGTGGCGGCGCGTTCCGACCAGGTTTGGCGAGTAGGGCAGAAACCGGTGTTCAGGGTGCAACTCGCGAGCGGCCGCAGCATTCGCGCCACTGCCGAGCACCGCTTGCTGGAAGGCAAAGGTTGGACGATCGTATCCGATCTCAAGACCGGCGACCGTTTGGCGTCGGCGCGCCGGATTCCGCAGCCGCAGGCCGTCACCCATTGGCCCGAGCACTGGCTCATTCTGCTCGGACACCTGGTAGGTGATGGCAGTTATCTCAAGTCCCAGCCCTTGCGTTACACGACCGCATCGCAGGCCAACAGTGATGCGGTGCGCGGCGCAGCCGAGGCCTTTGGGACGCGCGTCACCCGTCATGAAGGCCGTGGCGCATGGCATCAACTGGTCATCAGCGGCAACGGCAATCGCTGGCATCCGGCGGGTGTCGGGGCATGGCTGCGGCAGCTGGGCATCTGGGGGCAGCGTTCGCACGAGAAGCATCTGCCGGCCGAAGTATTTACCCTGAGCGATGCGCAGATCGCGCTGTTGCTGAAACATCTTTGGGCGACGGACGGTTGCGTGGCCTTGCGCAAACCGGGTCAACGGGGCGCGCCACGCGTCTATTTCTCGACCTGCAGCCAGCGTTTGGCCGGGGACGTAAGTGCGCTGCTGCTGCGCCTGGGAGTGGTGGCGCGGTTGCGGACCGTACACAGCGCGAAATATCGGCCGGTATTCACGGTAGACGTGAGCGGCATGGAATCGCAAATGCGATTCGCCGCGCTGGTTGGCGGATTTGGCCCCAGAGCCGCACCCATCGAGGCCCTGGCGGCCTGTCATGCAGAGCACATGGCGGACGCCAATACCAACGTCGATACCTTGCCACTCGCGGTCTTTTCGCAGGTGCGCGCACTCATGCGCGAGCAGGGTGTGACAACCCGTCGAATGGCCCAGTTGCGCGGCACCTCCTACGGCGGATCGAGTCACTTCCGCTTTGCTCCGAGCCGGACGATGTTGATGGACTATGCCAACCTGCTCGAGAGTGAAGAGCTGAAAGCCTGGGCCACTTCAGACCTGTATTGGGATCGCGTCGTAGCGATAACGCCTGAGGGAGTGGAAGACGTCTTCGATCTGACCGTACCGGGCCCCGCCAATTGGCTTGCGGATGGTCTGGTAACGCATAACAGCGGTGCGATAGAACAGGATGCAGACATGATCCTGCTGATCTACCGCGAGGAGGTGTACGACAAGAACACCACCAAGCGCGGCATCGCCGAGATCGACATGGCCAAGCACCGCAACGGCGAGATTGGCACCTTTCTGCTGACCTTCCAGGGGCAATACAGCCGCTTCTCGAACTACGCCGCCGACGCCTACGCCGAGGGCGTACTGCGTCCCCCCCCCCCTCAGCCCTCGAAGAAGCCCATCTTCACGCCGGCGAGCTGGATTACGTCGTTGTCGACCAGCTTGCGGGCATGGGCGCCAATCTGGACGCCGTTCACCTGCGGGAAGTTTTCAGAGGTATCGGCATCGACGTGCACCAGGAAATAACCTTCCGAGCGACGCGTGATGGCAGCCACCTGGACGCCCGGGCGCCCGAGTGTGGTCAGGGTCTTGGTGAGTTCCAGCTCGCGGCCGGCAAAGGCGCCTGAGAGCACCTGCAGACGCGCCTTCTTGAGCGCCGGTACGCCATTGCCCAGCGTGCGGCGCGTGGCGGTCGGTTCTTCACCGGCAACCGCAGCCCGCATCTTCTCGACCGGACGGGCCGAGGGCTGTATGACCATGGTCTTTTCAAATTCGTCCTGCTGCGCGCTATCGTCTTCGACGAAGCGCAGCTGGTGGTGCCCGCAGGTGATGACATCGCCGTGCTGCAGGGCATGTTTCTTGATCAGCTTGCCATTGACGTAGGTGCCGTTGGTGCTGTTCAGATCCTCGAGGAAGGAATCGTTCAGGATGTTGATGATCAGCGAGTGGTGACCGCTGACTGCCGGATTGTCGATCCGGATGTCGTTATCCGGGAGGCGCCCGATCGTGTAGCGCTCCTTGTTCATGTTGTACTCAGCCATTACCTGGCCATCGAGACTTAGAATCAGCCGTGCCATATTAATTTCGCCTTAAGGTCAGCTAAACCAACCCAACATCCGGTCCATTACACTTCGACGCGCCGGGAACGAGTCTATGACCTGTGCCAGCAGGACAGAAATGTTGTCCTTGCCGCCGTTGTCGTTGCCCAGCTGAACGAGCTGCTTCGCCACCGTGTCAAGGTTAGCACCAAAGGTGTTGATCGTTAAGTGAATATCATCATCCTCGACCATATCCGATAGCCCGTCCGAACAAAGCATGTAGACATCGCCGCGCTGGGCCGGGTGTTCCTGGATCTCCACATCGACATTGAGCTCGACGCCCAGTGCACGGGTCACATAATTCTTGTTGGCCGCGCGCTGCGCTTCCTCGGGGGAGTAAAAGCCGCGATCGACCAGTTCCTGCAGCAGTGAATGATCGAGCGTCACCTGCTCGAAACCCGCGCCGCGCAGGCGGTAGAGGCGCGAATCGCCCACGTGGGCAATGGTGATGCGATTGTCGTGGAACAGGGCGCCCACCACGGTGGTGCCCATGCCCTCACAGTTGGGCTGGGTGCGCGCAGTCTGGTAAATGATCTTGTTGGCGCGGGTAATGGCATCGCGCAGGATGATGGCCGGGCGCGACAGGCCGGCGGCGGGGTCAGCGGCCTGCAGGTCTTCGCGCTCGAGCGCCTCACGCACCAGGTTGACGATGGTCTTGACGGCGATGCCGCTGGCCACTTCGCCGGCGTTGTAGCCACCCATGCCATCGGCCAGCACCAGCAGCCCGAGATTGGCATCCCAGGAGATCGTGTCTTCGTTGTGTTCACGAACGCGTCCGGTGTCCGTCAGGCCCACGCATTGCAGCTTGCCCTTCAGATTCATCTCGTGGCCCCGGTGGCCAGCGCGTTCGTGGTGTTATTAAACGTGATCTGCATCACACAAACTGACCCAATATGGTTCCTTGTGGCGGCGCGTGCCCGGCCAATTACAAACGCTACCATCTGGCCATCGCCCAAGGCGCGTCTGCGGTCACAGATGCACCTGATCGTATCCCCCGCAATGCCATTAGCGCGGCATCGTACTGGAGTTTGGCTTGCGCTGCGATGGGCCGGATTCTCAGGCTGGGCAACTGAGGCGCGCTAGCCTAGGATCGCCCCGCGGGGCAGCCCGCTAAACCCGGCTCGGACGGACAGGTGGCCATGGCGCGCAATCAGACGGTCTACGTATGCAGCTCCTGCGGCGGTGAAGCGCCGAAATGGCAGGGGCAGTGCCCGCACTGCCAGGAATGGAACAGCATGGGTCGCTTGACCGGTGTCAGGCCGGCGCTCGCGCGGGCGGCTGCCAACGAGTCCATCGCAGTGGCGCTCGAGGCCGGGCCGGTGAATGAACAGCGCCTGAGTCTGGGTATCGATGAGCTCGATCGGGTGTTTGGCGGCGGCCTGAGTCTGGGTTCGGTAAGCCTGCTGGGCGGCGAGCCTGGGATCGGCAAGTCGACGCTGCTGCTGCAGGTCGCCGCAACGCTGGCGGCCATGCGCCCGGTGGTTTATGCCTCGGGTGAAGAGTCGACCGGGCAGATCGCGCATCGGGCCCGGCGCCTCGGGTTGCGCGGCGAGCAACTGGCCCTGCTCAGTGACAATTCGCTCGAGTCCATTCTGGCTTTGAGCGCGGAGCGGCGCGCGGAGCTGCTGGTGATCGATTCCATCCAGACCATGCAGACCAGTGAGGCTGAGTCCAGTCCGGGCTCGGCGCAGCAGCTGCGCGAATGCACGGCTGCCCTGGTGCGCTACGCCAAGCGCAGCGGCACGGCCGTCATGATCGTCGGCCACGTGACCAAGGATGGCGCCATCGCCGGGCCGAAACTGCTGGAGCACCTGGTGGATACGGTGCTGTATTTCGACGCTGATGCCGGTAGCCGCTATCGCATGCTGCGTGCTACCAAGAATCGCTTCGGACCGGTCAATGAACTGGGTTTCTTCGCCATGTCGGAAGCGGGCTTGCGCGAAGTGAAGAACCCCTCGGCCATCTTCCTGTCGCGCAATCCGCAGCCGGTGCCAGGGAGCCTGGTAATGGTGGCGCGCGATGGCGGCCGGCCGCTGCTCATTGAAGTGCAGGCGCTGGTGGATCGCACGCGTTTCGCTGCCCCGCGCCGCGTCGCCCAGGGCGTGGATGCCAATCGTGTCGCCATGCTGCTCGCCGTCATGAGTCGGCACGCGGAGATTTCACTCAGCGAGCATGACGTCTACGTCAACCTGGTCGGCGGCCTCGAGATTGCTGAGACCGCCACGGATCTGCCGCTGGCCCTGGCACTGGTCTCGAGCCTGCGCAATGTGGCGTTGCCGGCGACCCTGGTGGCGTTTGGCGAACTGGGACTGACCGGCGAAGTGCGACCGGTCCCCTATGGCGAAGAGCGACTGCGGGAACTGCACAAGCAGGGCTATCGTCGCGCCGTCGTGCCGCGCGCCAACGCCCCGCGCGGCGGCGTCGAGGGTCTGGAATTGTTGCCGGTGGCGACACTGGCCGAGGCCATCGACGCGGCCTTTCGAGCGCCGTCCTGACCAGGCCGTCCTGATCAGGGGCGTTGCCGGTCAATCGCTGGCGGGGCGCTCGGGTATCGGGCGCACCCGCACCGTGCGAATCGCGTTGTCGATGGTCTGCAGCACTTCAAATTCGAGCTGACCGATGCGCAGCGAAGTGCCGGCCTCCGGGATGTTCTCGAATTTTTCGAGCAACAGGCCGTTGAGCGTCTTGGGTCCGAGATCCGGCAACTGCCAACCCAGGGCGCGATTGAGGGCGCGAATGGTGGCGCTGGCGTTGATCAACCAGGCGCCGCTGGCGTCGCGCTGTACATCCTTGTGACTCACACCAGTCGGATCGCTGGTGAACTCGCCCACGATCTCCTCGAGCAGATCTTCGAGGGTGACCAGCCCTTCGATATCGCCGTATTCATTGACCACAAAGGCGTGGCGGCGGCGCGTGCGCTGAAACTGCGCCAGCTGCTGCATCAGGGAAGTGCCGTCAGGGACGAAGTAGGGCTCGCGCGCGGCTGCCAGTTCGATCAAGCGCTCGCGGGTCAGGGAGCCGCGGGCAAATTCCTGCGCGGTGCGCTTCATATGCAGGATGCCGATGAGATTGTCGAGTTCCGCGTCATACACCGGCAGGCGCGTGTGTGGTGTCTGGCGCAGGCGTTCCAGAACGTCCTCCCAGTCACCTGAAATATCAACGCCGGCGATGTCCTGGCGCGGAATCATGATGTCGTTGACGGTCACCCGCTCCAGGTCAAGGATCGAGAGCAGCATCTGTCGGTGGCGCGCGGGTATCAGCGGGCTCGCCTCGGCGACCACGGTACGCAGTTCATCGGCGCTCAGGGCATTGCTGCCGCGCGCGGCGCCGTGGACCCCGAATAGTGCCAGGAATGCGTAGGCCGCTCGATTGGTGAACCACAGCACCGGGGAGGTCAGCCACAGCAGGCCGCGATAAATGAAGGCCGAACCCAGGGCCACCGGTTCGTTATGCAGCGCCGCGTAAATCTTCGGCGCCAGCTCGCAGAAGATGATGATCACGACCGTGAGCACGCTCATCGTGGCGGGCAAGGCGTAACGATGCCCGGCACGCAGCGCCAGCAGGGTGGCGACCGTGGATGCGGCGACACTCGCCAGCGCCAGGATCACCAGGTTGGCGCCCAGCCACTGGTCAGGCTTGGCAAGCAGGCGCTCGAGCATGCGCGCGCGGCGCTCGCCGGCGGCGGCCCGGGTGCGGATGCGATAGCGATTGACCGAGAGCATCGCCACTTCAGTGCCTGAGGAGAAAGCAATGACCACCAGCAGGCTCAGCAGCGTGACGACCAGTACGGCAGTGGGTGCGGTAGCCAAGCATTCACCAGGAGTTGGGGCAGGGGGCTGCTAGCATAGCTCGCGCGGCCGGTTGGTGAAGGTGCCGTATAATCAGGACATGTTTGATCAACTATCCGGGCGCCTGGGGAAGGCTGTTGCTGCGCTGCGTGGCCGCGGCCGGCTGACCGACGAGAATATTGCCGAGACGCTGCGCGAGGTGCGCATTGCCCTGCTCGAAGCGGATGTTGCCCTGCCGGTGGTCAAGGGCTTCATCGAAGCGGCGCGCGCGCGCGCCGTGGGTGCCGAGGTCGCCGCCAGCCTGAGTCCTGGCCAGGCCCTGATTGGCATCCTGCACCGCGAACTCAAGGCCGTGCTGGGCGGCAGCGCGGCCGGATTCGCGCTCAATGTGACGCCGCCCCTGGTGGTGCTGCTGGCAGGTTTGCAGGGTGCGGGCAAGACGACCACGGCCGCCAAGCTGGCGCGCTGGCTCATTGAAACCCATCGCAAGCGTGTGCTGCTGGTGAGCACCGATGTGCGCCGGCCGGCGGCGATTCTGCAGCTCGAACGCCTGGCCTCGCAGGTCAGCGCCGATTTCTTTGCCGTACCACCCGGGGCGCAGCCGGCCGCGATTGCCAGCGCCGCGCTCGAACAGGCACGGCGCGGTGTCTACGACGCGCTCATCGTTGACACCGCCGGACGCCTGCACGTGGATGCTGAACTGATGGCTGAAGCGCAGGCCATTGACGCTGCGATTGGCGCCCACCAGCGTCTGTTCGTGGTCGATGCCATGGCTGGCCAGGATGCGCTGAACGCTGCGCGCGCCTTCAGCGCGGCCCTTGAACTCACGGGCATCATTCTCACCAAGGCCGATGGCGACGCGCGTGGCGGTGTGGCGCTCTCGGTGCGCGAGCTGACCGGCAAACCCATCGTGTTCCTGGGGGTAGGCGAGAAGACTGAGGCGCTCGAGGCCTTTGACCCCGAGCGCATGGCGCAACGCATCCTGGGCATGGGGGATGTGGTCGCGCTGGTGGAATCGGTGCAGCGCAACATCGACGTCGGCGAGGCAGAGCGCCTGGCACGCAAAGTGGCCGGCGGGAAGAAGTTCGATCTTGCTGACCTGCGCTCGCAACTGGAACAGCTGCGTCGCATGGGCGGCATGGGCGCGGTCATGGACAAGCTTCCCGCCCAGCTGGCGGGTAAGCAGCTGGCAGGCAAAGGGGTGGCCCCGGAGCAGGCCGATCTACAGGTGCGTCGCCAGATTGCCATGATCGATTCCATGACCCTGGGGGAGCGGCGGGTGCCCGCCATCATTGACGGCTCCCGCCGTCGGCGCATCGCCCGGGGGTCCGGTCTACAGGTCCAGGACGTCAACCGGCTGCTGAAGCAGTTTCTGGAGATGCAGCGCATGATGAAACAGCTCAAGGGCGGGCCCCTGCGGCGGCTCCTGGGCGGCCTGAAAACAGGGCTTTAAGTCTGGCGGCGCTTTGCGTAGAATCCGCGCTCTTTTTTCGGCCCGGAATCCCCAGCAATATGGTCACTATTCGTTTGACGCGCCGCGGCGCCAAGAACCAGCCCTTTTACCATGTGGTCGTCACGGACAGCCGCAAGCGCCAGGGCGGTTCCAGCCTCGAGCAGGTCGGGTATTTCAACCCTGTTTCGCGTGGCAAGGAAGTGCGCCTGAAGCTGGAAATCGGCCGCATCGACCACTGGCTGGGCAAGGGTGCGCAGCAGTCGGCCCGCGTGCGTACGCTGGTGGACGGGTATCGCAAGCTGGCAGCGGCCTGAGGGCCCCGCCCGGGCAACCAGGCAATGGCTGCGGGCGAGCCGCACCAGGTCGTACTCGGACGCATTCTGGGCGCCCACGGTGTGCGCGGCTGGGTCAAGGTAGTTTCCTACACCGAACCGGCTGACAATCTCTTGCAGTATCGCTCCTGGATGTTGGCTGCCGAGGGAGCGACCGGGCGCGAGTTCGTACTGCGCGATGCAGAATTTGATGGTCGATGGGTGCGCGCCGCCTTTGAGGGTGTCACCGATCGTGATGCCGCCGAAGCGCTGCGCGGTCTGAATATCGGGGTGGCGCGTGAGGCGCTGCCGCCCACGGGCAGGCGGGAGCATTACCGCGACGATCTGCTGGGGCTCAGGGTGTGCAACCTGGCTGGCAAAGTGCTGGGACAGGTCAGTCACTTTCTGGATGCGCCAGCCGCCCCGGTCATGGTGGTGCGTGGCGAGCGCGAGCAGTGGATTCCGGCCGCGCCCCCGCATCTGGTGAGGGTAAAGCTGGAGCAGGGCGAGATTGTGGTGGATTGGCCGGATGAGATTTAGCCAGTCATGCACATAGAAGTGGTCACGCTGTTCCCGGATATGATCCGGGACGCGTTGCGCCACGGTGTGGTCGGGCGTGCGTTGCAGCGCGGGCTGTTGCAGGTGGGCAGCGAGGATCCGCGGGCGCATACCAGTGACGTGCACCGCACGGTGGACGATCGGCCCTACGGCGGTGGCCCGGGCATGGTGATGAAGCCTGAGCCGCTGTGTGCGGCGATTGGCGCCGCGCGCGCGCGACTGCCGGCAGGCAGCGTGACGATCGCGCTGTCCGCGCAGGGGGCGGTGTTGACGCAGGAGCGCCTGCGCGGTTTGTGCACGGCGCCTGGCCTGTTGCTGGTGGCCGGGCGCTACGAGGGTATAGACGAGCGGGTGCTGATCAGCGAGGTCGATCTCGAGCTCTCAATCGGCGATTATGTACTCTCCGGTGGTGAGCTGCCGGTACTGGTGTTGATCGACGCGCTGGCGCGGCTGCTCCCCGGGGTACTGGGTGATGAGCGCTCTGCACAGCAGGAGTCTTTCAGCGCCGGGTTGCTCGATTGGCCGCATTACACCCGGCCGGAAGAATATGCCGGCCTGCGTGTGCCGCCGGTGCTGTTGTCGGGAGACCATGCGGCCATTGACCGCTGGCGTCTCAAGCAGGCACTGGGCCGCAGCTGGCAGCGCCGGCCAGAGTTGCTGGCCGGCAAAGAGTTGGATGCGCAGCGCGCGGCGTTGTTGCAGGAATTTATGCAGCGAAGCAGGAAACGAGCCATGAGCAATATTATTCAGACCCTGGAAGCCGAGCGCATCACCCGCAAGGTGCCCGATTTTAATCCCGGCGACACCGTGGTCGTGCAGGTCAAGGTGGTTGAAGGCGATCGCGAGCGTGTCCAGGCCTTCGAAGGCGTGGTGATCGCTATCTCGAATCGTGGCTTCAATTCCTCCTTCACGGTGCGCAAGATGTCGCACGGCGAGGGCGTGGAGCGCACCTTCCAGACCCACAGCCCGACCATCAGCGACATCAGCATCAAGCGTCGCGGCAATGTGCGTCGCGCCAAGCTCTATTACCTGCGCGATCGTGCCGGCAAGTCGGCGCGCATCGAAGAAAAGGTCTAAGTACGCTGCTCGGGTTTTTCCGCGGGGTATGGCACTGGCTCGACCTGCTGCGCCGTGTGCTGCACCTGTTGCTGCTGCTGTGCATCCTGGTGCTGCTGATCGCAGTGCTGCGCCAGGCCCTGCCGCGGCTGCCCGAGCGCGGTGCGCTCGTCATCCATCCCAGTGGTGAACTGACCGAACAGCTGGCGGGCGAGCCGGTGGAGCGGGCCATCAGTGAGGCACAGGGTCAGGGCGCACCGCAGACTCTGCTCTGGGACCTGACCCGCGCCATCCGTGCGGCCGCCCACGACAAGCGTATCCAGGCGCTGCTCATCGAGACCGATGATCTGTCGGCCGCCGGGCAGGTCAAGCTCGAAGAGCTCTCGTCCGCCATCGCCGAGTTTCGTCGCACCGGCAAGAAAGTGGTTGCCCACGGCAGCTATTTTCTCCAGAACCAGTATTACCTTGCCGCGCAGGCTGACGAGGTCTACCTTGATCCCTTCGGCTTTGTGCTGCTCGATGGCTACGGGCGCTATCGCATGTTCTTCAAGAGCGCGCTCGACAAGCTCGCCATCGACGTGCACCTGGTCCGCGCCGGCAAGTTCAAAAGTGCCGATGAACCCTTCGTGCGCAACGACATGTCGGCCGAAGACAAGCAGGAAAGCGGCGTCTATCTGCAGGCCCTGTGGCAGGGCTATAGAAACAGCGTCGGTGCCGCACGGCACCTTACCCCCGAGGCATTGAACAGCTACGCCAATGATTACGCGGCTGGCCTCACTCGTGCCGGCGGCGATACGGCGCAGGTGGCGTTGCAGGCGCACCTGGTTACGGGCCTGCGTACCGGGCCTGAGGTCGAGGCGCGCATGGTTGAGCTGGTCGGCAGCGACGCAGCGCTGCACAGCTTTCGTGCCGTGGAGCTCAGCGATTACCTGCGCGTCCTGAGCGTCGTCGAGCGACGCGCCCGCCATGCTGGCGGCGCGATCGGCGTGGTGCTCGCCAGCGGCGAGATTCAGGATGGCGATCAGCCGCCCGGCACGGTAGGGGGTGAATCCACCGCCGCGCTGCTGCGCAGCGCACGCGATGATGAGGATATCAAGGCTGTGGTGCTGCGGGTCGATAGCCCGGGCGGCAGCGTGCTGGCCTCAGAACAGATCTATCGTGAAGTGCTGGCGCTGCGCGCCGCCGGCAAGCCGGTGGTGGCGTCGATGGGTGACGTGGCGGCATCGGGCGGCTATTACATCGCCGCTCCTGCCGATGAAATCCTGGCGAGCGCCAATACCATCACCGGTTCCATCGGGGTGTTCGCCACGGTGCCCACCTTTGATCGCACGCTGGCAAAGCTTGGGGTGCAGGTCGACGGCGTGGGCACGACCGCGCTCTCAGGCGTCATGCGCCTTGATCGCCCGCTGCAGCCGCAGGCGGAGGCCATGCTGCAGGCTGCGATCGATCATACCTATGGACAATTCCTGCAGCGTGTCGCCGATGGCCGGCACAAGACCAGCGCTGCCGTGGATGCCATTGCGCAGGGACGCGTGTGGGTAGGTACGGATGCCAGGCGTCTCGGCCTGGTCGATGGCATCGGCAATTACCAGGATGCCCTGCGGGCCGCAGCACGCCGCGCGCGACTGGGCAGCGACTACGAAGTGCGACTGATCGAGGCGGATCTGTCGCTGACGCAGCAGTTATTGCTCAACATGCGCAGTTCCCTGGTCAAACTGCTGCGCGCCGTGGGTCTGCGCTCGGCCCTGGACTCGACCCTGAACCCGATTATGCCCGGCGTGCCGCTGGCGGCACCGCTCAAGCCCCTGCAGCGTGAGCTGCAACGCTGGCAGCGCTTCGCCACTGCCCAGCGCAGCTACGCCTATTGCTTCTGCGCCGTGGAGTGAGTCGCGCGGTGTGCGGGCCGCTCAAGGCCCGAGCTGCACGCACAGCATGCTGATCGATCCAAGATCAATGCCGTCGACCGGGATCGACACCGCATCCTCGCCGGTCTGGGTGCCCAGCACGTACAGCAGCGGCAGATAGTGTTCCGCGGTGGGCACGCTCAGCCGCGCGGCGCTGCCGAGGGCCTTATAGTCGATCAGGATCTCATGCGTGCCGGCCAGCACGGCGGCGCGTACCGCATCGTTGAACTCACTCGCCCACGCCAGGGCCGGTGCTGCAGCGTCGCCCTGCAGGGCGCGCAGGTTGTGCACCACATTGCCGCTGCCCAGTATCAGCACGCCTGCATCGCGCAGGCTGCTCAAGTTGCGACCCAGATCATAGTGCGCGCGCGGCGCCGCGTTGGCGTCGATGGATAGTTGCAGCGTCGGGATATCAGCGGCCGGATACATATATCGAAGCACTGACCAGCTGCCATGATCCAGGCCCCATTCGGTATCGGCACGCACCGTGGTAGGTGCGAGCAGCTCCTGCAGCTGCGCGGCAAGCTGAGCGTCGCCACGCGCAGGGTACTGCAGCGCGTATAGCGCCGCAGGGAAGCCATAGAAATCGTGGATGGTGGCCGGCTGCGTAACCGTCGTTACCGCCGTGCCGTTCGTATACCAGTGCGCTGACACAACCACGATGGCGCGCGGGCGTGGCAGGGTGCGTCCGAGCCGTTCCCATGCCGCCGTGTAACGACTGGGCTCGATCGCCATCATGGGCGAGCCGTGACCGATGAACAGCGCCGGATGCCGGGTCGTCATGCGCCGAGCAGCTTCTGCCATTGACGCTCAGAGAATTCAATGAGCCAGAACCCAGCGGTCGGCAGACTCTCGTCAGCATGGCTGGCGTCCAGCTGTCCGCCCCACTCGCTCAAACCGGGGTTGTGGCCGACGATCATCACCCGCTTGGCAGCGCCGTGCCAGGCCCGTAGTGCGCTGCGCAAAGCGTGCGGCGTGGCGAGATAGAGCTCAGGCACTTCCTGCAGCGCCTGCGCGCCAAGCCTGAAGTGCTTTGCGACCAGGGCAGCGGTGCTGGCGGTTCGCACCGCCGGGCTGTAGAGCAGCCGTTGCGGTTTCCAGGGCAGGGCTGCCAGTCGCTGCGCAGCGGCCAGCGCTGCATCGCGGCCGCGTGCACTGAGGGGTCGCTGAAAATCACCGCCATCCAGCTCGGCAGGTTCGGCCTTGGCGTGACGCAGCAGCAGCAGTTCGTGCATCGATGGCCTACCACATCATGCCGGTCTGTAGCTTCGCGGCCTCGGTCATCATCGATTGACTCCAGGGCGGATCAAACACCAGCTGCACCTCGGCCCTGCGCACGGTGGGAATCAACTCGACCTTGGCGCGCACGTCCTCCACCAGCACTTCGCCCATGCCGCAGCCCGGCGCCGTGAGGGTCATGCTGACGTGCACGTCGCGCGTGCCATCCTCGTTGGCGACTACCTTGCACTCGTACACCAGGCCGAGATCGACAATGTTGATGGGAATTTCCGGGTCGAAAATGGCGCGCATCTGCTGCCAGGCGAGCTCGCGCACATCGTCGGCCGTGGCATCGGGTGGCAGCGCCGGGGCGCTCACCGATTCCTTGCCGATGGCATCGCCGTTCTCACCGGCTATGCGATAGAGATTGCCTTCGATGTAGATCGTGAAGCTGCCACCCAATGCCTGGGTGATGTAACCGGCCAATCCGCTCTTGAGCGTTATGGGTGTGCCGGAGGGCACCATCACCGCTTCGACATCGCGGCTCAGCACCACCGGTTCATTTTCGTAGCCGCGCGAGCTCATTCTGTCGTTACCGCAGGCAGCGCTGCGGCCTCGGCGGGTAGCGTCGCGCCGGCGGCGCGCTGCTCCAGGGCCGCATTCAGTGTGTGCCAGCACAGGCTCGCGCACTTCACGCGGGCCGGAAACTCGCGCACGCCCGCGAGTGCCATCAACTTGCCGAGCGGCCGCTGCGGTGCCTGCCTACCATCAGTCAGCAGCGCGTGCACATCGTGATAGAGCGTTGTCACATCTGCCAGGCTCTTGCCGGTGACGGCTTCGCTCATCAGTGAGGCCGAAGCCACCGAAATCGCGCAACCCTGACCGTTGAAGCGCAGCTCGCTCAATTTTCCATCCGCTACGCGCAGCGTCAGGCTCAGTGAATCGCCGCACAACGGGTTGTGCCCCACGGCAGCAGCATCGGCCGGTTCCAGGCGGCCAAAATTGCGCGGACTGCGGTTGTGATCGAGGATCACATCACGATACAGATCACGGGTATCCATCAGCCGAACACCTCGCGCACCCGCGCCAGGGCCGCGACCAGCCGATCTACGTCCGCGCTGGTGTTGTAGCAGGCGAAGGAGGCGCGGGCAGTGGCGGCCAGCCCGTAGTAGGTCATTACCGGCATGGCGCAGTGGTGGCCAGTGCGGATCGCAACGCCTTCGGCGTCGAGGATCGTGCCGATGTCATGGGGATGCACGCCATCGAGCGTAAAGGAAATCACCGCGCTCTTGTCGCGCGCCGTACCGACGATGCGCAGCCCCGGCAGCGCCTGCAGCGCCGCCGTGGCGAGCGTCAGCAGCTGCTGTTCGTGACGACTCACTGCTGCGCGACCCAGATTTTCCAGATAGTCGAGCGCTGCACCCAGCCCGATCGCGCCGGAAATATTGGGCGTGCCGGCCTCGAATTTCCACGGCAACGCGTTGTAGGTGCTGCTCTCGATCGCCACCGTCAGGATCATGTCGCCGCCACCCTGCCAGGGCGGCATGGCGGCAAGCAGGGACTCGCGGCCATAGAGCACGCCTATTCCGGTAGGCCCGTAGATCTTGTGGCCCGAGAAGGCATAAAAATCGCAGTCGAGTGCACGCACATCGACACCCTGGTGCGCGATGGCCTGCGCTCCGTCGATCAGCACCGGTATGCCGCGCTGGTGCGCCAGCGCAATGATCTCGGCCAGGGGCAGTACCGTCCCCAGCGCATTGGAGACCTGTGCGAGCGCGACCATGCGCGTGCGTTCATTGAGCAGGGCAGCGAAGCCGGGAAAATCCAGCTCGCCGGCGGGGGTGAGGGGCGCGGCCACCAGCCGCGCAGCGCGCGCCGCGCAGGCCATCTGCCAGGGCACGATGTTGGCGTGGTGCTCGAGGTGGGTGATCAGCACCTCATCGCCAGCTCCCAGGTTCGCGTGACCCCAGGACTGGGCCACCAGGTTGATCGCTTCGGTGGTGCCGCGCGTAAAAATGATCTCGCGGGTCGAGCCCGCATTGATAAAGCGGCGCACGGTTTCACGCGCACCTTCAAAAGCGGTCGTAGCGGCCTGGCTGAGGCCATGTACGCCACGGTGCACATTGGCATGGGTGGTGGTGGCGTAGGTATTGATGGCATTGAGCACGGCGCGCGGTTGCTGCGCCGAGGCGGCGCTGTCCAGGTACACCAGCGGCCGGCCGTTCAGTTCGCGCGCCAGGATCGGAAAATCGCTGCGTACGCGCTCAGGAATCAGCGCGCCATGGCGATCCAGGTAGCCATTGTCCACGAGTGGCTGTGGCGCGCTCACTGCAACAGCTCCGGCGCGGGCGCAGCACTCAGGCGCGCGGCCGCCAGGCGCTGCGCATCGCGGCGCAGCGCAGCGGGTTCCATCGATTTGAGTACTTCGCCGAGAAACGCCCAGTGCAGCAGGGCCCGGGCTTCATCCGGACGCAGGCCGCGCGACAGCAGGTAGAACAGCAGGTCATCATCAAGCCTGCCGGTCGTGGCGCCGTGGCGGGCCTGGATGTCGTCGGTGTTGATGGTCAGTTGCGGTCGCAGATCGACCTCGGCGCCCACGCCATCGACCAGGCCCCGCAGGGACTGCGTCACTGTCGAGCCGCGCGCCTGGGCGCTGACCCGGGTGTCGGCATTGCAGGCGATGTGCGCCTGCTGGCTGGCGATGGCGCGAAACAGCTGCTCGCTGCGCGTGCCGGCGGCCTGGTGCAACACGGTGAGCATGGTGTCGTTGACCTGGCGCTCGCTGCCGGCGGCCAGTGCCCGCCAATCCAGCGCGGCGTCACGACCCTGTAGCTGCACTTCGGCAGTCGAGCGCGCCGTACCACCCCCCACGGCGATCTGACGCAGCCGGTAGCCGGCGTGCTCCTGCAGACGCGCATGCAAGTTGTCGAGCAGCAGCATCTGCTGATCCTGCGCCAGCAGACGCTGATGAGTGAGCGTAGCGTTACTGGCCAGCGCCAGATCGAGGCGCACGCAGGCGAAGCCATCGGCAGCGCCGCCGCCGAGGTGGCGCTCGACCAGGTGACAGCTGACACCCGGATCGACACTCAGTGCCAGATCCAGATAGCTGGCAGCAGCGGTTGGTGTAGTGAGCGAAATGATTTCCAGTGACAGCGGCTCGCTGACCCGCAGCAGCAATCGCGTCGGTGCAAACAATGTGGCGATGAGACCCAGGCGTTCGTCGCTCGGCGCTGCGCTCACGGCAGTTTCGGCTTCCCCGGTCCGATGCTGTGCTGTGGTGTCAAGGGTCAGTCGCTGCAGCGTGCCGGGGGCGCTGCCCAGATCACTGCGCACCTGGCCATCGACAAGCACCAGCTGCACAAATCCTGGCAGGGGCGCGGGCAGGTCGAGCGCGGTGAGCGCCCTGGCAGCAGGCGTGGCCGCCAGCGCTCGCGCCTGGCGGCAGGAAACTGCGAATCCTGTCGAGCGCACGCAGATTGGCGTGGCGCCAGTTTTCCTCCGCGCGACCCGGTAAGCCGCGACTCTGCAGACGTCGGGCAGCCGCCTGGCGCGCGGCGCCAACGCCTGCACCCAGGCTGGCGAACTCCTCGAGCATGCGTTGCAGGGCACTCATGCGGCCGACTGCTCTTCAAGCAACCAGTCGTAACCACGCCGTTCCAGCTCCACTGCCAGGTCGCGATCCCCGCTGCGCAGGATGCGCCCGCGCGCCAGCACGTGCACGCGATCGGGAATCACGTAGTCGAGCAGGCGCTGGTAGTGGGTCACCAATACCACCGAGCGCTCGGGCGAGCGCAGTGAATTGATGCCGCGTCCGACGATCTTCAGGGCATCGATGTCGAGTCCGGAATCGGTTTCGTCGAGCAGCGCCAGGCGTGGCTCCATTACCAGCATCTGCAGCACTTCATTGCGCTTCTTCTCGCCGCCCGAAAAACCTTCGTTGACGCCACGCGTGAGCAGGCCCTCATCCATCTGCATGGTGCGCATCTGGGCACGCACGGCGTTCAGGAAATCAAAAGCGTCGACGTCGGGCTCGCCGCGATGGCGGCGGCGGGCGTTGAGGGCGGCCTTGAGCAGATAGGCATTGTTGACCCCGGGAATCTCCACCGGGTACTGAAAACCCAGGAACAGGCCGGCACGGGCGCGCTCCTCCGGCGCCATGGCGAGCAGATCGGCGCCGTCGAAGCGTGCGCTGCCACCGGTGACTTCATAGCCAGGGCGGCCGGCCAGCACATGCGCCAGCGTGCTCTTGCCCGAGCCGTTGGGGCCCATGATGGCGTGCACTTCACCCGCGGGCACCGTCAGGCTCACGCCGTGCAGGACCGGCGTGCCGGCGACGCTGACGCGCAGATCGTCGACCTGCAAAATGGGGGTGCTCATCCGACGGCACCTTCCAGAGTGACCGCGAGCAGATTCTGCGCCTCGACGGCAAACTCCATGGGCAGCTCCTTGAAGACTTCACGGCAAAAGCCGCTGACGATCATATTCACGGCATCTTCGGTGCTGAGACCGCGCTGCTGGCAGTAGAACAGCTGGTCTTCACTGATACGCGAGGTGCTGGCCTCGTGTTCCACGGTGGCCAGCGGATTGCGGGTCTCGATATAGGGGTAGGTGTGGGCCCCACAATGCGCACCCAGCAGCAGCGAGTCGCACTGCGTGTGATTGCGGGCGCCGCGTGCCGAGGGCATGATTTTTACCAGCCCGCGATAGGCGTTCTGGCCGTGACCGGCCGAGATGCCCTTGGAAACAATGGTGCTGCGGCTATTGGCGCCGATGTGAATCATCTTGGTGCCGGTATCGGCCTGCTGATAGTTGTTGGCGGTAGCGACCGAATAGAATTCGCCGACCGAATTTTCCCCGCGCAGCACGCAGCTTGGGTATTTCCAGGTGATCGCCGAGCCGGTCTCGACCTGGGTCCAGGAGATGCGCGAATTACGGCCGCGGCATTCGCCGCGCTTGGTAACGAAATTGAAGATGCCACCGCGCCCCTGCTCATCGCCGGGATACCAGTTCTGCACGGTCGAATATTTTATCTGCGCGTCATCCAGCGCGACCAGTTCGACCACCGCGGCGTGCAGCTGATTTTCATCACGCATCGGCGCGGTGCAACCTTCCAGATAGCTGACATGACTGCCGGCGTCGGCGATGATCAGGGTGCGCTCGAACTGTCCGGTATTGGCGGCGTTGATGCGAAAATAGGTCGACAGTTCCATCGGACAACGTACGCCGGGCGGAATGTACACAAACGATCCGTCGGTAAACACCGCAGAATTGAGCGTGGCGTAAAAATTGTCGGTGTAGGGTACGACCGTGCCGAGGTAACGCTCGATCAGCTCTGGATGTTTTTGCACGGCTTCGGAGAACGGGCAGAAGATGACACCCGCGGCTGCCAGTCGTTCCTTGAAAGTCGTGGCCACCGAGACGCTGTCGAACACGGCATCGACCGCCACCCCGGCGAGTCGCGCCCGCTCGTGCAGGGGCACGCCGAGCTTGGCGTAAGTGGCCAGCAGCTTGGGATCGACTTCCTCCAGGCTGCGCGGTGCATTGGCCTTGGGCTTGGGCGCCGAGTAATAGGAAATCGCACTGTAGTCGATGGGCTGGTAGTGAATCTGCGCCCAGTGCGGTTCACGCATCGTGCGCCAGTGGGCGAAGGCCCGCAGTCGCCAGTCGAGCAGGAATTGCGGCTCGCGCTTCTTGGCGGAGACCAGCCGCACTACCGACTCATCGAGCCCCGGCGGCACGGTATCGCTGTCGATATCCGTGACGAAGCCATGCTGATAGCCGCGATTCAGCAGCGCAGTAATTTCCGGGTTGCTGGTGTTCACGTGTTCTCCACCCGGCTGGCGCGCAACTGGCGCTCGAGCGCAGCGAAGCGTGTGCCGCCGGCACTCAACCCGGCCAGTTCCACCAGCGAGATTTCCTGCAGCGAGCGGCGTATGGCCAGATTGACGCGTTGCCAGGCACGACCGACGCCGCAGGTACTCTCGATACCGCAACTGTGGGCGAGCCGTGCGCACTCCGTCAGTGCCATGGGGCCTTCCAGCGCATCGAGAATCTGGGCGGCGCTGATCTGCGCCGCCGGGCGCGCCAGGCGGTAGCCGCCCCGCAGGCCGCGCGTGGAAGTCACCAGGCCACAGCCGTGCAGCTGTTTGAGCAGCTTGCTCACGGTGGCGGCCCCCAGATGGGTCTGGGCAGCCAGCTGCGCCGCCGTCAGCTGGCGCTCGGGCTCGACTGCGAGCCGGGCCAGCAGGACAGTGGCGTAGTCGGTCAGTTTGCTGATTCGCAGCATGGCAACTCCAATGTAGGACTAGTTTAGTACTAATTGCTCCTGGGTTAAAGACCTTTGCTATGCTTGCGCCCCCATTTTGGAGGCAGGCACATGAGCGTGGAAAGTCTGGAAAGCATAGCGGCGGCAATGGTTGCTCCCGGCAAGGGAATTCTGGCGGCCGATGAGAGCTCCGGAACCATCAAGAAGCGATTTGACAAGATCGGACTGGAATCCACTGAGGAGAGCCGCCGGACTTATCGTGAACTGTTGTTCACCACGCCCGAGATGGCGAAGTCGATCAGTGGCGTGATCTTTTACGACGAGACCCTGCGCCAGAAGACGCGCGATGGCGTGCCGTTTGCGAAGCACCTGGCCTCCCTCGGCGTGGTGGCTGGCATCAAGGTCGACGCGGGCGCCAAGCCGCTGGCGGGATTTGCCAACGAGACCATCACCGAAGGGCTTGACGGTCTGCGTGAGCGCCTCATCGAGTATTACTCGCTGGGCGCGCGCTTTGCCAAGTGGCGCGGCGTCATTGATATCGGCGCGGGCTTCCCGACTGCCTATGCGATCCACGCCAATGCCCATGCACTGGCACGCTATGCGGCGCTGTGCCAGGAACAAAAGATCGTGCCCATCGTCGAACCGGAAGTGCTGATGGATGGTGCCCATACGATCGAGCGCTGCGAGGAAGTGACCTCGGCGGTATTGGCCGAGACCTTCGCCCAATTGGGCGCGGCACGGGTGCGACTGGAAGGCATGATACTCAAGCCCAACATGGTGATTTCCGGCAAGCAGTGCCCGCAGCGCGCGGCGCCCGCACAGGTGGCGGCGGCAACGATTCGTTGCCTGAAGCGCTACGTGCCTGGCGCAGTACCGGGCATCGCTTTCCTATCGGGCGGACAGTCACCGGCCGAAGCCGCGCTACACCTGTCGCTGATGAACGCTACCAAGGGCCTGCCGTGGCAATTGACCTTCAGTTACGGACGCGCCCTGCAGGATGCGGCCCTGGCGGCCTGGGGTGGGAAGAGCGGCAATGCGGCAGCGGGTCAGCGGGAATTTGCGCGTTGGGCGCGCATGAACGCCCTGGCACGCGGCGGCAGCTACCAGGCAGGCATGGAGCTGCAGGCGGCCTGATGCCCGATACGCGCGCTGCGGGCGACATCATTGTCGAAGTCCGCGGCGTCAATTACGCCATCGGCGGCCGCACGATATTCGATGACCTGAATCTGCAGGTGCGGCGCGGCGAGATAACGGCCGTCATGGGGCCGAGCGGCACGGGCAAGACCACGCTGCTGCGGCTGCTCATGGGCGCGATCGCGCCAGCGCAGGGGCAGGTGGCCGTATTCGGGCAGGATATCAGTGCGCTTGATCGGCGTGGCCTGTACGCCCTGCGCCGGCGCGTGGGCATGCTGTTCCAGAATGGCGCCTTGCTCACTGACCTGAGCGTCTTTGAAAACGTTGCCTTTCCGCTGCGCGAACACTGCCGCCTGCCTGAACCGCTGTTGCGTCGCCTGGTACTCATGAAGCTGCAGGCAGTGGGCTTGCGTGGGGCGGCCGAGCTGCCCACCAGTGCCCTGTCGGGCGGTATGGCGCGCCGCGTAGCGCTGGCACGGGCGATCGTCATGGATCCGGAGCTGCTGATCTATGACGAACCCTTTGCCGGCCTGGACCCGATTTCCCTCGGCGTCATTCTGCGCCTGATTCAATCGCTGAACGCCACGCTCGGCATCAGCAGCATTGTCGTAACGCACGATGTCCAGGAAATTACCAGCATTGCGCACCATAGTTTCCTGCTGGCTGGCGGCAAGGTGGTTGCCACCGGCAATCCGGCTCAATTGCGTGCCGCCGATGCGGCGGTGGTCAATCAGTTCATGAAGGGCCTGCCTGACGGTCCGGTGCCGTTTCACGTGCCGGCCGGCGACTATCGCGAGCAGTTGCTGGGTGGTGACTGGTGATGGAGGCACTCGCCAGCTCGGGCCTGGCGGAGGCCTGCGCGCGCACCGGACGGGTCGCACAGTTCATGGGGCGCATTGTCGGGCAGTGTCTGCCCGCGCTGCGTCGGCCGCGCCTGCTGGTGCAGCAGGTCTACAATGCCGGCGCGCGCTCTTTGGTAATTATCATGCTGTGCGGCCTGTTTGTCGGCATGGTGCTGGCGCTGCAGGCTTACGATCTGCTGCAGCGCTTTGGATCGGAATCGGCCCTCGGCGTGGCAGCGGCGCTGGGTCTGGTCAAGGAACTCGGACCGGTTATCACGGCGCTGCTGTTCGCTGGCCGCGCCGGCACGGCCCTGGCTTCAGAAATCGGGCTGATGCGCGCCACCGACCAGCTCAACGCCATGGAGATGATGGCGGTCGATCCGGTGCGTCACGTGGTGGCACCGCGATTCCTGGGTGGCATCATTGCGGTACCGCTGCTGACGGCGATCTTCGATGTCATCGGCATATTCGGGGCGCAACTGATCGGCGTAGGCCTGTTGGGCGTGGAAGGCGGGTCCTTCTGGTCGCAGATGCAGAGTTCCGTCACGGTGCGCGACATCAATGAAGGCCTGGTCAAGAGCCTGTGTTTTGGTGTGGCCTGCAGCCTGATGGCAGTCTACGAGGGTTTCCATGCTGAACCGACTGCCGAGGGGGTGGGTCTCGCCACCACGCGCACGGTCGTGAGTTCGGCGATTCTGACGCTGCTGCTCGATTACATCCTGACCGCGGCGTTCCTGGGTTCCTGAAGGAGCAAAGATCATGGGCAACGGCAATCGCACCTCGGAAATTGGCACCGGATTGTTTGTGCTGCTGGGCTTCGCGGCGCTGGCATTCCTGACCACGCAGTTGCCCGGTAGTGGCGTGCAGCTGCGCCGCGCTGCTGCCAGCATTCACGTGACGGCACGCTTTGATAACGTTGGCGACCTCAAGGTGGGTGCCCCCGTTACCATGGCGGGCGTGCGTATTGGCCGCGTCGATGCGGTGAGTTTCGATCCGGCGGAGTTCAAGGCGGTGGTCGCACTGTCCATAGACCGGCGCTATGACCACATACCCGATGACAGTGACGCCGCCATCCAGACCTCGGGCCTGCTGGGCGCCAAGTACATCGGCATCGGCCCGGGCGGTGCCACAACTTTTCTGGCTGAGGGTGGTCAGATTCAGTTTACGCAGTCGGCAATCGTGCTGGAAAACCTGGTCAATAGATTGTTTGCCGGCATTGCTGGCAAGAAGGATAGTGATGCGAAACCGTAATGGTGCGGTGCTGCTGATTGTCTTGATGAGCCTGGGGCTGGGTTCGGCGTGGACTGCCCTGGCAGCTGAAACGCCGGCGCCTGCCGCAAGTGCCGTCGTGGACGATAGCGGCCCCGGCGTGCTTATCGACACTGCTGCCCGCGCCATGCTGGCCGAACTCGATGCGCATCGTGCTGAATACCGCCAAAGCCCGGCGCGCGTCAATGCCCTGGTCGATCGCATCCTGCTGCCATACTTCGATACGGACTACGCGGCTCGCCTGGTACTGGGGCGGCACTGGACGACCTCCAGCGTCGAGCAGCGCCGCCGTTTCGTTGCAGCCTTCTACCACTCCTTGCTCGCGAATTACGGCACGGCGCTGGTGGACTTCACCGGTGACCGGCTCAAAGTGCAGCCCTTTACCGGGGATGCCGCCGCCACCACCGCCACCATCCGCACCAAGGTGCGCAAGAGTGATGGCACTGATGTGGCCGTCAACTACAGCCTGCATCGCACACCGCCACAGGGCTGGCGTGCCTGGGACGTCGTGATCGAGGGCATCAGCTACGTCAAGAGTTTTCGCGATGATTTCAATGCGCAGATTGAACAGCAGGGCGTCGATGCGCTGATTGCACGTCTTGAGAAGCAGACCGGGGGCAGCTAGCAAATATGCAGGCGGCAGGACAATCTGGTGCAGAGGCGAACAGCGCCAACCGCGGGGGCACTCTGGTTGCTGATGGCGCCGGTCGATTCCGGCTGTCGGGCACCGCAACTGTGCCTACAGTAACCCTGTTGCGCGCCACGGGCTTGCGGGTATTTGCCGCCAGCGCGGGCGAGATCGTGGTTGACCTGAGCACCGTCTCCCGTGTGGATAGCGCCGGGTTGGCGCTGCTGATCGACTGGTTGGCCTGGGCAAAGGCCGCGGGCCGGCTGTTGCGCTTCGTCTCGCCGCCTGAATCGCTGTTGGCGCTGGCCCGTCTGAGCGACGTCGAGGAGTTTTTGGTCTGAACCTGATCGCGCGGAATCAAGGCTGGTCGGGCGGCAGTGCTTCCTCTTCCGGCAGGTCGGATTCGCCAGCATCGACATTGCCATCGCGCACCGCGTAGTCGCGCAGCTGCAGCCAGGCGCTGCGAACAAAGGCATAGGGGTCATAGGCATTTTCGACCACCTGGTCGGAGTCGAGCAGCTTGGCGCGCAGCTGGGTCTTGTTGATCACCCACAGGCCCCAGCGTGCGTAGGGATCACTGAAGTAGTGGCGCACATCGGTGAAATCATCAACTATCTTGGCTGGCGCATCGCGCACGCTCGACGGCCCGAACACCGGCAGCATCAGGTAGGGGCCGCCGTGCACGCCCCATTTGCCCAGTGTCTGTCCGAAGTCTTCCTGGTGGCGTTCAAGCCCGGCTGAGGTGGCAGGATCAAAGAACCCCAGGCCGAATACCGTGTTGACGATCATGCGGGTGAGGTCACGACCGCCGTCAGTTAATTTGCCCTGAAGAAAATCGTTGAGAATGGTCGTGGGGTAGGCGAGGTTGATGGCGAAGTTGTCGAGCCCCAGGCGCACCGGCTCAGGCACGGCGGCGCGCCAGAACTGTGCCATGGGCCGAAAAACTGCGCGATCGGCTGCCACGTTGAAACGATACATGCTGCGATTGACGCGCTCGAAGGGATCGCGCGGATCGCGCTGCCCGGGCGGCAGCGCGGCGCAGGCAGTCAGCATCAGGAGCGTCGCCAGCAGGGCGATTCTGGAAAAATACATAGCGGGATTTTAGCACCTGGTGCGGAGAATCCGGGCAGCGTCGTGGTTTTCCCGCGTTACTGCCGCGCGGCGTGGCTGGTCAAGCGCTGCTCGCGCAGCCAGTCGCGAATTTCCTCGAGCCGTGCGCGAAAGCGCTGACGTTGCACCGGTGTGAGATTGGGCGAGGCCAGCGCCAGTTCCAGCTGCTGGTTGGCGAGCGCCAGATCGCCGTTGCTGATGTGATATTCCGACATGTAGTAGTAGGCATCGCCGCTATCGCCGGCAGCGCTGGCGGCCAGCGCGGTCATGCGGATCTGATCGGGTGTCGGTTGGGTATTGTTGAATACATCGAGCAGCAGCGCGTGCGCCTGCGTGGCGTGGCCGGTCTGCATGAGCGTATCGGCGTAGCGCACCGCGAGCGGCACATTGCGCGGGAACAGCGCCATCGAGCGCTCGAAGCTGTTCAATGCGCTGGCCGACTGATGATCGGCCTGCAGCGCCTGGCCCAGCGCGGCGTAGAGCGCGGTAATCTGTGGGTATTTACCCAGCAGCTCAGTGAGCGTGGCCACCGCGCTGGCCGTATGTCCGGAGCGCATCTGGGCCAGAGCCTCGCCGTAGCGCTCCGGGTCACTCAGGGGCTGACGCTCCCGGCGGCGCGCGTAATAGACATTCATGTCCGTTTCGCGCGTGGCGCTCAGGACCCGCACTCGTTCCTTCATCCACTTGAACAGGATCGATTCGTTGAGCGCCGTCGCATGCTCCTGCGCGGCGCGCATGCGCGCCTCGGCGATACGATCGCGATTGACCGGATGGCTGCGCAGCATGTCGAAGGGGCCGGCGGCTTGCGCCATACCTTCGCGGCGACCCATGGCTTCGAAGAAATCAGCCATCGCCGTGGTGCGAAACCCGGCACCGGCCAGCAGGGTGATGCCGACGCGATCGGCCTCAGCTTCCTCGCTACGGGTGAAATTCATGCTCTGCTGCAGGGCGATGCCCTGGCTCATCGCAATCGCACCCTCGAGTGCCTGACCGCTGGCGCCACTGGCCGCGCCGATCAATATCGCCGCCAACATGGTTGCCATGGTGCCCATGGACATGCGGCTTTGCTCCAGGATGGAACGTGCCAGGTGCCGTTGGCGCACGTGCGCCGTCTCGTGCGCCAGCACGCCCGCCAGATCCGATTCGGTTTCGGTGAGCAGTATCAGCGCGGAATTGACGCAGATGAATCCACCATAAGTGGCAAAGGCGTTGATCTCCGGGGAGCGCACGACAAAATACTGGAAGTTCTGGTCATCATCGCGTGCCTGGGCCGCCAGCCGTGAGCCCAGATGCTGCATATAGTCGCTGATCTCCGGATCCTCGAGTATCAGCTCCTGGCCGCGCAGCTGGCGCATCGCCATCAGGCCGACCTGGTACTCATCGCTCTTGCTGAGTACCGCGTTCTCGGGCGAGCCCAGGTCTGGCAACTGGCTGTCCACCGCAACGTAGTCGCCGCCCGCGTGCCCCAAAGCTGTGCCGGTGCCAGTGCTCGTGCTCGCGCCTGCGCTCGCACCCGTACCCGCGACCGGGTCTGCAGCCTGGGCGATGAGTGTCAGGGCACAGCCCAACACCGCCGCGTACCGCCGCCAACGCGCGCTTTGAGTTCCAGTCATACGGGTCGACATCAGGGATAAGACAGCGGGGCGCTATTAAAGTTGCTCGGAGGCAAAATCCACCAGGCGCGAGCGCTCGCCACGCACCAGCGTCACGTGGCCCGAGTGCGGCCAGCCGCGGAATCGATTGACCACGTAGGTGAGTCCGGAAGTCATTTCGGTCAGGTAGGGAGTGTCGATCTGGGCGATATTGCCGAGGGCAATCAGCTTGCTGCCAGGGCCAGCGCGGGTCACGAGCGCTTTCATCTGCTTGGGCGTCAGGTTCTGTGCCTCATCGAGAATGATGTAGCGATTGAGGAAGGTGCGCCCGCGCATGAAATTGAGCGAACGGATCTTGATGCGATTGCGCAGCAGATCGTTGGTGGCAGCGCGCCCCCAGTGGCCGCCTTCCTCGCTGCGGGTCAGTACTTCGAGATTGTCCATCAGCGCCCCCATCCAGGGCTCCATTTTTTCTTCTTCAGTGCCAGGCAGGAAGCCGATATCCTCGCCGAGCGGTATCGTGACGCGGGTCATGATGATTTCCACGAAACGATTGCGCTCGAGCGTCTGCGCGAGTCCCGCAGCCAGCGCCAGCAGGGTCTTGCCGGTGCCCGCCGGGCCCAGCAGGGTCACGAAATCAATATCCGGGTCAGTCAGCAGGCTGAATGCAAAGTTCTGCTCGCGGTTGCGTGCGCTGATGCCCCACACGGCATGGCGTTCGCTGCGGAAGTCACGCACCAGCTCAAGCGTGGCCGTGCCCTCGTGTAACCTGCGCACCACGGCCTCGATGCCGGTCGGGCTGTCTTCGTACAGGAACTCATTGACGTGCCAGCCGGCCACTGCCGGCCCCTTGAGCTCATACCAGGTGCGATCGCCTTCCTTCCAGGAGCGTATATCGCCGCCGTGCTGCTCCCAGAAGTCGGCGGGCAGCCTGCCGACGCCGGTGTACAGCACGTCGGCATCTTCGATGGTCTTGTCGCTGTAGTAGTCTTCGGCATGCACGCCCACGACCGCCGCCTTGATGCGCAGGTTGATATCCTTGGATACCAGCACGACGCGCGCCGTCGGTTGCTGCTGCTGCAGCGCCAGAGTCTGGCCCAGGATGAGATTGTCATTGCCGGAGCCAGGCAGGTTATCGGGCAGTCCGCTGCCCAGGGAACTGGTCTGGAAGAACAGTCGCCCGGCTGCCGGTTGCTTGCCGTGATTGCCGGTCAATGCCGATGGAATCAGCAGCCCGGCGTCGATCTGCTCCTTGGTGACGCCGCGAATCATGTCGTCGAGGAAACGGCTGGCCTGGCGAACGTTGCGCGATTGCTCCGACAGGCCCTTCTTGTTGGCGTCGAGTTCCTCGAGCACCACCATGGGCAGGTAGATGTCGTGTTCCTCGAAGCGGAAGATCGCGGCTGGATCGTGCATCAGCACGTTGGTATCCAGCACAAACAGCCGGCGTTGCCTGGTCTTCACAGGGCCCTGGCGGCCTCCAGCACCTCGGCCGCGTGACCGGTAACCTTGAGCTTGCGCCATTCCTGGCGCAGCTTGCCCTGTGCGTCGATCAGGAACGTGCTGCGCTCGATACCCATTACCTTGCGCCCGTACATGTTCTTCATGCGAATGACGTCGAACTGCGTGCACACGCTGCCGGTTTCATCGGCCAGCAGTGCAAACTCAAAGCCAAACTTGCCGCAGAATTTATGGTGCGCAGCGAGCGTATCGCGCGAGATGCCAAACACGCGGGTGCCGGCGCGCTTGAAGGCCGGCAGCAGGCGTTGAAAGTCCTGGCCCTCCAGGGTGCATCCGGGGGTGTCATCACGCGGATAGAAATACAGCACCAGCTTCTGCCCGCGCAGCGCGCGCAGGCGAAATTCTTCCTGGCCGGTCGAAGGCAGCGTGAAATCGGCCACCACCCGGCCCAGCAGCGGCGCTGCCGCCTGCACGCTCATGATTTCACTGGCTCGAGAATGGCATCGAGGTTCAGCGAATCGCAATAGTCCATGAATTCCTCACGCAATTGCGATACCGGCAGCTTGCCGGGCACGTTGATACTCATCTGCACCGCAAACATGGCAGCACCGGTATGCGCTGCGGCGTAGCAACGGGTAGCGACTTCGCCGATGTCGATACCGCGGGCGGCGAAGAAACCCGATAATCCGGCGACGATACCGGTCTGATCGAGGCTGACGATGTCGATGGAGTAGGGCAGCATGTCACGACGGCTGGGGCGGGCATCGGTGCGTCGCAGATGCACGCTGAGCGTGCCGTTGGCCGCCAGGCGTCCCAGTTCTGATTCAATGCGTGCCAGGTTGTGCCAGTTGCCGGTAACCAGCAGCAGCATGGCAAACTCGCTGCCAAGCGCCGCCATGCGGCTCTCGGCAATGCTGCCACCGCAATCGGTTATCGCCTTGGTCAGGTCGTGCACCATGCCGGTACGATCGCTGCCGATGGCGGATATGGCGACGTGTTGTCGGCCAGGTGTAGTGGGGTCGTTCACGGACGGAAGTGTACCGGAACCGGACTTGCTTCGGGCCACACCGCACCCGTAACATCCGGCGCCATGTTTTCAGGCAGTCTGGTCGCAATCGTAACGCCCATGCAAGGCGACGGCGCCATCGATTTTGGAGCCTGGGATCGCCTACTTGACCTGCACCTGGCGAACGGCACTGCCGGGGTGATCGTCGGGGGCAGTACCGGCGAGTCGGTTACGCTCAGCGGCGAGGAGCTGCTGCAACTCCTGGCGCGTGCCCACGACCGTGTAGGTGGCCGCATGGCGCTGATGGCCGGCGTCGGCGGCAGCTGCACTGCGGGAGTGGTGGCGCGTGTCAGACAGCTGGCCGCCAGCCGGGTCGACGCCCTGCTGGCCGTGACGCCGGCCTACAGCCGGCCGACCCAGGAAGGCCTGTATCAGCACTTTGCCGCCATTGCAGCGGCGGCATCAGTGCCGGTGCTGCTCTACAACGTGCCGGCCAGGACGGCAGTTGATCTGTTGCCGGCCACCGTGGCCCGACTGGCTGAACTACCGGCCATCGTTGGCATCAAAGAGGCCGTGAGCGATATCGCCAGAATCCGTGAGTTGCTGGCTGTGCTGCCGGCGCGCTGCGCCGTGCTGTCGGGCGATGACGCCAGCGCCTGTGAGGCGGTGCTGGCCGGCGCGCGTGGAGTCATTTCGGTGAGCGCCAACGTCGTGCCGGCAGCGATGGCAGCAGTGATGATGGCGGCGGCGCGCGGCGAGCGCGCTCTTGCGGAACGCCTGGATGCGCCGCTGGCGGCGCTGCACCGGGAGCTGGGAGCGGAATCGAATCCGATCCCGGTGAAATGGGCACTGGCCGAAATGGGCCTGATTGGCACCGGAATTCGTTTACCCCTCACCTGGCTCAGTGAGAGTCTGAGGCCACGCCTGCGCGCCGCACTCAAGGCCGCGCAGGTCAATGCATACACCACACAGGCACTCAGCGCATGACGCCACTGTTTCGAACTCTCGGCCGTACCGCATGGTTTGGTCTCGCATTGCTCGCCCTGGCCAGTTGCTCGTCCAAGCATCGCGATCGGGCCTCGAGCTGTCGCGAGACCACGGAGGTGACCCAGGCGAAGAATCTGCCGGCACTGCAGGTGCCCCCAGGCCTGGACGCACCCGACACGCGCAACGCCGTCAAGGTGCCGGAGCTGACTGAACCAGAGAGAGCACGATCTCCGAAAGAACCCTGTCTCTCCAGGCCCCCGAGTTACAAGGGTTGAAGCCGACGCTCTGCTACAATGCGCCGCGCTGGGCGCCGACAGCGGCGGTCACTGACGTTGCGTTAAATTACATTAAGATTATCTCGTAACATGTTGAAAGGAGAGGTGGCCGAGCGGTCGAAGGCGCTGGACTGGAATTCCAGTAACATCTTCACGGGTGTTCGTGGGTTCGAATCCCACCCTCTCCGCCACGAGTCTATGGTGGTCCGCGCCGGTTCCTTCGCGACGATGAGCCGCCAATCCCGTCAGGCCCGGAAGGGAGCAGCGGTAACGGCAAGGTCGTGCGCCGAAGTTCGGCCGGCGCGGGCTGCCTCCCGCAGCGTCATCCACTGCATGCGCCTCACCCTCGGGCGGGGCTGAGGCGCCATGGCTTACACCGCACTGGCGCGCCGCTGGCGACCGCGCAACTTTGGCGAGATGACTGGCCAGGAACATGTGCTGCGCGCCCTGACCAACGCGCTCAACAGTGACCGCGTGCACCACGCCTTTCTCTTCGCCGGCACCCGCGGCGTCGGCAAGACTACGGTCGCACGCATTCTGGCCAAGTGCCTGAACTGTGAGTGCGGTGTCAGTGCGCAGCCCTGTGGCGAATGTGCCAGCTGCCGGGAGATTGACGCCGGCCGCAGCGTCGATGTGATCGAAGTGGATGCCGCCTCGCGCACCAAGGTCGATGATACCCGCGAGCTGCTGGACAACGTTCAATACGCGCCGACGCGCAGTCGCTACAAGGTTTATCTCATCGACGAAGTGCACATGCTCACGACGCAGTCATTCAACGCGCTGCTCAAGACCCTGGAGGAGCCGCCGCCGCACGTGAAGTTCCTGCTCGCGACTACCGATCCGCAGAAACTTCCAGTTACGGTGCTGTCACGTTGCCTGCAGTTCAATCTCAAGCGCCTGTCTGCAGCGATGATCAAGGCGCGCCTGGCACACATTCTCGATGCGGAAGCCATCGCCTACGATGCGGCCGCATTGCAGCTGCTGGCGCAGGCGGCCGACGGCAGCCTGCGCGATGCACTCTCGCTGCTCGATCAGTTGCTGGCGTTTGGCAATGGTGCCGCACATGAGACTGAAGCGCGTGCCATGCTGGGAACGGTGGCCTTCGATCATGTGGCCCGGCTGGGTCGGCTGCTCGCTGACGGCGATCCTCGCGCCCTGGTCAGTGATCTGCAGGCGCTGGAGGATCTGTCGCCGGATTTTGGCGGCCTGCTTGACCAGCTGGCGGCACTGCTGGAGCGCGTCGCACTGCAGCAGCTGCTGCCTGACTACGCTGGCGATGAATTGTTCGAGATCGGGCTGGTGAAGGAACTGGCCGGGCGACTGGCCCCCGAAGATGTGCAGCTCTACTACCAGACGGCGATCCTCGGACGGCGCGATCTGGCGCTGGCGCCCGATCCGCGCACTGGCTTTCGTATGACACTGATTCGCATGCTGGCGTTCCGGCCGGAATCTCTCGGCGGCGGTGCAGCGGTCCGCGGCCAGCCGCCGCTGGCAGCGCGCAGTGTGGCGCCGTCGGCATCCGGGGCGCCGCCCGCCGCCGCGGTGCCTGCGCCTGCTGCTGAGTCCGCCAGGCCCGGGAGCGCAGTAGGCTGGAGCGAAATGATCGCTGCAATCGAGCTGGATGGGCCGACGCGCATGCTGGCGCTGAACTGTGCCCTGCTCGGGCGCGAACCCGGGCTGCTGCGGCTGAGGCTGGATCCGCGCCAGGCCGGTGCACGTACCCGCTCACGTGAAGAAAAACTGACGCAGGCCCTGGCCCGCTACCTGGGAGAAGCGCTGCGACTCGAGATTGAAGTGGCAGAGAGTGCCACCGAAACCCCGGCCCAGAGCGGTGAGCGGCAGGGGCAGCAGGCGCTGGCGGCGGCGCGGGTCGCGCTGCAGGCTGATCCTACGGTGCAGGCTCTGCAGGAGCGCTTTGGCGCTACGCTCAGTCCCGAGTCGGTGCGCCTGCGCGGTCCGGCGTGAATCCACGATCATTGCTCTGACACGAGGAAAGCAGCTATGCGCGGTGATATCGGCAACATGATGAAGCAGGCCCAGGCCATGCAGAACAACATGCAGAAGGTGCAGGCGGAAATCGCACAGCTCGAGATTACCGGCGAAGCCGGTGGCGGCATGGTCAGGATCACCATCAACGGTCGCCACGAGGCCCGGCGCGTACAGATAGAACCGAGCGTCTTTGGCGAGGATCGCGAGCTGCTTGAAGATCTGCTGGCGGCCGCGCTCAACGATGCCGTGCACAAGCTCGAGGCCGCCACGCAGGCCATGATGAGCAATGCCATGGGCGGATTGAAGCTACCGCCGGGCATGAAATTGCCGTTCTGAATCGGGCCTGATCATGCAGCATTCACCGGCATTGGCAGCGCTGATCGATGCGCTGCGCATCCTGCCAGGCGTGGGCCCGAAAAGCGCCCAGCGCATGGCCTTTCACCTGCTGCAGGAGGCGCGGCCGGGCGCACAGGCGCTTGAACACGCGTTGCAGCGCGCGCTCGAGCGCGTCGGTAGCTGCCAGCAATGCCGCATGCTCACCGAATCCCAGTTGTGCAGTATCTGCGCCAACCCGCAGCGCGATGCGACGCTGCTGTGCGTGGTCGAATCCCCGGCCGATGTCGTGGCCATCGAACAATCGGGCGGCTTCCGTGGGCGTTATTTTGTGCTGATGGGCCACCTCTCGCCGCTGGATGGCATCGGACCAGAGCAGCTGGGAGCGGCCAGGTTCGAGCAACTGCTCACCGGCGGACTGATACGCGAGGTGATCCTCGCCACCAATCCCACGGTCGAAGGCGAAGCGACGGCCCATTTTCTCTCGCAGCTCGTGCGCCAGCATCATCTGCAGGCCAGCCGCATCGCGCATGGCGTGCCGGTGGGTGGCGAGCTGGAGTATGTAGACGGCGGCACGCTGGCACATGCCATGGCCGGGCGCCTGACACTCTGACCGCAGCCGTGCGCGCTAACGCCCGCGCCGTCCGCGCGGCGCGAGCTCGCGCAGCTGTTTGTGGAGCCGGTGCAGGCGTCGATAACTCTCGTAACGGCGGGCGCTCATGGCGCCGGTGGCGACCGCCAGCTGCACGGCGCAGCCGGGCTCCAGCAGATGTGCGCAATCGGCGAAGCGACACTGTGGAGCGTGCAGCGCCACTTCAGCAAAACCCAGAGTACGCGCGTCCAGCTGCTCGAGGGCCGGAGCAAAATCGCGCACCCCGGGCGAGTCGATCAGCGTGCCGCCACCCGGCAGCTCGTGCAGGCACGAGACACTGGTAGTGTGGCGACCTACATCGTTGCGGAGCAGTTCGCCAATCGCGGCATCGCAGCCCGGCACCAGCGCGCGCAGCAGCGAGGACTTGCCCACCCCGGATTGACCTACGAGCATCGCGCATTCACTGCGCAGCCGCGCCTGCAGGGCCTGCAGCCCAAGGCCCGATTGCGCTGAGCACTGCAATTGCTCGTAGCCTGCCAGAGTGTAGGCCGCGAGTTCGCGCTGCACCTCCGGTGCGAATTCCAGATCCGCCTTGTTGGCCACCAGCAGCGCAGCAATCCGGGCGCTGTGCGCCGCCGCCAGATAGCGATCGACGACAAACAGGTCCGGTTCCGGCAGCGGCGCCAGCACGACGATCAGGCAGGTGACATTGGCGGCCACCAGTTCCGGACGGCCGCGGGCACTGGTCCGAAACAGCGCTGAACGCCGTGGCATGACTTCCTGCATCTGCCACTGCGCATGGCGCGCATCGTACTGGCAGTCGACTTCATCGCCGCAGACGAATTGCAGATTCCGCCCCGCCGCGCGCGCCTGTACCTCAACGCCGTCGGCCAGCCGCACGCGCGCCACGGCGCCGTGCGAGATCAAGACCAGGGCCCGGGAGCGCTGCGGGGAATTCACCCTGCTATCATGCCTGATAGCGAGGAGGGCACGCGTGGCCAGCAATGAACACCTGATCTGGATCGATCTGGAGATGACCGGCCTCGATCCCGATACCGACAGCATCATCGAGATCGCGACCCTGGTAACCGACAAGGAGCTGGTAGTCATTGCCGAGGGCCCGGAGCTGGCCATTCACCAGCCGGATGCAGTGCTGGCGCGCATGGACGAGTGGAATCAGCGCCAGCACGGTGGCAGCGGGTTGTTGCAGCGGGTGCGCGATAGTCGCGTCAGCGTGCTTGAGGCACAGCAGCGCACGCTCGACTTTCTGGCCCGCCACGTCCCGGCACGGGTCGCGCCCATGTGCGGCAACAGTATCTGCCAGGATCGGCGCTTCCTGGCCCGCAGCATGCCTGAGCTCGAGCGTCATTTTCACTACCGCAATCTGGACGTCAGCACGCTCAAGGAGCTCGCGGCACGCTGGTATCCGGCCGTGAAATCAGGCTTCAACAAGGGCGGCGCACACCGGGCACTGGCCGACATACACGAGTCGATTGCGGAGTTGCGTCACTATCGCGCCACGATGTTCATTGCAGCGACGTGACGCAGGTCGCGCCCTACGGGTGAATGGCGTTGAGCGCCGGAGACGCGTGCTATATTCCGGTCGTGATTCTCGAATGCAATCTGGCGGTTTCCTGGCGCACCGCGCCGCGCAGCTTTCCGGCCCTGATGGGGCTGTATGAAAGCAATTACCTGCGCCTCGCACGTCTGGCGGGCAATCTCGCCAAACTGGTCGGCACCTGCATCTCGACAGTACCTGGGGATTGTGAACTGCAGCTCACCGTGCGTGAGCGTGCTCCGTATACTTCCGAGCTGCAGCTGACCTACCTGCTGCCGGCGTTGGCTACTGCGGCGACGCTGTCCGAGCGCGTGCCTGACCTGAGGCTGCGTCTCTATCACGATGCCAGGTTGCTCTCGGTGCATGAGCCGGCGGTGAGCGGCCCCGAGCGCGAACTGGATCGGCGCTGGGCGCGCAACCTCATGTTGAACAAATGGCTGGATTATTGTGCAGAACGCGGACACCGTTTCTCGGCAGCGCGATCCGGCTGAGCAATCCATTCTCGCGCGCTGGCTCATGCGCTGGCTGACGCAGCTGCTGGAGCGCGTCAGGCGGCTGGGCTACCTGCAGGTGACGCTCAAGCAGGCCGGCACCCAGGCGGATGACGGTCGCGTCATGCACCTGTTCAAGAATCGCGCCGAGCTGAAGAAATCGTTCAGCGGTGCCGTCGAGGAAGTCCAGCGCCTCAAGGACCGGGTCAAGCAGCAGGAAGGCGCTACCGCCCGCGTGCAGGAACTGCTGCAGGAGCTGGAGGGCCGCCTGGCAAACGCCGAGACTGGTTATCCGGCCCTGGTGTTTTATCAGCTGCGTGAATTGTGGACCCACGGACGCGTGCTGCTGCAGCAGTTTCTCGCGGAGCTGGAGTCACAGCAGCTTGATCGCGAGCGCCGCCAGTTCTACGCCGATTTCAATCGTCGCCAGTTTGCCCGCCGCCAGAGCGCCGAACAGGCCTGTCTGGAAGCCACGGCCGCGGCCGCCGGGGCCCGCAGCCGCGTGAGCGAGCTGGAGCGCAGGCTCGCGACCCGGCAGCGCTTCTGGCATTACTTTCAACGACGTCAGATCGCTGTCCAGCTGCACGCCGCCACCGTGCAGGCGCTACTGGCCGATCAGGCTCTGGGCGAAGCCCGCAGCGCGCGTGATGCCATTGAAGGCGAGCAGGGCAATTTTTCCGGCCTGTCCATCGATGCGCGCCGTGCCATCAATATGGCGGCGATTGCCTATGCGCAGGTGCTGTATCAGCGACTGGAGCGCAGCAAGCTGGCCGAGCACACCCAGCAGGCGGCCGCAGTGAGCCATCCGCCCGCCGATGTCTATGGTGATCGCGGCGCGTGCGCGCGCCTGATGGGCGATATCCAGCGTGCGCGCCTGCTGCTTGAGCAGCGCAAGGACGTGCTGGCGGAGATCCGCCTACGCGCCGATGTCCTGCGCGGCATTGCGAAGTATCGCCAAGCCGCGGATGTGCTCCCCGACGCTCAGAGTCTCGCTGTGGGTGATCCCAGCGTAGCCACGCGGGTACTGCTCGACGACACCTGGGACCTCACCCGCGCCCTGTTGCGCTAGCTGGTCGTGCTAGTGGGTGCCGGTCGCGCCGACCGCCGTCAGCGAGGTGCCTGCCGGGTTCTGGGTAAGCTGCGCGGCAATGCGCGCCGCTTCCGCCAGCACCACGTCGGGCTGATCATCTGGCTGGGCATCGGCCAGCGCCTTGAGTTCCGGTAACGCAGCGGCTGCCCGACGCGTGTTCTCGCGTGCCAGGGCCTGTTGTTCCTGGGTAGTGCGCTCACGCTCACGCGTCTGCAGGTTGAGCGACAGACTGTGATCCTGGCGCGCCAGTTCGAGGGAGCCGAGGGCCGCGAGCAGCCATTGATAGTCGGCATCGTTGGCGGCGTGCGCGCCCTGCTCATGCGCCAGGGTCTGCACGGTGTCGGCCAGCGGTGAGTTGGCCTGAAAGGGTACGCCGGCAATGCGGTCCCAGGGCAGGGGATACTCCAGCGAGCTTTCGCCGACATCGTGCGCGTTGACCCGCGAGGGCAGGGTGATATCCGGTTCGACGCCGCGCAACTGCGTGCTCTCGCCAGTGACGCGGTAAAACTTGCCGATCGTGACGGTCAGCTGACCGTCAGTCGATTGCCGCGACCAGCGATCGAGCGGAATCAGATTCTGCACCGTGCCCTTGCCGAACGTGGTCTGCCCCAGGATCAGGCCGCGGTGATAGTCCTGGATGGCCGCGGCAAAGATCTCCGAGGCCGACGCGCTGGTGCGATCGACCAGCACCGCCAGTGGCCCGGCATAGGCAATGCCGGATTCCGGATCATCGAGCACTTCAGTGCGTCCATCGGTAGTCTTCAGCTGCACCACCGGGCCGCGGTCGATAAACAGACCGGTGAGGGCCGTCGCCTCCGGCAGGTAGCCGCCGCCATCGCCACGCAGGTCGAGCACCAGGGCGTCGACGCCACCGGCGCTTTGCAACTCGCCAAGCAGGCGGCGCACGTCGCGTGCCGTGGTGCGATAGTCAGGATCGCCGGCGTTGCGCGCATCGTTGTCTTCGTAGAAACCGGGCACCGTGATAACGCCGACGCGCAGGGTGCGATCGCCAAGTTTGATCTGGCGCAGTTCCTTCTTGGCAGCCTGGTTTTCCAGCGTGACCTTGCCGCGCACCAGTTCTATGGTATGCATGTCGGTGCCAGGGGCCGCCCCGGCTGGCAGGATCTGCAGACGCACCACGGTGTCGATCTTGCCCCGGATCAGCTGCACGACATCGTCCAGTCGCCACCCGACCACGTCGCTCAGTGGGCCATCGCGCCCCTGGCCCACGGCCATGATGCGATCACTGGCCTTGATGGTGCCGGCCGCGGCCGCCGGTCCGCCGGCCAGCAACGAACTGATTGTCACATAGTCGTCAACCAGCTGCAGCGAGGCGCCGATGCCCTCGTAGCTAAGGCTCATCTGGATGCGATATTCCTCCGAGCTGCGCGGTGAAAAATAATTTGAATGCGGATCGTAAACCGCCGCGTAGGCATTCATCAGCGATTCGAACACATCGTCGACGCTGACCTGGCCCACGCGCTGCAATACCCGCGCGTAGCGTTTGCGCAGCGTCTCGGCCGCTTCCGGCCAGCTCTTGCCGGCCAGCATCAGTGACAGGGCATCGCTCTTGACGCGCAGGCGCCACAATTCGTCCAGCTCGGCGCGATCTTTGGCCCACGGGGCCTTGTCACGATCAAAGTTGAAACTTTCGTTGATCTTGAAGTCGGGTGCTTTTTCCAGCAGGCTGATGGCATACTTGATGCGTTCGCGATTGCGCTGCTGCAGGAGCGCGAAGATCGCATAGGCTGGCTCGATCTGCCCCGTGTGTATCATGTCATCGAAGGCATTGCGCCACTGCTGCAAGCCGCTGATGTCGGTGGCCAGAAAATAACTGTGCTGGCCGTCGAGCGCGTTGAGGTAGTGATCGAAGACCTGCGCGGAGAAGTTATCGTCTATGGTGCGGCGGCTGAAATGCGTCTGCTCCAGGATGCTGGCGATGCGTGGCGCCAGCATCTGTTGCCGCAGCGTAGGACGCAGGGCGCCCTCGGGCAAGGCCACGCTGGCAACCGGCGCGCCACTCGAACCGGTAGCCGCGAGCAGCAGCAGGCAGGTCGCGCCGATGCCCAGCGATAACAGTGGCCTGAACAGGCGATCAGCGATTCGTGCCATGCGACGGTATGCTCTTACGGAATGCAGTTCGGGAATCGACAGTCTGACATTTTTGCGCTCAAACGGGCAGTCATTGCTGCCAGAACTGTGGACAAGGCAGGAATTTACGGGAAATTGAGATGAAACCGTTGGCAGTCATACTTGGCATCATCATGGGCTCCACGCTCGCCCTGGCGGTCGCATTGGGGATGACGGGCATCGTGTTCCTGCTGTTGCCTGAATATTCGGCGCGCCTGGCCGCCGAGCAGCTACCACTGCTCAAGGGCATCGCCTGGTCATGGAGTCTGACCGCGCTGGCGGCAGGCAGTTTCATTGGTGAACTCAAGGGCCGGCGCTGGCGCTACCCCTGCCAGGTGCTCCTGCTGCTGCTGCTGTCAGCGCTGCTGTGGCGCTACTGGCCGCGCCCGGGGCCGTAATAACTGGTTTCAGCGCCGCTGGCCGTTCCATACGCTGCCGGATCGCTTGCCCAGCCGGGAGTTATACGGGTCAACCCCGGCGCTGCTGGTGCTCAATGAGACCCTGGAGGTCACCAGGGCCGCCTTGATGCTGGCTACCATGGAGTCACGAAGGCGATCGGGCGCTACCAGATCTTCGGCGTCGGCATCCGCATAGTGGAAACAGTAGCTGTCACGGTCGCCGTGCACGTGTCCGGAGCCTCCAGATTGGCCTTTACAGGGCGAATCATGGGTGCACATAAGGCTGCGGCCAAGGGCCGAAAAACGGGCAAACTGTGACGCAATCGAAATATTGGCGCGCCGCGGGGCGCGCTTAAGACAAACGCCTAGCGGCGCCAGGCCCAACGCAGGGTTCGCCATAACCACACTACCGCATAGGGCCCCAATGCCACCAGCCAGAAGGCCAGCGAGCGGTGCAGCAGGCCAGAGAGGTAATCGCGCCACAGGCCAAACAGCCCGCCGTTGGCATAGGGGCCCAATGTACGGCTGCCTACCAGCCAGATCAGCACCGGCATCAGCAGCAACCCCAGGCCGAGGCAGATCAGGAGTGTCAACGCTTCGCGCCGCACCCCCTGGGTACGCCGATAGCGTTTCCAGGCTTTCAGCAACGACTTCATACCCGAAGCCCCCTATATCAATGGGGGCATAATACCCGGCATGGAAAAGCTACGCGCAGCGGTCATCGGGGTGGGCTACCTGGGCCGGTTCCACGCCCAGAAATACGCCACGCTGCCCGAGTGCACGCTCCTCGGGGTCGTCGATCAGCGCGCGGAGGCCGCCGCGCAGGTTGCCAGCGAACTGGGCGTGCGCGCGTATGGCGACTACCGTGAATTGTTCGGCCAGGTCGACGCCGTCAGCATTGTCACGCCGACGCCGCTGCACTTTGAGATCGCCCGGGCATTCCTTGAGCACGGTGCGCATGTGCTGGTCGAAAAACCCATCACTGAAACGGTGGCGCAGGCGCAGGAGCTGATCGCGTTGGCGCGCCAGCACAGCCGGGTGCTGCAGGTCGGGCATCTGGAGCGCTTCAATCCGGTCATTATTGCCGCCGAGCCGCATCTGCGGGCGCCACGCTTCATCGAATGCCAGCGGCTCGCGCCATTTCGCGAGCGCGGCACCGATGTCAATGTGGTGCTCGATCTGATGATTCACGATCTGGATATCGTGCAGAGTATCGTCGCCAGCGAGATCGTTGCGGTCGATGCCATTGGTACGCCGGTATTCTCCGGTGAGATCGACATCGCCAACGCGCGCATCCGCTTTGCCAACGGCTGCGTCACCAATGCCACTGCCAGCCGTGTGAGCCTCAAGACCGAACGCAAGCTGCGCATTTTCCAGGACGATGCCTACCTGTCGCTCGACCTGCAGCAGAAAATACTCACCGTGATCCGCAAGCAAGCGGGCGGCGAGGGTGAGGGGCGCCTGCCGGTGAGCATCGAGGAGCAGTCCTTTGACCAGGGTGATGCGCTACGCAGCGAAATCATTGCCTTTCTCGCCAGTTGCCGCAATGAGGCGCCGGTGGTTGTCAGCGGTGAGGACGGCATGCGCGCGCTGCGTACTGCGGTCGCCATCAGCGCCGCCGTAAACGGCGCGCCCGCGTGAGTGAAAGCGCGGCGCTGGCGGCCGGCGCGCAGCGCTCATTGGATGCAGTGCAGTAACCGCAATCATTTGCAAGCTCAATAATTTCGAACCTATACTGTTGCCGATTCACACGGGTGCCTGTGGGTACCTGATCCTTCCGGGGGTTGCGCATGGTGGCGATGGCAGTGAGTGTACGGGCGGTGCCCGCAGCACAGCGAGCGCGCACTCGTCGCGCGCCAGTGCGGGTCGAGCGTGCCGAAGGCGCCAGGGTTGAACTGGGTTGCCTGCCGCGGCTGCTGGGCTACTCGTTGCGACGCGCCCACCAGGCTTCCTGGCGTCAGTATGTCGCGCTGATTGGCGAACAGACGCTGCGTCCCGGCCTGTTCAGTCTGATGGTGCTGGTAGGTTCCAACCCCGGCATTGCGCAGATCGAACTGGGCACCCATCTGGGAATCGACAAGGCCAGCATTGTGGCGTTGCTCGATCGACTGGAGAAAATGGGTTTGCTCGAGCGCTGCCGCTCCGTGCGCGATCGGCGCCGCCAGGGCATTTTCCTCACCAACAAGGGTGCCGCGGAGCTCGAGACCCTGATCGTGCAGGTGCGCGCGCTCGAGCGCCAGCTGGCCAGCCGCTTTACGCGCCCGGAGATGGAGCAGTTACTGGAGTTTCTGCATCGCCTGTATGCCTGAGCAGTTGCGCCAGCTCGGCCGACAGTGGCTTCATCGACCAGTTTGACTCCGGCATGGCATTGACCGTGACGCCACGTTGCCGCAGCGCCGCCGCCACCACCGGGCCGACCACCGCCACCTGCGTGCCGGCCAGGGCTGACACGACAGCTGCTGCCGGCGCCACGGAAAACAAGCGATCAATCTGCGCCTTGCTGGTGAAGGCAATGGCATCCACAGCGCCGCTGCGCAGCTGGTTCAGGACTTCGAGGACTACAGCATCGTCGCTGGCATTGGCGTAGACATAGGGCGCTACCGTAAGTGGCTGCGCGCCGGCGGCCAGCAGGAAATTCTGCAACGGCAGATTGGGCTCGCTGCCGTATAGCTGTACACCCACCGCCCGCCCGCGCAGGTCCAGCGACCGCAATGTGCTGATCACGCCATCGGTAGTCGGGGTGAGCGCTTCCAGATCCGGGCTCAGGCCCAGCTCGCGCAGTGCCCGGGCTGGCTTGGGTCCGCGCGTTATCTTGCGCACGCTGGTCAGTGCGGCAAGGAATCGTTCCCGCCCCTGCGGCTGCCAGCGCGCCAGGCAAGCCAGCAGGCGACGCAAGCCTTCGCCCGTCAGCAGTATCAGATCCTGGCAGCTGCCTGCCGAAAAGGCCGCTATCCATTTCAGTATGGGCTGCGGCTCGGGAGCATCGCGTATCGCGACCAGCGGCGCGCGCAGCACGCGCGCGCCGCGCCGCTCCAGCAGGCTTGCGAAAACGTCGAGTTCGCGCGCCTCCGGCACTGCGATGAGCCGATCCTGCAGGGGGGAGGCTGGCATGCTCATTAGGGTACGATATGGCCATGATTTCTACACGCCAGATGGTTGCCAGGGCGACGCTGCCCGCAGCATTGATGGCGGCACTTGCCAACCAGCCGGCGATTGCGGGCAACATCGGCGCCGACAATTTGCGTATCTCCCCGGCCCATGCACCGGCGACGCCCACGGGTGCGCCGACCGCGGTCGTGTACCTCAGCGTGCACAATATTGGCGCCGTGAGCGATCGGCTGGTGCGCGCCAGTACGCCCATCGCCGCACAAGCCGAGTTGCATCGCTCGCAGCTCGACGGCGGGATCATGCGCATGCGTCCGCTGGCCGGTGTAGACCTGCCCGTGGGTGGCAGCATCGAGATGAGCAGTGGCGGCCTGCATCTCATGCTGATCGGCCTGCGGCACCCCTTGAAGCCCGGCGAGCATTTCGCACTGCGCCTGGAATTTGCGCGGGCCGGCGTCCTGGACACCGAGGTTAGCGTTTTGCCCGGTGGCGCCAACACCCACCCACCCTGAGGGATGACATGTTGAATCCTGTGCTGCTGATCGCGATTGGCGCTGCGTGTGGCGCGGTACTGCGCTGGCTGTTGGGACTGGGACTCAACGGCCTGTTTCCGGCGATACCGATGGGTACGCTGGCTGCGAACCTTGTGGGCGGCTATCTCATGGGCGTCATGATTGCCCTGCTCGCCGGGCCGCTAGGCAATGCACCAGAACTACGACTGCTGGTGGTAACCGGATTCCTGGGAGGCCTGACAACTTTTTCGGCCTTTTCTGGTGAAGTTGCCCGTTTGCTGCAGCAGGGCCGGGTGGCCATGGCGGGCGCCGAGATCGCGGCACATGTCGTCGGCTCTGTGGCCCTGACGTTGCTGGGTATCGCTACGGTAGCGCTCGCCCGCCGCGCCGGCTAGACGGGCGCTTCGGCTGCCGGGTCCGCGTCGCCGGCAGCTGCAGCAGCAATGCGCCGCAGATCGAGCTGCGCATCCAGCGTGACCGGTACGCGCAACGCCCGCGAAATCGGACAGTTGCTCTTGGCCGCCAGCGCGTAGTCTGCCAACGCGCCGGCGTCCAGGTCGCTTACCGCGGCGCGCACCTCCAGGTGAGAGGAGGTAATCGACCAGACGCCATCGACCGCAGTAAAAGTGACGAGTGCCTGCGTGGCCAGGCGTTCCGGCTCAAGGCCGGCATCGCTCAGTGCCGTGCACAGCGTCATGGTGAAGCACATGGCGTGTGCTGCGGCCAGCAGCTCTTCCGGACTGGTGCCAGGGTTGGCGGTAAAGCGACTGGCGTACTGGTACGGAACGCGATCGAGGGCGCCGCTGTGTGACATCAACATGCCATCGCCGGTGCGCGCGGCGCCGAACCATACTGCTGAGGCCGAGCGTTTCACGGGCGCACAGGATAGCAATAAATCCTGAACGCCGTCAGTCGCGGTAACATCGCTTGCCAGCAAGGAGCGCGATCATGGCCAAATCAGCTTCCCGGCGCACGCGCAAGTCACCGCCCAAACGCGCTCGCAAGGCGTGGAGTGCGGCGCGCGATGCGCTGCGCATTGTGCCGCTGCACTATCCCAAGCCGGTCTACAGCGTTGAGCAACTGGCAAACCTGCAGCGCGCTGGTGCCAGTCAGGATCTGTATGACGGACAGCTGCGCGCCGTGCCGGCCGATGCCATGCTCAGCTATCGCGGTGGACCGCTCATCACAAGAGCGCAGGTTTACTCGGTTTACTGGGGAGCATCCTGGGCAGGCTCAGACTCTGCCCGGGCACTGATCGCCGGGCTGGATCGGTTCTTCAGCGACATTTTGCCCGGTCCGCTCATGGATCAGCTGGCGGAATACAACGTTGGCAGCAAGCGCATCGGTCACGGCAAATTTCTCGGCAGCAGTGTGCGCACCGAGTCGGCGCCGCAGGGCAGCGTGACTGACGCCAGCGTGCGCAGCCAACTGAAGCAATGGATCAGGGGCAAAGCGCTGCCGCAGACCAGCGCCAATACCCTGTATTTTATTTTTCTGGAGCCCGGAGTCGTATCGATCATGGGTGGCAGCCGGTCGTGCCAGAATTACTGCGGCTATCACAACGCTGCCGGCAAAGTGTATTACGCGCTGATGCCCTATCCATCCTGCGCCGGGTGCCTGGGTGGCATGAACGTGCTGGACGCGCTCACCGCCACGAGCTCGCACGAACTGTGTGAAGCCATTACCGATCCGGTGCCGGGCAAGGGCTGGTACGACGACAGGTACGGTGAAATTGGCGACATCTGTGCCTGGCAGTTTAAAAAACTGGGCGCCCACACCGTGCAACTGGAATGGTCGAACGCGCAGCGGCGCTGCATCTGACAGGCAGGCCGCAGCCAGCCAGCGCAGTTGTGTGCTGGATCACTTCCGGTGCATCCTGCCCCGGTGACAACCAAAGAACCGGATCGATCATGAAATGTACAACGGCCCACTCTGGTCGGGCTCTGGCGGTGGTTACCCTGCTGATGCTGACGGCGCCTGGCGCTCGCGCGCTCGGCGGCCAACCGGCGGCACCAGTCACCAATGGCGGGAGCAGGGCAGTCGCGCCACCCGCGAGCGCCGGCGGGCTTGCGCCCCTCCCCAGGGTAACCAGTCCGCGCATCTATGTATTCGATTGTGGAACCCTGGTGTACAACAAGCCGGAGGACTACAACCTGAAGCGCGAGGAGGTCAGGGACACCAACATGGGTGTGACCTGCTACCTCGTGGTCCATCCCAAGGGCATGCTCATCTTCGACACGGGCCTCAATGACCGCCTGGTCGGCAGGCCGCTCTACGAGAACGTCGTCGAAGGCTATGGCCAGATCAAGTTCAACACGCTGAGCGGGCAGCTGGCCGACATCGGCGTCACGCCCGCCAGGATCGATTACCTCGTGCTGTCGCACTACCACTGGGACCATATCGGCAACGCCGGGGACTTCGCCAGCTCGACCTGGCTGGTCTACCAGGGCGATCGCGACCGGATGTTCAGCAGTGAGTCACGTGCGTACCCGTGGTTTGGCCAGTATTCAGCGCTCGAGCACAGCAAGACGCTGCTGCTCACGGCGACCATGACGTATTCGGGGACGGTACGGTCGTCGTGATCGCCACGCCGGGACACACGGAAGGTCACTGTTCACTGCTGGTGCGCCTCAAGAACACCGGAGCGGTCGTGCTCTCCGGCGACCTGTATCACTATGCGGAAGAGCGTGACCTGAAGCGGATGCCGGACGAGGAAAAGACCAGGGGCACAGTCGAGTCGCGTGCAGAAGGTCGAGGAACTGTTGAAGCGCAGCGGGGCGCAGCTGTGGATCGGGCACAGCATGGAGTTCTTTCGCACGGTGCGCAGGGCGCCGGCGTGGTACGACTGATCGGTAATCAGGACTCCCCGGTCATGCCGAACTCGATCGGCGTCTGGACGCAAAAGACCTTGATGTTTTCTTCCCGCAGGCGAGCGAACAAGCGTTTGGCATCTGCAGTACTCAAGGCCATCAACACTTCAATGGGCTGGTCAGCCAACTCAAAGAAGTGTGCCGAATGCAGTTTTCTGCCCTGGCTGAAACCCTCGCTCGCTACGATCAGGGTGGCGCCGGCTACGCCAAGCTTGCGCGCTTCCTGGATCAGCCATTCGCCCAGGGGCATGCTGCCGTGCCGACGGTCCTGCTCGGTGAAGAATGTGAGTTGCAGTCCCAGCGTGGTCATTGATTTTCCCGAAGCATCAAGTCGGCGCGGCTGCATCGCAGTGCAGGAATTTCGATGTCGTGAGCCAGACGGGATCGGGATAATAGGAGAAGATCACCCCGCCACCGCGGACCGTGTCAATCACCCGCCGGGCGACGGCCTCGCGCAGGGCAGGGCATCCCCAGCTCCTGCCGACGCGCCCGCTGGCGCCAGCGACCGCCGGATCAACGTACTTCGCGCCGTGCACCACGATGTCCCGCGCTCGTGCCTGGCTGTTGAAACCTGGTTCGAGACCGTCGAGTCGCAGCGAGTAGCCGTTGCGCCCAACGTAGGCATCCGCCGTCCGGAACAGACCCAGGCTCGACTGGCGGCTGCCCATCTGGTTGGAAAAGTGCGTGGCCGCCGCATCACCGCTGTTGCGCCCGTGCGCGACGAGCTCCCTGAAGAGCAGTTGGCCGGAGCGCAGGTCAAAGACCCACAGCCGTGGGCGGACTGAGGGTAGCGAGTAGTCGATCACCGTCAGGGTGGGCGGCGCCGCGAGATCGCCGGATGCCACCCCGCAGCTGACGGCGTTCATTGCCAGCTCCAGTACACGCGCTGATACGCCGGCTCGTACCGCCCCCTCGCGATCGAGGTGCGGCTGCATTGCGGCATCGCTCGCTGCCAGCGCAGGCTGTGCGCAAAGGCCCATGAGAGCAACCAGCAGGGAGGTGGCAAATTTCTTGCGGATCAAGGGGTTACTCGTCAATGCATCCACAGGTGGTAACCGATCACTCTACTGTCTGCAAGCCCTCGAATCAAGCAACGGCCTTCACGGCAGGAGATAGCTTCCGGTATCATTTGACAGATGAAAATGCCTGCCACCGTGCCCGCCTGCCTCGCCCTGCTGCTCACCCTGCCTGGCCTTGCCGCCACCAACCCGGCGCCGCCCAAACACACCTCCACGCTTGGCACGGCAAAGACCGTCATGCCAACCAAGCTGAAGCCGGGCGAATACGCCTGGCACCCCGAGCTGTCGCCGAAAGGCCCGATCGTGCTCATCGTGTCGCTGCCGGAGCAGCTGGCCTACGTGTACCGGAACGGCGTGATCATCGGCGCGTCCACGGTATCCACCGGCAAGAAGGGCCACGAGACGCCCACCGGTGTCTTCACGATCCTGCAGAAGCATGAGGATCATTACTCGAATCTCTACAACGACGCGCCCATGCCCTACATGCAGCGACTCACCTGGTCTGGCGTTGCACTGCACGCAGGAAGGCTACCCGGCTACCCTGCGTCCCACGGTTGCGTGCGCATGCCCTATAAATTCGCCGATCTGCTCTATGGTGTGACGAAGACCGGGCTGACGGTCATTGTCTCCGATGAGAAGGCGTTCCCCAGCACGGTTGCGCACCCAGGCCTGGTCGCGCCGGTGGATGCCAAAGGCACGCTGGCCGGCGAACCGCCACGCAGCGGCGACATTTTGTGGCGGCCGGAGGCGGCGCCGGAGGGCCCGGTTACTATCCTCCTGACCAACGAGGACCGGCGTATCCGCATCTTCCGCGCTGGCGTCGAGATCGGTCATGCACCGTTCACCCTGGTCGACCCGAACCGCAAGTTCGCCCTGCACGTGCTGACCAGGCTAGAGCCATCCGCCAACGATCCGGTCTACCCGGACACCGGCAAAGCCGTTCCCCGCTGGCTGATGGTCTCCGGAGAGCAGGAATCCGCCGTCTCGGTCGACCAGCTCCTGGCCGTCTTCAGGGCTTCGCCTGAGTTCCTGCGTCAGGCACAGACCGTGGTCGTCCCCGGCACGACGATGGTCATCACGCAGCCAGCATCGACGGCTGCGACTACCACTGCGACTGAGACGGATTTCACCGTCATCACCGGCGAGAAATAGGCAGGGCAGGCCGCCGTCCGCTACCGTTAGCGACGGGCCACGCCAGGGAAGGTAATCCGGGGCGCCGGTACCCTGCCACAGGGTCTGCAGGCCCTGGCATTCTGTAAGCACACTGTAAGCGAGGGGCGGGCGCGCAGTAGCTGCCTGCGGCCTATACTTTCAGCCCATCGTTCAACAGGGAATATCCCCATGAACAGGCTAATTCTCAGATTCGCGCTCGGATTCACGCTGCTCGTCCATGGTCTGGCGACAGTAGCCGGGGAAGCAGCGGGCCGGACGTCTACACCCATCGTCCCCGAACAGGGCTGGTTCATCGGCGCCGGTTTCGGTGCCGTGGATTACAGTGACCCGAACTTTTCGACCAACTCCCTGGATTACTTCTACCTGCAGGCCGGGTGGCGCTTCAACCGCTACCTGGCGATCGATGCGCGCGTTGCCACGGACATGCCAGGCAGCGGCGGCTGCGGCTGTGGTTACTATTACTACTACAACGATCCCTTCCAGCTCAGGGTGCAGAGCCTGTATAGCGCCTACCTGCGCATGACCGCGCCCTTGTCGCCCCACTGGGATCTGTATGGCCTGGCCGGTTATGCCAGCCTGTCACTCGAGGCCAACGCTTATTCGGGATTCGCAAGTTCCACGGCTGACTCGGCATCGTTCGGGCTGGGCGTCAGCTGGAAGTTTGAACGGTTTGCAATGGACCTGGAGCTGCTGCCTACGCTCGCCGATGGCGAGGGCTGGCGCACCGACGCGCTCAATCTCGGGTTTCACTACCAGTTCTGAACCGTGCTGCCGCAGATGCTGGTCAGCCCACACGTGACGAATACCGCTGCAAGGTGAGCAGCTCGTGTCCACGGTCAGCTACCGTGTACTCCTACTCCCTGGGCACTCCCATATTACGAACGTGGATGGTTCCGCGCTCGCGGAATTCATAGGCTTCAATGTCTACCGCGGTAGCAGTCCCACGGACATGATGATGGTGGTGAGCCTGACGGCTACCGCACACACCTACGCCGAATCCAATCTCACAACCGCCGTCTGGTACTGGTACGTCACGGCCGTGAATGGCGTGGGCACCGAGAGCGCGCCAAGTGCGATGGTCACCAAGACTGTTGTGGCGCCTGTGCCGCCGGTCGCAATAACTCCTGCGCCGCCGGCGACTGCGCCAACGCCCGCGTCGCCACCGATTTCCCCTTGGCCCGCGCCGCCCGCGGCTGCTGCTGCGCCGCCACCAGCCGCCGCAACCCCTGTGCCGGCAGCGGTGGCCAGTGCGGAAGTCCCGGCTCAAGCTCCTGCCAGTAAGGAGGGTGAGGACAACGCGGAGGCCGGTGGAACGGGCTCGGATGACCAGGCGGCCAGGGAATCTCGTTCGGAAGACGCTCACGCCAGTCCGGCGGCACTGCCAGCAGATCCACTGCGGTCGACGCGCTGGTCACAAAGGCAGCACCGGACACTGTGCAAACCATGGGGCACTGTGAATTGCTAAGCATCGCGGTAGCAAGACTCGGGGCGCTATTGAACTGTCGGCGCCCACGCCGTAGCGCGCCGTCGCCCGTGGGAAATGGTGGAGGCGGGGGGAATTGAACCCCCGTCCGCAAGTCCTAGACTTCAGGATCTACGCGCGTAGCTGTCTCATTGGTTCTCATCCGTCGCTACCCGAGCAGCAGGGAAGACGCCAGACCAGCGACGGTGTCTCTTAACGGTGTCACCCCGTCGCACGGTGAACCGCGATCCTATGAGCGCGTCCCCAGATTTGGTGGCATAGGCACCAGCCAGTCTGAGGTCAGCCGTGTTTAGGCGGCTAGAGCGTAGTTGTCGTCGTTGGCAACTAAAGTTTGCAGCAGTTATTAACGAGGGCCACTGCGCCTCGGCACGCCCCTGAAGGTTCGCAACCCACGTCGAAACCGGTCGCCCCCTTCAAAGTACGTTCCCAGTATAGGCGTCGCGGCGGTGGGGTATGCGTATTCTGGTAATTTGGTCAGCTTCTGACCCTTGAAAAAACACGAGAATCGTGTTATTTCCCTACCAGCCATGAAAAACATCACCATTACGCTCGACGAGGAGACCGCCGCCTGGGCCAGACTCCAGGCAGCGCGCGATGGCATCAGCGTTTCGCGCCTGCTGGGAGAGTTGCTGCGCAATCGCAACCAGGAGCTGGCCGCCTACGACCTCGCCATGCGCCAGTTTCTGGCGGCCAGTCCCAGCGTGCTGCGCACGGGCTCGGCCAGCTACGCCAGGCGCTCAGAGCTGCATGATCGCGCCGGTCTTCGTTGACACCAACATCCTGCTCTACGCGCGCGATGCTGGCGAGCCGATCAAGCAGCCGCTCGCCGAGCAGTGGCTGCGGCGCCTATGGCAGGAACGTAGTGGGCGCATCAGTGTGCAGGTGCTCAGCGAATATTACGTCAACGTGACTCGCAAACTGGTGCCTGGCCTTAGCTCCGATCGAGCCTGGGAGGATGTCGAGGCGCTCTATGCATGGGTACCACAGGCGAGTGACTGTGCCTTGTTGACGCGGGGTCGTGAACTCGAACGGCGCTATCAACTAAGCTGGTGGGATAGCCTGATTGTCGCGGCGGCGCAGTTGCAGCAATGTGCCCTGTTACTGACTGAAGATCTGCAGGACGGCGCTCAATATGGCGAGCTGAGAGTGCGTAGCCCGTTTACGCTGGCCGTGAGCGATGCAGGCGCGCCGTATCGCGCGGAACGCGAGCAGGCTGCGCCGCGTCATCGCCAGCGCGGGCGACCCATCGGCAGTCGTACCAAAAGAGCCTGACCGCTGACAATTGTGCCTGGCGGCAGCCTATGCGGAACCCTGTCCACGATGGCTTAACGCCACCCACGACCTTGCAATCGTGAGTGGCGCCAGGCTCTCAGCCGAATTACTTGGCCTTCGCTCGAGTCGGGTCATCCGCCGGGTTCACGTAGGTCAGCTCAAACGGCCCCATCAGGTTGATCTGCACCGTGGCACCGGTTTTAGTCCAGGCGAAATGATTCATGTGCGCGGCCGCCACCACATAACCACCGGGCATGAAGGTCTGGCCCGTGCTGGTATCAAGCTTGTCACCCATGCCGAGCGAGAGCGAGCCTGCGAGCACCGTTACGTGCTCATCGGTGGGGTGCCAGTGCGCTGGAATCTGGTAGCCAGCCGGCATTTTCAGGCGCACCGAGACCAGACCGGTTTTGCCGGGGTCGCCTGCCATGACCGCCATCTTTACGCCGGCCGGCAGTATGGGCGGCGCTGCCCCCCATTTGACATCCTTGGCGCCCAGAACGGGTGATTCCGTAGCCAGGATGGCGCCCGACAGCAACGCGCTCATCGCGGTGGCACCCAATGTCAGCAGCAGCACTTTTCGGTTCATAATTCACCTCGTTTGATTGTTGGCGGTTGGATTAGTCTCTGGCTTGGCCATTGACAGCACCTGGTCGCGTGACAGGTTCATGGTGTGCTGGTCTTTGGCATGGCGCTGCACATCGGCGACCAGTTGATCGTCGTTGCTGGAGCGAGCCACGAAGCCGCAGTCGCAGCGGATGACTTTTGTGATCATGAGAAACCCTCCACTGTCCGGTCGCAATCTTCGACGCAACGACTTGGCGCGGGCTTGGAAAATTGTTGGCGTTGGCTTGAACGGGGTATCTTGAATGGCGCTCAGGATCTTCCTTACGGGTGGGGTTGCGATCGAAACCGAAGCGGAGGTATTCCAGCAGGATGCCTTTCCCGGTCGCCAGGGGTTGCTGATGTTTAGCCACCTGATGTGGCGTCGAGGTACGGCCGTCAGCCGCGATGCGCTGGCGGAATTACTCTGGCAGCACGGACAGCCGCGTGCCTGGGACACTGCCCTCAATGCCATTGCCAGCAAGCTGCGCGTGCTGCTCGCCAGGGCAGGGTTGCAGAAGTCTTTGGTGCTGCCGGCTGCACTGGGCTGCTATCAACTGAACGTACCTGTTGATACCTGGGTGGATGTGGACGCGGCGCGTGACTCGCTGCACGCCGCCGAGGGCTGCCTCAAGGCCGGGCAATACGATGCAGGGTGGTCGGCCGCGCACGTGGCCTGTCATATCTTCCGCCGACCCTTCATGGTGGGCGAGAGCGGGCCGTGGGTCGAACAGGCACGTGCGCTGCTGACGAGCTTCCACGTTCGCGCCTGTGATTGCCTGGCGGAGAGTTGCATCCGCAACAACGAGCCCCATACGGCGATCGAGGTCGCCAGTGAGGCGATAGTTGCGCATCCCTATCGGGAGACCAGCTATCAGCTGTTGATGCGGGCGCACGCGGCCGCCGGCAATCGCGCCGAGGCATTGCGCGCCTACGAGCAATGCCGGCAATTATTGGCGGAGGAGTTGGGAGTTGCCCCGTCCGCCGAAACGCAGGCCGTTCACCTGACGGTCCTGCAGGCGCGCTAGGCGCTCTGGCCTAACGCCCGCGCAGCACGCGCGCCTTGCTGCGCTGCCAGTCGCGATCCTTCTCGGTAGCGCGCTTGTCCTGCTTCTGCTTGCCCTTGGCCAGGCCGATCTGCAACTTGGCCCGACCGTGCTGCCAGTAGAGCTCCAGCGGCATGATGGTGTAGCCGCGTCGCTCCACCGCACTGATCAGGCGATCGAGTTCGTTGCGGTGGAGCAGGAGCTTGCGGCTGCGCACCGGGTCGGCCACCTTGTGCGTCGATGCGGTCTTGAGCGGCGAGATGTGGGCGCCGATCAGGAATGCCTCCGAGCCGCGTATATACACGTAGGCCTCGGCGAGCTGGGCGCGCCCGGCACGCATGGCCTTGACCTCCCAACCCTCGAGCACCAGGCCGGCATCGTGGCGCTCTTCAATGAAATATTCGTGGCGCGCACGGCGATTTTCCGCGATCAGCCGACCGGCATTCTCTGACTTGGGCATGTGGCCATTGTACCTGCCGCCGTTGAGTCCATCGGGCGGATACTCCAGACTCACCACCCCATGCGCACCCTGACCCGATCGGCTCTCATCGCCCAGCCACCTGAGGTAGTCTTTGCATTGGTGGCCGATGTCGGCAGTTACCCGCAATTCGTTCCGGGATGCTCCAGCGCCGAGGTCCTGATGCGCGGCAAGGATGAGGTGGTGGTGCGGCTGGGCGTGCACCGCGGCCCCTTGAACACGCGACTCACGACCCGCAATCATCTGCGGCCACATGAACAGATTCGCATGGAGCTGGTCGATGGTCCGCTGCGTGCGCTGCACGGTCTGTGGACCTTTGCGCCAGTGGCGACCAACGGCTGCCGCATCGAGTTGCAACTCCAGTTTGAATTTTCCAACGCGCTCAAGGCGGCGTTGCTGGAGCCGCTGCTGGAGGGCACGGCCACCTCGATGGTGCAGGCCTTTGTCGCTCACGCGCAGGCCACGCGGCGCTGAGCCCGCCATGATTGAGCGCCACGGGAAACGCTGCCTGGTGGCGGTAGATGCGCTGGCGGGACCGCTATGGTGTGAGGTGCAGCTGGCCGTTGACGACGATATCGATGCGGCGCTGCAGTGCGCGTGCAGGAAGCTGGGGGAGGGCGCCATCGACTGGCAAGGAGCAGCGGTTGGCATTTGGGGTGTATGCCAGGCGCGTACCGTAATCCCGGCTGACGGCGATCGCATTGAACTCTACCGCCCGCTCAGCGCTGATCCTCGTCAACGGCGGCGCCAGCGGGCTCGCTCGGCGCTCAGGCCCCGGACGAGGTGACCGGGGGTGGGCTGACGGGCTCTGCCGGGTCGCCCATCGCGTCGCTGACGACGTGATCCACCAGATCATTCTTGAAATACACGGTCACGTGTGTCAGTAGCGGCTTGTTCAGGCGGCGCAGCTTGAGATAGTAGTCGTAGTCCCAACGTTCGTTGTCGAAAGCGCCCGGCACAATGGGCGTGCCCAGCAGATAGCGCACCTGCGCGTGCGTCATGCCCGGCTTGACCTGTGCGACGACAGACTGCTCGATGTGGTTGCCCTGCTGAATCGGCAGGCGGTAGATGCAACCCTGCGTCAGGCTCAGCGCCAGCAACCCCACGCTCAAACCCAGAGCGCGGCGCGCAATTCGCAGTGGTGGGCAGCGGCCCATGGTGGTAACTTGCATGAGCGCAATCATAACGCAGCCGCCCGACCCTGGTCCGTCTCAAGTGGCAGAATACTCATGGAAGGCAAAGATCTCCGCAAGGTTGGTTTAAAGGTAACGCTGCCGCGCCTGAAAATACTTGAAATGCTCGAGCGCAGTGCCACGCGCCACCTGTCAGCCGAAGAGATCTACAAGCGCCTGCTTGAATCCCACGAAGACATTGGCCTGGCCACGGTCTACCGGGTATTGACCCAATTTGAAGCTGCCGGCCTGGTCGCGCGCCATCATTTCGAAGACGGCATGGCGGTTTTCGAGCTCAACCAGGGTGCGCATCACGATCATATCGTCTGTATGGACTGCGGTCACGTTGAAGAGTTCGCCGACGCGGCCATAGAAGAGCGCCAGGACGCGATTGCCGAGCGCCTGCAGTTCGCGATCAAGGAACACTCGCTGGTGCTTTACGGTCGCTGTTTGCGCGCCGATTGCCCGGCCCGCAAGCTCCTGCTCCTGGAACGCGGCTGATCAGCGCCCACGCGCTCGAGCATCTCCAGGGCGTGATCGCGTGCCCGCGCCGTAATCTCCAGCCCGCCCAGCATACGGGCGATTTCTTCGACGCGCGCCTCGGCGCTTAGCGCAGTAACGCTGATGCGGGTGCTGCGGCCGTCACTGAGTTTGCTCACTCGCAGGTGCTGATGGCCCTGCGCGGCGACCTGCGCCAGATGCGTCACACACAGTGCCTGCGCCGCGGCGCCCAGGCCCCGCAACTCGCGACCGACAATCTCGGCCACGGCGCCGCCAATGCCGGCATCCACTTCATCGAACACCATGCAAGGGGCGGCATTGCGTGCACAGCTCACCTGCACCGCCAGCGACAGACGCGCCAGCTCACCGCCCGAGGCGATCTTGGCCACCGCCCTTGGCGGTTGGCCGGGATTGGTGCTGACCCGAAACTCGATGCGATCAGCCCCGTGTACGGACGGCTCGGCACTTTCGAGCGGGCCCAGATCGACCACGAAACGCCCGCCGACCATGCCGAGTTCCTGCATGCGCGCGCTGATCTCGCGGGCCATGGCGGCGGCAGCCTTGCTGCGCCCCAGCGTGAGCAGTCGGGCCTGTTCATGGTAGGCGGCAAGTGCGGTGGCGACGTGGCCGCGCAAGGCGCTCAGATCACCGGCAGCGTTTTCCATGGTCGCCAGTTCGCGTTGCAACGCGCCCTGCCAGGCCGGCAGTTCTGCCGCCTCGACCCGGTGTTTGCGGGCCAGGTCTTCGATAGCCGCCAGCCGCCGCTCCACGAACTCCTGCCGCGCCGGGTCGAATTCCAGGCTGTCGAGATAGTGCGTGAGGGCATGCGCCACTTCCTGTACACGCGATGCGGCCTCATCCAGGAGCGGATGCAGGCTGGCGAGTTCAGAATCGAGCCCGCCGGCGGTGCGCAGGGTGGCGGCTGCACGTGCCAGGAGTTGGTGGGCATTAGCCGTATCGTCTTCATAGAGTCCGGCCAGGCTCAGGCGCGCGGCCTCGACCAGGCGTCCGCGATTGGCGATGCGACTGCGCTCTTCCATCAGCGCAGCGTGCTCATCGGCGCGCAGTTGCAGCGCCTCCAGTTCCTGCACCTGATAGCGCAGCAGATCAAGCCGGGCGTGGCGATCGCTCGCCGCTGCCTCGATCGTCACACTGCGGTTCATCAGCGCCAGCCAGGTCGCATGCGTGGAGCGCACCTGGCTGGCAAGTGCTTCGAGCTGGCCAAAACTATCGAGCAGAGTTCGCTGTGCGGGGCTGCGCATGAGTGATTGAAACTCGTGCTGTCCATGTATATCGAACAACAGCTCGCCAACCGTGCGCAGCACGGTTACTGGTACGCTTTGCCCATTCAGCCAGGCGCGGCTGCGGCCATCGGCGCCGATGGCACGGCGCAGCAGCAGTTCGCCTTCCTCGCTGATGGATTGTTCTTCGAGCAGGCGGCGCAACTCGCCGCCGACCTTGCTGATATCGACGCTGGCGCTCAGCTCGGCGCGCTCGGCGCCGGCCCGCACCACTTCCGCGCCGGCACGGCCGCCGGCCAGCAGCTCAATGGCATCGACCAGCATGGATTTGCCGGCGCCGGTTTCGCCGGTCAGTACCGTCAAGCCGGTGCCAAAATCGATCTCCACCGCTTCGATGATGGCCAGATCACGGATCTGCAGATTGCGTAGCATGCTCTCAGCGCTCCCTTAACTCTTCGCCTCGCCCCCAGCGCAGTTTGGAGCGCAGCAGGCGGAAGTAGTCGAAGCCTGGCGGGTGCAGCAGCGTAATGGAGCTGCCAATGGCGCTGATTTCAAGGTGATCGCCCGGCAGCATATCGCCCAGATGCTCGCCGTCGCAGGCCACCTGGGCGAGGCCGAGGACCGCGATCAAGCGAGCGGATTTCAATACGTGAATCGCCAGAGACCACGATCGGCCGATCGGCCAGCGTGTGCGGACAGATCGGCGCCATCACCAGCACGTTGAGTTTAGGATCGACGATGGGCCCGCCGCAGGAGAGGGCATAGGCCGTCGAGCCGGTGGCCGTGGCCACCACCATGCCGTCGCCCCGGTGCGAGTTTACGTAGCGACCATCGACACGGGTATCGAAATCGAGCATGCGCCCGGTGTCGCGTCGTAGCAGTACGACGTCATTGAGTGCCAGCAGCCGCGCCTGCTCGCCGGAAGCGTTGTGCAGGTGGGCCTCAAGCAGGGGGCGGCGATCCGACTCGCAATGCCCGTCGAGCAGGGCGTTGATGCTGCCCGCAACATCCTGTGGCATGACGTCGGTCAGAAAGCCCAGACGTCCGCGATTGATACCCAGCAGCGGCACGTCGCGCCCCACGACCAGACGAGCAGCCTGCAACAGCGTGCCATCACCGCCCACGGCGATCATGAAGCTGGCACGTACAGCCAGTTCCGGGCGCGGCGTAGGTGTGGTGCCGGCAGGCAGGGCGGCGGCGGGTTGGTCGTCGGCCACCAGCACCTCAACCCCGCGTTTGCGCAGGGCGGCCACGGCCACCACGGCGCTTTCCGCAATGCGTGGCTCGGTAAAGTGCCCGATCAGGGCGCAAATCTGCGGCGCGGCTGTCATGCCGCCCTTTGTAGCACGTCCGTCTAGCGACGCCCAAGGCGCAAATCTGTAAAAAGGCGCAGGCTGCGACCTGTGCCTCGCTTGACGGGGCGGAACAGGCTCGGTAGCCTCAACATACCTGCCATGCATGCACTATGAGCAACGAAGCCAACCCGCCGGAAAATCTCAACGAGCGTGCCCAGCACCTGCTGCGCGTGCTGGTGCAAAGTTATATCCGTGAGGGCCAGCCAGTAGGTTCACGCGCCTTGTCACGAGACTCGGGTCTGGCCCTGAGTTCCGCGACGATTCGCAATGTCATGGCGGACCTTGAGGAACTCGGTTTCGTCAGCTCTCCTCATACCTCGGCCGGCCGGGTGCCTACTGATCGCGGTTACCGGTTCTTTGTCGACGCCCTGATGCGCGCTGACCTGCCGGCGGCTGAAGCCAGCGAGCTCGCCGGCCTGCGTGAGCACTTTGACAGCGCAGGCGAAGGCCCCAAATCGCTGGTGGCGGCCGCCTCCAGACTGCTTTCGCAGGTCACACACCTGGCCGGTGTCGTCACCGTGCCGTTGGCCCCCGCTGCGACGCTCACCCAGATCGAGTTTCTGGGGCTGACGGAAAATCGCGTGCTGGTGGTGATGGTTTTCAATAACCGTGAAGTCCAGAACCGCATCATTCAGCTGGCACGCCGTTACGCTCCGGAGGAGCTGCGGCGCGCCGCCAATTTCCTGAACGATCATTGTCGCCATCGAACCCTGTCCCAGGTGCAGGCTGAGCTGGTGCAACTGCTGCGCCAGACCCAGGAGACCATGAACCAGGTCATGCTCGACGCCATTACCATGGCCCAGCGCATCTGTGAGCAGCAGCCGGCCACCGAGGGCATCGAATACGTGATTGCCGGCGAGACCAACCTGATGGGGCTGGCCGAGCTGTCCAGTGTCGATAAGCTCAAGAAGCTCTTCGAGGCCTTCAACGAGCAGCGCGATATCCTGCACCTGCTCGATCAGAGCCTGCGTGCCGATGGCGTGCAGATCTTCATTGGCCATGAGTCTGGCTATCAGATCCTGGACGACTGCAGCATAGTCACGGCGCCCTACAGTACCGGGGGCGGGGTCGCAGGCGTGCTGGGTGTGATCGGGCCGACGCGCATGGCGTATGAGCGCGTCATACCGATCGTAGACATCACGGCAAAATTATTGGGCTCGGCCTTGAATTCCCGCCGTTAGTCCCCACCACTGCGCAGGATCCGCAGCACCTTAATGACAACAAACATGCAGTTTATGCTTTAACTAATTGTAAATACAGGTTTTTGTGTCGTCATCACACCCCAATGTCGATACCGCGCCGGACGCTGCTTCAGCAGTTGCGGTGGAGGTACAGGTCAGCGGCGAAGACGCCGGGTTGCACTCTGCCCTGGCGCTCGCCGAGCAATCGGCCGCCAGCGCACGCGAGGCCCAGCTGCGCGCGCTCGCCGAGCTCGAAAATGTGCGCAAGCGCGCACAGCGCGATATTGAGAGTGCGCAACGCTATGCGCTCGAGCGCTTTGCCGCCGAGTTGCTGCCGGCGCGCGACAGCCTCGAGCTGGCCACGCAAAGTTCGACGCAGGCCGACAATGCCAGCCTGATTGCCGGCCAGCTGGCTACGCTGCAATTGCTCGACAAGGCCTTTGAGAGGTTTTCCATCGTGCGCCTCGATCCGCAAGGGGCCATGTTCGACCCGTCGCTGCACGAAGCTGTGATGGCGCAGGATTCCACCAGCGTGGCACCGGGCGCCGTACTGCAGGTGCTGCAGCCTGGTTATCAGCTCAACGGCCGTCTGTTACGGCCGGCGCGGGTCGTAGTATCACGGGCGCCGGCAGCGACGCCGGGTGGCTGATTCGCTTGATTTTCCGTGCTGTGGCCTAAATATAGCGCACAGCGAATCTGATATTTCTGGAGTGGCGTCATGAGCAAAGTCATCGGTATCGATCTTGGCACAACCAATTCCTGTGTCGCCGTCATGGAAGGCGGCAAGCCGCGGGTCATCGAGAACAGCGAAGGCGATCGCACCACGCCATCAATCGTGGCCTTCACCAAGGACGATGAGGTGCTGGTAGGCCAGTCGGCCAAGCGCCAGGCGGTTACCAATCCGCACAACACCCTGTTCGCGGTCAAGCGCCTGATCGGTCGCAAATTCCAGGACGACGTCGTGCAGAAGGACATCGGCATGGTGGCCTACAAGGTGGTCAAGGCCGACAACGGTGATGCCTGGGTCGAAGCCCACGGCAAGAAGATGGCACCGCCGGAGATTTCAGCGCGCGTGCTCATGAAGATGAAGAAGACGGCGGAAGACTATCTGGGCGAGGAAGTCACCGAAGCGGTGATTACGGTTCCGGCCTATTTCAACGATTCGCAGCGCCAGGCGACCAAGGACGCCGGCCGCATCGCGGGCCTCAACGTCAAGCGCATCATCAACGAGCCGACCGCGGCGGCGCTGGCCTACGGCCTCGACAAGGCGGGTAAGGATCGCAAGATTGCGGTCTACGACCTGGGTGGTGGCACCTTCGATGTCTCGATCATCGAGATCGCCGAGGTTGATGGCGAGCGCCAGTTCGAAGTGCTGGCCACCAACGGCGACACCTTCCTGGGCGGCGAAGACTTCGATTTCAAGATCATCCATTATCTGGCCGACGAATTCCAGAAAGAGTCCGGTGTCGATGTGCGCCGCGATCCGCTGGCGATGCAGCGACTCAAAGAGACGGCCGAAAAGGCCAAGATCGAGCTGTCTTCGAGCCAGCAGACGGACGTCAATCTGCCCTACATCACGGCCGACGCCACGGGTCCGAAGCATCTGAATGTCAAGCTGACGCGGGCCAAGCTCGAGTCGCTGGTTGAAGAGCTGGTCAAGCGCACCATTGGTCCGTGTCGCACGGCCCTCAAGGACGCTGGCCTGGAAGCTGCGGCGGTCGCCGAAGTCATACTGGTCGGCGGGCAGACCCGCATGCCGCTGGTGCAGAAATACGTCAAGGATTTCTTCGGCAAAGAGCCGCGCCGTGATGTGAATCCCGATGAAGCCGTGGCCATTGGCGCTGCGGTGCAGGCCGGCGTGCTCGCTGGTGAAGTGAAAGACGTGTTGCTGCTCGATGTCACGCCCTTGTCGCTCGGTATCGAGACCCTGGGCGGGGTGATGACCAAGCTCATCGAGAAGAACACCACGATCCCGACCAAGGCGGGCAATGTATTTTCCACCGCCGATGACAACCAGACTGCCGTGACCATCCACGTGCTGCAGGGCGAGCGCGAGCGCGCCGACGCCAATAAGTCGCTGGGCAAGTTCGACCTGGCCGATATTCCGCCGGCGCCGCGCGGCGTGCCGCAGGTCGAGGTCGCATTCGATATCGACGCCAACGGCATCCTGCATGTCTCGGCCAAGGACAAGGCGACCGGCAAGGAGCAGAAGATTGTCATCAAGGCTTCAAGCGGCCTGGGCGAAGAGGAGATCAAGCGCATGGTGCGCGACGCCGAGGCGCACGCCGAGGAAGACAAGAAGTTCCGCGAACTCATTGAGGTGCGCAACCGGGGCGATGCCCTGCTGCACTCGGTGGAAAAGACGCTCAAGGATCTGGGCGAGAAGGTCAGCGGCGAAGATCGCGCCAAGGCCGAATCAGCCCTGTCCGATTTGCGCGCGGTGATCAAATCCGACGATGGCGAGGCGATCGCCAGGAAGACCGAGGCGTTGACCAGCGCGGCGGCCGGCATTGCCCAGCAGGCTTACGCGGCTGGCCAGGGAACGGAGCAGGGCGCTGACCACGGTGCCGGCGATCACGGCGCGGCGGCCGGCGGCGAGGGCCAGGGCGGGTCCGCGGGCGCCACCGGCAACAAGGACAAGGACAACGTCGTGGATGCGGAATTCGAGGAAGTGAAGGGCAAGGACCGGCGCGCGTCCTGACGCCGGCTTAACGCATGGCGAAGGCCGACTATTACAAGCTACTCGATGTAGCCCGCAATGCGAGTGAGTCTGAGATCAAGAAGGCCTATCGCCGCCTTGCCATGAAATATCACCCGGACCGGAATCCGGGTGACAAGAGCGCCGAGGAGAAATTCAAGGAGGCCAAGGAAGCCTACGAAGTGCTATCCGACGCCGCTAAGCGCAGTGTGTACGACCAGCACGGTCATGCCGGCATTGATGCCGTCAGACAGCGCGGCGGCGGCGGCGGCGGTGGTGGGGCCGAGGCTTTTGGTGACATTTTCGGCGATGTATTCGGTGACATCTTCGGAGGCGCGCGCCGCGGCGGCCGCTCACAGGTCTATCGCGGTGCCGACCTGCGTTACGACATAGAGCTCGATCTGGCCGAGGCGGTCTTTGGTCGCACCACCGAGATTGATCTGACCAAACTGGTCGAGTGCGAGACCTGTCACGGCAGCGGCGCCGCCAAGGGCAGCAATCCGGTGCAATGCGAAACCTGCAGCGGTTCCGGGCAGGTACGCGTCTCGCAGGGTTTCTTCACCCTGCAGCAGACCTGTCCGCACTGCCGCGGCGCTGGCCGTGTGATTCGCAATCCCTGCGATACCTGCCTGGGTCAGGGGCGGATACGCAAGCACAAGAAGCTGGCCGTGAAGATTCCCGCGGGCGTCGATACGGGTGATCGCGTGCGGCTGGTGGGCGAGGGCGAGGCCGGCCGCAATGGTGGTCCTCCCGGCGATCTCTATGTCGAAGTGCAGGTGCGCGCGCACGCGATCTTCGAGCGCGAAGGGCCGCACCTGAGCTGTGAGGTACCCGTGGCCTTTGTCGTCGCGGCCCTGGGCGGCAATGTCGATGTGCCGACCCTGGAGGGTGAAGTCAGCCTGAAGGTGCCGGCGGAAACGCAATCGGGCCGAGTATTCCGGCTGCGCGGCAAAGGCATCAAGCCGGTGCGCGGCGGCGACCAGGGTGATCTGTTCTGTCGCGTGGCGGTCGAAACACCCGTCAAGCTCTCAGCCGAGCAACGCGAGTTGCTGCAGAAGTTTGACGAGTCGGTGCGCGCTGACGGCAACCGCCACGCCCCGCGCCACAAGAGTTTCCTGGATGGCGTGAAGAATTTCTTCTCAGGCGGGCGCGCTTAAGCCATGAGTGCTCCCCTGCGGGTGGTCGTGATCGGCGCCAGCGGTCGCATGGGCCAAAGCCTGCTGCGACTGTTGCCGCAGTTTCCGGAGCTCGAACTGGGTGCGGCGGTGGGCAGACGCGATGATCTGGCTGCCAGCCTGCAAGGGGCTGGCCTGGCGCTCGATTTCTCCAGTGCGCCGGCCAGTGCCGCCCATGTGAGCGCCTGCGTCGCTGCCCGGGTACCGCTGCTGCTGGGGACTACCGGCTTGCCTGAAGCCCTGCAGCCGGTGCTGCAGCAGGCGGCAAGGCAGATTCCGCTGTTGGTCGCCGCCAATACCAGCATCGCAGTAAACCTGCTGCTGGAGCTGGTGCAGCGCGCGGCGCAAGCCTTGCCGCTGAGTTTTGATGTCGAGATTTCCGATGCCCACCATCGCGACAAGATCGATGCCCCGTCGGGCACAGCGCTGGCTCTGGGCGCCGCGGTGGCGGCAGCTCGCGGCGCTACGCCCACTGGGATTCCCCTGGTTCACGGCCCGCAGAATTTAGGGCCCCGTGCCACGGGCGAGATCGCCTATGCCGTGACCCGTGGCGGTGATCTGGTCGGCGAGCACGCGGTGCACTTTTTTGGTGCAGGCGAGCGCCTGACCCTGTTCCACGGAGCTACTGACCGCACGGTCTTCGCCCGGGGCGCACTGCAGGCGGGAGCCTGGCTGGCCCGCCAGAGCGCCGGGCGCTACCAGATGCTGGACGTAGTAGGCGAAAAATAAATTCCTGCTCAACGGCGCACTCTTTTGTACAAGCTCCTATTTATGAAGGGGTTTTTAGGTCACTTTTTGCTCAATTGCGATCCATATGCGCATGGACAGGGGCGGGGCCAATCCTTAGAATTTGGGCCGTAATCCGGTTATCGGGTTAGTCCGCACAAGGCGGGGGGCGTTCCAAAAGAACTCCTCCCGCTTTGTGCATCTACGCATCGAAAACAGCCGGCGCGCGGCCAGGTAGCCCGACGGGTTCGCCTTGCGATGGAGGCACAGTGATTTCACCAGCGGTGCTGGCGCTCGCGGATGGCAGCATCTTCCGCGGCCAGTCGATCGGCGCAAGCGGTAACACCACCGGCGAAGTCGTTTTCAATACTGCCATCACCGGCTATCAGGAAATTCTCACCGATCCGTCTTACTCCAGACAGATCATCACGCTCACCTATCCGCACATCGGCAACACCGGTGTCACTCCTGAAGATATGGAGTCAGGACAGGTCTACGCCGCGGGCCTGGTGATTCGCGATCTGTCGATGATCACCAGCAGCTGGCGCGCCGAAGGAACGCTGGGTGATTTTCTGCAACGCGGTCGTGTGGTTGCCATCGCCGGCATCGACACGCGGCGCCTGACCAGATTGCTGCGCGAGCGCGGTGCGCAGGCCGGCTGCATCATGACTGGTGAGCGTATCGATGAAGACGCAGCAGTGCGCGCGGCCTCGCGTTTTCCCGGGCTCAAGGGCATGGACCTTGCGAAAGTCGTCACTACCCGCGAGAGCTATCAGTGGAACGAGGGCAACGTCTGGAAGCAGGGTGCCCCGGCGCCGATCCGCGCACAGCAACGGCTGCATGTGGTGGCTTACGATTTTGGCATCAAGCGCAACATCCTGCGCATGCTGGCCGACCAGGGCTGCCGGGTCACCGTGGTACCGGCAACGACCACTGCCGCCGAAACCCTGAACCTGAAGCCCGATGGCGTGTTCCTGTCAAACGGACCGGGCGATCCTGAACCGTGCAGCTACGCGATTCTGGCGATAACCGAGCTGCTCGCGGCTGACATGCCGATATTTGGCATCTGTCTCGGTCATCAGCTGCTGGCCCTCGCCAGTGGTGCGCGCACTGTGAAGATGAAGTTTGGCCACCATGGCGCCAATCATCCGGTGCAGGAACTCGCCAGCGGCAAGGTGATGATTACCAGCCAGAATCACGGCTTTGCGGTGGATGAATCGAGCCTGCCGGAAACCCTGCAGGCAACCCATCGCTCGCTCTTCGATGGCAGCCTGCAGGGCGTGGCGCGCACTGATCGGGTGGCGTTCAGCTTCCAGGGTCACCCCGAGGCGAGTCCGGGCCCACACGATGTTGCGCCACTGTTTGCGCTCTTTACGCAGGCGATGGTGCGTCGCCTGCAGTCGCAGCTGCGTACGCTGCGCGCGGCGTCACGCAAACAGGTCGCCGAGGGCTGAACGGCGCGCCCCCATGCCCAAGCGTACTGACATCCACAGCATCCTGATCATCGGCGCCGGCCCGATCATCATTGGCCAGGCCTGCGAGTTTGACTATTCGGGCGCGCAGGCCTGCAAGGCACTGCGTGAAGAGGGCTATCGGGTCATCCTGGTCAATTCCAACCCGGCCACGATCATGACCGATCCGGATATGGCCGATGCGGTGTACATCGAGCCGGTCAACTGGCGCACGGTGGCCAGCATCATCGAAAAGGAGAAGCCCGACGCCCTGTTGCCGACCATGGGCGGCCAGACTGCGCTCAATACGGCGCTCGACCTGGTGCGCGAGGGCATCCTCGAGAAATTCGGCGTCGAAATGATCGCCGCCTCGCGCGAGGCCATCGACATGGCGGAGGATCGCGAACTGTTTCGCAATGCCATGCGCGAAATCGGCCTCGAGACCGCCAAGGCGCAGATTGCCCGCAGCCTGGACGAGGCGGTGGCGGTGCAGGCGAATTTTGGTTTCCCGGTGGTGCTGCGGCCCTCGTTCACCATGGGCGGCAGCGGCGGTGGCATCGCCTACAATCGCGAAGAATTCGAAACCATCGTCGAACGCGGCCTGGAAGCCTCGCCTACGCATGAGGTGCTGATCGAAGAGTCCGTCATCGGCTGGAAAGAATTCGAGATGGAAGTGGTGCGCGACAAGAGCGACAACTGCATCATCGTCTGTTCCATCGAGAACCTCGACCCGATGGGCGTGCACACCGGCGATTCGATCACCGTGGCGCCGGCGCAAACGCTCACCGACAAGGAATATCAGCGCATGCGCGATGCCTCGATCGCGGTGCTGCGCAAGATCGGGGTCGAGACCGGCGGGTCCAACGTGCAGTTCGCGGTCAATCCGCGCGATGGCCGGCTGCTGGTCATCGAAATGAATCCGCGCGTCTCACGCTCTTCGGCGCTGGCCTCGAAAGCGACTGGATTTCCGATCGCCAAGATCGCCGCCAAGCTGGCGGTCGGCTATACGCTCGCAGAGCTGCGCAACGAAATCACTGCCGGGGCAACGCCGGCCTCGTTCGAGCCCACCATCGACTACGTGGTGACCAAGGTACCGCGCTTCACTTTCGAAAAATTCCCGGGCGCCAACAGCCGCCTGACTACCCAGATGAAATCGGTGGGCGAGGTGATGGCGATTGGGCGCACCTTCCAGGAATCGCTGCACAAGGCGTTGCGTGGGCTGGAAACCGGGCTGGATGGTTTCAATCCGCTGCTGACGCTGCCCCTGACCGATGAGACCAGCGCACTGCTCGCTTACGAATTGCGTTCGCCGGGCGCCGATCGCCTGCTGTATGTCGCCGATGCCCTACGCGCTGGCTGGAGCATAGAGCGGGTTTATGAGCTTTCCGGCATCGATCCCTGGTTCCTGGCGCAGATCGCCGATCTGGTCGCGGAAGAGTCGCGGCTGCGTCTGGACGGCGAAAAGTCCCTGGGCGTAGAGCGCCTGCGCGAGCTGAAGCGTAAGGGCTTTTCCGATCGGCGCCTGGCGAGCCTGACGCGTTCCACCGAAGGGCAGATCCGGGCGCGGCGGCGTGAGTTCGGCGTGCTGCCGGTCTACAAGCGGGTCGACACCTGCGCAGCCGAGTTTGCCACCAGCACGGCCTACCTGTATTCGACCTATGAGGAAGAGTGCGAGGCCGAACCCAGCAAGCAGCGCAAGATCATGATTCTTGGCGGCGGGCCCAACCGCATCGGCCAGGGCATCGAGTTCGATTACTGCTGCGTGCACGCGGCGCTGGCACTGCGCGAGGATGGTTTCGAGACCATCATGGTCAACTGCAATCCAGAGACCGTGTCCACCGATTTTGACACTTCCGATCGGCTCTATTTCGAGCCCCTGACCCTGGAAGATGTGCTCGAAGTCATTCACAAGGAAAAGCCGGAAGGCGTGATCGTCCAGTTCGGCGGGCAGACGCCGCTGAAGCTGTCGCGTGCCCTTGAGGCTGCGGGCGCCCCTATTATCGGCACCACACCCGATTCCATCGATATTGCAGAAGATCGCGAGCGCTTTCAGCAGCTGGTGCGCCGCCTTGGTCTGCGGCAACCCGCCAACGCCACGGCGCGCACTGAAGACCAGGCCGTACTACTGGCGCGCGAGGTGGGTTATCCGCTGGTAGTGCGCCCATCCTATGTGCTGGGTGGCCGCGCCATGGAGGTCGTCTTCAATGAGGATGACCTGCGCCATTACATGAATACCGCAGTACAGGTTTCCAACGACAGCCCGGTGCTGCTTGATCGTTTTCTCGAGCAGGCCATCGAGGTTGATGTCGACGCGGTCTGCGATGGCCTTGACGTGCTGATCGGCGGCATCATGGAGCACGTCGAACAGGCAGGCGTGCACTCGGGCGACTCCAGCTGTTCGCTGCCTCCCAACAGCCTGTCACCAGAGTTGCAGAATGAGCTGCGTGAGCAGACCCGCAAACTGGCGCAGGCGCTGCAGGTGGTCGGGTTGATGAATATCCAGTTCGCCATCCAGAACGGAGCGGTCTACGTGCTGGAGGTGAATCCACGCGCCTCGCGCACTGTGCCCTTTGTCGGCAAAGCCACGGGAGTGCCCATCGCCAAACTGGCGGCGCGCGTCATGACCGGCCGAACCTTGCGCGAGCTGGGTGCGCTTGAAGAACGGGTGCCCGGGTATTTTTCCGTCAAGGAGGCCGTTTTCCCCTTCAACAAGTTTCCGGAGGCCGATCCGATACTCGGCCCGGAAATGAAATCCACCGGCGAGGTCATGGGTACTGGCCGCACCTTTGGCGAGGCCTACGCCAAGAGCCAGTCAGCCTCCGGAGTGGTGCTGCCACGCAGCGGTGTATGCCTGATCAGCGTGCGCGAACGCGACAAGGCCGGCGCCGTGCCGCTGGCCCGCCGCCTGCTGGCGCGCGGCTTCGAGATCGTGGCCACCAGTGGCACCGCGGTGGCTCTGGGCGCCGCTGGCATAGAATGCCGGCAGGTCAACAAGGTGCGCGAAGGCCGCCCGCATATCGTCGATATGATCAAGAACGATGAAATCAATCTGATCGTCAATACCACCGAGGGCAAGCAGGCCACGCTCGAGTCGCACTCGATTCGTCGCGAGGCGGTACACCGGCGTGTTACCTATTACACGACACTGGCCGCGGCCTGGGCGACCTGTGAGGCGATCGATCACATGGATGAGGTCGCGGTCAACCGCCTGCAGGATCTGCATCGTGGTGCAGTGTCGTGAAACGCTCGCCCATGACGGCGCGCGGCGCGGAGCTGCTGCGCAGCGAACTCCGGCGGCTCAAATCCGAGGAGCGGCCACGGGTAATCAAGGCGATCGCCGAGGCGCGCGCCCACGGCGATCTGTCGGAGAACGCCGAGTATCACGCCGCGCGCGAGCAGCAGGGCTTCATTGAAGGGCGCATCATGGAAATCGACTCGCGCCTGGGCGCGGCCGAAATCATTGATATCACCCTGCTGCCGCCGTCCGAGCGCGTGGTGTTCGGCGCCACAGTGAGCATTGAAGAGCAGGACGATGGCAGTGTCGTCACCTACCAGATTGTCGGTGAAGATGAAGCGGATATCCGCGCCGGGCGCATCTCCTTCAGCTCACCCATCGCCAGGGCCCTGATCGCCAAGAGCGTGGGCGATGTGGTCGAGGTGAGCACTCCCGGGAAGACCCGTAGCTACGAGATCACAGCGGTGCGCTACGTCTGAATGCTGCGGCTCAGGCGTCCGGCAATACCAGTCGCGGCAGGGGCTGGGCTGCGCGGTAGAGTATCGCCACATGCCCAATGCGATTGACCAGCGCACAATCGCTGCGGCTGACCAGATCAGCAAGCAAAGCCTCGCGCGCGCCGCGATCGGCGGCACGAACCCGAACCTTGATCAATTCGTGGTCACGCAGCGCCTGCACAGTTTCGGCCACGACGTTGGCGGTGAGTCCTTTCTGGCCCATCATCACCACGGGCCGGAGGGCGTGGGCCTTGCCACGGAGAAATCGCAGCTGTTTTTCACTGAGCTTCATGGCGTCCATTATCGGGTATCAGCACAGGTACCAAAAGCAGTAACCGGCCGGCGCGGGCGTTTGCTGCATCACGGCATGATGTTACCCGATCCTGGCGCGGCACCTGGCGGCCGACCCTGGGCATGGCCGGGCGCCTATTGAAACTACTGGCTCGCGCCCTGATCTACACCTGGTCAGGGCGCCGGTATTGAGGCCCGGGTGGTGGTGGCGCGCCCGCAACGCCGCGACCTGCTTGCTGGCGAGCGGCCTGCGGATGGTGTAGCGTGACCTGGTATTCTGGCCCGGAGTCCATAGCAAGTTGAACGATACAATCAAGAGCGTACTGATGTGGGCCGTGATCCTGGCGGTCATGGTGCTGGTGTTCACGCGCTTTGCGCCGACCACCAGTCCGCCGGAGCAGCTGGTCTATTCCGCGTTTCTGAGTGACGTGCATAGCGGTCGGGTGGACAGCGTAGTCCTGCAGGGCGACACCATTTATGGGGTGCGCAAGGACAAGAGCAAGTTCGAGACCTACAACCCGGAAACCAATTACACCGCGCTGATCGGCGATCTGACCAAGTCCAATGTCGGTATAGAGGGCAAGGCGCCGAAGCAGCCCAGCTTCCTGATGCAGCTGGCGCTGCAGATCGCGCCGGCCCTGCTGCTGATCATGGTGTTCATCTACATGCTGCGCCAGATGCAGGGCGCGGGCGGCGGCCGCGGCGCCATGAGTTTTGGCAAGAGTCGCGCGCGCCTGCTGGGCGAAGATCAGGTCAATGTCACTTTCGCTGACGTGGCCGGAGTTGACGAGGCCAAGCAGGAAGTCAGCGAAATCGTCGATTTTCTCAAGGATCCGGGCAAATTCCAGAAGCTCGGCGGCAAGATCCCCAAAGGCGTGCTGATGGTGGGCAACCCCGGCACCGGCAAGACCCTGCTGGCGCGGGCCATTGCCGGCGAGGCCAAGGTGCCGTTCTTCACGATTTCAGGTTCGGATTTTGTCGAAATGTTTGTCGGCGTCGGCGCTTCACGCGTGCGCGACATGTTCGAGCAGGCCAAGAAGCACGCACCCTGCATCATCTTCATCGATGAAATCGACGCCGTCGGCCGGCATCGGGGTGCGGGCCTGGGTGGCGGCCACGATGAGCGCGAGCAGACGCTCAATCAGTTGCTGGTGGAAATGGACGGTTTCGAGGGCAACGAAGGCATCATCGTGATTGCCGCGACCAACCGGCCCGACGTGCTCGATCCGGCGCTGCTGCGGCCGGGCCGCTTTGATCGCCAGGTGGTGGTGCCGCTGCCTGATGTACGCGGCCGCGAGCAGATTCTGCGCGTGCACATGCGCAAGGTCCCGCTGGCCGATGATGTCAAGCCGGCGCTGATTGCGCGCGGCACACCGGGGTTTTCCGGCGCCGACCTCTCGAACCTGGTGAACGAAGCCGCTCTGTTTGCGGCGCGCGCCAACCAGAAGAGCGTGTCGATGGATCAATTCGAGCGCGCCAAGGACAAGATCATGATGGGCGCCGAGCGGCGCTCGATGGTGATGAGCGAAAAGGAAAAGCTCAACACGGCCTATCACGAGTCCGGGCACGCCATAGTCGGTGTCAACCTTCCGGAGCATGATCCGGTTTACAAGGTCACCATCATTCCGCGCGGCCGGGCCCTGGGCGTGACCTTTTTCCTGCCGGAAGAAGACCGCTACAGCTACAGCAAGCAACGCCTGGAATCGCAGATTGCCAGCCTGTTTGGCGGGCGCATCGCCGAGGAACTGGCCTTTGGCCCGGAGGCCGTGACCACCGGCGCTTCGAACGACATCGAGCGCGCCACCAGCCTGGCGCGCAACATGGTGACCAAGTGGGGCCTGTCGGACCGGCTCGGGCCGCTCACCTACAGCGAAGAGGCCGGCGAAGTGTTCCTGGGTCGCTCGGTCACGCAGCACAAGCAGGTCTCGGATGAAACCGCGCATGTCATCGATGTTGAAGTGCGGCGGGTCATCGATACTGCTTATATTCGTGCCCGCGATATCCTGAGCGCGCATCGCGACAAGCTCGACGCCATGGCGCAGGCGCTGATGAAGTACGAGACCATCGACGAATCCCAGATCAAGGACATCATGGCAGGGCGCGAGCCGCACCCGCCCGAAGGCTGGGACGATAGCGGTGGTGGCAGCGGCGGCAAGCCGGCGGTGACTGAGGGTGGCGAACGCGCCAAGCCCGCCTTTGGCAAGCCGGCTGGTCAGACCTGACCTTCAGCTCGCCATGCAGTTGCGGCACGCCCGCGGGACGCTGAATCTCGCGCAGCCGGCGGTCATGGGTGTGCTCAATGTCACGCCCGATTCCTTCTCCGACGGCGGAAGATTTCTGGATCCGGCGCGCGCGCTCGAGCATGCGCTGCGGCTGGTGGACGAGGGCGCCGCCATTGTCGACATCGGTGGCGAGTCGACGCGGCCGGGAGCCGCGCCGATCGATACGGACGAAGAGTTGCGACGCGTCATTCCGACCGTCCGGGCGCTGGCGGCGCACAGTCCGGTGCTCATTTCCGTAGACACCAGCAACCCGCAGGTCATCGAGCAGGCTATCGCTGCCGGCGCCGGGCTCGTCAACGACGTGCGTGCCCTGCAGGCACCCGGGGCGCTGGCGGCTGTGGCACGCAGCAATGCGGCGGTCTGTCTCATGCACATGCGCGGCGAACCGCGCAGCATGCAGCAGCTGCCGGCCTACCAGAACGTGCGCACCGAGGTGCGCGAGCAGCTGCAGGAGCGCCTGGCCGCCTGTGTCGCTGCAGGTGTCGATAGCGCGCGCCTGTGCATCGATCCGGGCTTTGGCTTCGGGAAGAGCGTGGCACACAACCTTGAGTTACTGCGGCATCTGGCTGATTTTAGCGACCTGGGCGTGCCCGTCGTGGCAGGATTGTCCCGCAAGTCCATGCTGGCAACGCTCACGGGGCGTGGCCCGGATGAGCGCCTGGCCGGCAGTATTGCGCTGGCCTGCGTAGCCGTGCTCAATGGCGCGCGAATCATCAGGGCGCACGATGTCGCTGCAACATTCGATGCGGTGCGCGTCGCGCACGCAGTAATGGAGATCTGAACAATGGCCAGGAAGTATTTCGGAACCGATGGCATCCGCGGCCGTGTGGGCGAGCACCCGATGACAGTGGACTTCGCGCTGCGCCTGGCTGGTGCGGCGGCCCGGGTCCTGGCGCGCGCAGGCGGCAGCGTGCTGATTGGCAAGGACACCCGCCTGTCGGGCTATATGTTCGAATCAGCGCTGGAGGCGGGGTTTGTCGCCGCTGGCGTCAATGTGCTGATGATGGGTCCGCTGCCGACGCCGGGCATCGCCTACATGACCCGAAAACTGGGCTGCAATTTTGGTGTCGTCATCAGCGCCTCGCATAACCTGTATGAAGACAATGGCATCAAGTTCTTCGATGCCAGCGGTGGCAAGCTCAGCGATGAGCTTGAGGAGCAGATCGAGGCGCAGCTGTCGCTCGAACCACTTACGCGCCCGTCCGGTGAATTGGGGGTGGCGCGCCGCGTGGACACTTCGCGCACCCAGTACCAGGAATTTTGCCGCAGCACGCTGCCACCGGGCATGTCGTTGGCTGGAATGAAGATTGTCGTCGACTGCGCCAATGGCGCGGCCTACAAGGTGGCGCCGCGTACGCTAGCTGATCTGGGCGCCGAGATCGTGCCCATCGGCTCGGCGCCAAATGGTCGCAATATCAACGTCGGTTGTGGCTCGACGGCCCCCGAGTTGCTGCAGCTCACGGTACCGGGTGTGCACGCCCACGCGGGCATCGCCCTGGATGGCGATGGCGACCGGCTGCTGATGGTCGATCACCTCGGTCGCATCGTTGACGGCGATCAGCTGCTATTCATCATTGCCTGTGCCCGCCATGCCGAGGGCACACTCAAGGGTCCGGTTGTGGGCACCCTGATGAGCAATCTGGGCCTGGAGCTGGCCCTGCGCCAGCGTGGCATTGCCTTCGAACGCGCTGCGGTGGGCGATCGCTATGTGCTGGCGCGGCTGCGCGAAACCGGCGGCGTCCTCGGCGGCGAAACTTCAGGTCATATCCTCTGCCTCGATCGCACCACCACCGGTGATGGCCTGGTCAGTGCCCTGCAGATCCTGGCGATCATGCGCCAGAGCGGCAAGACCCTCGCCGAACTCGCCACCGGCATGACCCGGCTGCCGCAGGTGCTGCTGAACGTGACAGTGGCACAGCGCTTTGATCCGCTGGGCGTGCCCGCCGTGCGCGCCATGATGGCGACCCTGGAGAGCCGCCTGGGCGACGCCGGGCGCATCGTGCTGCGCGCCTCCGGCACCGAAGCCCTGATCAGGGTGATGGTGGAGGCCGTGGAGGAGACGACCGCCCGGGCCTGCGCCGAGGAGCTTGCGGCGGTGGTGCGCGCGGCCTGATTGCGTGCACCGGGCGGCATGGCTATCATCGCGCGCCGCAAACCTGCCCGCCTCGGGCCCCCGCAGCCACTAAAGGCCCTTTGGACCATGCGTCGCAAGATCGTCGCCGGTAACTGGAAGATGCACGGCTCGCGCGCCGAGAATGCTGCACTGGTGGAAGCCATAGTCGCCACGGTGACCAGCGAGCGTACTGCCTGCGTCATCTGCCCGCCCTTTGTCTACCTGCATGAAGTCTGGCGCATGCTGCGCGGCGGCTCGGTGGCACTTGGAGCACAGGATGTGTGCGCCGAGGCGATGGGCGCCCACACCGGCGAAGTTTCGGCCGCGATGCTCAAGGACGTGGGCTGCAGCTACGTGCTGGTTGGTCACTCCGAGCGGCGTGCTCTGTATGGTGAGGACAGCCACCTGGTGGCCCGCAAGTTTGCGGCCGCCCTGAGCAAGGGCCTGACCCCGGTGCTGTGCGTGGGTGAACAGCTGCAGGATCGCGAAGCTGGCAGGACTGAGCTGGTTGTCGGCGCCCAGATTGATGCCGTCGTGCAGCTCTGTGGTATCCAGAGCTTTGCGCAGGCCGTGATTGCCTATGAACCGGTATGGGCAATCGGCACCGGCCGCACCGCCACACCCGAGCAGGCGCAGGACACGCATGCCTTCATACGCCAGCGGCTGGCGCGTGAGGATGCTAAAATAAGCGCCGCATTGCGTATTCTGTACGGCGGCAGCGTCAAAGCAGGTAACGCCCGGGATATCTTTGCCATGCCTGACGTTGATGGTGGCCTGATCGGCGGCGCTTCACTCAAAGCCGACGAATTTACCGCCATCTTTGCCGCCGCTGACAGTCTTGCCGCCTAAAAAATACTTTTGAGTAAACAGATGTTGCATTCAATATTGATGGTCATTCATTTCTTCGCCGCCTGCGCCATCATTGGCCTGGTGCTGTTACAGCGCGGCAAGGGTGCTGACGCCGGCGCGGGCTTCGGTGCAGGTGCCTCCGGCACGGTGTTTGGCGCCCGCGGCGCCGGCACGGCGCTCTCGCGTGCCACCGCGATACTGGCGGCCGTTTTCATGATGACCAGCCTGGCTCTTACCTACGTGAGTGCGCACAACAAAGCGGCGCCCACCAGCGTGCTCGAGCGCGCCGGCGCTACACCCGCACCAGCGCCGGCGAGCCCCGCGCCAGCGAGCCCGGCGCCTGCGGCGCCGACGACAACGGTACCGGCGGAACCGGCGAAGTAGTCGCCTGAATACCGCAATTGGATTCCTGGCCGACGTGGTGGAACTGGTAGACACACTAGCTTGAGGGGCTAGCGCCGCAAGGTGTGGGAGTTCGAATCTCCCCGTCGGCACCAATTCTCTCGTAGAATTGGCAGGGCAAAGTCGGGGCGGTCAGGAAACTTTCCGCCCCTTTTGATACCAGGACACAGCCGATGCTTGAGAATTATCTGCCGGTGCTTATTTTCCTGACGGTGGCAACGCTGCTGGCCGCTGTATTGCTGGGGCTCGGCACCTTTCTCGGGCGTCTTGGCACCCGCCATCACGGTGACGCCGAAAAACTCTCGGCCTACGAGTGCGGCTTTGAAGCCTTTGAGGATAATCGCGCCCGCTTTGACGTGCGCTACTACCTGGTGGCGATCCTGTTCATCGTCTTCGACCTGGAAATCGCCTTCCTGTTTCCGTGGGCAGTGTCGCTCGGCAAAACCGGCCGTTTTGGACTGGGCGCCATGGGTATCTTCCTGGCAGTGCTCGTGGTCGGCTTTATTTACGAATGGAAGAAAGGAGCGCTCGAGTGGGACTAGACGGGCAGGGGGGCGCCGAGACTTTTGCGCAACGCGGATTCCTCACTACCCAGGTAGACAGCCTGGTGAGCTGGGCGCGCACCGGTTCGCTGTGGCCGATGACCTTCGGCCTGGCCTGCTGTGCGGTCGAGATGATGCATGCCGGCGCGTCCCGCTACGATCTCGATCGTTTTGGCGTGGTGTTTCGGCCCAGCCCCCGCCAGTCCGATGTCATGATCGTCGCCGGTACGCTGGTCAACAAGATGGCGCCGGCGCTGCGCAAGGTGTACGACCAGATGCCCGAGCCGCGCTGGGTCATTTCCATGGGTTCCTGCGCCAATGGCGGCGGCTATTACCACTATTCCTATGCCGTGGTGCGCGGTTGCGATCGCATCGTGCCGGTCGATGTCTATGTGCCGGGCTGTCCGCCGACTGCCGAAGCCCTGCTCTATGGCATCATCCAGCTGCAACGCAAGATTGAACGCCACGGTGGCGCTCAGGCTGCGGCCTGAGCCGTCCGTGAGCGTCAAGGGCGACAATCTGAGCAACGAGCTGCGCGCCCATTGTGGCGAGCGCCTGGTGCTGCATGTTGGCGCCGGCGCTGCGCTCACGGCCGAAGTGGCGAGCGCCGATCTGCTGGCAGTAGCGCTGATCCTGCGCGATCAGCCGACACTGCGTTTCGAGCAGCTCATCGATGTCGCGGGCGTCGACTACCTCGACTACGGTCGCAGCGAATGGCAGGCCGAAAAGGCCACCGGCAGCGGCTTCAGTCGCGGCGTTAATAATGCTGCCGGGCACACCCTGCGCGGTGAGCGGCGTTTCGCCGTGGTCTACCAGCTGCTGTCTGTGACCCACAATCATCGCCTGCAGCTGCGCTGCTGGTGCGAGGGGAGCGATGAGCCGGCGCTCGACTCCCTCACCGCGATCTGGGCTTCTGCCAACTGGTTTGAACGCGAGGCCTTCGACCTGTTCGGCATCCTGTTTCGCTCGCATCCGGATCTGCGGCGGCTGCTTACCGATTACGGCTTCATTGGCCATCCGTTCCGCAAGGACTTCCCGCTCATTGGCAATGTTGAAGTGCGCTACGACGCCACGCTCAAACGCGTCGTGTATGAGCCCGTGACCATCGAGGCGCGCACCCTGGTGCCGCGCGTGATCCGGCACGACAACCGCTATGAAGCGGCATTGAAGCCGCCGCCTGCGGAGGACAGTCGTGGCTGAAATCCGCAATCTGACCATGAATTTCGGGCCGCAGCACCCGGCAGCACATGGCGTGTTGCGCCTGGTGCTGGAAATGGACGGCGAGGTCATACAGAAGGCCGATCCGCACATCGGCCTGCTGCACCGCGGCACTGAGAAGCTGGCCGAGTCCAAGCCCTTCAATCAGTCGATCGGCTATATGGACCGGCTCGACTACGTCTCGATGATGTGCAACGAGCACGCCTATGTGCTGGCGATCGAGCAGCTGCTGGGCGTTACCCCGCCGCTGCGCGCGCAATACATTCGTGTCATGTTCGATGAGATCACGCGGGTGCTCAATCACCTGCTATGGCTCGGCTCGCATGGCCTCGATATTGGCGCCATGACCGTGTTCCTGTTCTGCTTCCGCGAGCGCGAAGACCTGATGGACTGCTATGAAGCGGTCTCCGGCACGCGCATGCATGCCACGTACTACCGGCCGGGAGGGGTGTATCGCGATCTGCCCGATGCCATGCCGCGCTACCAGGCTTCACGCTGGCGCTCGCAGAAAGACGCCACCCGCCTCAATGCCGCACGCGCCGGTTCGCTGCTCGACTTCATCGAAGACTTCACCAAGCGCTTTCCTGGCTGTGTCGATGAATATGAAACCCTGCTGACCGACAATCGCATCTGGAAGCAGCGCACCGTCAATATCGGCGTGGTGCCGCCCGAGCGCGCACTGCAGCTGGGCTTCAGCGGTCCGATGCTGCGCGGTTCGGGCCTGGCCTGGGACCTGCGCAAGAAGCAGCCCTACGAAGTGTACCGCGAGATGGATTTCGACATTCCCGTGGGCCTGAACGGCGATTGCTACGATCGCTATCTGGTGCGCATCGAAGAGATGCGCCAGTCCAATCGCATCATCAGCCAGTGCGTTCAGTGGCTGCGTGCCAACCCTGGTCCGGTGATGATCGACGATCGCAAGGTGCGGCCGCCGCGGCGCGAAGAGATGAAAGGCGACATGGAATCGCTCATTCATCATTTCAAGTTCATGACCGAGGGCTATTGCGTGCCGGCAGGCGACAGCTACGCCGCGGTTGAGGCGCCCAAGGGTGAATTCGGCGTGTACCTGCTCGCCGATGGCGCGAACAAGCCCTATCGGCTCAAGTGCCGCGCGCCGGGGTTTGCGCACCTGGCGGCCTTAAGCGAGATGGTGCAGGGGCATATGCTGGCCGATGTGGTGGCCGTCATCGGCACGCAGGACATCGTCTTTGGGGAGATCGATCGCTGATGAGCGACACCGACAACACCACGGCCGTGCTCTCCGGGCAGACGCGTCAGGAAATCGATCACTGGGTGGCGCGCTTTCCCGCCGGTCGCCAGCGCTCGGCGGTGATTGCCGCGCTGCGGGCCGCGCAGGAGCAGAACCACGGCTACCTGACCAGTGCGCTGATGGATGCGGTGGCCGCCTACCTGCAACTGCCACCTATCCAGGTGTATGAGGTCGCCAGTTTCTACTCCATGTTTGAGACCCATCCCTGTGGTCGTCACCATGTCAGCATCTGCACCAATATCTCCTGCATGCTCCGTGGTGGCGAAGAACTGGTGGCGCATGTGGAAAAGCGCCTGGGAATTCGCCTGGGCGAGAGCACGGCCGATGGCCGCATCTTCTTCAAGCGCGAAGAGGAATGCCTGGCGGCCTGCACGGGCGCGCCGATGATGATGGTCGATCACACCTACCACGAGCACCTGACGACCGCCAGGGTTGATCAGATACTCGATGAACTGAAGTAGCCGGCAGGGCGCACGATCATGGCAAGCTGGGAAGACAAGCAGAATCTGGTGTGCTTCGAGCCGCTCAAGCTGGAGCGCTCGTGGACGCTGCCGGTCTACCAGAGCATCGGCGGTTACGAGGCCTGGAGAAAAATCCTGGCGGAGAAAGTCCCCCGTGAGCAGGTGATCGATACCGTCAAGGCCTCGGGCCTGCGCGGGCGCGGTGGCGCGGCCTTCCCCATGGGCGTGAAGTGGAGCTTCATGCCACGCAATGCAACGATGCAAAAATACGCGGTCTGCAATTCCGACGAGAGTGAGCCGGGCACCTGCCACGATCGCGACATCCTGCGCTTCAATCCGCATTCGCTGATCGAGGGCATGGCCATTGGCGGCTATGCCATGAATGCCACGGTGGGTTACAACTACATACGCGGCGAGTTCCTGGGCGAGCCCGTGCCACGCTTCGAGGCGGCGCTTGCCGAAGCCTATGCAGCAGGGCTGCTGGGCAAGAATATTCTGGGCTCCGGTGTCGATTTCGATCTCTACACTTTTGTGGGCGCTGGCGCCTACATCTGCGGAGAAGAGACTGCGCTGCTCGATTCACTGGAAGGCAAGCAGGGCAAGCCGCGTTTCAAGCCGCCGTTTCCGGCCGCTTTTGGCCTGTACGGCATGCCGACCACGATCAACAACTGCCAGAGCTTCGCCTCGGTGCCCACCATCTTCCGCAAGGGTGCGCAGTGGTTTGCGGCCCTGGGACCGGCGAATTCCGGCGGCACCAATATTTTCTCGGTTTCCGGTCACGTCAACCGCGCCGGCAATTTCGAGGTGCCGTTGGGCATTCCCTTCGTCGACCTGCTCGCCATGGCTGGCGGCATGCTCGGCGGACGCAAGCTCAAGGCGGTCATCCCCGGCGGCTCTTCGGTACCGGTGGTGCCCGGCGAGACCATGCTCAAGATCAACATGGACTACGACTCGCTGAAGGCTGCCGGCTCGAGCGTCGGTTCTGCGGCCGTCATCGTCATGGACGAGACGACCTGCATGGTGCGGGTGCTCGAGCGACTGTCGCGCTTCTATATGTCGGAATCCTGCGGGCAGTGCACGCCGTGTCGTGAGGGCACCGGCTGGCTCAATCGCACGCTCAGGCGCGTGCTGGCCGGTGAGGCGACCCGCGAGCATCTGGGCCTGCTGCTCGATGTGGCCAATCGCATCGAAGGTCACACCATCTGCGCACTGGGCGACGCAGCGGCCTGGCCGGTGCAAAGCTTTCTCAAGCACTACCGGCACGAGTTTGAATTCATGGTCGATCATCGCGGCCGCAGCATCGTGGCACCGGACAGGCAGGCGGCATGAGCGAGGAGTTCGTCAACGTCGAGGTCAATGGCGTCGCCGTCAAGGCGCCCAAAGGCGCGATGATCATCCGGGTCACGGATAACGCGGGTGCCTACGTGCCGCGCTTCTGCTATCACGACAAGCTGCCGATCGCTGCCAACTGCCGCATGTGCCTGGTGGAAGTCGAAAAGGCTCCCAAGCCCATGCCCGCCTGCGCCACGCCAGTGGCTGAAGGCATGAAGATTTTTACCAAGTCGCCCAGGGCGATCGCCGCGCAGAAGGCGACCATGGAGTTTCTGCTGATCAATCACCCACTCGACTGCCCGATCTGCGATCAGGGCGGGGAGTGCGAGCTGCAGGATCTGGCGGTCGGATTCGGACGCGATCTGTCGCGCTACGGCGAGAGCAAACGCGTGGTAAAGGATCTAAGCCTTGGCCCGCTGATTTCCACCGACATGACCCGCTGCATCCATTGCACGCGCTGCGTGCGTTTCGGCCAGGACATCGCCGGCATCCAGGAACTGGGCACAACCGGCCGCGGCGAGCACATGCTGATTGGCACCTTCATACAGAAGAGTATCGATCACGAGCTGTCGGGCAACATCATCGATCTGTGTCCGGTGGGCGCGCTCAACAGCAAGCCGTTTCGCTTCCAGGCGCGCGCCTGGGAGATGACGCAGCATCCGCTGGTCTCGCCGCATGACGGCTTCGGCACGCGCCTCTACGGTCACGTGCTGCGTGGCCGGTTGATGCGCGTGGTACCGCAGCCCTGCGAAGACCTCAACGAAACCTGGATCGCGGATCGCGATCGCTACAGCTATGAAGGCCTGTACAGCGATGAGCGGCTGACGGCGCCGCGCGTGCGCCAGAGTGACGGCACGCTGCGCGAGACCGATTGGGACACGGCGCTGGCCGCCATGGCCAACGGCCTGCAGCAACAGCTTGCACAATCGGGCGCTGCTGCTCTGGGTATGCTCGCGCATCCCTCGAGCACTCTGGAAGAGTGCTACCTGCTCGCGCGCCTGGCCGACGGGCTGGCTACGCCCAATATTGATCATCGCCTGCGGCAGCGCGATTTTCGCGATCAGGTCAGCGACTCAACGGCGCCGGGTCTGGGGCACGATCTGAGCGCCGTCGACGCGCTCGATGCGCTGTTCATAGTAGGTTCAAATCTGCGCGCCGAATTGCCGATGCTGGCGCATCGGGTGCGCAAGGCGGCGCAGCGTGGCGCGCGCGTCAGTTTCCTGAATCCAGCTCCGTTCACCTATCTGTTCCCGGTAGCCGGCAGCATAGTCAGCAGTGCCACTGGCCTGGTGCGCGAGCTGAGTGGAGTGTTGCTGGCAGCGCTGGAGACAGCAGGCCTGTCGGCCGCGCCTGGGGTGCGTTTACTGCTCGCGGGCCTGACGGCCAGCGATGCGCAGCGGCAGATCGCGGCGAGCCTGCAGCAGGGACAGCGTTCCATCTGGCTCGGCGCACTGGCGCTGCGTCACTCGGCCTACGCAGATCTGCGTGTCCTGGCGCGCGAGCTGGCGCGGGTGACAGGCTCAACCCTGGGTGAACTGGCTGAGGGCGCCAATGGCGCTGGCGCCTATCTTGCGGGTTGTGTACCGCACCGTGCTCCCGGCGGCGCACTGCGCCCCGCGGTCGGCCTGAACGCGCGCCAGATGCTGGAGCAGCCGCTGGCGGCTTATCTGCTGCTGGGCACCGAGCCCTGGGCGGACAGTCTGCAACCGCAGGCGCTGGCGACACTCAAGCGGGCGAAGTTTGTCGGTGCCATTGCTTCCTACGCCTCAGCGCAGATGAATGAAGTGGCGCACGTGCTGCTGCCGGCTGCCGCATTCGCCGAGAGCTCGGGCAGCTACGTCAATCTCGAGGGACGCTGGCAGAGTTTTGCGGGCGCTGCGTCACCGCCAGGCTCGGCGCGGCCGGCGTGGAAGATACTGCGGGTGCTGGGAAATCTGCTGAACCTCGGCAATTTCGACTACCAGTCCAGTGAGCAGCTGCGTGACGAACTGCGCGCGCTCCTGGATAAGGCGACGCCGTCGGTATTCATGGACACCTTTGCCGCGAGCCCCGCAACCGTTGTCGAGGCACTGCACGATGTGCCGATGTATCAGCTTGATCCGTTGCTGCGGCGCGCTACCTCGCTGCAACTGACCCTGGCGGGTCGCGCCCCGGGCGTGGAGTACGCAGCGTGAGTGCCTGGCGCTGGCTCAGTGCGCAATGGCTGGCCTTGCCCGGCTTCGCGCATTCCACTGTGTTTATCCTGGCGCTCACTGTAGTGCTGATCCTGAGCGTGGCCTATCTCACCCTGTGGGAACGCAAACTGATTGGCTGGATGCAGGTGCGCCGTGGCCCCAATCGCGTGCGCATCTTCGGGTTCTTCCCCGGCATGGGCCAACCCTTTGCGGACGTGATCAAGCTGCTGCTCAAGGAAATTGTCATTCCTTCGCAGTCGAACAAGGCGCTGTTCCGCCTGGCTCCGGCCATTACGCTGATTCCGGCCTTCGCCGCCTGGGCGGTGGTGCCGCTGTTCCCGGGTTTCGCCATTGCCAATGTCGATGCGGGTCTGCTCTATGTGCTATCGCTGACGTCGGTTGGCGTGTATGGCGTCATCCTCGCGGGCTGGGCTTCCAATTCCAAGTACGCTTTTCTGGGCGCCATGCGCTCGGCAGCGCAGATCGTCGCCTATGAAATCGCCATGGGTTTCGCCCTGGTGGGCGTGCTGATGGCCTCCGGCAGCCTGAATCTTGGCACTATTGTCGAGCAGCAGCGTGGTGCGCCCCTGCACTGGAATATTTTCTGGCTGTTCCCCCTGTTCATGGTCTATTTCATCTCGGGTGTCGCCGAGACCAACCGCGCGCCCTTCGATGTAGCTGAAGGCGAATCGGAAATCGTTGCCGGCTTTCACGTCGAATATTCCGGCATGGCCTTTGCGCTGTTCTTCCTGGCCGAATACGCCAACATGATCCTGGTTACTGGCCTGACCGCAATCTTTTTCCTCGGTGGCTGGCTGAGTCCGCTGGATGGCTACCTGCCCGTCGACAGCAGCCTGCGCAGCGTGCCGCTGCTGGGCCTGTTTATTGGCAATGGCCTGCAATGGCTGGTTATTAAGATCTTCATCCTGTTGAGCATATTCATGTGGCTGCGTGCCACCTTTCCGCGCTACCGCTACGATCAGATCATGCGCCTGGGGTGGAAAGTGCTGATACCGATCACCATCCTGTGGATAGCCGTCGAAGGTGTGCTCGCCTGGTTCCACGTCGGCCCATGGCGCGTCTGAGGTATAGCCGATGGCAAGAGTAAATCCGTTCAAGACTTTTGCGCTCTGGGAGTTGCTTGGCGGCCTGTCGCTTACGGCACGCACGCTGTTCCGGCGCAAGATCACCATCAACTATCCGGAAGAGAAAACCCCACAGTCGGTGCGCTTTCGTGGCCTGCATGCACTACGCCGCTACCCCAATGGCGAAGAGCGCTGCATCGCCTGCAAGTTGTGCGAGGCGGTGTGCCCGGCGCTGGCGATCACCATCGATTCCGACGTCGCCGCCGATGGCACGCGTCGCACCACGCGTTACGACATAGACCTGTTCAAGTGCATCTACTGCGGCTTCTGCGAAGAGGCCTGCCCGGTGGATGCCATCGTCGAGACCCGCATCCATGAATATCACATGGAGCATCGCGGCGAGAACATCATGAGCAAAGACAAGCTGCTGGCCGTGGGCGAGCGCTACGAGGCGATGATCAGCGCCGATAAAGCCGCTGACGCGCGCTACCGATGACCTTGAGCGTCAGCAGAGCAGGGGAGGAATCCTAAGGTGCTGGTGCAGATCCTGTTTTACAGCTTTGCCACCATACTGGTGGCTGCCGGCGTCGGCGTCATCACGGCGCGTAATCCGGTGCACGCGGCCCTGAGCCTGGTGCTGTGCTTTTGCACCAGCGCCGTCCTGTGGCTGCTGATCGAAGCCGAGTTTCTCGCCATCGTGCTGGTGCTGGTCTATGTCGGCGCGGTCATGGTGCTGTTCCTGTTCGTGGTCATGATGCTCGATATCAATCTGGAAGAGATGCGCAAGGGGTTCCGGCGCTACGCTATTCCGGGCGCCGTGATCACCGCTATTCTCATTGCCGAGATTGTTGGCGTGATCGTGCAGCGCCGCCTGGGGCTGGATGTCACGCGCGGTGCGGCGCCACTGCCGGCCGGCTACAGCAATGCCGGCGAGCTCGGTGCGGCGCTGTTCACACGCTATGCCTATGCGATCGAGATCGCAGCCATGCTGCTGCTGGTAGCCATCATCGCCGCGATCTCACTGACCATGCGGCGCCGGCCAGGCCTCAAGCTGCAGAACATCGCCGCCCAGGTCGCAGTGCGCGCCAGTGATCGGGTACGAATCGTCAAGATGGATGCGGAGCCGCGCCCATGATTACCCTCGGACATCTGCTGACACTATCGGCGGTGCTGTTCGCGCTCTCGGTCGCGGGCATCTTCATCAATCGCCGCAACGTATTGCTGCTGCTGATGTGCATAGAATTGATGCTGCTGGCGGCCAATTTCAACTTCGTGGCCTTTTCGCGCTACCTCGGTCAGCTCGATGGGCAGGTCTTCGTGTTCTTCGTGCTGACCGTAGCCGCTGCCGAATCGGCCATTGGCCTGGCCATTCTCGTGGTGCTGTTTCGGGAACGACGCAGCATCAACGTTGAAGATCTCAATACGCTGCGCGGCTGATCATGAACCAGAACCTGCTGCTCGCCATTCCCTTAGCGCCGCTCGCCGCGGCGATCATTGCCGGCCTCGCCGGTCGCCTGATCGGGCGCACCGTGGCCGCGCTGCTGGCCATTGCCGGGGTCGCGGCCGCCTGCGTGCTCTCTATCCAGGTGTTGCTGGCTTTGCTGCACGGCGCGCCGCCCTGGAATGGTCCGGTGTACACCTGGCTGGTGACTGAAGGCGTGCACATGCAGGTCGGGTTCCTGGTTGACCGGCTCACGGCGCTGATGATGGTGGTCGTGACTTTCGTGTCGCTGTGCGTGCATGTCTACACGATGGGTTACATGCACGACGATCCGGGTTATCAGCGTTTCTTCGCCTACATCGCGCTGTTCACCTTTGCCATGCTCATGCTGGTGATGGCCAATAATTTCATGCAGCTGTTCTTCGGCTGGGAAGCCGTGGGCGTGGTCTCCTACCTGCTGATCGGCTTCTGGTACACGCGCCCGAGCGCCATCTTCGCCAATCTCAAGGCTTTCATCGTCAATCGCGTCGGCGACTTCGGTTTCCTGCTTGGCATCGCCGGCGTGCTCGTATTACACCGGTTCGCTCGATTACCAGACCGCGTTCGCGGCCGCGCCCGCCATTGCTGCCAAGACCATGGTGATATTCCCAGGCCACGCCTGGTCGGCGATGAGCGTGATCTGCATCTGCCTGTTCATTGGCGCCATGGGCAAGTCAGCGCAGGTGCCGCTGCACGTCTGGCTGCCCGATTCCATGGAAGGCCCGACGCCGATCTCGGCGCTGATCCACGCCGCCACCATGGTGACGGCCGGCATCTTCATGGTGGCACGCATGTCGCCGCTGTTCGAGTATTCAGATACGGCCTTGTCCTTCGTGCTGGTGATTGGCGCCACCACGGCGCTGTTCATGGGCTTCCTGGGCATCGTCAACAACGACATCAAGCGCGTGGTGGCGTACTCGACGCTTTCGCAGCTGGGCTACATGACCGTGGCGCTGGGCGCCTCGGCTTACAGCGTGGCGATCTTCCACCTGATGACACATGCCTTCTTCAAGGCCTTGCTGTTCCTGGCCGCCGGCGCCGTCATCATCGCCATGCATCACGAGCAGGACATGCGCAAGATGGGCGGCCTGCGCCACCGCATGCCGGTGACCTACTGGACCAGCCTGATCGGCGCCCTGGCGCTGATCGGCACGCCATTCTTCTCCGGTTTCTATTCCAAGGACGCGCTGATCGAGGCCGTGCACGCCTCGCATCGTTACGGGGCTTCCTATGCCTATTTCTGTGTCGTCGCCGGCGTGTTCGTCACGGCCTTTTACACCTTCCGCATGATCTTCATGACCTTTCACGGCAAGGAACGGCTTGATCACCACGCGCAAGAGCATTTTCACGACGTCGGTTGGGATATGAAAGCGCCACTGGTGGCCCTGGCGATTCCTTCCCTGCTGATCGGGTTCTACACCATCGATCCGGTACTCTTCGGCGGCTACTTCGGCAGTGCGATTCATGTGCTCGAGCGCAACGATGTGGTGGCTGAGATCGGTCGCGAATTCCAGGGCGCTACCTCCTTTGCCATGCATTCAATATTCACTCTGCCGCTGTGGCTGGCCGCAGCTGGTGTCCTGTGCGCGTGGTACTTCGTGCTGCAACGCCCCGATCGCGCCGAGTCGCTGCGCCAGCGCCTGGGCTGGCTCTACAGGCTGCTGGTGAATAAATACTATTTCGACTGGTTCAACGAAAACGTGCTGGCGCGGGCCAGCCGTGCCCTGGGTTTCGGCCTGTGGCGTGGTGGTGATGGGGCGATCATCGATGGTGTCATGGTGGATGGTACGGCCGGGGCGGTGGGGTGGTTTGCCGGCGTGGCGCGCCAGATTCAAAGCGGCTTTCTCTATTCCTATGCGTTCTGGATGATTTTTGGCCTGGTGCTGTTGCTGGGCTGGTTTCTGATCAGGCTGTAGCGGACACCTTCACACCATGCACGGATTGACTCTGCTCTCCACCCTGATCTGGTTGCCTGTAGGCGGTGGCCTGCTGACGCTTGCCATCGGCGATTCGCACGCTCGTGCGGCGCGCTGGTTTGCCCTGGCCGTTTCACTCGCGACTTTGGCCCTGTGCGTACCGCTCTACCTGGGCTTTGACAATTCAACGGCCGGGTTTCAGTTCCTCGAGCGCCTGCCCTGGATACCGCAGCTGCACGCGGATTATTACCTCGGTGTTGATGGCATCGCGCTGCCGCTCATCGTTCTGACGGCGTTCATGACGGTGCCGGTGCTGATCGCCGCCTGGACGGTGATCGAGAAGCGCCCGGCGCAATACTTCGCCGCCTTCCTGGTACTCGAGGGCCTGATGATTGGCGTGTTCTGCGCCATGGATGCCCTGCTGTTCTATTTTTTCTGGGAGGCGATGCTGATTCCGATGTTCCTGATCATCGGCATCTGGGGTGGGCCGCGGCGCGTCTACGCGACGCTGAAGTTCTTCCTGTACACCTTCCTCGGCTCGGTGCTGATGCTGGTGGCGCTGATCTTTCTGTATCTGAAAGCAGGGGAGTACAGCATCGCCGGCTTTCAGTCGCTGCCACTGACACTGATCGAACAGCGCTGGATATTCCTGGCGTTCCTGGTGGCCTTCGCCGTCAAGGTGCCCATGTGGCCGGTGCATACCTGGCTGCCCGATGCCCACGTCGAGGCGCCGACCGGGGGCTCGGTCATCCTGGCGGCGATCATGTTGAAGATGGGCGGTTATGGCCTGCTGCGCTTCAGCCTGCCCATGACCCCCGATGCCTGCCGCGAGCTCGACTGGCTGGTGATTGCCCTGTCGCTGATCGCCGTGGTGTATATCGGTTTCGTGGCGCTGGCGCAGACCGACATGAAGAAGCTGATCGCCTATTCCTCGATCGCGCACATGGGCTTCGTGACGCTGGGCGCGTTCCTGGTGTTTGACATTGTCGCGGCCACTGGCGGCACCAGTGGCGCCATCACCGGTCTGGACGGCGCCATGGTGCAGATGATCTCGCACGGCCTGATTTCGGGAGCGCTGTTCCTGTGCATCGGTGTGTTGTATGACCGCCTGCACAGCCGCGAGATCAGTGCCTACGGCGGCGTCGTCAATGTGATGCCCCGCTTCGCCGCCCTCATGGTGTTCTTTGGGCTGGCCAATTCCGGTTTGCCGGGCACCTCCGGCTTCGTCGGCGAGTTCCTGGTCATCCTGGCCAGTTTCAGGGCCAACTTCTGGTACGCCTTCCTGGCGGCAACCACGCTGATCCTGGGAGCAGCCTACACCCTATGGCTGGTCAAGCGCGTGATCTTTGGTCCCGGTCGGCCAACGACAAGGTCGCCGCCATGAGCGATCTGAACGGCCGCGAATTCCTGGTGCTGGGCGTATTGGCGGCGGCCGTGCTGTTCGTCGGCCTGTGGCCGGCTCCGCTGGTGCAGACCATGGAAGCTTCGGTGCACCATCTGCTCGAGCAGATCGTCGTCAGCAAGATTCCGGTGGGCTGAAGCATGGATGAATCGTCAATGACCCTGGCTTCACTGGCTCCCGCCATCACCGAGATTGCGCTGGCCTCGAGTATCTGCGTCGGTCCTGATGTTCGATGTGTTCGCCGGTCGCACCTGGCGCTATCTGACTCACGGCCTGACGCTGGTCGTGCTGGCGATCTGCGCCTGGCTGACGGTGACGGTCGGTGCGGTGCACGAGCGCACGGTGCTGTTCGATGGCCTTTATGTTGCCGACCGGCTCGGCGTGTTTCTCAAGCTGGCCGCACTCATGGCCACCGCGCTCAGCCTGTTCTATTCGCAGGCTTACCTTGATCGCCGTCGCATTCATGGCGGTGAGTACGACATCCTGTCGATGACCACGCTGCTGGGCATCTGTGTGCTGGTCTCTGCCAACAGCCTGCTGACGGTCTACCTCGGCGTCGAGCTGCTCTCGCTGTCACTCTACGCGCTGGTCGCCTTCGACCGCGAATCGGGCGTCGCGGCCGAAGCGGCCATCAAGTATTTCGTGCTGGGCGCCATCGCCTCGGGCGCGCTTGCTCTACGGCATGTCGATGCTGTACGGCCTGACCGGCACGCTGGCGCTCGATCGGATAGCCACGCTGAGCGCGGCCCACGGCGCCGGTTTCGTCATCGCGGTCGCCTTCATCATCGTCGCCGTGGCGTTCAAGTTCGGCGCCGTGCCGTTTCACATGTGGGTGCCCGATGTCTATCACGGTGCGCCCGTGAGCGTGACGTTGCTGATATCCACGGCGCCGAAACTGGCATCCTTTGCCCTGGTGATGCGACTGCTGGTGTATGGCCTGGGGGCCGACCCGACCCTGTGGGTGCAGATGCTGAGCGTGCTCGCCGTGCTCTCGCTGCTGCTCGGCAATATCCTGGCGATCGCCCAGACCAACATCCGCCGCATGCTGGCGTATTCCGCGATCGCCAACGTTGGTTTCATTCTGCTTGGTTTCATCACTGCCGATACCGCCGGCTACCGCGCCGCGCTCGGTTACACACTGGTCTATGTATTGACGACACTGGGCTCCTTCGGCGTCGTGCTGCTCGCGGCCCGCAGTGATGGTGAAGCGGAAGATCTCGATGACTACAAGGGTCTGGGCGCGCGCGATCCGCTGCTGGCGCTGCTGATGCTGGGTCTCATGCTCTCGACCGCCGGCGTGCCACCCTTTGTCGGTTTCTGGGCCAAGCTGTGGATCATCCAGGCGCTGCTCCACACCCATCACCTGTGGCTGGCCATCCTGGCCGTGCTGGTCTCGGTGATCGGCGCGTACTACTACCTGCGCGTCATCTGGTACATGTATTTCGACGCTGGCCGCGACCAGGCGCCGATTGCACGGCAAACGGGCGCCCGGCTCGCCCTGAGCCTGAATACGCTCGCGGTACTGGCATTGGGCCTGCTGCCCAACGTGTTGCTGGCCCTGTGCAGCAACCTGATCGGCACGCCCTGAACGGCCCGGGTATACATCGAACGCTCTTCGTGTAGAATGCGCCTCCCTCCTGGTGCGGGGTGGAGCAGTCTGGCAGCTCGTCGGGCTCATAACCCGAAGGTCGTAGGTTCAAATCCTACCCCCGCTACCAATCAAATCAATATCCAATGCTGATTACTTAACGCGCTCCACTCACTTCCTTGACTCCCTTGCGCACGGCAGAGCCTATGGCGACGAGCGATGCACCTGCCATCAGCAGTCGGACCCCAACCAGCGTGCCTATCGCCCAGACGCCGGAAAACGGCAACTGCCGCCACAGCGAGATTCCCAGCAATATCGATACAATGGCGCTGAACATGATCCAGCCCCGGCCGGCCTCGCGCTCACTCGAGAATGCGGCAAAGAGTTCCAGGACTCCCGCGACAAAGATATACGCCGCCAGCAGCATAGTCACTGACGCCAGGGCGACCAGCGGCTCTCTGAGCGTCCAGACGCCCGCCGCCGCGGTTAACGCACCGAGCGCGAGGATCACCAATCCGCGTCCGAACGCATCTGCCTTGAAGGCGAGAAAGCATTGCGCTACACCGGCCACGAGGAGTGAGACTCCAAGCATGATCATGATCGATGCGCCCGCAACGAAGGGCGCCGCAATGGCAAGTGCACCAGCGATCAGCATGATGACGCCGGAAAACACTGCGTGCTTCCCGTGTTCGGAAATCAGACCCACTAAGCCTTTCTTTGTGCTCATTATTGCCTCCCATGGCCGCGCCTAGATCTGGCGCCATTTGTTGTTTTAACTGTCAGGCACCCGCATGGCAGTGCCACCGGACGAACCTTCGCTAGTCTACACAAAAGGCTCAAAATGTCTCGTAGAGCCTCCCGTGTCCAAGAGCAATGCATGCATCGTGCCGCCATGGCCCGCCGGTCGGACTGCGCCTGCAGATTCCCGGGCCCGACGCAGCCATCAGCAAGCCAATTGGCGCGAGTTGCACTTTGAGGTAGTCGAGGCTTTAATACCGGCATTAAATTCGCCCGTGGTCGAGGCCCGCGCCAGCGTGGCCGTGTAGCCGCTGGGGCAGAATAGGCCGACCACGCACGGGTCCGTGCGGTTTTCGCGGAGTCAGGGTGGAGCGGCCTCAGAAGCAGGAAGGCATGGCGTGAAGTCATTTCTATGGCGCTCATTTCTGAGCGGGCTGTTCGTCGTTCTGCCAGTGACGATAATCGTCATCGTCATCACGCGCCTGGCCGCCATGATTCGCGTGACCTTGCATGCCATCCTGGCGGCGCCGCCGCTGGCAGCCATGTTCCACGGTCGATGGGCCATTGAATGGGCCGTACTGGATCTGCTTCTGGTGTGTCTGGTAACAGGGGTCGTGCTGAATCTGCCGTACATCCGGGACTTGATCAGCTCGGCAGACAGGTCACTGATGCGGCACTTCCCGTCCTACAATCTCCTGCGCGGCTTCGAGGCGGGCTGGATGGGCAGGACCGGACGCAAGGATACCCAAGCTGCTCTGGTCGAGCTCGACGATACACTCGCCCCGGCGTTTGTGGCCGAGGAACTGGCAGACGGACGCTACGTCGTATTCGTACCGTCGGTACCGAGCGCCCGCGAAGGCAGCATTTGCGTCATCAGCCGTGATCGCGTCCATTTGATCGACGCGAGTGCCCGAGAAATCGTCCATTGTGTTCACTATTGGGGGGTGGGCACCGGGGAATTGGTCAAGAAAATGAGGAAATCCCAGTAGCTCAGTCAGCCGCGGCATGCACCACCGGGAATTGAGCATTGAGAGCAACATGCGGTTGGCCAACTAAATACTAGTCATTGCAATATTCCTGCGGGGGGATCGATCTCTAGCACCCTGATCTACTAACTTTCCCCTCGTATTGGCTCGCGCATCGCACCGCAATGCTGGCACCGCAAGGAACGTATCTCGAGCCGCTATCCTGGCGATGCTTCTCGGACACGAGCTCGCGCTCAGGCATCGGGTAGGTCACGGGGGCGAGAAGACCGAACATTTTATGATGGAGTTGAGGGTTAGGTTCGTGGGCGCGCTCACCGAGCTCAATGGACGAAGACGATCCTGCGAGGCTTCGCCATGTTCGCGGCCCTCATTGCCGCGGCGGCCGCGGCGGCGACAACTACATATATGCCGTCGCAGCCGCTGACCGTGGCGCACTGCACCTGTAGGCCAGGTATGGCTACGAGGCGATGGGTGCGAGGTCGGCCTTTGTGGGCTGGGCAATGCACGGCGGGAAGGAACTCAGCTGGGAGCTGACGCCCCTGCTCGGCGGAACCTGGGGAACGATGCAGGCCTTGGTGCCCGGACTGGAGGCAAGCGTCGCCTGGCGGCGGCTCGACTTCTATGGCGAGGCCGAATACGTGCGCGACAGAAATGTGCAAAGCAGTAGCTAACTGTACGCCTGGAGTGAGTTGGGGGTGCGGCCGGTCGAGAACCTGCGAATCGGTCTTGCCGGTCAGCACACCAGGGCCTACGGCGGCGAGCGCGACATTCTGGTTTCCCGGGCAGCGACAGCCGCAATGCCAGCTGTCCCCAGCAGCACCAAGCGATTGTGTAGCAGTAGGCCGGTGCTATATTGACCCGCTATGAGGCCAGCAACATGACACCATTTCAGGGCATTATCGCCGCGGTCGCGGCCATCGTATTGTTCCTGCAGGCCCTGCAGGGGTTCAGCCGTGAGGTGCAGGCTGTGGGTGGTGCGACGCTGAAGTCGTGGCTGCCCAGGGTCACCGAGAGCCGCTGGCGGGGCTTCCTGATCGGCGCAATCGCCACGGCCATCGTGCAATCAAGCAGCGCGGTCACAGCGCTCGCGGTGACGCTAGTGGATGCCGCCGTCATCAGCTTCCGCGGTAGCCTTGGCATCGTGCTTGGCGCGAATGTCGGTACCACCGCGACAGCGTGGCTGGTTTCATTCAAGCTAACAGGCATCGGCCCGTTTTTCATCGTCCTAGGGGCGTTGCTGTCGGCGCTCCCCGTTCGCGCAAGCGCCGTCGGCAAAGCAGTGCTCTACTTCGGACTGGTGTTCTTCGCGCTTGATCTCATCTCAACAGAACTCAAACCTCTGCAGGCGCACCCGTGGTTCCAGGGCGGGCTGGCCATGGCGACAACGCCGTTAATCGGTTTGCTAATGGGGATTGTGTTCACGGCCGTGGTCCAGTCCAGCAGCGTGACGACTGGGCTCGCGATTCTGCTCGTGCAGCAGGGTGTACTGCCGCCCGAGTCTGCAATACCGATCGTGCTTGGCGCCAACGTGGGGTCCACCTCGACCGCGCTTGTCGCCAGCATTTCTATGCAGCCCGTGGCGCGCGCAACGGCAGTCACGAACTTCCTGTTTAACGCCACGGGGGTGCTGCTGTGCATGCCGTTCCTGGGCCAGTTTGCGCGCTGGATGTCTGGGTTGGGCGATCCCGCCATGGCCGTCGCCTGGACGCACCTCACGTTCAACTTAATCGTCGCCGCGCTGTTTCTGCCGACGCTCGGCTGGCTGGAACCGCGCCTGCGCTCCTGGTTGTCCGTCGGTGAGGCCTGATAACCGTTTCGATAAGCGCAGTGGCCCGAGCCGAGGGCTCACACTAGCAAGTGCTTTAGCGGAATATTCCGCGTTCCAGAATCGTTCCGGTCCCGAGCGGCCGGCCCAGGCTCAGCCAAAAACTCGAAGAGTTCGTAGTCGTGAGCGCGTACCCCAATGTCACCGGACCGACGGGTGTGCGGCCGCTGACCTCGAACGCTGCTGACCCGATACTGCCGGATTGGACGCCGTCGAGGCGCTGATACACCTGGCCGGTCTGCAGGCGCAGGCCGCCATACAGTGTCTGGCCACGCAGCGAAAAGATATCGGCGAGCTTCCAGAGGTAACTGCCGCTGAAGGTCCAGTAGGAGCTGGCACGCAATTCAGTTGAGTCATATCCCGGAAAGCTCACTGGGCCACCCAGTACGAACAGGCGGTCTTCTGGCAGCTGCTTGCCGAAATCGCTGCCACCAGCTGCGTTGATCCATAGCACGTCTTTGCGAAACGGTACCGCTACGCCCAGACCCAGTTCGGCGCGGTTCCAGGTGCGCGTGTCCCCCAGCAGGTTGTCGTTGCCGGTGTATTCGAGCGCCACCGCCACGCCCTTGGTCGGGTGGAAGGGCGTATCGCGTGAGTCGTGAATGGCGGACACGACGATACCCGAAATAGTCGAGTTCGAATTGGGTAGCAGCTGTGTGCCTGTCTCAAGGCTCACCTTCTGTCGCGACGCGGAATACCCGATACGCACCTGGGATTGCATGCCAAAATTTGCGCCAAAGTCGACCCTGCCGCCATAGTTGTTGAATTGATAGGTGGCAACCCGTGCCCCGTCGTTATACAGATCCTGAATCTCGTGGCTCGCGTAGGCCTTCGGCTCGACGAAGTAGTGCTGTGAAGTCACAAGTGGCTGATAGAAGCTTGTGGACAGCAACCGTACCTTGCCTACCTGCACGGCGTTGCGCCACTGTGCTCCCAGATCGTTGACCCAGGTGCGGGCATGCTGGAGATACAGGATGAAGCCGTCGTCATTCGCCGAAGAGCTGTACAGCCCCACGTCCACCTTGAGAAAGTCGGGACCCCAGCTTTTCTCCCGTGGCAGCCATTCAAGCGTCGGGTTTGCCGCATCACCCTTGAGCTGATAGCTGACCGACTCGAGATCCTCCAGCGCCGACAGGCGCTGCGCATCCTGGCTGATATGCGCAATGTTGACGGTATCGCCCGGGCGTATCTGCGTCACCTGCTTCAGATACTCGGGATTGACCCGTTTCAGGCCGGCGACCTGGACATCGCCGATCCTGGCTTCGACGCCCTGCCGGGAAGTGATCCTGCTGCGCCATTCGGCATACTGCTGCGGCGACACCGTGAGGCGCGCGAGCTGTGGTGCTGCCCTTCGAGCCGCAGCCTCGCCCAGCGGGATCGTCTCCCCCATGCGCTCGAAGTCCGCGGTACCGATGTCGCCCATGTCGACGTCGATGCGCACGTCCTGTGCCGTGAGTGACTGCAACTGCAGGTTCTCATTGGCCTCGATCATCACATCCATCGTTCGTGACAGCAGCTGCGTAGGACTCCTGAGCTTTTCGGGATCCACGGCAGGTTCGACCAGGTTCACGACGATCACGACGTCGGCACAGAGCTGGCGGGCGATATCCACCGGGATGTTTCGGACCAGGCCGCCGTCGGCCAGGATCTGCCCTTCCGTGACCACCGGCGCGAACGCGCCGGGTATCGCCATGCTCGCGCGCATTGCGGTTGCGAGATCACCGTGGTCGAGCACCGCCATCTTGCCGCTGATCATGTCCGTTGCGACCGCCCGATAAGGAATCGGAAACTGGTCGAAGCTGGAAATCGAACGCGTCTTGGCGACGAACCCTCGCAGCAGGTCCTCAATGCCATTGGTGTTGATGAGACCGGGAGCCATGACCACGCGTTTTTTCTGGATGCCGAGCTCCAGGCTATTGCTGTAGGTAACCCCCAGACGCTTCTGCTCGATGGGCTGCAGACCGCGCAGCCCCTGCCCGCCGACCACGGTCTTCCAGTTGATGCCGAGCACGAAATCCTGCATTTCCTGGCTCGGGATGCCCGAGGCATAACCGCCGCCGACCAGCGCGCCCATGCTGGTCCCGGCGATGCAGTCTATCGGTATGTGCAGTTCTTCGAGCACCTTCAGTACGCCCACATGAGCGCCGCCCTTCGCTCCGCCGCCAGCGAGAACCAGCCCAATACGGGGTCGTTGGGACGTGCCTGCCGCCACGGTGTACGCGCCGGCCTCGGCTGCCAGCACGAGCGTGGCCTGCATGGACAGCAGTGCAATCAAACCGGGTAGCAGGGGGCGAAGATTCCAGGGACGGTTAAACATGCTGAGTTCCATAATTAGGGGTTACCAGGGTCAGGTACAAGTAAGTCATAGTGCCAGTCGGTTTGCGCACGAAAATGCGGCGCGATGCCTGCCTGACCAGTGCGTCGATCTTGATCCTGTTGCTGCCTACGGGCAACTGCTCAGGCTTCGTAGACCCAGCGGCCGCCAATCATGGTGCGCTCAGGCTTCACGCTCATGAAGCTTGCGGGATCGATCGTCATCAGGTCCTGGTCCCAGACGACGAGGTCTGCGAGCCGACCGGGCTCGAGGGTGCCCTTGATGTCTTCCTCGAACGAGGCGTAGGCGCCATTCACCGTGGAGCAGCGGATCGCTTCCTCGACCGTGATGCGCTGGTTCGCGCCCCAGCTGTGGCCGCTGGCATCAGTGCGCGTGACTTCCGAGCGCAGCCACAGCATCGGTTCGGCCGGGCTCGCCGTGTAATCCGATCCCGGTGCCGCCCTGATGCCGGCGTCGATGAAGTCGCGCATCGCGAACATATGTTTGAGGCGCTCCTCGCCATAGAAATGCATCTTCTCGCTGTGGAAGTACACATAGCCGGCGAATGGCAGTGGAATCACGCCGGCTGCCTTGATGCGCCGTACCAGATCGGGAGTGACGAGCGTGCAATGCTCGATCCTGAAGCGCGGATCGCGTCGCGGGAACTCGCGCTGCAGCTGCTCGTAGATACCCAGCACCGTATCGATAGCCACGTCGCCGTTCGCATGCGTGCCAACCTGCCAACCTGCAAGGTAAGCCTTGCGCGTCTGTTCGTACAGCGTCTCGCGCGTCGCGCGGCTGATGCCACGATAATCGCCGAGACCGGCGTAGGGTTCGGAAAGCAGCGCGGTACGCTCGGAGATTGAGCCGTCGGCGAACAGCTTGACCGCGCCGACCTTCACCCACTCGTCGCCGAAGCCCGTGTGCACGCCGGCAGCGATCATCTTGTCGAGATCGGCGTAGTCGATGTGCGTGTAGAAGCGGCCCATGAGTTCGCCGGCATCGCGCGCATCCTGATAGCCCTGCAGGGTCGCCGGATTCCCGTCGGCCTCGCAGGCCGAGGTGATGCCGCGGCTGGCAAACTGCTTTGAGATCAGCGCTGCACCCTTGCGGTAGTCGTCGCGTGACGGCGGCTTGACGGCGAGGGCGAGGATCGCCTCGGCGGCATTCTCCGCCACCCGCCCGTTGTGGCGCCCGGCGGCATCGCGGAAGTACTCCCCATTCGGCGGGTTCGGCGTGTTCTCATCAACCCTGGCAGCGGAAAGTGCACGTGAGTTGATAAAGGCGGTGTGGCCACCGCGATGCTGCACCACGACCGGGTGATCGGGTGCGGCGGCGTCAAGATCAGCACGATCCAGCGGCCGGGGCGTCTTGGTGTCGTCGTAGAGGAAGCCTACAACCCAGTCGCCGGGAGTGGTTGCTGCCGCCTTGGTGCGGATCGCAGCCTTGATGGCCTCGATCGAGTCCAGTTCCAGCGCTACCTGGGTGACGAGCGCCACGCCGGAACCGCAGGGGTGAGAGTGCGCGTCATTGAAGCCAGGCGTGACGCGCTTGCCGCCGAGATTGATGCGGCGCGCGCCGGATCCCGCAAGTGCCAGCATCTCGGCGCTGGTGCCAATCGCAAGCACCCGGCTGCCAGCGAGTGCCAGTGCCTCCACTTCGCGCTCGCGCGAGCCCATCGTCAGGATCCTGCCGTTGTGCAGGATCATATCCGGGCGGGTATCCCAGCGGCCAAAGGCGGCGGCGCTGGCGCCGAGACCCGTTACCATGAACGTCCGACGGCTCAATCGCTGCATCGCAATCTCCTCAAGGTGGTGACGTGCGCTGATAAACCCGCTTGCCGCGGAACCAGGTCTCCAGCACCTGGGTGCCCATGATGTCCTGCGCGTGGCCCGAGTCTGCCAGCTGCAGGATGTCCCGATCGAGGACCACGAAGTCGGCGGACTTGCCCGGTTCCAGTGAACCTATCTCGTCGTCGCGGCCCAGATGGCGCGCGCCATTGATGGTATAGGCGTCGAGCACTTCGCGGATGGTAATCGCCTGGCGTGCATTGAACACGGGTTGCCCCGGAATGGCGCGCGTCACAGCGTATGCCATGTTGACGAAGGGCTGTGGGTCGGTCGTATTGACCGGCGCGTCGGAGCCGGCCACCAGGATGCCACCAGCGTCCTTCGTGCTGCGGAACGGGTAGCTGTTTTCCTCGTAGTAGCTTCCGGGCACGTGCCGGCTCTCATAGCTGTTGCCGCTGACCTTCTGCAGGAACGGCACCACCAGCATGTCATAGGCCAGGTCCACATTGGCCCATGAATAGGTGAAGGCAACGTAAAGCTTATCCCGCCCGATCCGGGCGACATCATCCGGATGTGCCAGCTGCACATGCGCCAGGCTGTCGCGAGTTGCGAAGTTCCCGTCACTGGCGCGCGCCGCTTCGATGGCATCCAGTGCAGTGCGCAGGGCGCGATCACCGATCACATGGATATGCACATTGAACCCGGCGCGGTGCATGCGCTTTACGTATTCGAGTTCGACTGCACGTTCGTGCTGCAAGTCGCCCGCTCGAGATCAGGCACTGCGCCGGGTGGAAGCCCTGCGCCTGCACGAATGCGGCCGTGGCTGCGGCGCTCTGGTAGGTGTCCATATGTTCGCGGGCTGCGGCGCAGACGGGCGATTGCGTGTCGACGTAGCCGGTGACGGTGGCGTGACCGGTTGAGTCGGTAGCGAAGATGGGCTGCAGGTAAGGGCTGAGTACCGCCGCGTTACCAAGAGTAGGCGGTTGGGAGAGCGGGTCGGCCTCGATGACGCCATCGGCAAACAGTTTTATGAAATCAGCTCGTAGCAGCGGGTTGCCAGCGTATTTGGCGCGCACCTTCATGGCACTGGCCACCAGTCCGTCGTAGTCCACCTCGCCATTGGCGGTGCGGGTGCGACTGGGGTCGTAGAACTGGGCCAGCGTGGCGCGCACCGTAAGCTGGTTGTGCTTCAGCAATTTATCCCACAGCGGCAGGCCGTAGGGGTCGGCCATGGCATCCATGATCGCAGTGATCCCGACGCTATTGAGCCGTTGAGGAATGAGCTCGGGCTTCCTGAGTATCGCCTCAAGCTCCACGTACATCATGCTGCGCGGATTGATGGTGTAGCGCGCATCCTCATTGACCGTGCCGTTGGGCTCACCGCTGGCATCAATGCCGATCAGACTGGCGTAGGGCGCAAACTCACCCTGCAGGCTGCTCTTCGAAATGCCGATGCGAACGCCGCGATTGTTACGGGCATTCGCCAATGCCAGGCTGTTGAAACCGCCATGATGGCCATCGTTGCCGAGCAGCTGAATTTCTCGTGTCGTGGAGGCCTTGTCGAGCGCGGCGCGCAGCGTCGGATAGTCAGCATCAGGCTGATTGCCGTCGGCAAGGTTCCACTGATGAACCAGTAAACGCATGCCCGGTGCGGTGTGATAGCGATCGAGGCAGTCGCGCACCGCAGCCGACAACTGACGCAGGGACAGTGCCTTGCTCTTCAGGTCACAGACATCCAGATCGGCAATGTCTGCCGGATGCAGGTGCGAGTCCACCAGGCCAGGGACCACCAGATGCCCGTTGGCGCTGATGAGGCGCGTCTCTGGCCCTATGTAGGGTTTTAAGTCCGCGGCGGTGCCGACAAAAATAATGCGACCGTTACGCGCCGCGAGGGCTTCGGCAAGGACGGGGCCAGCGGCCGTATAGATGCGCGCGTCCTTCAGGACCAGATCGGCAACGACTGTGTGCGCTGATGGATTTGTGCCCGCGGCAAACAGCCTCGCGACTCCCACGCAGCTCAGCATGATGGCGCCATTCACTACGCCAATGGGCCGCTTCGGCATTTTCCGCTCCCGGATCGAGACTGGCCAGTTGAGGGTCACGGCGATCATGGCATTGTCCAGCTGCGGCGGCCAGCACTTGCAGCGCCAGCTGCTATTGCAGCGGGCCGCGCATGACCATGGTCGAGGTCACCCGGAGTTTGCGGGACGAAAACCTGCGGCCCAGGAAACCGGTATATACTTTTCGCGCCAGACACAAAATAGCAGAGTACCTCATGCTCGATGTCCAGCGGTTGCCTGGCGCGGAACGGCGCATCCAGATGATGTACGCAGCATCACGGGCACAGAAGACGGCGCTGTTCATCGTGGCGGCCCTGGCCGCCTTCACCGCGAGTTTCGGAGTGCGCGCCGCGGTTGCCGACGACGAACAAAAGCTGCTGAACGCGCTGGACACAGCGCGCACCCTGGCCGACCTGAAGCGCCTGACCGAGGATGTCATCAGGACTCCATCAGGCGTCGGCGACGGCTCGATCGTGTCCGGCAGCGTCGAGGAAGCGACCATGGCCGGCGACATCGCCGGCGCATTCACGAAGATGGGCCTGACGGTGCGGGTCGAAGAGTTCCCGGTGCGTGCCTATCGCTACACTCCGGTGCTGCTGCGTGCCAATGGCACTCCTGTTGTCGCCATCAGCCTGCACGCCACGGGCACGACCTGGGGCCGCCGCGACGGCGTGGAGTTCGCGCGCGGCAATGAAGCCGGGGGCCATCGGCTGCACGTTGCGCTCGTCGATGCCGGCAATGGCTACGCTGCCGATTACGACAAGCTGGGCAACGTGCGCGGCAAGGCCGTACTGGTGCGTCGCGAGCTGATCGATTGGCCGCCGCCGCAGATCACCGAAGCCGCACAACATGGTGCTATAGCCATCATTTTCTACGATCATCCGGCTTCCGGCGAGCAGGTGGATGCGCTGCGCCAGGACAGCTTGTGGGCGCATGAGCAGTTACCCACCGTGGCGATCAGTGTGCGCTCCGCCAGGGATCTGCAGCAGCGCTTGAGCGCTGGACCTGTGCAGATTGATCTCGAGAATCACATGCAGGTCAGCGATGGCGTCTCGCGCAACGTGGTGGCCATGCTGCGCGGCACGGAGTATCCGGATGAATGGGTGATGGTGTCGGGTCACTTCGACCGCTGGTTCCAGGGTGCGCTGGACGATACCAGTGGCGCGGCCGCCGTCCTCGAGGTTGCGCGTGCCTTTACCTCTGCCGGGATTCGTCCACGCCGCTCCATGCTGTTCGTGGCGGCGGGGAGCGAGGAGGCGGGACTCGAGGATCCCGAACGCGACTGGCTGGCCGGTTCATATGCCTTCGTGCTGCGGCACCCTGAGGTGATGCGCAATGCCGCGCTCATTTTCAATGTGGATGGTTTTGGCTGGACTTCGGACAAGTCGACCGTGAATTCCTCGCCCGACGTGCTGGCGCATCAGCAGGCAGTGCTCGCCGATCTCGGACTGGAATCCCAGATCGCGTTGAATCCCACTATTGGCAGTACTACCGATGCCTGGAATTTCGGCGTGGTCGGCGGTGCGGCGCTGAACAGCCTGGTCAGCGTCGATCCCGCGTTCTATCCCCTGTATCACACGCAGATGGACGTATACCGTCCAGAGCGCTTCAAGAACATGGAGTCACAGCTGCGCGTGCTGGCACTGAGCCTGAAACGTGCGGCCGACGAGCCGCGCCTGTCGATTGCCTTGACCGCGGTTTCCGACTTCGTCGCTGCGCAGCTGCTGGTTGATGCTGGCAAAGTCACCGACGTTTCGTTCGCGGCTGCGCGTGCCGCGCTGGCGGAATTTCGCCAGGCCGCAGCGGCAGTGGAAGCGAATCGCAAGCCTGGATCCGCGGAGGCCGTCAACCGGCTGTTGATGTCCACCCGGCATGCCCTGGTGCCGTGGCTGTATGTGGACAGCGGCCAATATCAACAGGCGGTGCGGACCGCGGGCTACGCCGATCGCGTGGCCGCGCTCGATCGCGCCCTGGTCGCAGCCAAGGCGCGGGACCGCAACGCGGCACTGAAGGCGTTGGGCGAATTCTATGAAGGACGTCAGTGCCAGCTGCTGTCTGCAGAAGTCTATGCCTATGAACGCAACTCCTGGGCAGGTGAGGGCGGCTGGTCGAGCCGCTTCCAGCATCGGGCGCCACCACCACCACCTGCCTTTGATGCCGGGTGCCGGGCGCTGCTGAAGACGGGCGACGATTGGCAGCCAATCATGGCCGGGTTGAGCGCAGCACGGGCCGATGCGCAGGGCTGGATTGTGCAATCGCTGGCGCTGATGGCGGCGAAGCTGCAGGCCGCCACAACTGCCTTGAACGAATTCGTGCGCTACGGTGTGCTGCATTGAGCAAGTCGTCGCGCGGGATTTTTGACTGCGGCAATTGACATCTGTATATCTATGTCAGGGGAAAAGTGACGCAGGTAGTCGGCGCTGCGGTGGCGGAGCGCGTAACAGGGAGACGATACAATGATCAAGCACCATCCAGAGCTGCCACGCCGCAGGGCTGCGCGCTTCATTTCATTGCACCTGGTCGCCACCCTGGCGCTGATGGGGACTGCGCTGGCCGCGCTTCCTGCGCGTGCGCAAGGCACGCCCCCCGCCAGCGGGGCGTCCCCTGCAGAAATAGAGGAAGTGATTGTGACGGCGACGCGGCGCGCCGAACCGCTGTCCAAGGTCGCCATCAGCGTGAGCACCATCGGTACGCAGGAGATGGAGGCTCGCGGTGTCAAAGAATTCGACGATCTGGTGCGCCTGACCCCGGGCCTGAATCTGACCCGCCAGTCGGCCACCGGCGCCAACCAGATTTCAATTCGAGGTATTTCATCTGACGCCGGGTCCGGAACCACGGGTGTCTATATCGACGACACGCCCATCCAGGTGCGCAACCTGGGTTTCGGCTCGGGTAATGCGTTTCCAGGTTTGTTCGATGTGGAACGCGTGGAAGTGCTGCGCGGTCCGCAGGGCACGCTGTTCGGCGCTGGCTCTGAAGGCGGTACCGTGCGATTCATACAGACCGAACCCGATCTCGCGCGCTCATCCGGTTCGGCCCGCGCGGAAGTGTCGACGCTGAGCAATGGCTCACCCTCCTATGAGGTGGGCGCGGCCTTCGGCACACCGATCATTGCCGATCGGCTGGCCTTCCGCGGCAGCGCCTACTACCGGCGTGAGGGCGGTTATATCGACGCGGTGGGCGGCACCTATCAGATCCTGGATCCGACCGGCGCTGCGTACGGCGATTCCGTGGCCTTTACCCGGACCAACACCTTTGCCAAGGACGTCAACTGGAATGACACGCTCGCGTTCCGTGCGGCGCTCAAATATGCCGCCACCGACTCCCTGACCATCACGCCGTCCGTGTTCTATCAGAAACATCACGTCAACGACGGTGCCGGCGCCGGCTCCCAGTTCGACCTGGCCACTTCAAACACTGGCTCGCGTGACTACTCGCGCCAGTACTACTACCAGGGCACGCCGGGCACGGTCTTCACCGCCCCCAATGATCCGACCACGACCACCACGCTGAATCCGATGGTGGCTCCAAACAATCAGTTTGGTGATGACGAGTTCACGCTCTATGCCCTGGCGCTCACCTGGGATCTTGGCGCCGTGACACTGGTATCCAATACTTCGTACTTCGATCGCACCGCCCTGCAGTGGTACGACTACACCAAGGGCTACGCGCAGTTTTATTCGCCGCAGTTCTTCCTGGAGGCCGATGGCGCGACCTCTACCGGCACCTATGTGCCCAACGGCTGGAAGTCGATGGCCCGTTACGACAACACCCAGGGCAACTTCGTGCAGGAGTTCCGCGTGCAGTCGAATGACACGTCGGCGCGCCTGACCTGGCTGGCGGGAGCGTTCTTTTCGCATAATAAGCAGACCGCCGGCGAACCGATCAACCAGAACTTCCTCATCAATTCGTCGTGGGTCGGCTTCTATCCGACCAATTGGGGCTATGGCTATTATGGAGTCAATGGTGGCGATCCCTTCGGACCCGGTTCGACCGCCGCACAGAACTTCTTCGGCGACAACATGCTCGACAACGCCGTGTCATTTCTGGGCCAGTGGCAGATGGTGGAGGAACAGCTCGCTGGTTTTGCGCAGGGCGACTTCAAGTTCACTGAACAATTCAAGCTGACGGTGGGTCTGCGGGTTTCCAGCAACAAGCTCGATTTCGATGCGGCCTATCTCGGGCCCGAAAACAACGCGAATGCACCGTTCGGCTTTCCATGCCCCACCGCGACCTGCGTGCTCGGCCAGGGCGACATCGCACCGTCGTACCCTACATCCTCCTCGCATGCCAAGGAGAGCGCGGTCACGCCGCGGCTCGGATTGTCGTATCAGCTGAACGACGCGAACCTCTTCTATGCAACCGCGGCCAAGGGATTCCGTCCCGCGGGCGCTTCATTGCGCGTGCCCTCGATCTGCGATGAGGACCTCAAGACCAACGGCTACGTGGACGCAAGCGGCAATCCGATGCAGCCCGAGAGCTACAAGTCAGACTCCGTCTGGAGCTATGAGCTTGGATCCAAGAATCGATTGTTCGGCGGCCGGCTGGTGCTCGACGACAGCGTCTACCTGGTGAAATGGAAGGATATCCAGGCCAACGTCAGTCTGCCCAGCTGTGCCTACAACTTTGTCGACAATCTTGCCAATGCGAGTTCAGTCGGTATCGATCTGGCGTTCCAGCTGAAGGCCAGCGAACATTTCAATCTGGAGGGTGCGTTCGGTTACAACGACCCCAAGTTTGACCAGGATGCCTTGTCGCCTGGTGGCGTCAAGATTTTCAGCAAGGGAGCGGGAATACCGGGCGCTGGCGCACCGGTGACGGTGTCGGTATCGGGCGAGTATGTGCTGCCCCTGGCCTCCGGGCGGCACACTTATGCGCGCGCGGATTATACCTACACCACAGAGTGGCGCCGTGTCGATAATCTCGACCCGGCTGCGCCTTTCTATGATCCGCGGCTGAAGCCCGTGCCCGCATTCAGTGTCGTAAACCTGAGGCTGGGTGCGAGGTTCAGCAACTTCGATCTGTCGTTGTTCATCCAGAACCTGACAGACGCGGCGCCCGCGCTGGATCTGTCGTCAAGTACCAGCTACGACCCCCAGGACTGGAGCAATGCCACGCTGCGCCCGCGCACCTACGGACTGACGATGACCTGGCGCAATTGAGCGCCATGCTGTCCGGGGTAAGTGCTGTAAAGCGCCAGTGACTAACGCCGCAGCGGGCGGCGGCGCTGACGACGGCCGCGGCGGCTCACCGTTGCGCTGGTGGGCGCTGCTGCTCGCGGCCGTCGCGATTTTCGCCAGTTATTACGAATCGGATGCGATCGGACCGATCGCCGATCTGCTGCTGCGCCAGCGTGGCTTCACGCAGACGCAGATCGGTGATCTTACGGCCGTGATCAGCCTGCCCAACATACCACTGGCCATATTCAACGGCCTGTTGATCGATCGCTACGGTCCGGCCCGCGTCGTGCTGTGGGCTGCGATGATCGGCCTGGTCGGCGCCATCATGACGGCGATCGGTACGCCATACGATTTCATGTGGGCTGGTCGCTTTGTGTACGGGGTCAGCGAAGGAGCGATGTTCATCGGCCTGGTCGCAGGACTGGCACAGTGGTTTTCTCGCAGTGGCATTGCGCTCGCGGTGGCCCTGTTCCTGAGTCTCGCGCGGGTCGGCTCGTTTTCGCTCGACACTTCGCCGACCTGGGCCCGCCCCCTGTACGAGTCGGGCTGGCAGCAGCCGTTGTGGCTCGGCGTCGGGATCAGCGCTGTCGGTCTGCTGGCGGCGATTGCCTTCCGGCTGTTGGACACCAGGCGCGTGCCAATCGTGTCGGCGCAACCGGTGGTGCGTGAGCGCATCGTCTGGTCGGACATCTGGAAATTTGACCAGTCATACTGGTACATCCTCGGGCTGCACGTGCTGTACGCGGCGGTGTTCTTCCCGTTTCGTCAGACCTACGCAATCATGTATTTCCAGCACGCCAAGGGCCTGACCCTGCAGCAGGCGGGCAACGTGAACTCGGGAGTGTTTGCCGCCGCCGTGTTCGCGACGCCGCTGTTCGGCCTGATCGCCGACAAATTTGGACACCGCGCCCTGATGCTGATCTTCGGCACCGTGCTGCTGCCGGTGACGTTCATGGTGCTCGGTCTCACGGATCTCAATCCCTGGATCTCGACCGTGCTCATGGGCGTGAGCTTCGCGCTGGTGCCCGCCATCATCTGGCCTTCAACGACGCTCATCGTCGATCCGCGGCGACTCGGCACTGCGCTCGGCGTGATCACGCTCGTGCAGAGCCTCGGCCTGTGGGGTTCCAATCGCATTGCCGGTTGGCTGGCGGACCGGGCGGGTGCGGGCCCGACACATCCCGCGGGTTACAACGTCATGTTGTGGTACTTCGGCCTGCTCAGCCTCACGGCGCTCACCTCGGTGACGCTGCTGTGGTTCCGCGAACGGGGTCCGCACGGCCACGGGCTGGAGTCGAAGCAGCCCGGCATGCGCAGCGCGGCGAGTGCTGCCTGAGTCGCGGGAGCCGCTGCAGAAAACCTGCAAGGATCGGGCGCCAGGGTTGAATTTACAGGCCGCACGCCCTAGAATCCGCCGCGGTGGATGGGGCAAGCTTTCGGGCAGGCTCCGTACAGCTGCAGGTTTTGCAGCCAAGCGCTTGATTTGAAAGCCCCACTTGGGGCTTTTTGCGTTTATGGTGGGCCTCTGGCCCATTTTTTATTTTGGCGACCGGAGCGGTGCGGATGTCAGGGGTGCTGCGCGAGAAGCTGATTGCGCTGATCGAGCCGCTGCTGACGGGGCTGGGCTTCGAGCTGGCTGACCTGGAGTTTTCACCCGGCCGCGGGCACTCGCAGCTGCGCATCTTCATCGATCGCGCCGCCGGCGTGGTGGTCGAAGACTGTGAGCAGTGCAGCCGCGAGATTGCGGCGCTCCTGGATGTGCACGATCCGATTCCATCGGCGTACACGCTCGAGGTGTCATCGCCTGGTCTGGATCGGGTGCTGCGCACACCGGCGCATTTTGCGCGCTTCGTGGGCGCGCGCGTGACGGTCGAGACGCTGGTGCCACGGGCCGATGGGCGGCGCCGCTACAGCGGGCGCCTGCATAGTGCGGGCGCCGGCAGTGTTGAAGTGGATGTCGATGGCGAGATGCTGACTCTTAACTACGCCGACATGGCGCGTACGCGGCTGGTGCCGGAATGGCCGGACAACGCCAGCAAAGGCAGGAAACGATGAACAAAGAAATTCTGATGGTGGTCGATGCAGTCTCCAACGAGAAGAGCGTCGACAAGGAAATCATTTTCGAGGCGCTCGAGGCAGCGCTCGCGGCCGCCGCGCGGCGCAAGCACAGCGAGCTGTGGGACGTGCGCGTCGCCATCAATCGCAAGACCGGCGAATACGAGACTTTCCGTCGCTGGAAGGTATTCGCCGATGACTCGCGCGAGATCGAGAATCCGGAAGCCGAACTGCGCCTGGACGATGCCGTCGACCTGGACAAGAACACCGCGCCCGGACTATACGTGGAAGAACCGATGGAATCGGCGGTCTTCGGGCGCATCGCCGCACAGCAGGCCAAGCAGGTCATCGTGCAGAAGGTGCGCGAGGCCGAGCGCGCCCAGGTGGTGGAACTCTACAACGATCGCGTCGGCACGCTGGTCAGCGGCGTGGTCAAGCGCATCGATCGCAACGGTATCTATGTGGATCTGGGCAGCAACGCCGAAGGCTTCGTGCCGCGCAGTGACATGATCGTGCGCGAGCAGCTCAAGCCCCAGGATCGCGTCAAGGCGTACCTGCGCGAAGTACGCGCCGAGCCGCGTGGCCCGCAACTGTTCCTGACCCGCACCGCGCCGGAATTCCTGATTGAGCTGTTCAAGCTGGAAGTGCCGGAAGTCGGCCAGGGCCTGATCCAGATCCTGGGTGCGGCGCGCGATCCGGGCATTCGCGCCAAGATTGCCGTGCGCAGCAGCGATCCGCGCATCGACCCGGTGGGCGCGTGCGTCGGCATGCGCGGTTCGCGCGTCCAGGCGGTCTCCAATGAAATCGCCGGCGAGCGCGTCGACATCATTCCGCACGATGACAATGCCGCGCAGTTCGTGATCAACGCCATGTCGCCAGCCGAAGTGCAGTCGATCGTGGTTGATGAAGAAGCGCACAGCATGGATATCGCGGTGGCCGAGGACAAACTCTCGCAGGCCATTGGCCGCGGCGGCCAGAACATCCGCCTCGCCAGCCAGCTCACCGGCTGGGAACTGAACGTCATGACCGAGTCGGATGCCGACGCCAAGAGCGAGACGGAATCGAAGGCCCTGATTGCCACCTTCATGAAGCAGCTCGACGTTGATGAAAACGTGGCCAGCATCCTGGTGCAGGAAGGCTTTTCGACCGTCGAAGAAGTCGCCTATGTGCCGGCTGCCGAGCTGGCCGGCATCGAGGAGTTCGACGAGGACATGATCAAGGAGCTGCGCAACCGCGCCCGTGATGTGCTGCTGACGCAGGCCATCGCCAGCGAGGAATCGCTCGATTCCGCGATGCCGACCGATGACCTGCTGACCATGGCGGGCATGAAGCCTGACCTGGCGCTGGCGCTGGCGCGGCGCGGTGTGCGCTCGCGCGATGACCTGGCCGATCAGGCGGTCGATGATCTGGCGGATATCGAAGGGCTGTCGGCGGAAGAGGCCGGGACTCTCATCATGACGGCGCGTGCGCGCCTGTTCGAGGCGCAGCATTAACGCTGCGCTGCGATCCCGAGGTACACCATGGCTGAAGTGACAATCACCCAGTTCGCCGAGGCGCTCAAGGTGCCCGTCGACAAGCTGCTGGCGCAGCTCGATTCGGCCGGCATCAGCGTTGCCGGACCCAATGCCCTGATCAGCGAAGATGCCAAGCTGGAACTGCTTACGCACCTGCGGCGCAGCCACGGCGGTGCGGAGGCCGCCGCCGGTTCGGCGCCCGCGCGCATTACCCTCAAGCGCAAGACGCAGAGCGAGCTGAAGCTCGCTGGCATGCAGGGCCGGGCGCGCACCGTGAATGTGGAAGTGCGCGTCAAGCGCACCTATGTCAAGCGCGACGTACTCGAAGGCCAGGCCCGTGCCCAGCAGGAACAGCTCGACGCACAGCGCCGTGATGGCGAAGCCGAGCAACTCGCCCATGACGCCAGGATCGAGAGTGAGCGGCGTGATCGCGAGATGATCGAGACCGAGAATCGCCGGCGCATCGAAGAAGAGCAGAACCGCAAGGTGGCGCAGGAAGAAGCCCGGCGCCAGGCCGAGCAGCGTGTCCTCGAGGAGGCTGAGCGCGCCCGCCACAAGGGCACCGAGACGCGCGCCGAGCCCGCCCGCGCTCCACACCTGCCGCCGCGCGAGAAGGAAAAGACCGAGAAGGGCGACGCCGATGACGGGCGCACCAAGTATGGTCGCCAGGAACTGCATATTGCCGGCGATGTCAGCGCGCGGCACAAGAAGAAGAAGCGCCTCAAGGCTCGCACTGCGCCGAGCGACACCGAGGTCAGGCACGCCTTCGAGAAGCCGACCGCACCGGTCAAGCGTGACGTGGCGATTGGTGAGACCGTCACCGTCGCCGAGCTGGCCCAGAAGCTGGCCGTCAAGGCCACGGAAGTCATCAAGGTGCTCATGAACATGGGCGTGATGGCGACCATCAATCAATCGATCGATCAGGACACCGCCACACTGGTGGTTGAGGAGCTCGGCCACACGGCACGGGCGCTCAAGGAAGATCAGATCGAGGCCGGGCTGCAGGACAGTGCCCTGGAAATCAAGCTGGAAACCCGCGCGCCGGTGGTCACGGTCATGGGGCACGTCGATCACGGCAAGACTTCACTGCTCGACTACATCCGCCGCACCAAGGTGGCGGCGGGCGAGGCGGGCGGCATCACCCAGCATGTCGGCGCCTATCACGTCGAAACACCGCGCGGCATGGTCACATTCCTCGACACTCCGGGTCACGCGGCCTTTACCGCCATGCGCGCCCGCGGCGCCAGGGTCACGGATATCGTCGTGCTGGTGGTGGCTGCGGACGATGGCGTCATGCCGCAGACCATTGAAGCCATCCAGCATGCGCGTGCTGCCGGGGTGCCGCTGGTGGTGGCCGTCAACAAGACCGACAAGTCCGATGCCGATCCGGAACGCGTGCGTCAGGAACTTTCCAAGCACGAAGTCATTCCCGAGGAGTGGGGCGGCCAGAACATCTTTGTGAATGTCTCGGCGCGCACCGGCGATGGCATCGACAAACTGCTCGAAGCCATCCTGTTACAGGCCGAAGTGCTGGAACTCAAGGCGCCGCGCAGCGGCCTGGCGAGCGCCTTCGTGGTTGAAGCCAGCATGGAAAAGGGCCGTGGCGCGGTGGTCACGGCGCTGATCAGGAAGGGCACGCTCAAGCGCGGCGACTACATACTGGCCGGCACGGAATTCGGCCGGGTGCGCGCCATGTTTGACGAAGCCGGCAATCCGGTTGAAGAAGCCACGCCTTCGGTACCAGTAGTCGTGCTGGGCCTGTCAGGGGCGCCCAATGCCGGCGATGAATTGCTGGCCGTCGAGAGCGAGCGGCGTGCGCGTGAAGTCGCGCAGCACCGCCAGGGCAAGACGCGTGACGTCAAGCTCGCCAAGCAGGGCGCGCGTTCGGAAGATGTGTTCTCGCAGCTGGGCGAAGCGAAGATCGGCATTGTCGGCGTGCTCATCAAGGCGGACGTGCAGGGCAGCGCCGAAGCACTGCGCGATGCGCTGAACAAGCTCTCGACCGATGAGGTGCAGGTGCGCATCATCGCCAGTGGCGTGGGCGGGATCACTGCTTCCGACGTGCAGCTGGCCGCCGCCTCGCGTGCCCGCATCATCGGCTTCAACGTGCGTGCCGATTCCGGTGCGCGCGAAGCGGTGAAGGAAACCGGCGCGGAGATCCGCTACTACAGCATCATTTATGAAGCCATCGACGATGTGAAACAGATGCTCAGCGGCCTGCTGGCGCCCGAGATCCGCGAGACCATCGTTGGCGTGGCGCAGGTGCGCGAGGTGTTCCGCTCCAGCAAATTCGGCGTGGTCGCCGGTTGCCTGGTCACCGAAGGGACGGTCAAGCGCAACAATCCGATTCGCGTGCTGCGCGAGAGCGTAGTGATCTTCGAGGGTGCGCTCGAGTCGCTGCGGCGCTTCAAGGACGACGTGGGCGAGGTGCGCGCCGGCACCGAATGCGGCATCGGCGTAAAGAACTACCAGGACGTGCGGCCCAACGATCAGATCGAATGTTATTCGCGCGTGGAGATTACGCGCACCATCCAGTAGCGCCCATGCCGCAGCGCAACTCGCGTCAGCAACGCATCGAGTCGCAGATGCAGCGCACGCTCGCCGAGCTGGTGCCGCGCGAGGTGAAGGATCCGCGCGTCGGCCGGGTGACTATCACCGCCGTGTCGCTGGTGCCTGACATGAGCGCGGCGCGGGTCTGGTTCCTGCCCTTCGGCCTGGCGGTGCAGGCTGACGAACAGCTGGCTGGCCTGCGCAGTGCTGCCGGGTTCCTGCGTGGCGAGGTGGCACGCCAGCTGGGCCTGCGCCATGCACCGCGACTTGAATTCCTGCTCGATACGCAACTCGAGCAGGCGCAATCCCTCACGGCACTGATCGACAAGGCCGTGGCCAGCGATCGCAAGGCAACGCCTGAAGCGGCGCCGACCGATACCAGTGAGCCTTAAGGAATCCGCTCCCCCCGTGGCGGGAGCCTGCAGTAACGCCGGCGCGCTCTGCGGAATCCTGCTGCTCGACAAGCCTGCAGGCCTGTCATCCAACGGTGCTCTGCAGCGCGTGCGCTGGCTGCTCGGACGCCCAAAGGCTGGCCACACCGGCAGCCTGGATCCGCTCGCCACCGGCATGCTGCCGATCTGCATTGGCGAGGCGACCAAGCTGGCCGGGGAGCTGCTCGCCGGGCGCAAGGGCTATGAGTTCGAGCTGCAACTGGGCACGCGCACGGATACGGCCGACGCCGAAGGCCAGGTCATAGAGACCCGCGAGGTGCCAGGCCTCGACGCGGCGCTGATTGCGGCGGCACTGGAGCCGATGCGCGGGCCTCAGCAGCAGGTGCCGCCGATGTATTCGGCACTCAAGCGCGATGGCCAACCGCTCTATAAGCTGGCGCGACGTGGGCTCAGCGTCGAACGCGCGCCGCGCTCGATTGAGATCTACCTGCTGGAGCTGCTGAACTGGTCGCCAGCGCAGCTGCGGCTGCGGGTCGAGTGCTCCAAGGGCACCTATGTACGGGTGCTGGCGGAACAAGTGGCTGCGAATCTGGGCACCTGCGGACATCTCACAGCCCTGCGTCGCGAATTCGTCGAACCGTTCCGCGATCAGCCCATGCATACGCTGGCGGCACTCGAGGCGGCGCCCTCGATAGCAGCTCTGCTGCTGGGGGCCGACCGCGGCGCCGGGCACCTGCCGCCCGTACGGCTGGATCTCGCAGGGGCCCGCGCCATGAGTTTCGGTCAAACCGTGCAGACCGGGCCAGGTATCGAGGGGCCGGTGCGCCTGTACGATCCGGAGGGGCGCTTCCTGGGCCTGGGCGAGCGCTCCGGGAGCGGCGCGGTGCGGCCCCGGCGCCTGTTTGCCCATCCGGCGGCATGCCAAACGTAACTATCTGTTCGGCTTGAGGATCACTCGCTCTGCCGCTACAATGCGCGGCTCAAAAAGCGACCACACATTCAGCACAGAGGTTTTTCGCGCAATGTCTTTGTCCACGGAACAGAAAGGCGAAGTACTCGCCAAATATCGCCGCGATCCCAAGGATACCGGTTCACCGGAAGTGCAGATTGCACTGCTCTCAGAGCGTATCAACGGGTTGGGCGAGCACTTCACGGCCCACAAGGCTGATCATTCATCGCGGCGCGGTCTGGTGCGCATGGTGAATCAGCGCCGCAAGCTGCTCGATTATCTCAAGCTCACCAAGCCGGCCAGCTATCAGCAGGTGGTTGAGCGTCTTGGTCTGCGTCGCTGAATCAGCGTCGCGGTCGTGGCTGTGCAGCCGCGCCGTGCCCTCCCGCCTTACCCCACTTCCGACTGTTTAAGGATTGAAGCGTGACTGTCTTCAAGAAATCATTTAGCTATGGCCCGCATACCGTAACGATCGAGACCGGCGAACTCGCCCGTCAGGCCAACGGTGCGGTGTTGGTAACCATGGGTGACACCCAGGTGCTGGTTACGGCCTGCGCGCGTGAAAAGCCTACGCCCGGCCGCGATTTTTTCCCGCTGACGGTCAACTACCAGGAAAAGACCTATGCGGCCGGTCGCATCCCAGGCGGTTTCTTCCGCCGCGAGGGCCGCCCCACGGAAGGCGAAACACTCACTTCGCGCCTGATCGATCGACCGATCCGGCCCCTGTTCCCGGATGGTTTTCTCAACGAGGTGCAGGTGGTCGCCACCGTGCTGTCGCTGAATCCGGAGATCAACGCGGATATTCCGGCGCTGCTCGGTGCCTCTGCGGCCCTGTGCCTGTCTGGCGTGCCCTTCAAGGGCCCGATCGGTGGCGCGCGCGTGGGTTACAAGAATGGTCAGTATGCTCTCAATCCCAATCGCAGCGACCAGGCCGACTCGCAGCTCGAGCTGGTGGTCGCCGGCACGGCGCACGCGGTGCTGATGGTTGAGTCGCAGGCCAAGAGCCTGTCAGAAGAAATCATGCTCGGCGCCGTGGTGTTCGGCCATGAACAGATGCAGGTGGCCATCAAGGCCATCGCTGAACTGGCTGCCGAAGCCGGCAAGCCCCGTTGGACCTGGACTGCGCCCGCTGTCGACGCGGCGCTCCGCCAGGCCGTGGCGACGCAGGCCGAAAGCGCGCTGGGCGCGGCGTATTCGATCACCGAGAAGCAGGAACGCTATGCGCGCGTCAAGGCGATCAAGGCGGAAGTCGTAGCCAAGCTGGGCGCCGGGGATCCTCCGAAGTTCAGCGCCGATCAGATTGGTGAAGAGCTGGGCCTGCTTGAGAGCCGCATCGTGCGCGAGCGCATTCTGGGCGGCCAGCCGCGAATCGATGGGCGCAATCTGACCACAGTGCGACCCATCACGGTAAAGGTCGGCGTGCTGCCGCGCGCCCACGGTTCGGCGCTCTTTACCCGCGGTGAAACCCAGGCGCTGGTGACCACCACGCTTGGCACCACGCGCGATGCGCAGATCATCGACGCCCTGGAAGGCGAGCGTCGTGAACCCTTCATGCTGCACTACAACTTCCCTCCGTTCTCGGTCGGCGAGACCGGCATGATGGGCAGCCCCAAGCGCCGTGAAATCGGCCATGGCAATCTGGCGCGCCGCGGCATTGCCGCTGTCATGCCGGAACCGGGCAGCTTTCCCTATGTCATTCGCGTGGTCTCCGAGATATTTGAATCGAATGGTTCGAGCTCGATGGCCAGCGTGTGCGGCACCAGCCTGGCGCTGATGGATGCCGGCGTGCCGGTCAAATCACCGGTTGCCGGTGTGGCCATGGGCCTGGTGCTCGAGGGCAGCCGTTTCAAGGTGCTCACCGACATCCTCGGCGATGAAGATCACCTGGGCGATATGGATTTCAAGGTAGCCGGCACCCGCGAGGGCGTGACCGCGCTGCAGATGGATATCAAGGTTGAAGGCGTGACGCCCGAGATCATGAAAGTGTCGCTGGCGCAGGCGCGCGAAGGCCGGCTGCATATCCTGGCCGAAATGGCCAAGGTGCTGCAGCAGCCGCGCGAGAAGATGTCCGAGTGGGCGCCTTCGATCATCACGCTGCGCATCGATCCGGAAAAGATCCGCGATGTCATTGGCAAGGGCGGGGCGGTGATCCGTCAGATCACTGAAGAAACCGGCACCACCATCGATATCGAGAATGACGGCACCGTAAAGATCGCTTCCGTGATCGGCGCGGCCGGGCGTGAAGCGCAGCGGCGCATCGAACTGATTACCGCCGACGTCGAAGTGGGCCGTATCTACGAGGGCAAGGTCGCCAAGCTGATGGATTTTGGCGCCTTCGTCACCATTCTTCCCGGACGCGACGGCCTGGTGCACATCTCGCAGATTTCCGAAGAGCGTGTCGAGCGCGTGTCGGACAAGCTGAAAGAAGGCGATGTCATTCGGGTCAAGGTGCTGGAAGTGGATCGCCAGGGGCGCGTGCGCCTGTCGATGCGCGACATCGGCGCTGCCTGAGGTTCAAGCCGCCCGGCTCAGGGTCGGGCGGTGACGATCTGCTGCAGGCAGGCTTCCAGCAAACGCTGCACCTCGATGGCGGGGATCACGCGGTAGCTGCGAATCAGCTGCGTCAGAAATTCCTTGCTGAGGCGTGAATCGGCCCCCGCTTCCTGCTCGCTGATGACCTGCAACAATACGTTGCGGGTAATGTCGCGACCGCCGCGCTGCTCGCTCACCTTGAGTTCATGGCCGCCGGCGATCAGTGCACGCACATCGTTCAGCGTGATGTAGCAGCTCAATTCAGTGTCATACAGACGCCGATTGGGGTATTTCTTGATCAATCGCGCTTCGCTCACCGCACACCTCCCGAACCCTGTGGGGGCGCAATCTGAATTCCCTGACACCTTAATCCAAGCCGGGATCGACGGCTACCGCCAGGACGCCGCGCAGCCGATCGACTCGCCAGTGCGTCGCCGCCCACTGCCACAATTGCGCTGGCGGCGCCTTACTTAGCTCACTGGGCGGCTCCTGGCGCAATAGGGTGAGTACCCTATACAGGACACCGGGGTCTGCTGCCGGAGCGCTGCCGAGCGCATGCGCCGATTTTGAGAGCTTGCCGCCGCCAGGCTCGGTGACCAGGGGGATATGGCTGTAAACCGGGCGCGGCAGGGCGAGGGCATCCTGCAGGGCGCATTGCCATCCGGTGCTGGCCAGCAGGTCAGCGCCGCGCACCACATGACTCACGGCGCTGGCGGCATCGTCGACCACCACCGCGAGCTGGTAGGCATGCAACCCGTCGCGTCGCCGCACGACAGGATCTCCGCCGGAGCAGTTCCCTGGACTGATTGCCCCCTGGAGGGTATCGACGATTGGAGCCTTGCCATAGCGATCAGCCCTGAACCTCAGCGCCGTAGGACCAGGCTTGCCGGGTGCGGAGCGGCAGGTGCCAGGATAGCCGCCCTGATCATCCGTGCCGCCCAGGTCGCGCCGCGTACAGCTGCAGGGGTACAGGGCGCCGGCGCTCTGCAACTGTTGCAGCGCCGCCTGGTAGTGCGCCAGGCGCTGGCTCTGATACCAGATTTCTCCCTCCCAGGTAAAACCCAGGGCTTCGAGCGTACGCAGGATGCGATCAGCAGCGCCGGGAATGACGCGTGCGCTGTCCAGGTCTTCAATGCGCAGCAGCCAGCGCCCGCCGTGTGTGCGCGCCTCGAGATAGCTGGCAGCGGCGGCAACGAGCGAGCCCAGGTGCAGGGCGCCGGTAGGGGAAGGCGCGAAGCGGCCGGTGTAGGGCACCGGCGGCTGAGTCGCGTTAACGGTAGCGGTCGTCCCGATCGCCGTATTGGCGTTCGCGTCGCTCACGTCGTTCCTGCGCTTCAATGCTCAAGGTGGCCACTGGCCGGGCTTCAAGGCGCTTGATGCCGATTTCTTCGCCGGTCTCGAGACAGTAACCGTAGCTGCCATCTTCAATGCGCTTGAGGGCTTCCTCGATCTTGCGGATCAATTTGCGCTCGCGATCCCGGGTGCGTAGTTCCAGGCTGAATTCCTCTTCCTGTGTGGCCCGATCATTCGGGTCGGGGAAATTCGCCGCCTCGTCTTTCATGTGCGTGACGGTGCGGTCGACTTCCGCCATGAGGTCCTGTTTCCAGGTGCCGAGGATCTGCTGAAAATGGCCCAGTTGCTGCTTACCCATGTACTGTTCGCCGCGCCTGGCAATATAGGGCTTAACATTGCGGGGCCCCGCCAGCAGGCTGCCGGGTTCAAGGCCATCGCCCTCTTCGGCATCCACCGCCGGCCTCGGGCCCGTACGGGAAGGTACCCCGATGGCAATAACGCCGGGTTTCTGATTGGGCCTTAGTGGCGGTATGGCGGCTGGCTGTGCCGCGGCGAGCGGCCCCTTGGCTACGGGAGTCCTGGACAGCGGAGCCTTCTGGCCCCGGGGCCTTGCTCGCCTGTGTCCTGGCTGCTGCAGCGACGGCTGGCGCTGGCGCGGCAGCAGGGCGGGAAGTCTTGGCGATCAACCTCGGCGCACCATGCGCCGCGCTCTTGGCCGCAGTTCTGCCGGCAGTGCCGCCACGGGCAGGTGCTGCGGGCATCGGGGGCTTGCGTGCCAGCACAGTCCGCTGGCTCGAAGCTGGTGTGCGGCGGGCCTCAGCTTTGTGGGCCGGAGCCTTATGCGCTGCGCTCTTATGGGCCGGGGTGCGCGTGGCGGCCGGCTTGGTCACTTTCTTGGGCTTGGAAGCTGGCTTTTTGCTGGCCACTGCGCGCTCCTGCGGGGCGGTTAAATTCGGGTGCGCCGAATTTTGAGCGCGCGATTATACCGGGGGCTTTGCGACTGTATAGGGGGTCATTTGACGCCCCGGCGGCGCTCAGGGCAGCTCAACGGTGGCGGGCGGGCGCCAGCCGGGCTGCCGGTGCTCGGCCGTTACCGCGGTGTAGATACCACCCCGCACATTGAAGCGGGCCTGCAGCCTCAGGAAGCGTGGCGCCATGGCGGCGACCAGCGTATCGAGAATCTCGTTGGTCACCGCCTCGTGAAAGGCGCCGCGATCACGGAACGACCAGATGTAGAGCTTGAGGGCTTTGAGTTCCACACACAGCTGGTCGGGCACATATTCGAGCCTGAGGGTAGCAAAATCGGGCTGGCCGGTGCGTGGACACAGGCAGGTGAACTCCGGCATGCGCATGCGGATGGTGTAGTCGCGTTGCGGCGACGGATTGGCGAAGGTCTCGAGCGTGGTAGCGGGTTTTGTGCTCATGAGCGGCGGCGGAGATTGATCGCAAGAAAAGCTGCGGATAATTTACACTACGGCGGCGCGGCACAACTGAAATTCCGGGAAGCTTGATGCGACTGAATAAAATTCGTCTGGCCGGGTTCAAATCCTTTGTCGATCCAACCACCGTGCTGTTGCCCAGCAATCTCACCGGCGTGGTCGGGCCCAACGGCTGCGGCAAGTCCAATGTCATCGACGCCGTGCGCTGGGTGATGGGTGAACTATCAGCGCGCCACCTGCGCGGTGATTCAATGGCCGATGTGATCTTCAATGGTTCGAGCTCGCGCAAGCCTGTCGGCGCCGCCTCGGTCGAGCTGGTGTTCGACAATGCGGACGGCAAGATCGGCGGCGCCTATGCGGGCTACAGCGAAGTCGCGCTCAAGCGGGTGGTGGCGCGCGATGGCGCCTCGAGTTATTTCATCAACGGTGGCCGCTGCCGTCGCAAGGACATCACCCAACTGTTCCTGGGCACCGGCCTCGGCTCGCGCAGCTACGCCATCATCGAGCAGGGCATGATCTCGCGGGTAGTCGAGGCGCGCGCCGATGACATGCGCGCCTTCATCGAAGAGGCAGCCGGCATTTCGCTCTATAAAGAGCGACGCCGCGAGACCGAGAGCCGCATCGCCGATACGCGCGAGAACCTGGCGCGCGTGCAGGATCTGCGCGACGAAGTCGACAAGCAGATCCGCCACCTGCAGCGCCAGGCCGCTGCGGCGCGCCGCTACCAGGAGATGCGCGCGCGTGAACGCCTGCTGAGCGCTGAACTGCTCGCGCTGCGACTGCGCGAGATCGACAGCGGCGCGGCGGTACACGACGAAGCGACGCGGCGCTGTGACCTGATCATGCAACAGGAACTGGCGCAGCAGCGCTCGCTCGAGGCGGCGCTGGAAAAGCAGCGCGAATTCCACGGGCAGCTGGGCGCAGATCTGGGGCGGGTGCAGGCACGCTTCTACGAGCTGGGTGCGGAAGTGACGCGCACCGAAGAGAACATCCGCTATACCAGCGAACTGCGCAATCGTCACCGCACCGACCTGGCGCAGACCGGCGTTTCGCTGGCGGAAGTCGCCGCGCAGATCCGCACCGATACCGAGCGCATGGCGCAACTGCAGGCGCAGATTGCGGCGCTGGCGCCGGAGCTGGAGGCGCTGCGCAGCGCCGAGCAGCAGGCCACTGACAGCCTGAGCGCGGCCGACGGCCAGTTGTCTGACTGGCAACTGCGCTGGGAGCAATTCAACGGCGAGCTGGGTGCCGCGCGTCAGAGCAGCGAAGTCGAGGCTGCCCGCATCGAACAGCTGGAGGGCCAGCTGCTGCGCCTGCAGGCGCAGCTCGATCGGCTTACTGGCGAGCGCGAGACCCTGCAGCAACAGCATGAGCTCGCACCGCTCGAGACCCTGAGCGCACGCGAGCAGGCGGCCGGCGAGCACGCCACCAACATGGAACAAAGCCTGGCTGCGGCGCTGGCACAGATGCACGGCCTGCGCACGGCACAACACGAAGCCGAGGCGCGGCTCGCCGGGCTGCGTGCGGTACGCGAACGCAGCCACGCCGAGCTGACGGCACTCGAGGCTCTGCAGCAGGCAGCCCTGGGTGAGCGTGATCCGGGCGCCGCCGACTGGCTGCAGAGCTACGGCGTACGCAGCGGGCAGGGCGCCCTGGCGCGGGTGGCGGCACTGCTCACGGTCGAGGCCGGCTGGGAGCAGGCAGTCGAGACCGTGATGGGTGACTACCTCGAGGCACTGTGCGTCGGCGATCTGGACCAGCTGGACGACGAACTGCAGAAGATCGAACGCGGCAACCTGACTTTTATCGAGCTGGATCAGCCCGCGGACGGGCACGTGCCCGCAGCTACCGGTCACGCTGGTGGCACGCTCGCCGAGCGCGCCCGCGGACCCGAGGCGGCACTGGCGAGGCTCGCCGGTGTGCGCACCTGCGATACGCTGGCGCAGGCGCTGCGTCGGCGCCGCTCGCTGCCGGCTGGCGAATCACTGATCACGCCGGCCGGCGAATGGCTTGGGCGCAACTGGCTGCGATTGCGTCGCGGTGTCGATCCGCACGCCGGTGTGCTGGAGCGCACACAGCGCCTCAAGTCCCTGGCGAGCGAACACCAGCAGGCGCAAAGCGGCGTGCATGAGGCTGAACAGGCGCTCGAACTGCTGCGCTCGCAGGTGTTGGCTGCAGAACAGCGCCGCGAAACCGCGCAGGCGCAGATTCAACACACGCACCGCGAACATGGCGAGTTGCGCGCCCAGCTGGGCGCGCTGCAGGCACGGCTTGATGAGGCGAACCTGCGACGTCTGCGTGTCGAGGGCGATCATGGTGAAGTGAGCGCCGAGCTGGAGCGTGCGCGCGCCGGGCTCGCGAGCGCGCGCCACACCTATCAGGGTGCACTGGAACAACTGCAGCGTCTGGACGAGCGCCTCCCGGCCCTGGGCGCCGAGCGCGATGGCCATCGCGAACGCAGTGCGCAGGCCCGCGAGGCTGCGCAGGCAGCGCAACTGGCGCTGCGCGATGCACTGATCCGCCATGAAAGTCGCCGCTCCACTTATGAATCCATGCAGGAGACCGCGACACGGCTGGTTGAGCAGCGCAGTCAGCTGACGCTGCGCTTCGATTCCCTGACCCTGGAGCTGGCTGACGGCGATGCGCCGGTGGTCGAACTGCAGACCCGCCTGCAGGGCGCGCTTGATCGGCGCCTGGAGCTGGAGAGCGATCTGGCCACTGCGCGCCAGAGCGTCGAAGATGCCGAGCGCGAACTGCGCTCGCTGGAACAGCGCCGCCAGGGCGCCGAAGAGCGGGTGAATACGGCGCGCACCGAGCTCGATGGCGCACGACTTGCGGCCCAGGAGTCAAGGGTAAGGCGCGAGTCGCTGCTTGAGCAGTTTGCGCAGACGCTGTGCAATCTCGAAGAGATCGGTGCCGCACTGCTGCCGGAAGCCAACGTCGGCGACTGGGAAGCCAGGCTGGTCGAGGTGCGCGCCGATATCGAGCGGCTCGGCCCGGTGAACCTGGCCGCCATCGATGAGCTGGCCCAGCAGAACGAGCGCAAGAGCTATCTCGATCGCCAATACACCGACGTCAACGATGCGCTCAACACGCTGGAAGAGGCGATGCGACGCATGGATCGGGAAACGCGTTCGCGCTTTGAAGATACCTTCAATCGCATCAATACCGGCCTCAAGGATAAATTTCCGCGCCTGTTCGGTGGCGGCCACGCCTATCTTGAACTGGTCGGCGATGATCCGCTGGCAGCCGGCGTCACCGTCATGGCGCGTCCGCCCGGCAAGCGCAACAGCACGATCTCGCAGCTTTCGGGTGGCGAGAAGGCACTGACGGCGGTGGCACTGGTGTTTTCGATCTTCGATCTTAATCCGGCACCCTTCTGCCTGCTGGACGAAGTCGATGCGCCGCTTGATGAACACAATGTCGGTCGCTTCTGCGACATCGTTCGTGAAATGTCCGGTCAGGTGCAGTTCATTTTCATCACCCATAACAAGGCGACCATGGAGCTGGCCTCGCAACTGGTGGGCGTCACGATGAATGAGCCAGGCGTATCTCGCCTGGTGTCGGTTGATGTAGACGAAGCCGTGCGCCTCGCGGCCGTCTGAATCGTGGCAGCCTGAGCATCAATGAACGGGCTGCGCTTAATATTGCTGCTTGCCGGCCTGCTGCTTATTGCCGTGCTCATCTGGCTGGAACGGCGCCGGCCCAGCCGCGTGCAACCCGATACCGAGGGGCGCGCCGGTCGCGACGAGCCCGCTTTCGGATTTCAGGAGCTTGAGCCGGCGCGCAGCACGGGCCCGGGCAACGGCGCGCCGCGCGGTCCCGATCCTGGCCGGCCGCTGCCGTTGATCGACTGGTCGACGCCGGTCACTGCCGCTGCGCCTGACCCGCCGCTGCTGGGGGATGCCGCAATAGCGCAGCTGCGTACGCTCCCTGACACGCTTGACAGTGCAGTCGATGCGGCGCTGCCACTGCGGATCGACTGGCCGGCAGAAGACGAGCGCCGCATCGTCAGCCTGCGCATCGTGGCGGCACGTCAAAACCGCATCGCCGGCCGTTCACTACGCCAGGGTCTGACCGGAGCCGGATTCCAGCACGGCGAATTCGGTATTTTTCACCTCGCGCACAGCGATGGGCGCGTGGTGCTGAGTGCCGCCAGCCTGGTACGACCCGGATTACTCGATCCGGACAGCATGGATTTCCAGAGCTTTTCCGGGATCAATCTGTTCGCGGTGTTGCCCGGTCCGCTCAGCACCGCAGCGAGCCTGGAAAAGTTGACGGCGGTCGCGGCTGAGCTGGCGCAGCGTGTCGAAGGTCGGGTGCAGGATGAGCGCGGCATGCCCTTCGACAGCACCCATCCGGCGGCCTGGCGTGAACGCACCCTGAGCACACTAGGCACGCAGGCGGGGCAGGCCGATTGAGCCGCGCCGGCGCTCGCGTGAGCGAAGCGGCCAATCGTGCCGCGACGCTGCGCGCGCAACTGGCACAGCACGACCATCGTTACTACGTACTTGACGATCCGGAGGTTCCGGACGCCGAGTACGACCGCCTGTTCCAGGAACTGCGCTCGCTCGAGGCCGCGCACCCGGAACTGATTACTGCCGATTCGCCCAGCATGCGTGTTGCCGGTGCGGTAGCAGCCGGCTTCACAGCGGTGACGCATGGCGTGGCGATGCTTTCGCTCGACAATGCCTTCAGTGACGAGGATTTTATTGCTTTCGATCGGCGCGCGCGCGAACGCCTGGAGCGCAGCAGCGATCTCGAGTATTGCGCCGAACCGAAACTGGATGGCCTGGCAGTCTCCGTGCGCTATGAAGCCGGTCTGCTCGTTCAGGCTGCGACCCGCGGCGATGGCGCGAGCGGCGAGGATATCACCGCCAATCTGCGCACCATCCGCTCGGTGCCCTTGAGCCTGCAGGGGCCGGCGCCGGCTCAAGTCGAGGTGCGCGGCGAAGTCTATCTGCCCTTTGCCGGCTTCGAGCGCCTCAACGCTGCGGCGGCGGCGCGCGGTGAGCGCCTGTTCGTCAACCCGCGCAACGCGGCTGCCGGGAGTCTGCGTCAGCTCGATTCACGCATCACGGCCAGTCGGCCCCTCGAAGGATTTTTCTACGGCGTGGGAATCTGGCAGGGCACGCCGCAGCCCGAGAGCCAGCAGGCACTGCTCGAGCAGTTCCGGCGCTGGGGTCTGCGCACCAATCCTGAAACGCGCGTCGTCACCGGCACGGCGGCGTGCCTGGCTTACTATCAGCAGCTGGCCGCGCGGCGCGCAACGCTCGACTACCAGATCGACGGCGTGGTGTACAAAGTCAATGCGCGCAGCGATCAGCTCGCCCTTGGCCAGCTCGCCAGGGCGCCACGCTGGGCCATCGCCCACAAATTTCCGGCCGATGAAGCCCTAACGGTGCTGCGCGAGGTCGAGTTTCAGGTCGGGCGCACGGGTGTACTGACACCTGTGGCGCGCCTGGAACCGGTGCTGGTCGGCGGCGCCTCGGTGAGCAATGCCACGCTGCACAACATGGATGAGATCGAGCGCAAGGACGTGCGCTGCGGCGACACCGTGGTCATCCGGCGCGCTGGCGATGTCATTCCCGAGGTAGTCCGTGTGGTCCCTGAGCGGCGACCGCCCGACGCCCGCATCGTGGTGCTGCCCAGCCAGTGCCCCGTTTGCGGTGCGGCCGTACAGCGCCTTGCGGGAGAGTCGGCGGCGCGTTGTACCAACGGGTTCAACTGTGCCGCGCAGCTCAAAGAGGCACTGCTGCATTTTTCCAGCCGGCGCGCACTGGACATCGAAGGCCTGGGCGACAAGCTGGTAGATCAGCTCGTCGAGCGGGGGCTGGTGCACACGCCGGCCGATCTCTATGCGCTGCGGCCCGAGGAACTCGCGGCGCTCGAGCGCATGGGCGAAAAGTCCGCCGCGCGATTGCATGCGGCACTGGAACGGAGCCGTAGCACGTCGTTGCCCAGACTCCTGCATGCGCTGGGCATCCGCGACGTGGGCGAGGCCACGGCCACGGCATTGAGTGAGCATTTCGGCAGCCTGGGCGCAGTACAGGACGCGACGCCGGAGCAGTTGCTGGAGGTGCCCGATGTCGGACCCGTAGTCGCCGCCAGCATCCACGCCTTCTTCAGCTCCAGCGCCAACCGCGAGCAGCTGCAGCGCCTGCAGGCGGCGGGCATACGTTGGGCCGAGGGTCCGCCGCGCGCCAAAGGCCCGCAACCTCTGGCCGGATTAACCCTCGTCCTGACGGGCAGCTTTGACGGGCTAAGCCGCGATGCCGCCGCCGTAGCGCTGCAACAGCTCGGCGCACGCGTCAGTTCGGCGGTCTCAAAACGCACCAGCTACGTCATCGCGGGTGCCGAAGCGGGCTCCAAGCTCGCGCGCGCACGCGAGCTTGGAGTGCAGGTGCTGGACGCTGCCGGGCTCGAACAGCTGCTGCGCGGCGAGCAGCCGGCTGCCAGCGCTCCCGAAGGCTAAAGCGTCTTCTCGATCTTCGCGCTCTTCAGCAGCTCCTCTTCGTAGTTCTTGAACTTCTTGGCCTCGACGCGCTGCGCCAGGCGATCCTTGACCGAGTCGAAGCCCGGGGGCGCAGTCTCGCGCGTGTCGTCCAGCCGGATCACGTGCCAGCCAAACTGGCTCTGCACCGGCGCTGCCGTGGTCTGGCCCTTCTTCAGTGACAGTACCGCGGCGCTGAATTCCTTGACCATGCCTGCAGGACTAAACCACCCCAGATCGCCACCGCTGGCCTTGGATCCCTGATCGGTCGATTGCGCGCTGGCCAGCGCTTCGAACTTGGCGCCTTTCTTCAGGCTGGCGAGCACGGCGTCGGCGTCTTCCTTGCTCTTGAGCAGGATGTGATGGGCATGAAACTCTGTCTTGGGCATGGCCGCGACCACCAGGTCGTACTCGGCCTTGAGCTCGGCATCGGTGGCCTTGCGGTCTTTCAGATAGTTGGTGGCGGCAGCCTGCTCCAGCACCTGCAAGCGCGCCAGTGCCAGCTGTAGTGGTGCATCACCCTGTTTGTCGACACCGTCCTTGCTGGCCTGCTGCGCCACGACTTCCGCGCGCACCAGCGTATCGAGCGCCTGGTTGCGCTGATCGGCAGTCAGGTCGGCCGAGGCCTTGCCCGAACCGGTCTTCACAAAGAACTCGAACAGGTCACGTGACAGCACCGACCCATTGACCGTGGCGACCGGCTTGGTTGCCGGCGCGGCAGCGCTCTTGTCACCAGGTTTATTGCAGGCGGCCAATAGCAGCAGTGCACCGACGAGCGCGATTCTGGAAATATTCATGTTTACTCTCATATAGTTACAACCTAAAACTAAACCACTTCCTCAGGCGCCTTCGTGACCAGCGCCAGGGCATGTATCTCCTCCACCAGGAGTTCGGCGAGCGCATCGTGCACCAGGCGGTGACGCTGCACCAGAGTCCGACCCGAAAAGCAGGGTGCGACGATCACCAGGCGAAAATGCCCCCTGCCACCGCCGCCAGCATGGCCCGCGTGGGCCGCGCTATCGTCCCGTATTTCGAGACGTAGCGGCTGGAGACGATCCTGCACCAGTGCGCGGATACGTTCAACCCGCGCCGCTGCCAGAGCAGCGTCGCTCGCGTCGGGCTGGCCCGCCCCGCTCATGGCACTGTGCTCCTGCGCTGCAACCACAGCGCCTGCGCCATGGCGAGCACCAGCAGGATAACGGTCAGGCCATACACCTTGAAGTGTACCCAGGACTGCTCACTCGCATGCTGCGCGATGTACAGATTGAGCGCGCCCAGCAGCAGATAGACCAGCACCCAGAGCAGGTTCACGCGCGTCCAGCGCCGTGATTCCAGCGACGAATGTTCAGGCAGGGCGGTCTCGAACATGCGCTGCGCGAGCGTCTTGTGCCCGATCCATTGGCTGGCCAGAAATGCCAGCGCCATGGACCACAGGAGTATGGACGGCTTCAGCTTCAGGAAGCGCGGATCATGCAGCAGCAGAGTCAGGCTGCCAAAGACCAGCACCAGCGCGGCACTGAAGGCATGCATTGGCGACACGCGACCCTGCTGCAGGTAGTCGATCGCAACCAGCAGGACCATCGCGCCCATCAGCACCGCCGTAGCGACATAGATGCCACCGTAGTGGTAGGCCAGCGCAAAAGCGGCCAGAGGCATGAGATTCAAGGCGGCTTGCATACGCAGGGACCTGGCCAGCGGGTCGCGTATATTAGCCGCTTGAGTCAATATTTCGAATTGCACCCCGAAAATCCACAGGTCCGACTGCTGCGCCAGGCGGTGCAGATCCTGCGTGGGGGTGGCCTGATCGCCTATCCCACTGACAGCTGTTACGCGCTGGGCTGCCACATAGGCGATGCTGCTGCCCTTGAGCGCATCCGCCAGCTGCGGGACGCCGACCGCCACCATAATTTCACGCTGGTGTGCCGTGACCTGGCCGAGGTGGCCCGTTTTGCGCGGGTGGAAAACTGGCAATTTCGACTGATGAAATCGGCAGTCCCTGGCCCCTTCACCTTCCTGCTGCCGGCCACGCGCGAGACCCCGCGCCGCCTGCAGCATCCGCAGCGTCGAACCATCGGCGTGCGAATTCCGGATCACATCGTGCCGCGCCTGCTGCTGGCGGAGCTGGGCGAGCCGCTCATGAGCTCCACGCTGCTGCTGCCCGGCGAGGCAGCGCCCTTGAACGATGGCCGTGAGATCCGTACCCGGCTCGAGCATCAGATTGACGCCGTCCTGGACTCGGGCAGCTGCGGCCTGGAGCCGAGCACCGTCGTGGATCTGTCCGTGTCGCCGCCCGTCATCCTGCGCCAGGGGCGGGGGCGCCTGCCGGGCACTGGTTGAGACGGCAGGCGCGAGCGCCCGTATAATGGCCGCTCAAGCCAAGATCGGCTGGCACAGACGGAATCCTCCCTTCAGATGAGCTCTGCTCCGCAAGCCAGGCGTGTGCTTTCAGGCATGCGCCCGACCGGCCAGCTGCATCTGGGTAACTACCACGGGGCGCTGCGCAACTGGGTCGACCTGCAATACCAGTACGAATGCTATTTCTTCGTAGCCGACTGGCATGCCCTCACGACTGGCTACGATGACACTTCGGGTCTGCAGTCCGCCATTCACGAGATGATCATCGACTGGCTGAGCGCCGGACTGAACCCCGGCGTCGCCACCCTGTTTGTGCAGTCGCAGGTGCCGGAGCACGCCGAGCTGCACCTGCTGCTATCGATGATCACGCCCCTGGGCTGGCTGGAACGTGTGCCCAGTTACAAGGACCAGCAGGAACAGCTGCGCGACAAGGATCTGGCCACTTACGGGTTTCTGGGCTACCCCTTGCTGCAGAGCGCCGACATCCTGCTGTATCGCCCGGCATTTGTACCGGTGGGTGAGGACCAGGTGGCGCACGTGGAAATCACCCGCGAAGTGGCGCGGCGTTTCAACCACCTTTACGGGCGCGAAGCGGATTTCGAAACCAAGGCCGAGCGCGCCGTCAAGGAGCTGGGCGGCCGCAATATCACGCTCTATCGGCAGTTGCGTAAGCAGTTCCAGGAAACCGGTGACAAGGCGGCGCTGGAGCGGGCCCGTGCCCTGGTCAGCGGCAATACGCGCATCACGGTGGCCGATCGCGAACGCCTGCTGGGCTACCTGGAAGGGAGCGGTGTGAGCATACTGCCCGAACCGCAGGTGCTGCTGACCGCGACGCCGAAGGTGCCTGGGCTGGATGGGCGCAAGATGTCCAAGTCCTACGGCAATACCATCGGCATGCGCGAAGACCCGGACAGCGTAGCGCGCAAGTTGAAGGCCATGCAGACCGATCCGGCGCGGGTGCGGCGTACCGACCCGGGCGATCCGGAGAAATGCCCGGTGTTCGATCTGCATCGCATCTATTCGGATGAGGCCACGCGCAGCTGGGCCAGCAGCGGTTGCCGGAGCGCCGGCATTGGTTGCCTCGAGTGCAAGAAGCCGCTGATTGAAAAAATCGTGGCGGAAGTGACGGCGATGCGCGAGCGGGCCCGGGAATACCAGGACAACCCCGAGCTGGTGAAGAATCTGGTGGCCGAAGGCGCGGAAAAAGCCCGGGAATCAGCCCGCGAGACGCTCGATGACGTGCGTCGGGCGATGCACCTGCGTACGGAGTGATGCCGCTATGAAACCGGATCTGAAGGTCGTCATCTCCAACCCGCCGCCCGAGCCGCCGCTGCTGCAGGCGCCGCCGCAGCAGGGCGAGATGCCCTTTGCCATCGTCAATGGCGAGGCCATGACAAATCTGCCGCGCGATCTGTACATCCCGCCGCAGGCGCTGGAAGTATTCCTCGAGGCTTTCGAGGGTCCGCTCGACCTGCTGCTGTACCTGATCCGGCGCCAGAATCTCGACGTGCTCGATATCCCGATTGCGGAAATCACCCGGCAGTACATGCGCTATATCGAGCTCATGCAGGACCTGCAGCTCGAGCTGGCCGGCGAGTACCTGGTCATGGCAGCAACCCTGGCTGAAATCAAATCGCGCATGCTGCTGCCACGTCCCGCTGTCGCGGAAGGCGACGAGGACGATCCGCGTGCCGAGCTGGTGCGCCGCCTGCAGGAATACGAGCGCTTCAAGCGTGCGGCGCTTGATGTGGATCAGCTGGTGCGCCTGGAGCGCGATGTCTGGCAGGCCAGCGCTGAAATGCGCGAACGACCGGTGGCGCGGCTCTTGCCTCAGGTGACACTACGCGAGATGCTATTGGCGTTTCGTGACGTGGCCTCGCGCTCGCAGATGTTTGCGCGCCATCATGTACAGCGCGAACCCCTGTCGGTGCGCGAGCGCATGAGCGATGTGCTCGCGGCGCTCGAGGCAGGCGAGTTTGTCGACTTTGTGCAGCTGTTTCGCCCTGAGGAAGGGCGCATGGGCGTTACCGTGACCTTCGTCGCGATCCTGGAGCTGATGCGCGAAACCCTGATCGATATCGTGCAGACCGAACCCATGGCGCCGTTGCACGTGCGCCGCGCCGGACCGGTACGTACACTGCACCTGGTGCCTGAAAGCGAACCGTCTGAGCAGCAAGAGTCAGTGCCATGAGTGAGCAGTACATCAAGAGCGTCGTGGAGGCCGGGTTGCTGGCCGCTGGCCGTTCGCTGGGGCTGGATGACCTGGCGCAGCTGTTCAGTGATGGCGAACGCCCGCCCAGCGCGGCGATCCGCGCCGCACTGGCAGCACTGGAGCAGGATTACACCGGCCGCGCCATCGAGCTGCGTGAAACCGCCAGCGGCGTGCGCGTGCAGGTGCGCAGGGAATTTGCCACCGAGGTATCCCGCCTGTGGCCGGAGCGCCCGCAACGCTATTCGCGCGCGCTGCTCGAGACGCTCGTCGCTGATCGCCTATCGCCAGCCGATTACGCGCGCCGAGATCGAAGCCGTGCGTGGTGTGGCGGTCAATCCGAATATCGTGCGTACGCTGCTCGAGCGCAACTGGGTGCGTGTCGTGGGTCATCGCGAAGTGCCTGGACGACCGGAGCTGCTGGGCACCACCCGCGAGTTCCTCGATTACTTTGGCCTGCGCACCCTGAGCGAGTTGCCGCCGCTGGCCGAGCTGCGCGGTCTGGAGGAAATTGCGCCGCAGTTGAGTCTGCCAGTGGGCCTGGCGGAAGAATCAGCCGATGAAAGTGCCACACCCACCATCGTGGCAGCCGGCGCGGGCCATCAGGCCGTCACTGACTACGCAGCCGACAGTGACGAGGCCAGCGACGATGAGGCCGACGCTGACGATGGTGCGGCGCCGGAACTGTCCGCTGCCTCTGGCATGGTGGCCTCGGGCCCAGATCCGCAGCAGTAGTGCGCATGAACCCGCGCGCATGAGCAGTGGGCAGGATGCGCAGCGCCTGCAGAAGGTTTTATCGCGCCTGGGCGTGGCCTCGCGCCGCGAGGCGGAACAATGGATACGCGCTGGCCGGCTGACGATCAACGGCCACGCGGCAGCCATTGGCGATCGTGTCAGTGCCGGCGATCAGCTGCGGCTTGATGGGCGCCTGATCCGTCAACCCCCACCGCGTCAGCTGCCGGTACTGCTATGCCACCGCTCGCCCGGCGTGCCGCTGTTGCCGGTCGACGATGGCGCCGAATCGCTGGCCGCACGTTTGCCGGCCAGCGCCGGCAAACGCTTCATGAGTATCAGTCCGCTGCCGCAGGTAGATGGCGGACTCGAGCTGCTGTGTGCCGATGGCGCATTGGCCGGCCGACTGCAACGGGCGGTGCGTTCGCAGGTAGTGGAATTCAGCCTGCGCGTGCGCGGCGAGCTGGGGGCTGCCCAACAGGCGGGCATACTCGCCGGCCAGCTCGATCGCGGCATTGCCCTGCCAATACGCAGTCTGGTAGCCAGTGGCGGCGAGGCCAGCAATCGCTGGTACCAGCTCGTGGCACAGGGCGTCAGCGGCAATGATCTGCGCCAGTTGCTGGAACGGCAGGGTGTGTCATCCAGCCGCCTGTTGCGCACGCGGCTCGGCGCCCTGCAGCTGGAGCGTACGCTGCCGCGTGGCCGCTGGCGCGAACTGAGTGATGCGGAAACTGCCGGCCTGCTGCACCCGACGGCTGCAGCTGAAGCGCCAGCAACCGTAGTGGCTGCCGCGGACGCTAGCGCGCCGCCTGGCAATCGAGACTCTGACCACTGATCCCACGGCTGGCCGGACCCAGCAGCCAAAGATAGGCATTCATGATCATCGCCGGTTCGGGCAGCGCTTCAGCATTCTCGCCCGGGTAGGCCTGACGGCGCATGCTCGTGCGTGTCGCGCCCGGATTGATCGCGTTTACCCGTATGGTGCTGGTGCCGCTCAGTTCGTCGGCCAGCACCTGGCTCAAGCCCTCGACGCCAAACTTCGACACTGCGTAGGCACCCCAGTTGGCGCGTCCGCGGCGTCCGACGCTGCTGGAAGTAAAAATTACCGAGGCCTCGGGCGCGGCGCGCAGCGCCGGCAGCAGTACCTGGGTGAGGGCAAAGGCGGCCGTCAGGTTGACGTGCAACACCCGGCACCAGCTTGCCATCTGCGTATGTTCGATCGGCGCGAGCGTGCCAATCTGTGCGGCGTTGTGCAGCAGACCATCCAGTCGCCCGTAGCGCTCAGTAATGGCCGCAGCCAGGGCGTCGTAGTCGCCGGCCAGGGCGCGCTCCAGATCGAGCGGCGCAATGCTGGCCTCAGGGTTCCCCTGGGAGCGGATCTCGGCATGCACCGATTCGAGTTGTTTTACGGTGCGCCCGATCAGCACCACCTGCGCGCCATGTCGCGCTGCGCTCAACGCTACGGCACGACCGATGCCGGCGCCAGCTCCGGTAATGGCAATCACGCGGCCGTGCAGGACATCGGCGGGTGCGTGGTACTGGCGCGGTTCTTCAGGGTTGAGCATGGGGTGAATCTGGCGCTGACACAGGAGTTGCTTCTGGCAGCTGATCGTCCTTGTGGAGCACGGCGCTGCGCACCAGGCGCTCGACGGGGTCTGGCGACGCCAGCGATTCACCACTGACGGCGCCCAGTTCAGTAAAGCGCCGCGCCTGCGGCAGTACCTGGCGTTCCAGCGAGCCGACGGCACTGTTGTAGGCATCGACGGCAGCGCCCAGTCGCTGGCCGGTGCGATCGAGATGCGCGGCGAAGGTGGCAAGGCGGCGGTGCAGATCCTGGCCCAGCTCCAGAATCATGGCCGCGTGTTCCGCGACCACGGCCTGGCGCCAGCCGTAGGAGACGGCCTTGAACAGCGCCATGAGTGTTGACGGTGTGGCGATGACGATGCTCTGGCGCATCGCATTTTCCAGCAGCTCCGGTCGCTCGGCCAGAGCCGCGCTCAGGAACTGATCGCCGGGCAGGAACAGCACCGCAAATTCCGGGCTGCGCTTGAACTGATTCCAGTAGGCCTTGGCGGCCAGCTCGCGCACGCGCGCTTCCACCTGCTGTGCGTGACGCACCAGCGCCGCTGCGCGCGCCTCGTCGCTGACCGCCTCGGTGGCATCCAGATAGGCATCCAGTGGCGTCTTGGCATCGACCACCAGATCGCGCCCTTCGCTCATGTGCACGATCAGATCCGGCCGCTGCACGCCCGCGTCACTCGCCACGCTCGCCTGCTCGGTGAAATCGCAGTGCTCCGACATGCCGGAGAGTTCCACGACGCGGCGCAGGGTCAATTCACCCCAGCGACCGCGTACCTCCGGGCGACGCAGTGCCCCGACCAGATTGCGTGTCTCGCGTTGCAGGGCACCCTGGCCGAGCGTCAGCTGCTCGATCTGCGTGCGCAGACTCGTAAACGCGTCGCGGCGTTCGCGTTCCATGCCTGCCAATTGCTGTTCGCTTTTCTCCAGTGCCTTGCGAATCGGCTCGACCATCTGCCCGAGTGCGCTCTCGCGCTCGCGCAGCGCACTCTGTGCGCTGGACTGCTCGCGCGCGAAGGATTCGCGCGCCAGGGTCAGAAAGTGATCGCTGTTGTGGCGCAGTGCGCTGTTGGCGAGTTGCGCAAAACTGGCGCCCAGCTGCGCTTCCATGCTGCTCGTGGCGCTGTGGTGCCGGCGCGTCAGGATCCAGACGCATAGCAGGCAGACCAGGACGCCGGCCGCGATACCCGCCAATAGCAGCCAGAGTTCATTCGTGCTCATCGTGGTGCCGCCGCTGCGGGGTCAGGCGCATGAGTCAGATCGAGCCATGGCAGCAGATCCTGCGGCGTAGCGAGCCAGCCGGCAACCGGCCAGCGATGCGGCTCATCGGCGGGGTTGAGATAACCAAACTGTGCTCCCAAAGCGCACATACCCGCGGCATTGGCCGCCTGCACGTCGCGCAACGCGTCGCCGACGTAGACGCAGTGCGCCGGCGCCAGTCCCAACTGCTCGGCCGCCACCAGCAGCTGTCGCGGGTGCGGCTTGCGCTCGGGCAAACTGTCGCCGCTGAGCACGCAGCCTGCCCGCTGGCGCAGGCCCACGGCTTCGAGCAGCGGCTCGGTCAGCCACGCCGCCTTGTTGGTGACTATGCCCCAGGGAACCGCGCACTGTTCCAGTCTGGACAACACCATTTCAAAACCCGAAAACAGCCGCGTATGTACCGCCAGGTTGGTGCGATAGAGTTCCAGGAAGCGCTCGCGCAACTGCTCGAATTCATCGCCCTCGCTCTCTGGAAAATGCAGTGCGCACCATGGCGATGGCGCCATTGGAAACCTGCGGGCGCAGCAGGGCGAAGGGCAGGGGAGCCAGCGCCTGCTCGTCACGCAACAGGTTGAGCGCCGCGGCCATGTCCTGGGCAGTATCGAGCAGCGTGCCATCGAGGTCGAACAGGGCAGCGCGCGCCCTGCCAGCGCCGTTCATGCCGGCACCGCCGCGCCCGGCAGGGTGAAATGCGCGATGTAATTGATGTCCGGGCGCGGCGCGACGCGACTATGGCGCGTCAGCGGATCGTAGTGCAGGCCCTGTACATCGCGCAGTTCAAGGCCGGCGCGCCGTGCCGCGCGGGCCAGTTCGGCGGGCCGAATCAGGCGCGCATATTCATGTGTGCCGCGCGGCAGCAGCTGCAACAGATACTCAGCGGCGACGATCGCGCCCAGGAACGAGCGCAGGCTGCGATTGATGGTCGAGATGAACAGCGCGCCACCGGGTCGCAGCAGCTGCGCCAGATCCTGGAGCAGGGCGCCAGGATCGGGCACATGTTCGGCCAGTTCCATGCAGCACACCACATCAAATTGCGCCGCTTTGGTCCGCGCCAGATCCGCGACCGACATGAGTTGGTAGTCGATCGACGGCACCGGTGTCGATAGTTGCGCAGTCTCGGCCTGATGCAGCCGGGCGACCTCGATCATCGCGGCCGACAGATCTATTGCAGTTACCTGTGCGCCCAGGCGCGCCAGCGATTCCGCCAGCAGTCCACCCCCGCAGCCGACATCGGCCAGCGTAGCGCCGGCCAGTCTGGCGCGTGCTGCCACGTAGGCACTGCGCGGCACGTTGAGACTGTGCAGGGTGTGCAGGGGACCGCGCACATCCCAATATTGATGTGCCAGCGCATCAAATTTGCGCAGTTCCACCGCATCGACATTGGGCGCTGCAATCATGGCGTTGGTCTGGTAGTGCGGCCTGCAAGCTTAAGGGGTACGCAGTATAACGAGCCTGCCGGATTTCGGCTTCACTGTGTTAGAATTTCGCGGCTAAAAACAAGGGTTTGTCCATGACGGAAATTGCGCGGGAAATACTGCCGGTCAACCTGGAAGACGAGATGCGCCAGTCGTATCTCGACTACGCCATGAGTGTGATCGTAGGCCGGGCGTTGCCGGATGTGCGCGATGGCCTCAAGCCCGTGCACCGGCGTGTCCTGCATGCGATGCGCGAGCTGGGCAACGAATACAACAAGCCCTACAAGAAATCGGCGCGCGTGGTGGGCGATGTGATCGGCAAGTATCACCCGCATGGTGACACGGCGGTCTACGACACCATGGTGCGCATGGCGCAGCCGTTTTCCATGCGCTACATCCTGGTCGATGGCCAGGGCAATTTCGGCTCGGTCGATGGCGATTCACCGGCCGCCATGCGTTACACCGAAGTGCGCATGTCGAAGATCGCTCATGAGCTGATGGCCGACATCGACCGCGAGACGGTCGATTTTGTCGCCAACTACGACGAGTCAGAGCGCGAGCCGGCGGTATTGCCCACGCGCATCCCGAACCTGCTGGTCAACGGCTCCTCCGGCATCGCGGTGGGCATGGCCACCAACATTCCGCCGCACAATCTCACCGAAATTACCACGGCCTGCCTGGCCCTGCTGGATGATCCAGCCATTACCCTGGCCGGCCTGATGCAGCATGTGCCGGGCCCTGATTTCCCGACCGGCGGCATCATCAATGGCGCCCTGGAAATCGCTACTGCCTATAAGACCGGCCGCGGCCGGCTATCAGTGCGCGCCCGTGCCACGATTGAGGAGATCGATGGGCGCAGCGGTCGCCAGGCGATCATCATCACCGAGCTGCCCTACCAGGTGAACAAAGCGCGCCTGATCGAACGCATCGCCGACCTGGTGCGCGAAAAGCTGCTCGATGGCATCGCTGCGGATGGCCTGCGCGACGAATCCGACAAGGACGGCATGCGTATCGTTGTCGAACTCAAGCGTGGCGAAGTCGCCGAGATCGTGCTCAACAAGCTTTACTCACAGACACCGATGGAGACCGTGTTCGGCATCAACATGGTCGCCCTGGCAGACGGGCAGCCCCGGCTCATGGGCCTGCGCGAGATGCTCGAACACTTCCTGCGACATCGGCGCGAGGTGGTGACGCGTCGCACGATCTACGATCTGCGCAAGGCGCGCGAGCGCGCGCATGTACTGGAAGGACTCGGCGTTGCGCTCGCCAATATCGATGCCATCATTGCGCTGATCAAGGCCGCCGCCAATCCGCTGGCCGCCCGCGTTGCGCTCATGGCACGCGACTGGCCGCCCGGCGTGGTCGCCACGCTGCTCGAGCGCACTGGCGCGAGCACTACCCGCCCGGATGGCCTGGCAGCGGAATTCGGTCTGAGCGCGCGCGGCTATCGGCTCAGTGAAGTACAGGCGCAGGCCATTCTCGATATGCGCCTGCATCGGCTCACCGGTCTCGAGCAGGACAAGATCGTCGGCGAATATCGCGAGCTGCTCGCGCAGGTGGTCGACCTGGGCGATATTCTGGCCAATCCTGAGCGCCTCACGGCGGTGATCCGCGCCGAGATCGTCGAGATTCGCGCTGCCTACGGCGATGCACGGCGCACCGAGATCAGCCTCGATCACCTGAATCTGTCCACCGAAGATCTGATCGAGCCGCAGGATGTCGTGGTAACGCTCTCGCACGCCGGCTATGCCAAGGCCCAGCCGGTCTCCGACTACCAGGCGCAGCGGCGCGGCGGGCGTGGCAAGTCGGCCACCGCCGTCAAGGATGAGGATTTCATCGAGAAGTTTTTCATCGCCCACACCCATGACACGCTGCTGTGCTTCTCCAATCGCGGCAAAGTGTACTGGCTGCGGGTGTTCGAGCTGCCACAGGCGGGCCGTGGTTCGCGCGGCAAACCGATAGTCAATCTGCTGCCGCTCGAGGCCGGCGAGAAGATCAATGCGCTGCTGCCGGTCAAGCAGTTTGACGAGCAACATTTCGTGTTCATGGCCACCAGCCTGGGCACGGTAAAGAAGACCGCGCTGGCCGCCTTCTCGCGGCCACGCGCGTCCGGCATCATTGGCGTCGACCTGCGCGACGACGATCGCCTGGTAGGCGTGGCGCTCACTGACGGTCAGTGTGAAATCCTGCTATGCACCAGCGGCGGCAAAGCGATCCGCTTCCATGAAGCCGAGGTGCGCGCCATGGGTCGCGACGCCACCGGCGTGCGCGGCGTGCGCCTGGCGGGCGATCAACGACTGATTGCCCTGATCGCACTGGGCGAGGGACACATCCTCACCGCTTCCGAGACCGGCTACGGCAAACTTACGCCGCTGGAAGACTTCCCCAGCCACAATCGCGGCGGGCAGGGCGTCATCGCCCTGCAGACCAGTGGGCGTAACGGCGCTACCGTGGCGGCGCTCCAGGTTGAGAGCGGCCATGAACTCATGCTGATCAGCTCGACCGGCACCCTGGTGCGCACGCCGGTGAGTGACATTTCAGTCGTGGGTCGCAATACCCAGGGCGTGCGCCTGATCCGCCTGGCGGAGGGTGAACGGCTTACCGGAATTGAACGGGTCGAGGCCCTCGAGGCCGGTGAGGGCACTGAGCTGGAGGAGAACGGCGTGGCCGAGTCCCCGGACGAAACCAGTCCGACCCCGAGCATATAGGATATCGCGTGCGCGCAATTAACTTTTCCCCGGGTCCGGCCGCGCTGCCGCTGGCTGTGCTCGAGCAGGCTCGTGATGAGATGACCGACTGGCATGGCAGCGGCATGTCGGTGATGGAGATGAGTCACCGCGGCAAGGAATTCATGGCCATTCATGCCCAGGCCGAGGCGGACCTGCGTGAGCTGCTGGCGATCCCCGGCAACTACAAGGTGCTGTTCATGCAGGGCGGGGCGATCGGCGAGAACGCCATTGTGCCGATGAATATGCTGCGCGGCCGCAGCGGCGCCGACTACATCTGCAGTGGTGAGTGGTCGAAGAAATCCATCAAGGAAGCGGGCAAGTACTGCCAGGTCAACGTCGCCGCCAGTTCCGCCGCCGAGAACTTCAACTGCATACCGCCGCGTGCCAGCTGGCAGCTCGACCCGCAGGCGGCCTATGTACACATTTGCGCCAATGAAACCATTGGCGGCGTCGAGTATCACTACACACCCGACACCGGTGAGGTGCCGCTGATCGCGGACATGTCATCCAACCTCTTGTCACGCCCGCTCGAGGTGTCGAAGTACGGACTCATCTACGGCGGTGCGCAGAAGAATATCGGCCCGGCGGGGCTGACCATCGTCATCGTGCGCGACGACCTGATTGGCAACAGCCTGCCGTGCACGCCTTCGGCTTTCGACTACCGGCTACAGGCGGACAACGATTCGATGTACAACACCCCGCCCAGCTACGGCATATACATCGCCGGCCTGGTGTTTCAGTGGCTCAGGAAGCAGGGCGGTCTCGTTGCCATGGCAGAGCACAATCGCAGGAAGGCCGCAGTGCTGTACGACTATCTCGATTCCACCGCGTTCTACAGCAACAAGGTTGCGCCGGCCGACCGTTCATTGATGAATGTACCCTTCAAGCTCAGAGACGCAACACTCGATGCCGATTTCCTCAAGGGAGCGCAGGCGCTGAATATGGTGCAACTCAAGGGTCATCGTGCGGTGGGCGGCATGCGCGCCAGCATCTACAACGCCATGCCGCTCGCGGGCGTGGTGGCACTGGTCGATTACATGCGCGAATTTGCGCAGCGTCACGCCTGAGGTTGCCATGAGCTATCGCATCCTCACGCTCAATAACATCAGCCTGCGCGGCCTGGAAAAGCTGCCGCGCGAGCGCTACGAAATAGCCTCCGAGCTGACGCGGCCGCACGGCGTGCTGGTGCGCTCGGCTGATATGCACGAGTTTGCCATTCCCGATTCCCTGCTCGCAGTGGCGCGGGCCGGTGCCGGCACCAACAACATTCCGGTCGCAGCCCTGAGTGCGCGCGGCATTCCCGTGTTCAACGCCCCGGGCGCCAACGCCAATGCGGTCAAGGAACTGGTGCTGGCCGGCCTGTTCCTGGCGGCACGCAACATCTGCCAGGCGTGGAATTATGCCCGCTCGCTGCAGGGCGATGATCACGCCATTGACGTCGCGGTAGAGAAGGGCAAGAAGGATTTCATCGGTTTCGAGTTGCCCGGTCGCACCCTGGGAGTCATTGGCCTGGGCGCCATCGGCGTCGAAGTGGCCAACACTGCCCAGGCGCTGGGCATGCACGTGCTCGGCTTCGATCCCCAGATCACCGTGCAGCGCGCCTGGCAGCTGTCAGCGTCGGTACAGCAGGCGCTCTCGCTTGATGACCTGTTTGCGCGCGCCGATATGCTCAGCGTGCATGTGCCGCTGAGCGAGCAGACCCGTGCGCTGGTAAATGCCGCGCGCCTGAAGTTGATGCGCCCGGGCGGCGTGCTGTTGAATTTCGCACGCGCGCAGATCGTTGCTGAGGGCGATGTGGTCGCGGCGCTCGACACTGGTCATCTGCACGCCTATATCTGCGATTTTCCCAGCAATGCCCTCAAGAACCACCCGCGCGCGATAACGCTGCCGCATCTGGGGGCCTCGACCGGTGAGGCCGAAGACAACTGCGCCGCGATGGCGGCCGACACGCTGCGTGATTTTCTCGAGAATGGCAACATCCGCAACTCGGTCAACTTTCCCGAGGCCGTGCTGCCGCGCATACCTGGCACCATGCGCCTCGCCATTGCCAACAGCAACGTGCCCAACATGGTTGGCCAGATTTCCACCTGCCTGGCGAGCGCCAGCATCAACATCGCCGATCTGCTCAACAAGTCGCGCGGTGAGTATGCCTACACGCTGATTGATACCGACGGCGTGATCGACGCGACCCTGATCAGCCGCATCGGCCAGATCAAGGGCGTGCTCTCGGCGCGCATCGTGCAGCAGTTACCTTAGGAGGCGGGTACATGGCAAAAGGTCGCCGCGACAAGGCCAAGAGCATCCCGCTGGCAGCCATGCGTGATGCCATCGACGCACTCGATGCGCAGCTGCATGAGATGCTGAATCGCCGCGCCCTGCTGGCCCAGCAGGTAGGCATTTCCAAGCACGCTGACGGTCATACAGTCGATTTTTACCGACCCGAGCGCGAGGCGCAGGTGCTGCGCCAGGCGCTGGAGCGCAACCGCGGACCGTTGCGCAACGAAGAAATTGCGCGCCTGTTCCGCGAGATCATGTCGGCTTGCCTGGCCCAGCAGGAACCGCTCAAAGTAGCGTTCCTCGGGCCCGAAGGCACCTACACCCAGGCTGCAGTCTACAAGCAGTTCGGCCATTCGGTGCGGGCTCTGGCCCTGACCACCAGTGATGAAGTTTTTCATGAAGTGGAAGCGGGCAATGCCGACTTTGGCGTGGTGGCCGTGGAGAATTCCGCCGAAGGCACGATCACCAATACCCTCGATCGTTTTCTGGGCAGCCCGCTGCACATCTGCGGTGAAGTGGAGCTGCGCATTCATCATTGCCTGATGGGTCGCATGAGTGCACTCGAGCGCATCGGACGGGTGTGCGCACACGCCCAGGCGCTGGCGCAGTGCCGCTCCTGGCTGGATGAACACTTGCCGACGGTGGAGCGGGTCGCGGTGAGCAGCAATGCCGAGGGCGCGCGGCGCGCCCGCGATGAGGCGGGCACGGCGGCTATTGCCGGCGACACCGCTGCGGAAGTGTATGGCCTGCAGTTGCTGGCAACCGAGATTGAAGATCGCAGCGACAACACCACGCGCTTCCTGGTCATCGGCCGCAAGATTCTCGAGCCCAGTGGCGCCGACAAGACCACGCTGCTGGTGTCCGGCAGCAGCACCGACGCTCCCGGCGCCCTGCATCGCCTGCTCGAACCACTGGCCAGGAGCGGCATCAGCATGACGCGCATCGAGTCACGCCCCTCGCGCCGCCGCAAATGGGATTACGTATTCTTCATCGACATCGAGGGGCACGCCAGCGATCCGAAGGTCGCGCGTGCGCTCAAGAGCCTGAAGTCGCGAGCCTCGTTGTTCAGGGTGATCGGTTCCTATCCCCGTTCGGTGCTGTAGCGTGAGTGCAGCGGCGGATCATCCCGGACTCCTGGCCAGCAAGGCAGTACTCGGCCTCACGCCGTACGTGCCCGGCAAACCGATCAGCGATCTCAAGCGCGAATACGGCCTGAGCGACATCATGAAGCTGGCGTCCAATGAGAACCCCTGGGGCCCGAGCCCGGCGGCGCTGCAGGCCATGCACCAGGCGCTCGGGGAAGTCTGGTTGTATCCGGACGGCAGTGCGCATGAACTTAAGGCCGCGCTCGCAGAGTTTCTGCGGGTGAGCACCGCCCAGATCACGCTCGGCAATGGCTCCAACGAGCTGCTGCTGCTGCTGGCCGAGGCATTTCTGACAACGGCGCACAGCGCTGTGTACTCGCAATATGGCTTTGCCATCTATCCGCTGGTCATACGCGCCACCGGGGCTCGTTGCATCGAGGCGCCGGCGCTGGGCCCGACGCACACCATGCACTATGGGCACGATCTGGCCGCCATGGCGCGCGCAATCGATGCCGATACACGCCTGGTGTTCATCGCCAACCCGAACAATCCCACGGGCACCTGGATTGAGGCCGCGGCGCTGCGGGCCTTCGTGGCGGCCGCGCCGCCGCATACCCTGATAATTCTCGATGAAGCCTATTACGAATATTCGCGCCTGAGCGGCTGCGATGGCGCCGTCGAATGGCTGCAGGAGTTTCCGAACCTGGTCCTGGTGCGCACGATGTCCAAGGCCTATGGACTGGCCGGCATGCGCATCGGCTACGCCATCTCGCACCCGGAGGTGGCTGATGCGCTCAATCGCATTCGTCCTGCTTTCAACGTCAGCAATGTGGCCCAGGCTGGCGCTATCGCCGCGCTCGCCGACCCCCACCATGTTGAACAGGTCGTGGCACGCACCATCGCTGAACGCGGGCGGATGGAAGCGGCCCTGCGCGCAGCGCACATCGCGTTCGCTCCCTCCGCTACCAACTTTCTGCTGCTCGAGGCTGGCCCGCGCACTCCGGAAATCTACGAGCAGCTGCTGCGCGGCGGCATCATCGTGCGACCAATGGCCGGCTATGGCCTGCCGCAGCACCTGCGTATCTCGGTAGGCTTGCCGGAACAGAATACGCAGTTGCTGGCATTGTTGACGCGGTTGCTTGGCACCACGTGAGCGGCGAGGCTACTCCCAGCTACCGGTTGCTACCCGTCACCCAGATTGGCGGCACCATGCAGGTGCCTGGTGATAAATCGATCTCGCACCGCGCCCTGATGCTCGGCGGCATTGCCCACGGCGCAACGCGCGTCAGTGGTTTCCTGGACAGCGCCGATTGTCGCGCTACGCTCGAGGCACTGCGCACGCTGGGCGTGCAGATAGAGCGTCCAGGCGCCGGCGAAGTACTGATCACCGGGGCAGGGTTCCGTGGCCTGCGTGGCAGCGCCACGCCGCTCGACATGGGCAACGCCGGCACGGCGATGCGCCTGTTCATGGGCTTGCTGGCGGGTCAGCCCTTCGATTCCACGCTGATCGGCGATGCATCATTGATGCGCCGTCCCATGGAGCGTGTCGCCATGCCGCTGCGTCTCATGGGCGCGCAGCTCGACACGCAGGATGGCCATCCGCCGGTGTGCGTACACGGCGGAGCGGTGCTGCGTGCCATCGATTACACGCTGCCGATGGCCAGCGCCCAGGTGAAGTCGGCCATCCTGCTCGCAGCCCTCCGTGCCAACGGTCATACGCGTGTGAGCGAACCGGCACCCACGCGCGATCATACCGAGCGCATGCTGCAGGGCTTTGGCGTGCAACTCGAGCGCACGGGCGCCACCGTGGCATTGCGCGGCGGCCAGACCCTGCGCGGCACGACGGTCAATGTGCCCGGCGATATCTCGTCGGCGGCTTTCTTTATCGTTGCCGGTTGCCTGGCGGCGCCCGCCGGGCTCACGCTGCGTGGCGTCGGCGTCAACCCGACGCGCACCGGACTGATCGACATGCTGCGGCTCATGGGCGCCCAGATCGACATCAGGCCGCAGGAAACCGCGGGCCCTGAGCCCATTGCTGATATCACGGTGCGCGCAGCGCCGCTGCGCGGGGTCGTGATCCCCGAACACCTGGTGCCGCTCGCCATCGATGAACTGCCGGTGTTCTTTATCGCTGCTGCCTGCGCCACGGGCGAGACGGTGGTCACGGGTGCCGCTGAACTGCGTGTCAAGGAAAGCGATCGCCTGGCCGCCATGGCCGCCGGACTCAAGGCCGTGGGCGTGCAATGCGAATTGCTGCCCGATGGCATACGCATCCAGGGCGGCGGCCTGCGCGGCGGTCGCGTAGACAGTCACGGCGATCACCGCATCGCTATGGCTTTTGCCATCGCCAGCGTACGTGCGGACGCTGCCATTGAAATTGACGATGTGGCCAATGTCGGCACTTCGTTTCCGGGTTTCCCCGCTGCTGCGCGCGCGATCGGCCTGCAACTGCATGAACGGTAACCGGGCCGGCCAATGAACACGTCCCCGCCCGTGGTCACGATTGACGGCCCCAGTGGGGCGGGTAAGGGCGCCGTGAGTCGCGCGCTGGCCGGCCGGCTGGGTTGGCACCTGCTGGATAGCGGCGCCCTCTACCGCCTGACAGCCCTGGCAGGGGAGCGCCACAAACTGGCTAAAGACGATCAGGCTGGCCACGTGCGATTGGCCCGCGCCCTGAACAGCGAGTTCCTGGCGGGCAGCGATGGTTCCGAGCAGATACTGCTCGACGGCCAGGACGTCACCACCGCGCTAAGGAGCGAGGAGGCCGGGGCGGGCGCTTCGCGCGTGGCAACCTGGCCCGCGCTGCGCCAGGCCCTCATGGCTCGCCAACATGCTTTCGCCCGTCCGCCCGGCCTGGTGGCCGACGGGCGCGACATGGGCAGCGTGGTGTTCCCCCAGGCCGCCCTGAAGATCTTCCTGGTTGCAAGCCCCGAAGAACGGGCCGTGAGACGCTATAACCAGTTGAAAGGAAAGGACTCTGCTGTTACCCTTGCCGCCCTTTCGCGCGAGATAGAGGCGCGGGATCGGCAGGATTCCTCCCGCCCGGTCTCGCCGCTGGTGTGCGCTGAAGGCGCGATTGTGGTTGATTCCACCCGGCTGGGTATCGTCGAAGTTGTCGATGAGATCTGGCGCCTCGGCGAGCAACGGGGTTTGTGGCGTTGATGGGCAGTCGCTGGTCGATTTTTAAAAGGTGGGAACGACAGGATGTCGGACCCTTGGCACTTAAACCCGTCAGCTGCACGAGGCACTAGCGGACCACGGCATGCCACCAAGAGCATGCGAGAGACAACATGACCGAAACTTTCAGCGAGATGTTTGAGCAAAGCCTGGCGAATCAGCGCATTCGCCCTGGCATGATCCTTACCGGCCTGGTCGTAGGCGTCACGCCCGACGTGGTCATCGTCAACGTCGGCCTGAAGTCCGAAGCGGTCATCCCGCTCGAGCAGTTCAAGAACGAACGCGGCGAAGTTGAAGTCAAGGCCGGCGATCAGATCGAAGTCGCGCTCGACGCCGTCGAGGATGGCACCGGTGAAACGCGCCTGTCGCGCGAAAAAGCCAAGCGTGCCCGCACCTGGACCCGTCTCGAAACCGCGTTCAATGAAGGCCAGATTGTCATCGGCATCATTTCGGGCCGCGTCAAGGGTGGGTTCACGGTCGAAATTGAAACGGTACGCGCCTTTCTGCCAGGCTCGCTGGTCGATGTGCGGCCGGTGCGCGACACTGCCTATCTGGAAAACAAGCCGCTCGAATTCAAGGTCATCAAGCTCGACCAGAAACGCAACAACGTCGTGGTCTCGCGCCGCGCCGTGGTCGAGCAGGAATTTTCCGCCGAACGCAGCGCCCTCATGGACGGCCTGCAGGAAGGTTCGGTCGTCAAGGGCACAGTCAAGAATCTCACTGATTACGGCGCTTTCGTCGATCTCGGTGGCATCGATGGCCTGCTGCACATCACTGACATGGCCTGGAAGCGTGTCAAGCATCCTTCCGAAGTGGTCAAGGTCGGCGATGAAGTCGATGTGCGCATCCTCAAGTTTGATCGCGAGCGCTCGCGCGTCTCGCTCGGACTCAAGCAGCTGGGCGCTGATCCCTGGGAGAACATTGCCCGCCGCTATCCGCCCAACACCCGGGTGTTCGGCAAGATCACCAACATCGCTGACTACGGCGCCTTTGTCGAGATCGAAGACGGCGTTGAAGGCCTGGTGCACGTTTCGGAGATGGACTGGACCAACAAGAACGTCAACCCCGCCAAGATCGTGCATACCGGCCTTGAAGTCGAAGTCATGGTGCTCGATGTCGATGAAGAGCGACGGCGCATTTCGCTCGGCCTCAAGCAGTGCAAGGAAAATCCCTGGAAGGAATTCTCCGAAAACCACAATCGCGGCGACAAGGTCGGCGGCCAGATCAAATCAATCACCGATTTCGGCATTTTCATCGGCCTGCCGGGCAATATCGATGGCCTGGTGCACCTCTCCGACATTTCCTGGGACATGCCTGGCGAAGAAGCGGTGCGCAACTACCAGAAGGCCCAGCAGGTCGAGGCCATGGTGCTGTCGATCGATCCGGAGCGCGAGCGCATATCGCTTGGCATCAAGCAGCTGGCCAAGGATCCGTTCTCGGGTTACATCACCGACAATCCCAAGGGCAGCGTGGTGCGCGGCACGGTGCGTGAAGTGGACGCGCGCGGCGCCATCATTGACCTGGGCAACGGCATCGAAGGCCAGCTGCGTGCCTCGGAGCTGGGACGCGATCGTGTCGAAGACGCCCGTCAGATTCTGAAGGTAGGCGATGAAGTCGAAGCGAAATTCATCGGCGTCGATCGCAAGACCCGTTCGATCTCGCTGTCGATCAAGGCCAAGGAGTTCCATGAGGAGGCCGAGGCGGTACAGAACTATCGCTCGGAGCAGCCCACTTCGGGCACCAGTCTGGGTGATCTGTTCAAGGAACAGATCAACACACCCGAGCGCGAATGATGACGGGCGGCCGACAGGGTCCGGACACTGCGGCCGCCGCCAATGGGGAGCATGGGGCGGAGGCAGGGGCTGGCATGACAAAGTCAGAGCTGATCGAGATCATCACCACCAAGCAGAAGCATCTGCCTGCCAAGGATGTCGAGCTGGCGCTCAAGCAGATGCTCGAGATCATGAGCGATGCCCTGGCACAGGGCGATCGCATCGAGATTCGCGGTTTTGGCAGCTTCTCCCTGCATTTTCGCCCACCCCGCCAGGGCCGCAACCCGAAGACCGGCGAAGCGGTCGCGCTCGATGGCAAGTTTGTGCCGCATTTCAAGCCCGGCAAGGATCTGCGCGAGCGCGTCAACGAAGGCGCAGATCGACCCATTCGCAATTGACCGGCCTGACATATGGCATAGCGCTTTAAACGCGCCAGATTTGGACCTCACGCGCGCACTCTCCGTACTCCTACGCTTGCAGGGTTCCTCAACCCACAAGCGCCCGGAGGCGCACTCCCATGACATATCCAACACGGTTTTCTACTCACCCTCATGCTGGCGGTCTCGGCCGGCGCCTGGTGCGGCCCGGTCAACGTCAATGTTGCCGATGTCGATACCCTGGCGCGCGAGCTCAAGGGCATCGGCAACAGCAAGGCGCAGGCGATCGTTGACTACCGGCAAAAACACGGCCCGTTTCGCTCAGTCGACGAACTGGCCATGGTCAAGGGCATCAGCCAGAAACTGATTGAACGCAATCGCGCCGACTTACGGGTCGCAGGATTGAATGCCCCGGCAAGCGCCGCCAAGCCGGTCAAGACCCTCAAGTAGCTGTTCGGTTGAGCGTCGCCGGCGCAGCCGGGTCCCGTGGCCCGCCGGCGACGCTTCGTGACCGGGGTCTCAGGCTAAACTGGAGATCAGACCTGCATGATCGCCGCGGCTATACTGGCGCACCCAATTGCCGCATAAGGTCCATCCGCCCGTGAAACGCGAGATCAGAACCGCCGTTTTCCCGGTGGCCGGTCGCGGCACCCGATTCTTGCCGGCCACCAAAGCCAGCCCCAAGGAGATGCTGCCGGTGGTCGACAAGCCACTCATCCAGTATGCCGTCGAAGAGGCCCTGGCTGCCGGCGCCCAGCGCCTGGTATTCATCACCGGCGCTTCCAAGCGCGCCATTGAAGATCATTTCGACTCTGACCAGGAGCTCGAAAAACTGCTGGAAGCACAGGGTAAATCCGACCTGGCGCGCCAGATCCGCAGCGTGCTGCCTTCCTATGCCACCTGCATCTATATCCGCCAGTCGGCGCCGCTGGGCCTGGGCCACGCGGTGTTGTGCGCCGAAGCCGCGGTGGGCCAGGAGCCGTTTTTTGTGCACCTCGCCGACGATCTTATCGACGCCGAGGTGCCCTGTCTGAAGCAGATGGCGGCGACCTACGAATTTCATCGCGGCAGCGTGCTCGGCGTAGAAGACGTCCCACGGCGCGACACTGAGAAATACGGCATAGTCGAGGTTGAATCGCCGCGACTCGCAGTCAGCCGCATAAGCAGCATTGTTGAAAAGCCCAAGCCCGCTGCAGCCCCCTCGACGCTGGCGGTCGTGGGCCGCTATATCCTCACGCCGGGCATCTTCGAGCATTTGCGCCAGATCGGTCGCGGTGCGGGCGGCGAGATCCAGCTCACTGACGGTATCTCGCGTCTGCTGGCCCGCGAGGCGGTCTATGCCCATCGTTTTGAGGGCAAGCGCTTCGATTGCGGCAGCAAGCTCGGCTATCTGCAGGCTACCGTGGAGTATGCGCTGGCACACCCCGAATTGAGCCGTGCGTTTCGCAGCTACCTGCTCAAACTTGCCGGAAACCTCACGGCCGAGGACGCCAAACGCGCGCTGGCCCCGAAACCAGGGCGCCACAAGAGCCGGGTCCGCAGCAAAGTGAGCAAAAAGAAGTGACCGGTTTCACGCTTTGGCCCCTGACCGGTTAGGGGCGCCAATCCTTCAAGATCGGCGCTGGCGGGCCGATACCGGAAGCTGCACCACTTCCATAATCGGGGCAGCGAAGAACCATGTTTCAGATCATCGGCACGGTGGTCGTGATCGCGTCAGTCCTCCTGGGGTTCATGGCCGACGGCGGCCATTTGCTTGCGCTTTGGCATCCTACCGAAGTCATCATCATCATCGGTGCGGCATTCGGCGCGTTCATCATCAGCAACCCCATCAAGGTGGTGAAGGCATCCTTTGTCAACGCCTTCGCACTGATCAAGGCGCCGCGCTACCGGCGTGCCGACTACGCCGATATCCTGAAGCTCCTGTATGACATCCTGGTCAAGATTCGCAAATCCGGCATGCTGGCTATCGAGGCCGACCTGGAGGCCCCGGACAAGAGCGCGCTGTTCAGCGAGTATCCGCGCATCCTGGCGGACCATCATTTCATTGAGTTCATCACTGACTGCCTGCGGCTCATGGTGGGCGGCAATCTAGATCCGAACGAGCTCGAATCGCTGCTCGAATACGAGCTCGAGAATCATCACAAGGAATCGACTGAACCCTCGCACGCCATTCAGCAGGTCGGCGATGCGCTGCCCGGCTTCGGCATCGTCGCGGCGGTGCTGGGTATCGTGAATACCATGGGCGCCCTGGAAGGCGCGGACACCGCCACCATTGGCCACAAGGTGGCGGCGGCCCTGGTCGGTACCTTCCTGGGTATTCTGGTTTCCTACGGCTTCGTCGGCCCGACCGCCAGCGCCATGGCGCATCGCGCCCACGAAGAAGGCAAGGCCTTTGAAGTCGTGAAGATGGCCCTGGTGGCCAGCGTGCGCGGCTACGCGCCGCCGGTGGCGATCGAGTTCGCCCGCAAATTGCTGTTCAGTGAAGTGCGTCCGACATTCGCTGATCTCGAGAATCACCTCAAGGGCAAGAAGAAAGAGGTTGCGGCGGCGTGATCGACAAGGCCAAGCGCCCCATCATCATCGTCAAGCGGCGGCGCAAGGCCGATGCCGCCCACCACGGCGGCGCGTGGAAAGTCGCCTATGCCGATTTCGTCACTGCCATGATGGCCTTCTTCCTGGTCATGTGGCTGGTCGCCGCCGTGACCAAAGAGCAGCGCGCCGCGATGTTTGAGTATTTCAAGAACCCCAGCATGGAGCAGGGTAAATCGGTCAAGGCTGCCAAGGGCGTGAATGGTCCGGGCGGGGCCAGCACCAGCCTGATCAATCTGGGCGGCGGCATGGATGCACCGAAATCGGCGATCCGCAAGGAAACCGGGCTGGCGGCCGGCACCCAGACCATTCCCAAGGACCTCGACGAAGCGCAGCGCCTGGCCGCCGAAGCGGAGAAAAAGCAGCTGGAATCGTTGATGGACGATCTGCGTAAAGCGATAGACGAGAGCGCGGCGCTGCGACCGTTCAAGGACCAGCTGTTGCTCGATATCACGCCGGAAGGCCTGCGCATCCAGATTGTTGATGCCCAGAACCGGCCCATGTTTGATATAGGCCGCTCCAATCTCAAACCCTATACCACCAGTATCCTGCACGAGCTCGTCAGCTATCTGAACACCGTGCCCAATCGCATCAGCCTGTCGGGGCACACTGACGTCACGCCCTATGTCGCGAAGAACGGCTATACCAACTGGGATCTGTCCGCTGATCGCGCCAATGCCGCACGCCGGGCTCTTGAAAGTGGTGGTCTGCAGGCCGGAAAAATGGCGCGCATCGTCGGGCTTTCATCGGCGGTGCTGTTCGACCAGGACAACCCGCGCAACCCCATCAACCGTCGCATCAGCATTATTGTCATGACCAAGAAGGCGGAAGAGGCGGCATTGCACACCGACACGATGGCGCCGGTGTCCGCTGCCAGCGAGGCGCCCGACCCACCGGCGGCGCCGGCGCCCGCGGCCGCGCCAGTGCCCGCCGCCGCTGCCAAACCCTGAACCACACTGCCCTGGGCTCAGACCCAGCGGCTGCCCGCGGGCATTTGTAGCGCCTACCCGAGTAGCGCATGATTCCAATATGAGTCGTGCCTTCACACGTGAGCAGGATCCGGACGCCGCCGCCGCCGCCGACATATTGCCGGATCGGCCGATCAGCGCTCACCCCAATTTTGTCACGGCTGAAGGACTGGCCGCCATGGAAGAGACCGTGCGGCAACTGACAGCGACACGCACCGCGGCCCAGGAGCACGGTGATGTCCGCGAGCTTGCGGTTGCCGCACGTGAACTGCGCTACTGGAGCGCGCGACGTGCTTCGGCGCGGCTGATCGAGCCGGAACAGCAACCGCAGGTCATTCGCTTTGGTGTGCAGGCGACGCTGCGCCATGACGACGGCTCGCTGCGGATATTTCGTATCGTCGGCGAAGACGAGGCTGATCCTGGCGCAGGAAAACTCAGCTATGTATCGCCCATCGCCCGCAGCCTGCTGGGCGCAGCCTTGGGCGATCGGCTCAAAATCGCCGAGCGCGAGGTTGAGATCACGGCGTTGGCTGGCAGCAGTGCCCGCGACTGAGCGTCCGCTACGCCCTGCGGCAACGCTGATTGTCGTGCGCGATGCCGCGCCCGTCGGCGTGGAAGTGCTGCTGATGCGACGCGCGCCACGTGGTGATCAATTCAGCGGCGCCTGGGTGTTCCCCGGCGGCCAGGTCGACGGCGGCGACCGTCAGTCGCACCGCTACTGCGCTGGTCTCGACGACGCCGCGGCAAGCGGGCGCCTGAACCTGGCACAGGGTGGCCTCGATTTCTACGTCGCGGCTATTCGCGAATGCTTCGAAGAGGCTGGCATTCTGTTCGCCGCAGCGACTGCTGCCGCTGGCGATGGCCGCATGCAAGACAGTGATATTGAAGCGGCGCAATGGCGGGCGGCACTGCGCTGTGGTGAGCATGACTGGAACTCACTGTGCCAGCGGTTCGGGTTGCGCCTGAACGCTGGCGAGTTGCATTACCTCAGCCACTGGATCACTCCGCCGGGCATGCCCAAGCGATTTGACACGCGTTTCTTTCTGGCCAGGCTGCCGGAAGGGCAGAGTGCCGTCCACGATGGCACTGAGCTGGTCGAACAGCAGTGGATCGCCCCTGCCGATGCGCTGGCACGAACTGCGGAGCTCAATCTGGTGGACGTTACCCACCATACCCTGGCGACGATTGCGCAATTCCAGTCCGTCGCGGCGCTGCTCGACTGGATACGCGAGCCGCGCAATATTCACGTCATCCTGCCACGCCGCGCGCTCGGCGCTGACGGCGACCGCCTGGTCATGCCCCATGAATGGGCCTGGGCGGAAATCGGCCGACTCGACCCGGACGGGAAGTGCACCGTTTCCTGCGAACTGATACCCGGCGTTGCGGTACGCCTCTCGGACCGCGTCATCCGCGTGACCGCCAACAACGGCAGCCTGATGACAGGTCCTGGCACCAATAGCTATCTGGTGGGTGGCGGAGCGGCCAACGAATGGGCGGTCATTGATCCTGGTCCCTATGACGAGAGTCATGTCGGTGCATTGCTCGCCGCCGCACCTGGCCCGATCCGCTGGATCCTGGCGACGCATACGCACAAGGATCATTCACCTGCCGTGGCGCTGCTCAAAGCGCGCACCGGTGCCCGTGTCTACGGTCGCATCGCGGATCATACGCAGTGGCAGGATGCCACCTTTGTGCCCGATCAGGTGCTGACCGATGGCCAGCGCATCGCCTTGCCTGGCCCGTGTACGCTGCGCGCCATTCATACGCCCGGCCACGCTTCGAATCATTTCTGTTATCTGCTTGAAGAAGAAAAGCTGCTGTTCACGGGCGACCAGGTGATGCAGGCCTCGACCGTCGTGATCGATCCGCCCGATGGCGACATGGCGGCCTACCTGCAGTCGCTGAGCGCGCTGCTGAACGAAGAACTTGCATGGCTGGCGCCCGGCCATGGATTCCTGATGGCGGAGCCCGCCACGGCGATCAACCACATCATCCAGCATCGCCACCGCCGCGAAGCCAAGGTGCTGCGTGTGTTGCGCTCACAGGAATCGATTGCTGAAGATGAATTGCTGGCACGGGTCTACGATGATGTCGCGGCACCTCTGCACGGCGCGGCCCGACGCTCACTGCTGGCACACCTGATCAAGCTGCGGGACCAGGGCGCTGCCAGCGTATCAAACAGTCTCTGGCGCCACCGATGACGACTCGCCGGGTTCGACGATGCGCACCACGAGCCACAGGACGACACTGATCAGGGCGAAGATGGAGCCGGAAAGCAGCGTGGGCATCCAGCCGAAGCGATCGAGCATGAACCCCACCAGTGGCGCCAGGAAGCCGGGCAGGTTGCCGCCGGTATTCATGACGCCCGTGGCGGCGGCGGTATGCGGTCCGGCTACAAAGGTGCAGGCCTGCCAGTAAGAGCCTTCCGTGAACTGTGTAAAACCAAAGCACAGCGACAGCAGTCCAACTGCAACATAGGGATTGGGAGCACTGGCGCCGGCAATCAGCAGCACTGCGACCAGGAACATGCCGACGGCACCCGGCAGGCGACAACCCCAGCGCGGTCCGAGGCGCTTGCAGGTCCAGTCGCAGGTCAAGCCGCCCACCGTGGCCAGTACCGCGCCGGTCAGGAAGGGCAGTGCGTAGAGCCAGCCACCCTCGAGCACCGTGAAGCCGCGCTCGTTCACCAGGTACAGGAACAACCATTGCGAAAACATGTAGAACACATAGTTCATGCAGAAATAGTTGGCGGCCAGCAGCAGCACATCGCGTTGACCCAATACCTTGCGCCAGGCCTGGGCCAGGTGCTGGGACTCATCGGCTCTGGGGCGATGGGCATCAATCAGTGCGAGTTCCGCGGCGTCGACGGCGCGGTGCTCGCGCGGCGTGTCACGCGCATACCACCACCACCAGGCCGCGGCGAGAAATCCGAGTGGTGACAGCCAGACAAAGGAGGCCCGCCAGCCGAAGTGCACAATCAGTACAGTGACCAGCGGTCCGATGGCTGCCTGCCCAAGCGCCAGGCCCGAACTCGACACGGCATTCGGAAAGGCCCAGCGACCCACCGGAAACCAGTTGGCAAAGGTACCGGCAACAATCGGATAGGTCGGTGCGTTGCTGACACCCAGCAGGAAGCGCACGCCCACCAGTGCGATCAGCGCCCCACTGGCCGAGGCCAACATGATATGCGGCACAAAGCCGGTCAGCAGGGTGAGCAGGCCCCAGCCGAGTGCGATGATTGTCAGGCCACGTCGCGGTCCCAGCCAATCGCCGAACAGGCCGCCGGGTATCTGGAAGACGGCGTAGGAAAAATTGAAGCTGCCCAGGATCCAGCCCACGTCCTGTTCAGAAAAATGAAATTCCCTTTGGATGCTCTCGATCGCCACCGACATGTTATTGCGCAGCAGGTAATTGACGAAGCTGAGTACAAAGATCAGCGCCAGGATGCGCACCCGTACCGGGACTCTGGGAATTAACGCTGGCATCGTGCTACGGTCCGCCCGTCAGTTTGCAGGCGGCACCGCCCTTGAAGACTACTGCCACGCGCCGCGGTGTCACCTTCCCGATTGCGGGCATGGCGGCGTGAGTAGGCGTGCACGGGCCCGGGGTGACGGCGAAGACGGCGGGAGCAGCGAGGGCGGTCAGGCAACGTGCGTCTATATTGTTCTCCGGGCGCAATCCTGCAGGGCTACTCTGGATCCGGTCCTGGCTCCTGGTCAGTCAGCTTAGGTTCGCAGTGGGGCGCGGTCAACCAACACGGGCAGCCGAGTGCCAACAATTGCGCGGCGCTCAGGTAAGATTCGAGGCCACGAGTTGGAAGCAGAGAGCATGACCAGCGTCACCGGACCGGTAGGAACAATCGACGAGGCGTTGGCGTACACAGAGCGCTTGTTGAGCAGCAATCCGGCACTTGCAGTTGAGCAAGCCGGTGAAATCCTCAGGATCGCGCCCAATCATCCGCCGGCAACGCTACTACTGGGTCTTGCGCAACGCGCTTCGGGCGATACCGCCACGGCCGCAAAAACCCTGAGGGACCTGGTCGACGCCCAGCATCGCTGGGCGCGGGCTCACTACGAACTGGGTGTGACCCTGGGCGAACTGGATCGGACAGCCGAAGGGATAGTGGCCCTGCAGCGTGCCGCGGCACTTAAGCCCGATCTGCCGGATGTCTGGCGGGCGCTCGGCGATCTGCTGGTCGTCAGCGGCGATTCCGGCGGTGCCGACGCCGCGTATGCCAGTCACATCAAAGCCTCGACGCGCGATCCGCGCCTGCTGGCGCCAGCGGCGGCGCTGTTCGAGAACCGCATACCGGAGGCAGAAACCCTGCTGCGCGCGCATCTACAGCAGTTCCCCACCGATGTCGCAGCACTGCGTATGCTGGCTGAAGTGGCAGCGCGCCTCGGCCGAATCCAGGATGCGGAGCATCTGCTGGTCCGCTGCCTTGAACTTGCCCCAAGCTTCAATGCCGCCCGCCATCACTACGCGATAATACTGAATCGCCAGAATCAGCCTGCCGCCGCGCTGCGCCAGATCGAGCAATTGCTGCAGCTCGAGCCGCGCAATCCTGCCTATCGGAATCTCAAGGCCGTGGTGCTGGCGCGCATTGGCGACTACAGCGAATCAATCGATCTGTACGCGGACCTGCTGACTGCCCATGCCCGGCAACCGAAAATCTGGATGAGCTATGGGCACGCACTGGGCACGGCGGGACGCCAGCAAGATAGCGTCGAGGCCTACCGTAAATGCATCCAGTTGGCTCCTGCCATGGGTGAAGCCTACTGGAGCCTGGCCAACCTGAAAACCTTCCGCTTCACGGCGCAGGAACTGGAAGCCATGCATGCAATGCTGGCCCGAACCGACCTCAGCGAGGAGGATCGATTTCATTTTCATTTTGCCCTGGGCAAGGCGCTCGAAGATGCGGGCAGTTATGCCGAGGCCTTTGATCACTACCGGCAGGGCAACGAGCAGCGGCGCGCGGGTATCGCCTATTTTCCGGACCAGACCAGCGCTTTTGTGCGCACTTCCAGGCTTCTATTCTCGGCGGACTTCTTTGCGGCACGGCGCGCCTTCGGCTCGCCGGCGGCTGACCCCATATTCATCGTCGGCCTGCCCCGCGCCGGGTCGACGTTGGTCGAGCAGATTCTGGCCAGCCATTCAATGATCGAGGGCACGATGGAACTGCCCGACCTTGCCAATATTTCGCGCTCCCTGAGCGAGCGGCAGTCCGGAGCGAATTCATCGCGGTATCCAGAAGTTCTGGCCGGGATGTCGACGGAGGAGTTCCGTGCTCTTGGCGATCAATACATCGAACATACCCGCATACACCGTCACAGCAGCAGGCCCTATTTCATTGATAAATTGCCCAACAATTTCCTGCACATCGGATTGATCCAGCTGATGTTACCCAATGCCAGAATTATCGATGCCCGTCGCCACCCGATGGCCTGTTGTTTTTCTGCATTCAAGCAGCATTTCGCCCGCGGCCAGAACTACTCATACAGCCTCGAAGATATCGGCCGGTACTATTGCGACTATGTCGAGCTGATGGCTCACTACGATGCGGTGCTCCCCGGCAAGATACACCGCGTGGTGTATGAGAGCATGATCGAGGACACCGAAGCGCAGGTTCGCGACCTGCTGGCCTATTGCGGCCTGCCTTTCGAAGCGGGTTGCCTCCGCTTCTATGAGAACGAGCGTGCCGTCAAGACCGCCAGCGCCCAGCAAGTCAGGCAACCCATTTTCCGGGAAGGGGTCGATCACTGGCGCAACTTCGAACCTTGGCTGGGCCCGCTGCAGGCGGTGCTGGGCAGGGTGCTGTCCACGTACCCGACAGCGCCGGAGTATTAAACTGCCCGCATGTAGCTTACACTCGACATCGGAGCTGGTCTGAAGACACCAAAGGGGATATGCGATGACTCGTAGCCGCAAGAGGAAATTGAAGCGTAATTCCGCCCATTGGGCCGGAGTGCCGTTGGCCTCCGCCGCCATGATCGCAGGGGTCGGCATGGCGCAGGCGCAACAGGCGGAAGGGCCGGCGCTGGAAGAAATCATTGTCACGGCGCAGAAGCGTGCCGAGGACCTGCAGAAGGTACCGATCAGCCTCCAGGTACTGGGCGGAGAAAAGCTGGAACAACTCCAGGCTACAAGCTTTGACGATTACGCCAAATTTCTTCCGAGCGTGTCCTATCAGTCCCTTGGACCGAGCCAGGCGCAGCTGTACTTCCGCGGTATATCGAGTGGTGGAGATGGCTTGCATGCGGGTTCACTGCCGGCAACCGGCGTGTATCTGGATGAAACACCGGTTACCACGATTGGCAATTCGCTCGACGTGCATATCTATGACATTGCGCGCGTTGAGGCTTTGGCCGGTCCCCAGGGCACGCTCTACGGAGCCAGTTCGCTATCGGGCACTATGCGCATCATCACCAACAAGCCAGATGCCAGCAAATTTTCTTCCGGTTACGACGTCAAGGGCACCAAGTTCGCCAAGGGCGAGTCTGGCGGTGGTATTGAAGGCTTCGTCAATTTCCCAGTCTCGGAGAACGCGGCAGTCCGGCTGGTTGGTTATTACGAGCGTGACGGCGGCTATATCAACAATGTCTACACCGAGTATACGTACGGCCGAGAGCCCGGTGGGCCGCCGTTTTACCGCAATAATGCCAACGTACTGAAACAGAACGCCAATGACGTCGAGAGTTATGGCGGGCGCGCGGCGCTGAAAGTCGATCTGAACGACAGATGGTCGATTACTCCAACTGTGCTCTACCAGCACCAGAAAGCGGATGGCAATTTCGCCTTCGATCCCCGACTGGGTGATTTGAATGTCGGTGACTACACACCCGGTCAGAATCTCGACAAGTGGTACCAGACCGCGCTTACGGTCGAAGGAAAGATCGGCAACTACGATCTGGTGTACAACGGCGGGTATTTTGAGCGCAAGACCGACAACGTTGTCGACTATGCCGAGTACGCCATTGCCTATGATCAATTTGGCTCAGGGTACTCACGCTGGGACGATGGTGCCGGCGGACTGCTGGACCCTACGCAATACACGGCGAATCACGACAGATATACCAAGGTGAACCAGGAGATTCGCCTCTCGTCGCCAACTGAAAACCGCTTCAGATTCGTAATCGGCGGCTTTTTGCAGCGCCAGACCGACGACATACGCGCAGAGTTTCGTGTCGATGGCTTGCCGACACTCGACACCGTGCCGGTGCGCCGTCCGGATGTTTACGTCTACGCGGTAGATGGACAGCCCGGCATTCTGTATTTGTCGGCACAGACACGCACCGATCGCGACACCGCGCTGTTCGGGGACATGACCTTTGATCTTAGTGACAAATGGAAAGTCAGTGCGGGCATCAGGCAGTTCTGGGCAGACAATACGCTCTATGGGTTCTTCGGGTTCCAGCAGGGCAACAGCGGTGAGGGCAGTTGCAACCCGCCCGCGAGTCCCGCGACCGTCGTTCCCGGCAAGTGGCCGTGCATCAATACCGACAAGCGAGTGACGGAGCAGGGCGAGACCCACCGGGTCAACCTGACCTACCAGATTGATCCGGACCGCATGGTGTATGCCACCTATTCCACGGGCTTCAGGCCGGGCGGCAACAATCGTCGGGTGGAAATAGTGGCCTATGGCGCTGACACGCTCACCAATTATGAGGTCGGCTGGAAGACGGCCTGGTTTGATCGCCGGGTGCGGTTCAACGGCGCAGCATTCTTTGAAAAATGGGATGGCGTGCAGATCGGCGTGCAGGGTGACCAGGGCATCACCTCCATCTTGAATGCTGGCAAGGCGGAGGTGAAGGGCATAGAGTTCGATGTCAATTGGCTGGTCGGCAACAATCTGAACCTCACCGTGTCGGCGACCCGGGTGGATGCGGCGCTCTCGGCCAATTTTTGCAGCGCACCCAACGGCCATGTGACTTCGTCGTGCACAGCGGCGTCGGTAGATCCGGATCCGGTGCTCATTGCCCCCTCTGGCACCCAGTTGCCGGTGACGCCAAAGTTCAAGGCCAATGGCACGGCTCGCTACAAGTTCAATGCCGGCGACTATGGCAGCTACGTACAGGGTTCGGTGCTGTACCATGGATCGTCGACTTTCAGTCTTGAGGCTCATCCGAACGAATTGGTCGGCCCCATTCCTGCGTACACATCCTTTGATTTCTCGATCGGAACTGCGCGCCAGAGCTGGAATCTGGAAGCGTATATCGAGAACGCGTTCGATGAACGTGGGCAGCTCGGCCGGGTCTCGCAGTGCGCTGCCGATTACTGCTATGCGAATGCGCGCATCTATCCAATCAAGCCCATGAACTTCGGAGTCAGGTTCGGCCAGAAGTTTTAGGTATCGTGATCCCAACGGGGCGCGGCGCTGATCGCGTCGCGCCCTTCCTGGATCAGAAGTCAGGCATCATGACGGCTGCCTGATGAGCATTTTCAGTCACTCGCTCGCCCGCGTCGGCGTCAATCCTGTCCGGCGCCAACCCCCTTCACATAGCGATCGTACCAGGCAAGATAGCGCCTGATGCGATCCACCTCCAGGCTGGGCCGATCCAGGCCGTGATACTGGCCTGGATAGACGATGAGCTGCGTCGGCACGTGCAGGCGTCGCAGGGCCTGGTACATCTGCTCACCGCCCGTCAACGGTACGTTGCTGTCATCCTCACCGCCGAGAAAAAGTGTGGGTGTAGCAATGCGATCGGCGTGCAGAAACGGGTACGAGAGCTTGAGCCACTGCGCCGTGTTGACCCACGGCAGGCCGAGTTCCAGTTCCCATTCACGCACGTATTGATCGGTGCCGTAGCCGGCCAGCATGTTCCCGGTGCCGGCGCCACTGGTCGCGGCGCGGAACCGGCGGTCGGAGGCGATGACATAGTCAGTGAGCATCGCGCCGTAGCTCCAGCCACCCACACCCAGCTGCTTCGGGTCGGCGCTCTTGCGCGCCACCGCGTAGTCCACCGCCGCCAGGATATCGGGTACATCCACCAGGCCCCAGTTGCCGAAGAGTTTTTTCTGAAAGGCGTAGCCACGACCCGAGCTACCGCGCGGATTGGGCGCCAGCACGGCGTAGCCAGAAGCCGCGAACATCTGCCAGGCGAAATCGAATTCATACTGGTGCTGTGCCACCGGGCCGCCGTGCAGGCGTACCAGGGTCGGCCATCCCGATGGCGGCGGTGGACCCGGTGGGGTCAGCAATAGCGCGCCAATGCCCAGGCCATCCGGGCTCTTGAACTCAAGTGGTACAGCGGGGACCAGCGCGACTTGCGACAGCCACTCCGTATTGTGATTCGTCAGGGCGCGCAACTTGCCATCCTGCAGGGCGAACAGTTCAGCAGGGCGGTCCGCCGTCCCGTCGACGAGCACCGTGTGCTCATCGGCGCCGACATCGAACTCCGTCACGACGTGGCCGGCAGGGCTCAGCCGCTCGACGCTGCATATCCGCAAGGCGCAGGCGCGCGAGCACCAGGCTGCGATCGTCCTCGAGCTGGAAATAGATGAAGTGCCCATCGTGGGAAAACCTGGGACCGATACAGTTGCGATCGAGCGCGGCCGCCGGTACGGATTCCAGATCGCCGGCCACGTTTGCCAGGCCCACCTGCATCAGTGCGAACCAGGAATCGGCGGCCTTGCCGCCCGCTTCATAGGTCAGCTGCGTGCCATCAGGGCTGAACTGGGGCGTGTGCACGCCCCATTCGTCCGTCGGGTCACCCTCGGTACCGGGGTTCTTCGTGATCTGCCGCGCCACGCTGCCTGACTGCGACGGCATGACATAGACATCCCAGTTATTGCGTCGCATCGAGGTCCACGTCGCGCTTGGACAGGAACACGATCTGCGAACTGTCCGGCGACCAGGCAGGTTGCATCTCATTGTAGGCACCACTGGTGAGCGCGCTGCTGCGCCCGCTCGCAAGGTCCAGCAGGTAAAGGTGGGTACGCTCAACACCCAGGAAGCTCTCGCCGTCTTCCCTGAACTGCAGGCGATCGACCACGACAGGCAGTGGTTGCTCGGGCTCTGGCCCGGCATGCAGCGGCTCCTGGCCCGCAAATACCAGTCGCTTGCCATCGGGCGCCATGGCGAAGGAGCTGATCGTGCCCTCAAAATGGCTCAGTTGCCGCGCCTCGCCGCCGCGCAGGTTCATGAGCCAGATCTGCGCCGTGGCCTTGCTGTCGGCAGGATCCCTCATGAATGCCAGCGTGCTGCCATCGGGGCTGAAATGCGGACTGTGCTCATCGACCTCGGAGTGCGTCAACTGCAACTGCTCGCTGCCATCGTAGCGAACCATCCAAATATCGCTGGCGTCGCGATCAGTGCGGCGATTCGGAGTGCTGAGCGTGTAGGCCACCCAGCGACCGTCTGGTGAAATCTCTGCCTCGCTGACACTCTGCAAGCGATAGTAGTCATCGAGCGTGAGCGGGCGGGTTGCTGCACCGGCACGGGTCGGCGCTTGCGCAGCAATGGTAAGCGCGCCAAGAATAATCAGGCGCTGAAGCAGCAAGGGCATACGTACAGGCCGCACGAGTTCAGCAACAGGGTTCTGGCGCGTGTTCATGATCATGCCTTGTTCATTCAGGAGGGAACAGTAACAAGTATGGCGAATTTCTGCTGCCACCACCACACTATCGGGTTGGCCTAGCGCTGTTCGCGATCGCTCTCGAACAGGCTCTGCAGCTGGGCACTTGCCTCGCGCGAGGTTTCCACCAGCTTGGCCTGATCCCGGTACACGGCCTGCTGTCGCTTCAGCAGTTCGAGGTCATGGTCACGGAATTTTGAAATGCTCATTGCCACATCGGAGGCAGCGAAACCCAGTTGCAGCAGCGCCTGATGCGCCATCTCGATGCTGGTGTGCCAGGTTTCCCGATAGAAGCGCTTGATGCCGAGGTCGCCGAGGCGATGGGCATGATTGCGATTGCGAGCGCGCGCAATAACAGGCACGCCTGGAAAGTGCCGTCGCACCAGTTCAGCACATTTCACCGAGTCTTCGGGATCATCGATCGCGAGTATGAACAGCCGCGCTGCACCAGTGTTCGCCGAGTGCAGCAGTTCGAGGCGCGTGGCGTCGCCGAAAAACAGCTTGCCGCCGAACTTGCGGACGTTGTCGACCTGGTTGGCATCCTTCTCGAGCGCTATGAACGGCACCCCCTTCAGTGCCAACATTCGTGTGATGATCTGGCCTACTCGCCCGTAGCCGGCGATCACAACATGAGCATCCGCATGGTCGATGGCGTCGAATTCCCGGGCTTGCTTGCGGTCGAGCCACGGCTCCAGCACTCTCTCGTCCAGCACGAACAGCAGCGGCGCCACCACCAGTGAAACCGTGACCGCAACCACCAGCAGCTGCGATACCTCGGCGGTAAAGATACCAACCTGCGCCGCGGCAACAAACAATACGAATGCGAATTCGCCGCCCTGCGCCAGCGCGATGCCGAGCTTGCGCGCCTCGGTGGCATTATTTCCGGCCAGACGCGCGATCGCGAACAGGATCAGGAATTTTATTGCGAACAGTCCCAGTACTATTGCGGCAACGGCCAGCGGCTGCTGAACCAGCAGGCCCAGATTGGCGGACATGCCTACCGCAATGAAAAACAGTCCCATCAGCAGACCCTTGAACGGCTCGATATCGGCCTCGAGTTCGTGTCGATATTCCGAGTCGGCCAGCAACATACCCGCCAGGAATGCCCCGAGCGACGCTGTCAGATTGGCAACCCCCATCAGCAGCGTCACACCGATCACGATAAACAGCGCTGTAGCCGTGAAGATCTCGCGGCCGCCGAGATTGGCGACAATCCGAAACAGCGGACGCAGCAGCAGTCGGCTGGAAACGACCAGTGCGCCAACAATTGACACGGCCTTCAATGCCTCAAACCATCCGTGATGACCATGCGGCGAGTTGACGCGGCCGCCATACGCTGCGGCAAGAAACGGCAGGGCCGCAAGCAGCGGAATAACGGCCAGATCCTGGAACAACAGAATTGCGAAACTCTCGCGACCGTGCCGTGCGTTGAGCTGCTTTTTTTCTGCGAGCGTCTGCAGCACGAATGCTGTCGATGACATTGCCAGGCCGATGCCAACGACCAACGCGGCCTGCCAGCTGCAACCAGCGGCATAGGCGATGCCGCCGAGCGCGACGCCGCTGACCAGCACCTGTGCGCTGCCAAGGCCGAGCACCTGCCGGCGCAGCACCCAGAGCCGCGAGGGTTGCAGTTCGAGGCCGATGATGAACAGCAGCAGGACCACACCGAACTCGGAAATGCTGCATGATGGCGTCTACATCGTCGATCAGCCTGAGGCACCATGGTCCGATCAGGATGCCGGCGCCGAGATAGCCAAGCACGGCACCCAGCCCGAACCTGCGGGACAGCGGCACCGCGAGAATTGCCGCGGCCAGGAAAATGGCTAATCTCCATGAGCATGTGGTCAGGCTACGGTACTTGGCCAGCGTGCGCTACCCAAATCAGGTCGCTGATCTGCCGACCCTGTCGAGATAGTCGAGCAACTCCGGGGTTGCACAGTGAGCGACATTGAAGCGCCACCAGGGTGTCGCCCGACCGTCGGGACGGAACAGTTCACCGGGTGCGAGCAATATGCCGCGGGCTGCCGCCTCGCGCCAGAGTCTGCTCACCGGTTGGCTGGTTGGCAGGCGCGCCCAGAGAAACATGCCGGCGGTGGGGCGGAAGGCGAGAGTTACACCGCGCGCTTCCAGCAGCGATTGTACTTCCAGTTGCGCGCTCGCCAGGCGGCGGCGCACGCTATCGAGGTGGCGCCGATAGTGGCCGCGCGCGAGCACATGCAGCACGATTTCCTCGCTCAGTTCGCTCGAGGCGAGTGCGGTTGCGGCTTTGGCGCGCGCCAGCCTGGCAACTATGGGTGCTGCCGCGACCAGATAGCCGACCCGCAGATCGGGTGCAATGGTCTTCGAGACGCTCGAGATCAGAATGACCCGCCGGCACTGATCAAGTGCCGCAAGACTCGCTGCCGGGGGTGACAGCAGCTCAGCGAAAATATCATCCTCGACGATCTGCATACCGGCACGATCCGCAAGCTCGAGCAATCGATGTGCCACTGGCAGTGAGGTGCTGGTGCCGGTCGGATTGTGCAGGGCTGAGTTGGTGAACAGCAGTCGCGGTTGCCGGCGGCGCAGGAGCCGGGCGAGTTGCCCGGTATCAGGGCCGTCACTGTTGCGGGTAATCGCCTGCAACTTCACGCCGCGCATTCTCAGCATGTTGAGCAGCGGCGGATAGCAGGGGTCCTCGACCACGGCAAGATCGCCGGGCTTGAGCAGTTCGCGGACTACCAGATCGAGCCCCTGGGTGGCGCCCTGCGTAGTCAGGATCTGTTCCTCGTGCGTGCCCACGCCGCGCGCCAGCAGCATCGTGGCAAACTGGCTGCGCAGGCCGAGCAGGCCGTAGGGATTGCCGTAGCTCAGATTCAGCAGCGTGCTGCGCGCGCGCGCGCGCAGTGCGCCGCGCACCGCCCGATCGTGCAACCATGCTGCGGGCAGCCAGCCGCACCCGGCGTCGACCCGAATGAGGCCGGGCTCCGTTTCATGGCGACGTTCCCAGACCGAATCGGCGCGAAACTCGGGCGGCTTGCGGCGCCCGCGCGGCGCTGGGGCGCCGGCTACATAGTGCCCCGCGCCGCGCGCGCGCCTCGACTGCACCCGCGGCGACCAGCAGGTCGTAAACCGCTGCCGCCGTAAAATTGGATACCCGGCGGGTGCGCGCCAGATCGCGCACTGAGGGCAGGGGACTCCCCGGCAACAGCCGCCGGCTGGCGATTTCCAGCCGCAGTTCCGCCGCCAGGCGCTCGTGGACCGGAAGGCGTGGCGCTGCACGGACATTCTCCTGTACAGGTGCTTTCACCACTACAGTATAGCTCAACTATGCTGCGGCCGTGACTGGTGTAGTGCCGGCGGTGCGCGCAGGGTGGCAGGCTATGAAAACCGCAACGCTCCTGCACCCCGACGCCACCCCACCCGAGCTGCGCTCATGGTGGATGCCTTTTACGCATAACCGCTATTTCAAGGAACACCCGCGCCTGATCACCGGCGCCAAGGGCTGTTACTACACGCTCGCCGATGGCCGCAAGCTCTTCGACTGTCTGTCGGGCTTGTGGTGTTCGCCGTTAGGCCATAGCCACCCGACGATCGTCGCGGCGGTCCAGCGCCAGGTCGAGACGCTCGATTTCAGCCCCAGTTTCCAGATGGGCCACCCGGCGGCATTCTCGCTTGCCAGCCGCATTGCCACGCTCGCCGGGCGCCCGCAGGATCGCGTGTTCTTTGTGAACTCTGGCTCAGAAGCGGTGGACACTGCGCTCAAGATTGCCGTCGCCTATCACCGGGTGCGTGGTGAGGCCACGCGAACCCGCATCATCGGCCGCGAGCGCGCCTACCACGGGGTTGGCATGGGTGGCATATCCGTGGGCGGCATCGCCGCCAATCGCAAGATGTTTGCGCCGCTGATGATTCCGGGGGTTGACCATCTGCCGCACACCTACAGTCCCGAGCACATGCGCTACAGTCGCGGGCAACCCGGCTGGGGCGCGCATCTGGCCGATGATCTGGAACGCATCGTCACGCTCCATGATGCCTCGAACATCGCGGCGGTGATTGTTGAACCGATGCAGGGTTCGACCGGGGTGATCGTGCCACCGCGCGGGTACCTGGAGCGACTGCGCGAGATCTGCAGCAAGCACGGCATCCTGCTGATTTTCGACGAGGTTATTACTGGTTTCGGTCGCCTCGGCAAACCCTTTGGCGCCGACTATTTTGGCGTCCAGCCCGACCTCACCACTTTTGCCAAGGCAGTCAACAATGCCACCGTGCCCCTGGGCGGGGTCATTGCCCGCGATGAGATCTATCAGGCCTTCATGAGTGGACCGGAATACGCCATCGAATTCTTCCATGGCTACACCTACTCCGGCCATCCACTGGCTATCGCCGCTGCCCATGCCACGCTCGACGTGATGGCCGCCGAAGGGCTGGTGGCACGCGCCGCCACGCTCGCGCCGGTACTTGAAGAAGCCATGCATTCGCTCAAGGGCGAACCGCACGTTATCGACATTCGAAACCTCGGCCTGGCCGCTGCGCTCGAACTGGCACCGCTCCCCGGCCAGCCAGGTCTGAAGGCGATCAGGGTTTTCGAACGGGCGCTCGGCGAGGGTCTGTTGGTGCGTTTCAGTGGCGACATACTGGCGGTCGCGCCGCCCTTCGTTGCCAGCAAGGAGCAGATACTCGAGATGGTTGAAGGTTTGCGTCGCGCGTTGCGCGCTGTACCGATCGGATAAAGCACCATGAACACGGCAACGCCTATCACCGCCGCTACCGACACCGCCGCGCTCGTCGGCCATTGGATCAATGGCCGCACCGTGCACGCGGCGGGGCCGCGTGGCGCAATCTTCAACCCGAGCCTGGGTCGCCAGGTGCGCGAGGTGGCACTGGCCAGTGCCAGCGATGTCGATCAGGCGGTGCGCGCCGCACACCAGGCCGCGCCGGCCTGGGCCCGGTTGCCGGCGCTGCGCCGGGCACGCGTGCTGTTCCGGTTCAAGGCATTGCTCGATCAGAACACGACGCGCCTGGCCCGGCTGATTTCCACTGAGCACGGCAAGACGCTCTCAGACGCCGAAGGCGAGGTGACGCGCGGCATCGAAGTGGTCGAGTTTGCCTGCGGTGCGCCCAGCCTCCTGAAAGGCGCCTACAGCGACAGTATCGGCACCGGCGTCGACAGCTTCAGCCTGCGCCAGCCATTGGGCGTGTGCGCTGGCATCACGCCGTTCAACTTTCCGGCCATGGTGCCGATGTGGATGTTCCCGGTGGCACTCGCCTGTGGCAATACTTTTGTGCTCGAAGCCCTCCGAGCGTGATCCCTCCACATCCATGTTGCTTGCCGCCCTGCTGAAGGAGGCGGGGCTACCCGACGGCGTCTTCAATGTCGTGCAAGGCGACAAGGTCGCCGTCGATGCATTGCTCGAGCATCCTTTGGTCGCAGCGGTCAGCTTTGTGGGCTCTACACCGGTCGCTCGTTACATCCATGCACAGGGCACGGCGCACGGCAAGCGCGTGCAGGCGCTGGGCGGCGCAAAAAACCATATGGTGATCATGCCGGATGCTGATCTCGAGGCGGCCACCGAGGCACTGGTGGGTGCGGCCTACGGTTCTGCCGGCGAGCGCTGCATGGCGATTTCGGTGGCCGTGGCGGTGGGTGAGGACGTCGCCGATGCGCTCGTCGAGCGTCTGAAGGCGCGGCTGCGTACCCTGAAGATCGGTCCTTCCGACGGCGTTGATGTCGAAATGGGGCCGCTTGTCACCCGGACGCACCTCGACAAGGTGCGTGGCTACATTGACACCGGGATCAGCGAAGGCGCACAGCTCGCCATCGACGGCCGCGCGCTGCAGGTCGCGGGACACGAGCAGGGCTACTTCCTCGGTCCCACGCTTTTTGATCATGTGCGTCCCGAAATGCGTATCTATCGCGAGGAAATCTTCGGACCCGTGCTGGTGGTGGTGCGCGTGCCGGACTACGCGAGCGCCGTACGTCTCATCAACGCGCATGAATATGCCAATGGCACGGCGGTGTTTACCCGCAGTGGCGCGATCGCACGCAGCTTCGCGCACGAGATCGAGGTCGGCATGGTCGGCATCAACGTGCCGATTCCGGTGCCGATGGCTTTTCACAGTTTCGGCGGCTGGCGCAAATCACTGTTCGGCGATCACCATGCCTACGGTGAGGAGGGTGTGCGTTTCTATACGCGCCTTAAGACCGTGACACAGCGCTGGCCGGAGGCGCAGACGACGCGCGCCGAATTTGTGATGCCGACCATGAAGTGAGCCGTCCTCAGCTGGTGTGTTTCACTGCCGCCGCGCGTGCTTCCTTCCCACCGCGGCGAGTGTTGCGTCGGCTTTCTGCCATGCCTATCTGCCAATGACTGGCAGGGGCGCAGGAGCGTGGGGTTCTGCCGCTCGAAAGTCTGAGCCCAGCAGAGCGGCAATGGTCGCAGCGATCTGAGCCTGCTTGAACTGCAGCGGATCGTGGCGTTCGCCCAGCGGCGCCGTATCCGGGCCGATGACGCCGATCCAGATGTTTTCCGAGCCCGGATAGTCCGGCGTGCCGTGTTCCTTCCAATCGACCAGGCCGCTGCCGCGGCCGTGATCGGTCGTGATGATGAATGTGGTCTGGTCGCGATACTCCGGCATGGCCTGCATGGTCTCCCAGAGTTCGCGCACGAAGTCATCGCCGTGCTGTGCGCTTGCCAGCACCATGTCGTAGCGGCCGCTGTGCGCCCAATCGTCCGTCTCACCAAAGCCGACGAACAGCACGCGCGGATGGGCAGAATGCAGGTAGTCGAGCAGCGCTGCCTGGACCAGGGCATCGAGCGCGTCGCCATCTTCATGCGGCACTGTGGTCTTGAACAGGCGCCTGAGCAGTGCCTGGCTGGGGGTGGGCGTGGCGCCGGTCGGTGGCGGCGACGCACCGGCTTGCAGATAGAGGTGGCTGCGCGGCGTATTGAATATCTGCTTGTACAGCTGCCAACTGCCAAAAATGGCCACCTTGCCGGCCAGATCGGCACGCGTATTGAGCCATTCAAAGACATTGAGGTTGGGGTTGAATATCGGCTCGTTATTCTCGACCGGGAGATCGCCATGGCCCGTCGACATCTCGTTGTAGCCGGGATAAGAGGTCGCGAAAGGATTGCTCACCTGGCCGATGTTGCCCAGTTTCTGGTTGCCAAGAATCTGACCCTGCCTGGCCACGACCTTCCAGAGGAACGGGAACAACAGCTCGCGACGGCGCAGCGGATCAGCATCCCAGAAGCGTTGCCTGAGCGCGGTTTCGGTCTCCCAGATGCCACCATATTTGTCATTGAGCAGACTCTCGTCGGCGCCGGTAAAGGTTTCCTGCCAGCGCACGCCATCGAGCACGATCAGTACCACATTTTTCGTCTTGTTCGCGGCCGAGGCTGGGGAGCTGACCATGGCAGCCAGCGAGGCGAGGCCCAGCACCAGCCAGGCAGTGGCGCGCGCGGCGGTGCGTGCAAATTGAAAGGACTGCATGGCGAGGTCACTCCCGGTTGCGGTTCGGCGCGGCGGCCAGCCGCGCGAGCGCAGCTCCCACGGTAGCACTTCTAAACGTCTCTGCGAGGGTCTGGCCAGAACGCAGCGCTACACGGTGCCTCGCCGCGAGCGCGCGGTCAACAGCTGTCACCTCATCACGGCGTTCCTGGAGCCGGCGCAGATACTCCCTCATGCTCTGTTGATGGATGGGATCTGTGCCGGGGTCGTCGGCGATCGCAGCGCGCTCCTCGCCCGAGTGAACGTCGATCACATAGTCGACATCTGCCCACAGTGAGGGATGCAGCGCCCGGATCGTGATTTCGCCGTCGCTGACGCGACCGCAAGGGTCATAGAGGAAACAGCGTTCGAGCCGATCATGGGCGGTATCCGGCTCCTTGAAACGATGTGCGGTGGGCTGTGGCAGCCCTGCTGGCACTGCCAGGTGCGTGATGGCGTGGCTGTTGATGGATTCGAGCACCTCGGCGGCGTCGCCGGCAAGGAACAGCTCCTTGCGCGCCGGCCAGAAGTCCATCGGCCCATAGTTGCCAAAGCGTCCGCCGACGTGAAAAGCGTATATCTCGGGGTAGAGGGGCTTGCTGCGCCGCTCGCGCCCGGGGGCATCGTAATAGGCGGTCACCGCAAGCTCGATCAGCAGGCTTGCGCCCAGCGCGCCAAGCGGCGAGTTTATGACTACGCCGAAGCGCTCATGCGCCTGTCCCGCGAACAGCGCCTCACGCTGGACCTGGCGCCCCTCGATTTCAATCGAGAAGTTTTCAACTGCCAGCGATTGGGCAGTGTGCACCGACTCAGCCGGCGGGGGCGCCACCTGCTGCGGCAGAATTGCGGTAAGGGGCAATGGGCGCCCCGGCGGGTCCGTGCAGGCGCTCGGACTTCCGGCCTTCCTCGAGGATTCCGGCCGGCACCGGGCGCAATTGCCACACCAGGCCGAGCCATGAGAGCAGTTTCAGCCCATAGTAGGTGATGTCGTATTCGTACCAGTAAAAGCCCTGGCGCGTGGAACTGGAGAAGCGGTGATGGTTGTTGTGCCAGCCCTCACCGAGCGTGACGAATGCCAGCAGCACATTGTTGCGGCTGTCATCGGAAGTTGCGTAGCGGCGCTTGCCGAAGACATGCGAGAGCGAATTGATCGTGAAGGTTCCATGCCACAGCAGCACCGTGCTGGCGAAGAAACCGAAGAACAGGCCGGACGCACCCAGGGTGAAAAACACCAGCGTGCCGAGCAGAATGGGCGGCAGCAGGTAGTACTTATCCAGAAAGCGCAGTTCCGGGTAGCGGGTGAGATCCGGTATGCGGCTGTAATCAGTGTTCGAATTGCCGGGATTGAATATCCACAGCACGTGTGAATACCAGAAACCGTCCTGAACGGGTGAATGCACATCCTGGGGCTGGTCGGAGTAGAAGATGATGTTTGCGATGATGCGCGGCCCACCACAGTGCGCCGCGCTGCGCGCTGGTTTGCGCGACGAAGGCGATCAGGAACTGGAACACGCGACTGGTCTTGTAGGTGCGGTGTGAAAAGTAGCGGTGATACCCGCCGGTGACCGCGAACATCCTGATGAAATACAGAGCCACGCAGCAGACCGCCGCGGCCGGAGTAATGCCGGTCCAGATAGCGCCAAAGGCCAGCAGGTGAATGAGGACAAAGGGACCTGCGCCCAGCCAGTCAATTCGCCGCGTCGGTTTCGTTGTAGTACTCATGTGCATCGGCTCCGTCCTTGAGGCGCCAAACGGCGCTGCAGGAATAATGCGCGCCGGTAGCTGACTCCGGAGTCGTGGTTTGGTCGGCGAATGTAATACTTGTGTCAAGACGTGCCGGGGTCACGTTTTGACGGCGCCGTCGGGCACGAACTTGTAGCCGGCACCGCGGTGGGCGCGAAAATACACCGGCTTCTCAGGCTGAGCCTCAAAATACTTGCGCAGCCGCACTATGAAGTTGTCGACACTGCGCGTGTTGGGTACGTTGTGCAGCTTCCAGACCTGTGCCAGCAGCTCTTCGCGGGTCAGCACGCGGTGTGGGTGCTGGGAAAAATAATAAAGCAGATCCAGTTCGAGCTGTGTCAGCCGGATCGGCTTGTCAAAGGCGCTCACTTCATGGGTATCGAAATTGATGCGCGCCGCACCGAAACTGAGTGAACCACGGGTTCCCTCGGTCGGCGCGCTGCGCTGCTGCCAGTCGCGACGACGCAGCGAGGAGCGCACCCGCGCCAGCAGTTCCGGCAGGGCGAACGGCTTGGGCATGTAGTCGTCCGCGCCGGAATCCAGTCCGCGGACCCGCTCCTCGGCGGCACTGCGTGCTGTCAGCATGATGACCGGTACGTAGTGGCCAGCTTCACGCAGCTGCTTGCAGAAACTGTAGCCGTCGCCGTCGGGCAGCGAGACGTCCAGCAGGATCAGATCGATGGCCGTGGCCTGTACCAGCTGCGCGGTCGCATCGCGGACGGTACGCGCAATGATTACGCGATAGCCGTCGAGTTCAAGATTGAGTTTCAGGCCGGCCGCCAGATGCGCCTCGTCTTCGACGACCAGCACGGTAGCAACCGAGGCCGTTGCCAGGCCCGCGATATCTTCCTCCGGCAATCATGATCCGCTGGCCTCTACGGTGGCAACGCCCATCGGCAGATGTACCAACAGGGTAGTGCCCTGATCGGCGCCGGGGGATTCGGCGCGAATGCTGCCGCCCAGACTGCGCAACAGCTGCGCCACGACGTACAGACCCAGGCCGGTGCCGCTGCGTTCATTCACGGCCGGGCTGGGTACGCGATGGAAGCGCTTGAAGATGCGCTTCAGCTGGGTGCGCTCGACGCCAATGCCGTGGTCACGTACGCGGATCTCGATCTGTCCGGACTTCGCGGGGCGCAGTGTCACTTCCACCGGCGGCGGCGGCGAGGGCGAGTACTTCACGGCATTGTCGAGGATATTCTTGACGATGGTCTCCAGGGCGGTCGCATCGGTAGTGATCTCCAGCTGCTCGGGCGCATTGCAGCTCGAATACCCCCGCACCCAGGCTGTAGCGCCGGCGGATGCTGTCGATCGCCTCTTTCAACAGTTGTGTAACGTCGACTACTGTCCAGCTCTGCGCACGCCGACCATGAGCAATTCGGCTGGCTTCGAGAATGTCATCGACAAACACCGACAGGCGCTCGACGTCGTTGCGCATCATCTGCCGCAGCTCGAGACGCTGGGGTGTGGACAAACCCTCGCGATCCAGCGTATCGAGGCACAAGCGAATCGAGGCCAGCGGACTCTTGAGTTCGTGCGTGACCGAATCGATGAAGGTCTGCTGACGCCGACCTTCGAGGATTTCCCGGACCAGCGACACGCTGAACAGGATGACGACACTCATCACTACGGCCAGCGAGATGATGCCGCCGGCCAGCAGCCACAGATTGCTCCAGAGTGCGCGCGTCAGCGATTGATTTTCGTGGATCACGAAGATCCAGCCGATCAGCATGGTAACCGTAAGCAATACCGCGATCGTGCTGAGCACGATCGGTCCGGATATTGAACGATTGAACCGTCTTGGCATGTGCCTCAGCCCTGTGGATCAGTGCCCGGTCGGCCTGCACATGTTACACGCCGTCGCGCACTCAGTCGCCGCGCGTGCCTGTGCGCAGGGCGTCCCAGCTCCCATCCGCGCTCCAGCCGCCGTCCACGGGCAGGCTGACCCCGTTAACGAAGCCGTTGTGTTCGCTGTCGGCCAGAAATGCAATCGCCGCCGCCACATCCTCGGGCCGCGCAAAGCGCGCCATCGGAATGCGATTGATGATATCGGCATCCGAGTACGCGCCGCTCTGCTGATCGCGCTGGTCCATTTCGGTCTTGATCCAGCCCGGGCACACGGCATTGACGCGCACGCCGCGGCCGCCCCATTCCGCGGCCAGTGTCCGCGTCAGCCCTATCAAGCCGTGCTTAGAGGCGTTGTAGGCACTGCGGTGGATGATTCCCGAGAGAGCGGCAACGGAGGCCACATTGATAATGCTGCCAGAGCCACGATGGAGCATCGATGCGCCAAAATACTTGCACATCAGGAACGGTCCCTGCAGGTTGACGCTCATCACCTGCTGCCACTGCTCCAGGGTAGTCGCCTCCGCGGCACAGATCAGGCTGATCCCGGCGTTGTTGACCAGCACGTCGAGCGATCCGTAGTCGTTAACGCAGGCTGCCGCGCAATCCCTGACGAAGGACTCAGAGGAGACATCGCCCGACCAGCCGACGGCCTCGCAGCCCAGTGATCGCAGGCGTGCGATCGTCCCCTCGAGCGCTTGCAGGTCCATCAGCAAAACACGGTACCCCTGCTGGCCCAGCAGCGCCGCCGTTGCAAACCCGACGCCCTGAGCCGCGCCCGTCACCAATGCTGTCTTCCCGGTATTCATTCTGTGCTCTCCCGTGAACCTTGCCGCCTGCGATGCTCCAGGGCTGCAGTATGATGCGCCAGCGGATCAGGCTGGTGCCGCGGAGAGCAATGCATGGGCCATTACGAGTTCGCCTACCTCACTTCAACCTCAAACCCGGGCTTCCTGAACGCACCACCGCTCGCGGCGCGGCCAGCAGCTGAAGTCGTGATTGCCGGAATACCCTGGGATGGCTCAACCACGAATCGTCCCGGCGCCCGCTTCGGGCCGTATGCAATTCGCCGTGCCAGCCACATGCTCGGCGATGGCTGGCATCCCCAATTCGGTGTTTCGCCGCTGGCAGCGCTGGCCGATATTGGCGATCTGGCTCTGCCAAACACCTCGCTGGCGGCGATGCGAAGTGCCCTGGAGCCGCTGGCGGCCCAGCTGCTGTCGCAGCACCACGTCGTGTGGCTGGGAGGGGATCATTCGATCACCCTGCCGCTGCTGCGCGCTCAGCGGCGGCATCATTCAGCGCCGCTGGCACTGGTGCATTTCGATGCGCACTGCGATACCTGGCCCGACCATGCCGGTGAACCGTCCGGGCACGGCACCTGGTTGCGCGAGGCCGTGATCGAGGGGCTGGTGGATCCGCGCCTGACCGTTCAGTTCGGGATCCGCTCACCCGCCCAGCCAAGCACGCGTGACTACCTGCCTGAACTTGGTGGACTGGTCTACACGCAAAGGGATATGCGGGCGCACCATAGCCCGCAACAGATGCTCGAGCTCACGCAGGCCTTTCGTGATCGGTTAGACGCCGCTGGACGACCGCCGGTCTACCTGTCGCTCGACATCGATTGTCTGGACCCGGCGTTTGCGCCAGGTACCGGCACGCCCGAGCCCGCCGGGCTTTCCACATCGCAGGTCGCAACGCTGCTGGAAGTGCTGCACGATCTGCCCTGGGCTGGCATGGATCTGTGCGAGGTGGCTCCGCCCTACGATCATGCGCAGCTCACCAGCAATGCGGCCGCGACCCTGATCTGGACCTATCTGTGCGGGAGACAGGCAGCCAAGTCTCTGGCGGGAAGTTGAGAGCGCGATGGTCTATAATCTTCGTCTGTTATCCAGGGTAGAAACAGGAGTTCAGTCGTGAGAAATAAAAACGGAATAATCATGGTTATCGTCGCCGCGCTGCTGGCGGCCGGACCGGCTCTGGCCGATAAGTACAGTGACACGCTCAGCCTGTTCAAGAATGCGGGCCAAAGCTCAACGTTCGTCGCTAAGAGCTATGGCTACGCCCTGTTTCCGACTATTGGCAAGGGCGGCCTCGGGATCGGTGGCGCCCATGGCGAAGGCCGCGTCTACGAACAGGGCAAGTATGTTGGTGATAGCAAGATGACGCAGCTGAGCATCGGATTTCAGGCTGGCGGCCAGGCTTTCAGCCAGTTGGTCTGCTTTGAAGACAAACGCTCCTTCGACGAATTCACCTCCGGAAACTTTGAATTCGGTGCGAACGCGAGCGCCGTGGCGATCACGGCCTCCGCCTCAGGGAGCGCCAGCACCTCCGGCACGAGCGGTGCTGCGAGCGGCGGCAAGAAGGACGCATCGACTGCTGGCGGGTACCACAAGGGTGTGGCGGTATTTGTCGTCGGGAAGGGCGGCCTCATGTACGAGGCATCCGTCTCCGGTCAGAAATTCTCGTACAAGGCGCTCAAGTAACCGCGAGGCTGGCCTCGGGCAATTGCGCACCCGCGGCAGGCCGCTGTCGCGGGGTGAGGCGTGGCTATTTGTAAATGAACCACGCGCTGCTCATCGTCGCCACGCTGTCTTTATAAATTGAGCTGCAGTGTTGGCGATCGTTGGTGCATGGCGCCAAATTCGTCGGGCTGACTTGGGACTGCCAGGTTGCGGCGCTCGCGGATTGTTGCAACTTTGTGGCCATTTATCAGAGGTCTAACGCCGTTTGACAGGTCGGCAAGCAGTTCTTTAGACTCTTGGCCGCTACGAAGTTGGACCGTATTCAAGGAGAAGAAGATGCGTCTCAGAGTTGTAGTTGCGGTTGCATCTCTTGCTCTGCTTGCCGGATTCCAGCCTGTTCGGGCGGCCGATCCCCCGCCGGCAAAGACCATGATTACCGTCTTTGTGGATAAGGGAAGCGCCAGTGCGGTAACCAAGGCCATCAACAAGATGCATGCCAAGATGGAGGCGGAGGGCTGGACCTACAAAGACATGGGAGTCTATGTAGAAGATGGTGATCTGGAGGGTGTGTTTATCACCTACGTTCGCCAGTCTGCGCCATGATCTAGACCGCTCTGTGCGCCCGGGGGATCCTTGATCCGGGGGTGCAGATTTGCTGCGACAGCGCTAAGCTGGCGCTGGCCACATATCGCTCAATTGACGGCAATTATTCGGACGAGGTAACCATGAGCATCACCCGCACGCGACTCCTGAATGCGGTGGCGTCCACGGTATTCCTGCTGGTCGGCACGGGCGTGTCCGCCCAGGGGACCGCGCCTTCGGCGACGGCGGCAGCAGCGGCACCCGCACCGGCGTCCAAGACATTCAAGGAAGATGAACTCGCCGCGATTCTCGCGCCGATTGCGCTGTACCCGGACACGGTCGTCGCGCAGATCCTCATGGCCTCCACTTACCCGCTGGAGGTCATTGACGCGCGCCGATGGGTAGACAAGAACTCGCAATTGAAGGGCGCTGCGCTCGCAACCGAGGCAAAGAAGCAATCCTGGGACCAGAGCGTCCAGGCGCTCACCGCGTTTCCGGATGTCCTCAAGATGATGGACGAAAAGCTCGACTGGATGCAAAGACTCGGCGACGCGTTTCTTGCGCAGCAGGCAGATGTCATGGCCATGGTGCAGACGCTGCGCAAGAAAGCCAAGGACGCGGGCAACCTCAAGAGCGATGAGCACCAGACTGTAAAGGTCGAGCCCGCGACCGCGCCGGCAGCGAGCGGAGCAACTACGGCGGCTGCGTCCAGCACTACGTCGATCGTCATTGTGCCGACCGACCCGCAAGTGGTCTATGTGCCCACCTACAGTCCGCAGTACGCCTATGGAGCCTGGGCGTATCCGGCCTACCCGCCCTATTACTATTATCCGCCGGCCTATGTTCCGGGGGCCGCATTATTCTGGGGTGTCAGTGTCGGAATCGCAATCGGTGTCTGGGGCGGCGCCTGGAATAACAACTGCAATTGGGGTGGCGGCACGGTCAACATCAACCGTGGCGACGTCAATATTAACAGTGGCAACCGCACCGACATTGGCGGCGGGAGAGGCGACGGCGGCAGAGGCAATGGCGGCGGGGGAAGCGAGTGGAAACACGATCCCGAACATCGCAAGGGCGCTTCCTATCGAGACAGTGCAACCGCTCAGAAGTATGACCGTGGGACGAGCGCTGGTGCCTCGTCGCGCGACGCCTATCGAGGGCGATCGGATGCCGGCGCCAGCGCGGGCACGCGTGATATGGGCAGCGGCGCCAGCGCTGGCACGCGCGACATGGGCAGCAGAAGCGGCGCCAGCGCAGGTACGCGTGACATGGGCAGCGGCAGCGGCGCCAGCGCGGGGACCCGTGACATGGGCAGCGGCAGCGGCGCCAGCGCGGGGACCCGTGACATGGGCAGCAGCTCACGTGGTAGTTCAGGTGCAAGTTCACGCGGATCCAGCAGTAGTGCGTTGGGCGGCATGAGCAGCGGCTCGCGCGCCTCGAGCTACAGCTCCCGGGGCGGCGCGAGTCGAGGCGGCGGCGGGGGAGGGAGAAGGCGATGAGCTCGTTTACGATACGGCGCCACTTTATCGTGGCTGTACTCGCCGGCTCGATGGCCTGTGCGATGTCGGCCAACGAGTCCGTTGCGCCGATGGGAAAGGCTTTCACCACACCTGAAAAGGCTGTTGAGGCACTCGTGGGGGCGCTGCGCAACAACGACCCGAAGGCACTGCTCTCCATCTTTGGCAAGGGTTCCGAGCCACTGTTTCAGTCGGCAGATCCGGTTGTGGACGCGAACAACCGGCAGCGCTTTCTCAAGGGCTATGACACGAAGCACGAGCTTGCCCAGAACGCGGATGGGTCCATGGTGCTTGTCCTCGGGGACAATGCCTGGCCGTTTCCGGTTCCTCTCGTGAAGAGCAAAGCGAGTTGGGTGTTCGACAGTCCGGTCGGCTTTGAGGAAATCATCAATCGCCGCATCGGGCGCAACGAGCTGCAGGCTCTGCAGACCTGCCTCGCCATCGTCGACGCACAGCGCGAGTACTACGCGCGCGACCGTGATGGCGACGGCATCCTCGAATTTGCGCAGGTCTTCCGCAGTGGTGTCGGTCTCCACAACGGCCTCTTCTGGCCGGCCGAGGCAGGAGAACCCTTGAGCCCGCTCGGCCAGTGGGTCGCTGTGGCGGCTACAGAAGGTTATACTTGGGAGTCCAGCGCCTATCACGGCTACTACTACAAGATGCTGTCGGCGCAGGGGCCGGCGGCGCGGGATGGCGCCTATGACTACGTCGTGCGTGGCAATCAGATTGGCGGCTTCGCGGTCCTCGCGTATCCTGCCGATTATGGCGACCTGGGCATCATGAGTTTCATAGTGAATCACGACGGCGTCGTGTACCAGCGTGACCTCGGTGTACAGACGGACGCCGAGGTTGCGAAAATTACTACCTTCGATCCCGTGGCGGGATGGGTTCGCGTCGAGAGCAAGGACCTCGTTCCAATTCCTGAAGACTGATGGGGCGCTGCAAGGGTCCCGCATGGTCGCGGCGGCCGCACTGGTGGCTGGTTTTTTGCTGCGCCTTAACCCTTGCGCTGTGCGGTTGTTCGCTGATCAAGCGCACTTCAGGAACCGACAAGGCTGCAGCCGCTCATGTCGATGAGATGCAGGAGCTCCAGCTCAAGGTCATGAGATTCGCCGACGAGTATGTGGGCGGCATCATTGAGCCAATTCAGAGTTTTCAGCAGGCAACCAGCGATGCCGGGGATCGGCTCGCCGCGCAGAACTGGAAGCTGACGCAGGCCACAGCCGCATACACAAATGCGAGCGGCCCAAACCCCATCGCCAACGCGCTTGACATGGTCGTGCTCGCCTCTTTGAGCCGCATGGTAGCGGAAGACTCCTGGGTCAGTGAGCGCTTCGGCGAGCGCGCCGTGCCGTTGCGGGACGCGCACCGCCGCCTTGAGCCGCGCGCGCGACAACTCCTGGTCAACATACTGACGGACGAGCAAAGCGCCGAGCTCCAGCAGATCATCGACGACTGGCGCGCGCGCAATCCCAGCGCCCGGGCTGTTGCCTTCGTGCATTTCAGTGACTTCGCGAAGTCGGTAGGCCGGCCAAGGGCCGGCGAAACTGAATCGAAGGGTGGCCTGTTCCAGCGCCTTGGTCTCGATCCGCTCAGCGATCTCGATCCCGCGGTCCGCGAGATCACGCGGTCGCGTCAGCTTGCCGAGCGCACGATCTACTACGCACAGCGCGTGCCGAATCTCCTCGACATGCAGATCGAGCGGATCAGTTACCAGCTGGCGGCAATGCCTGAGGCCAAGCGCATGCTCGCCGACGCCGATCAATTCGGTGTGGCAGCAGCCTCGGCCGCGCGTCTCGCCGATGATCTGCCCGACGTACTGGCGCGGGAACGCGAAGCAGCGATCCGCCAGTTCATGGATTCTGTCAACGCGCAGACCGCGGGGATGCGTGGGCTCATGACGCAGCTGCAGGGCACGCTCGTGGCAGGCACGGCGACTTCGGATTCGTTGAATGCCACCATTCGTTCGGCCGATCAACTGCTTGCACGCTTCGACAAACCGAGGCCGGAAGGCGCGGCGGCGCGCCGACCGTTCGATATCAGCGATTACACGGCCGCTGCGGCCGAGTTCGCGCGCACCGCCAGTGAATTAGAGCGGCTCGTGGCCGGTATCGAGCGCGGGACGCCGGCACTGGCGCAGTCCGCGGGCCGCGCGGCGGCAGATCTGCAGGGCGTGATCGACCATCTGCTGTGGCGAGCGCTGCTGGTGGGCGTACTGCTGCTGGTCGCGGCGTTGCTCACGCTGCTTGCCTATCGCGGGATAGTGCGCCGCTGGTGACGTGCACTCATCTGCCGGGTGCCGGCGCGCTGCTGAATGCCTTTCCTTCCCGCCGGGGGCGTGCTAAAAGCAATGCGCGAAAACGGCCTCCAATGTCGGTTTGGGGCGCATGCAGACGGAACGGCGATAGAGGCGCAGCCATGCAATTGTCACAGGCGAAACACGCACTGGAGACCCTGATCAGGCGTTGGCGCGGTCTGCCTCCGCAGGACCGGGAACGCGTCGAAGCCGAACTCGGAGAAATCCTGGTCTACCTGATCCGCGCTGCCAATCGGGTCGGTATCGAGCTGGAGGCGACTACCAGTGAACGCATCCCGCACGATGCCCGGCATCAACCTGAGTCCGTGGCCGCATTAAGGCCGTTGGTGGCGGTAGATGCCCTGGCGGCGGAGCAGCCGCCGTGCATTCTGATCGTTGAGGACGAGCGGATTGTCGCGACCGACCTGCAGGACGTGCTCAGCGGATTGGGCTACGATGCCTATGCCATCGCCTCGTCCGGTGCCGAGGCCCTGGCCATTGCCCGCCGAAAACGTCCTGACATCGTCCTGATGGATATTCGCATCGACGGCGACGTCGATGGGATTGAGGTTGCGACGCAGCTGCGACGGGAATTCGATACGGCAGTCATCTTCGTCACCGCCCTTGCCGACACGGTTTCCGTCCAACGGGCGAAGAGCGCCGATCCCAGCGCGTATCTGATCAAGCCGGTAACCGTTCCCGCGCTCAAGACGACCATCGAACTGACGGCTCGCCGGCAACGTACCGGCGTGTAGGGCTTTCAGACTGATGGGGAAGCAATGAATTCTCTGCCCAATGAGGCGCTCCGCAGGACTCGCGGCGCTGCAGTCAGCGATTGGGCTAGCGCCGTTGACGCCATTGTGGGGCGTACGCCGGCATCCGCTTCACAGCCGAATGATCTGCGTGCGCAGGTTCGATTGCTCGCATTACTGAGTTCCGCGGCACCCCTAAACGTGCTGCTCGACGGACTCGCGTCCTATGTCGAAACCTGGGCGGAGGGGCTCCATTGCACGGTGCTGCTTGTCGATCCGACCGGCCGGCTGCTGGTGCCCGGGGCGGCGCCAAGCCTGCCCGCGGCGTACGCCAACGCGATCGGCCCGGTGCCCATAGAAGACGGTCGCGGATCCTGCGGTACCGCCGCGGCTCGTTGCGAGATGGTCATCGTCGAGGACATTGAGCAGTCCACGCTGTGGGCCGGGTATGTGCCGATCGCCCTGTCGCATGAGCTCAGGGCCTGCTGGTCGGTGCCGATTCTGGACGATGCCGGCGCTCTGCTCGGCACGCTGGCTCTGTATTACCGCGAGCGACGCGCGCCGTCGGTCCAGGAGACTGAACTCATTCAGTTTGCCTCCTCCCTGGCGGCATTCGTTATGCAACGACATCGCGACGCCGAGCGGCTGCGGACCAACGAAGCCCGGCTCGAAGCCGTCGTCTGGGGTACAGACATCGGACTGTGGGAGTCGACGGCGAACGATAACGTCCGCTGGCTCAATCGCTGGTGTGAGCGCTACAACATCGACCCGTGTATGGGACACGACGGCCTCGAGCGTTGGGTGGAGCGCATCCATCCGGACAGCATCGACGCTTACCTGGGGGTGGGTCAACCCAACTGGTATGAAACCTCGGACCGTTACACGATCGAGTATCGCATCCGCGATCGGAACGGTGACTGGCGCTGGATTCATGAGCGCGGCAAGGTGACGGCCCGTGACAGCGACGGCACCCCGCTGCTATTTGCCGGAATATGCATTGACATCGACGCGCAGAAACAGACGGAGGCTGCCCTGCGCAGGGTGGAGGGCCGCTACGAGCTGGCGATCAACGCGGCCCGACTGCCGTTGTGGGAATACGATGCGGCCACTGACGCCGTCACGGGGAACATTTACTGGTATCAGACCCTGGGCTATGAGTTGACCGCCGAGGAGGCCCGGCAGCGGACCGAAACGTGGCTGAGCGACATCCATCCGGACGATCTCCCGGCACAGAAGCATTTCATCATCGGCGAAGGCGCCGACAGCACCGACTTCTATGAGTCGGAATTTCGCATGCGGGTAGCCACGGGCGAATATAAATGGCTGCTAGATCGTGGCCGCGTGATCGAGCGCGCTGCAGATGGGTCGGCGCGCAAGGCGGTAGGCATCTCGCTCGATATTGATGCCCGCAAGCAGATGGAATCGACCCTGCGAGCCTCGCTACGTGAAAAGGAGGTTCTGCTTCAGGAGGTCCATCATCGGGTCAAGAACAACCTGCAGATCATCTCGAGTCTCATCAACATGCAGCTCCGGCGCCTGAAAGATTCCTCCACCCGGGAAACGCTGGAACAGTGCCAGCACCGCGTGCAATCCATTGCTCTCATTCACGAGAAGCTGTACCAGTCCAAGAATATGGCCAGCGTGCCCCTGGCTGAATACGTCAGGAGCCTCGCGGGCGACATCCACAGGGCTGCCAATCTGCCAGCGACAACCGTATCGCTGGGCGTTGCGGCCGCTGATATTGCGTTGCCGATCGACACGGCGATTCCCTGTGGCCTTATTCTCAACGAACTTATTACCAACGCGCTTAAGCACGCCTTTCCAGAGGGCCGGCGGGGGTCGATTCAAATCAGTATTGAACGGGTCGACGCCGGTCGTCTGCGACTCACAGTTGCCGACAACGGCGTCGGTTTACCGGACAACTTCGACATCCGTTGCTGTCAATCGATGGGGCTACAGCTGGTCAACATGCTCGCCGCGCAACTCGACGGGCAACTCGAGGTTGCTGCTAACGGCGGAGCGTCGTTTCAGCTGACCTTTCCTATCGATCGCTGCGGCACCACTGATGCAGGCCTAAAACCTGAGCAACAAGCTGCGGCCCAGCTGGTACCACAACGCCGCCATCAGGGCAGCGCACGGAATAGTCAGCACCCACGCCCAGACGATACGTGATGCCAAGCCCCAGCGCACCGCTGAGACGCGCCTCGACAGTCCAACGCCGATAATCGCACCGGTAATGGTGTGGGTGGTGGAGACCGGAATGCCCAGTGAAGTGGCAATAAATAATGCAATCGCGCCAGAAGTTTGTGCGCAGAAACCGCCAGAGGGTCGAATGCGTGTAATGCCCATGCCCATGGTGCGCACGATGCGCCAGCCACCGAATAGCGTGCCCAAGCCCATGGCGATCTGGCATGAAATCACCACCCAAAACGGTACGTGAAAATCACCCTGCAAATAACCGTTGGCGTACAGCAGTACCGCGATAATGCCCATGGTTTTTTGCGCATCGTTGCCGCCATGGCCTAGGCTATACAGCGATGAAGAAATAAACTGCAGTTTGTTGAATCCTCTTTCGACCGGGTAGGGTGCTTGTCTCTTGAACAGCCACAATACGAACACCATCAGTATAAGCGCCAGCAACATGCCAAACAGTGGCGACAGAATGATGGCCAGCGAAGTCTTGATCAGACCCTGCGCAATAATTGCGCCAGTGCCAGCCTTGGCAACGCCTGCACCGACCAGGCCACCGACCAGTGCGTGCGAGGACGATGAGGGGATGCCAAACCACCAGGTAATCAGATTCCACGAGATGGCGCCGCTCAGCGCGCCAAAGATCACGGCGTTGTCGATAACCTCCTTGGAGATGATGCCTTTGCCTACCGTGTTTGCCACGTGCAGACCGAAAAACAGGAAAGCCACCAGGTTGAAAAATGCCGCCCAGACCACCGCTGCTTGTGGCGTGAGCAAGCGCGTGGAAACCATGAGTGCGATGGAGTTGGCTGCGTCGTGAAAGCCATTCATGAAGTCGAATATGAGGGCCACCACCACCAGCAACGCCATGATGACAATTGCGTGATCCATGTCGTGCCCCTCAGATGCGCTCTAGCACCACGCCATGAATCACGTCTGCCACATCTTCACAGCTATCCACGGCCTCTTCGAACAGATCATAGAGTTCCTTTGAGCGGATGAGCGTGCGTGCATCAGATTCTTCGGCAAACAGGCGGTGCATGCCTGCACGCATGACATGATCCGCTTCGCCTTCAATGCCACTGATTTCCTCGCAAGTGCGCATAATGCGATCGGCGTTCTTCATGTCGGACAACATATTGACGGCATCACGTACTTTTTCCGAGGCGCGCAGCAGAATCTGCGCAAGCGCCACCATTTCCGGTGTAAAGCTGGTCTGACCGTATATGTTGACGCTTTGGGGAATATCTTCCATGTAGTCGACAATATCGTCCAGTGCATTGGCCAGTTCGCGAATTTCACGACGGTCGAACGGAGTGATAAAGGTCTTGTGCAGTGAAATGAGAATTTCCTTGGTGTATGCATCGGCCTTGCTTTCAATGCTGCGGATTTCCTTGCAAATGCTCTTCGAACTTTTCCGCGTCGCTCACCGCTGACATCATTGCCAGCACTTTGGAGCCGTTCACAACGCAGTCCGCCAAGTGATTGAACAGCACAAAGTAATTGTCACTGCGCGGGGATACTCGCGCCATCAGCCAGCTAAAGGCGCCACCAGCCATGATTATCCCCCCCAGGCTAAAAATGGTCGGCTGAGGGTACCGGGTCCGGAACGGCTTGTCCTGAGAGTTTCTGGCGCGCGCCTGCGCCCAGCGCTCACTGACTGGCGTGAGTGCCTGCAACCACCGCGCGGCACTGACTACTGGCGCAGCGGTTCCAGCACCTGCACCGCCGAGGCGGTGTTCGAGATCGGTATGTGGTAGTTGCGATAGACCTGCTTGGCGTTGCCTGCCAGGGCGCCGCGCGCGGCCATCCAATTGAGGATTTCCACGCCCTGCGTGCCCGCCAGGCTGACCAGCTCGTGCACGCTGTAGTGCTGCAGGGCTTCGGGATCGGAGATCAGCGCATCAAGGCACTGCTGGTCAAAGTCGCGATTGATGAAGCCCGCGCGCGCGCCGTCGAGCTGGTGCGACAGGCCGCCAGTGCCCATTACCAGGATGCGCTGCTTTTCCGGCCAGGCGGCGAGGGCGCGCCCTACCGAGCGTCCGAGTGCCAGGCAGCGCTTCATCGAAGGCAGCGGATGCTGGACAGTGTTGATGCAGATCGGTACTACGCGCAGCGGATAGACCATGCGATCCGGGTACAGCAAGGCCAGCGGGATCGAAAAGGCGTGATCGACGTTCATCTCCTGGCAGCTGACCGGGTCAAATTCGTCGGCCACCAGCTGTTCGATGATATGCCACGACAATTCGGGGTAACCCTGGAAAGCGCCGAGGCTGGGAATGCCCCAACCCTCGTCGGTATTCACGTACTGCGGCGCCGCGCCGACCGCGAAGGTGGGCATCTTGTCGAGGAAGAAATTCAGCCCATGATCGTTGTAGAACATGACGATCAGGTCGGGGGCCGCCTTTTCCAGCCAGCTGCGCACCGGCGGATAGCCGTCGAAAAACGGCTTCCAGTAGGCATCCTGCTGCAGATGCTGTGCAATGGCCTTGCCGATGGCGGGGACGTGCGATGTGCCGATGAATCCGACTACCTGTGCCATAAGCAGCTCACTTCCCGGCCTGTAGCGAGTTTTGACTTGAAGGCTTCGAGGCTCATCCCGGTCTGCTGGGCACCGATGTCCTGCACATTGAGCCCGAAAATTCCGCCCAGCTTGGCCAGGTAGTAGATATTGCCGCCCGCGGCGATCATCGTCAGCACGTTGCGTGAGGCGACCGCGTCGCGCTGCGCAGGCGTAAGCTGGTAGCGCCGGCAATAGCCCGCCTCGTCGGCGAGGAAGGCGGCACGGTTGTGCGCCTCGTTGAACGAATAGCACATGCGGTTGAGCGCATAGCCCTTCATGGCCTCATGGCCGTTGAACAGGGTGGTGCCGGGTATATCCTGGACGTTGGCGTTCATAGTCGAACCCTCCGGGCGCCAATTTGCTCCCGATCGCCCGCCATGGCGATACGCAGTTTCCGCAATCAGCCAACGTCCTCGAACGGCAGGCCCTCGCGATCCATGCGTTCGGAAAGGCCATTGGCCCGCAACACATCCACGGTGCCCGGCTCAAGCACCCCGGCGCGGATACGCGCCAGTACATAACTGCGACTGTGCTTTTCCAGCACGACGCTCGCGACACCATGTCGGTGCAGCATTTCTGACAGCAGCAGGCCCGCCGGGCCGCCGCCGATAATTGCCACCTGGGTTTTGATGCTGGTTACCCCGTCACGAGCATTCAGCTCTGCCCTGCAAGCTGCTGTTCGAGTTCGTGCAGTGTGCGGTAGCAGGGCAACACCTGCGCCACGCTGGCATTCGGTTCGCGCTGGCCGGCAATGGCCGCGAAGAACTCGCGATCCTGCAGTTCGATGCCGTTCATCGACACGGCTACTCCCGCTACGTCGATCTTCTGGTCCCGGCCGTCGACGAGCTCGTCATAACGTGCGATATAGGTTCCGCCATCGCAGATGTAGCGGAAGAAGGTTCCCAGTGGTCCGTCATTGTTGAATGACAGCGACAGCGTGCAGATCGCGCCCGCGGCACTCTTGAGCTGGATTGACATGTCCATGGCAATGCCGAGGGTCGGATGCTTCGGCCCCTCGATGGCGTTGGCGATGGTGATCGGCGCGTTTGCCTGGTAGGCGAACAGATCGACAGTGTGGGCCGAGTGGTGCCAGAGCAGGTGATCGGTCCATGAACGGGGCTGACCGAGGGCATTCATGTTGGAGCGGCGGAAGAAGTAGGTCTGTACGTCCAGCTGCTGGACCTTGAGTTCGCCACTGGCAATGCGCTGATGAATCCACTGGTGCGAGGGATTGAAGCGCCGTGTATGCCCGACCATGCAGACCAGGCCAGTCTGCTGCTGCAGCGCCGCGACTGCCGCGGCGTCGCTCCAGCTATCGGCCAGCGGGATCTCGACCTGCACGTGCTTGCCGGCGCGCAGACACTGCAGTGCCTGCGCGGCGTGGAGCTGTGTCGGAGTGCAGAGGATGGCAGCTGCGACACCTGGCTGTGCAAGCGCTGCGCCCAGATCAGTGGTAACGTGCGGGATGCCATATTTTGCGGCGATCGCGCGCGTAGTTTCGAGCTCGCGGCCGACCAGGGAGACGACCTCGATGCCGCCTATTATCCTGATCGCATCAAGGTGCTTGATCCCGAAGGCTCCTGCGCCGGCAAGGACAATCTTCATTATTTCTGGCTCCAGTAGAGGCGCAGCGGATTGCTGATCAGCAAGCGTCGCTGCAGGTCCGGGGTCGCGGCAATCTTCGGGATGAAATCAACGAGCCTGCCATCATCAGGCATATGCTGCCGCAGGTTCGGGTGTGGCCAGTCGGTGCCCCACAGCACACGATCCGGGAACAGGCTGACGAGCCGGCTGGCAAAGGGCACCACATCGTCGTAGCCGGGTGGTCCGGATTTCGAAAGCCGGTCCGGGCAGCTGACTTTCGCCCAGATATCCGGGTGCTCACTCATCAGGCGGATGAACAGGCCAAACTCCGGCCCATCGACACTTTTCGTCACGTCTGGTCGGCCCATGTGATCGACGACCACGGTTGCAGGGAGCGAGGCAAAGAAGTCGTAGAGCTCAGGCAGTTCCTGCGCCTCGAAGTAGATGACGATATGCCAGCCGAGCGCGGCGATGCGGCGCGCGATCTGCGCCAGCACTTCACGCGGCGTGGTGTCGACCAGGCGCCTGACGAAATTGAAGCGCACGCCGCGCACGCCGGCCGCGTCGAGCTCGCGCAGTTGCTCGTCGCTGACGTCGGCCCTGACGGTAGCGACGCCGCGCGCGCGGCCCTGCGAGGCACGCAGGGCGTCCACGAGCGCGCGATTGTCGGCTCCGTGGCAGGTCGCCTGCACGATTACATTGCGCTCGAAGCCCAGATAATCGCGCAGCGCCCACAGATGATCCTTGGAGGCATCGCAGGGTGTGTATTTGCGCTCCGGCGCATAGGGGAAAGCGACTCCGGGGCCGAAAACGTGGCAGTGGGCGTCGACGGCGCCCGGAGGCGGGATGAAGACCGGCCTGGAGGGATGTGGGTCGAACGGCAGCCAGTCCGCATCCATCGTGAACGCCCCGGAGGCGGCACTTGAGGACCAGCCGGGGCCGCCGGGGATGAGATGTGGCGGGGTCGCACCGCTCATCGTCCCTGTGCCTTGAGTATCGCATCGAGGCGCGGAAAAATGCGCCGCGCGTTCGACTCGAAGATGCGTTGCTTGTCGCTGGCGGACAGGGTCAGCGCGTCGATGTAGCGCTTGGTGTCATCGAAGTGATGGCCGGTCTGCGAGTCGATCCCGCGCACGGCGCCGACCATCTCCGAGCCAAACAATATGTTGGCCACGTCGATGACTTCCACCAGCAGATCGATTCCGGGCTGGTGATAGACGCAGGTATCGAAATACACGTTCCTCATGACGTGCTGGTCGAGCGGCGGACGCCTGAGCATGTCCGCAAGTCCCCGATAGCGCCCCCAGTGATAAGGTACGGCGCCGCCGCCGTGCGGGATCACGAACCGCAGGGTGGGGAAATCCCGGAACAGATCGCCCTCGATGAACTGCATGAAGGCGGTCGTGTCGGCATTGATGTAGTGCGCCCCGGTGGCGTGGAAGTTCGGATTGCAGGAGGCCGAGACGTGGATCATCGCTGGCACGTCCAGCTCGACCATCTTCTCGTAGAAGGGATACCAGTGGCGATCGGTCAATGGCGGCGCGGTCCAGTGGCCGCCCGAGGGGTCGGGGTTGAGGTTGCAGCCCACGAAACCGAGTTCGCGCACGCTGCGTTCGAGCTCGTGGATCGAGTGCGCAATCGGCACGCCCGGCGACTGCGGCAACTGGCACACGCCGACGAAATTTTCCGGGTAGAGCGCCACGACACGCCCGATCAGATCGTTGCAGGCGCGCGTCCAGTCGCTCGAGACCCGTTCATCGCCGATGTGGTGCGCCATCGCGGAGGCACGCGGCGAGAAGATCGTCAGGTCCGCGCCGCGCTGCCGCTGGAGTTTCAGCTGATTGGTCTCGATGGTCTCGCGTATCTCAGCGTCACTGATCTGCGTTGGCTGTGCCGGCGGACCGGTGGGATCGCTGATCCTGGCGATCTGGGCATCACGGAAGCGCTGGTGAGCCGCGGGCGCGGTCGTATAGTGGCCATGGCAATCGATGATCACTACCTGCTCCACGCGTGGGCGGGCACGAACACTTCGCCGCACATCAGCTTACGCGCGGTACGCAGCAGGGCCGAGCGTGTTACGCGAAATCCGCCCGCGTCAGTGGCTACCTCGAGCTCGACGGTAAAGAAGCCGGTCGGGTGTTCGATGTCGAGGCGCCGGCTGCCGTTGCCCGCGGGCAGACCGGCAATCTTCGCCGCGACGGATTCAGGCGCGAGGCAGGCGGTGGCGATGCTCACGGCCCCGAGCACGCCGATGGCTTCGTGTACGCGGTGCGGAATGAAAGTGCGCGTAGTGATCACGCCGCCGTGACGCGCCGGCGATACCAGGCACATCTTTGGCACCGTCTTGCTGCTGACATTGCCGAGATTCATGCGCGGCCCGAGCTCGAGCCGGATCCTTTCGATGCGGGCTCGAAGCGCCATGTCCCCCTCGAGCTCTTCAGGTGTTTCGCTACCGGTCTTGCCAAGCTGTGCCGCGCTCATGAGCACCACCGGCATGCCGTTATCGATACAGCTGACCTCGATCCCATCGACGCGATCGCAGACAGCGCCGGTCGGAAACAATGATCCGCAGCTCGAACCGGCGGTGTCCAGAAAATCGATGGCGATGGCAGCGGCTGTACCCGGTACGCCGTCGATACGCGCGCTGCCTTCGTATTCGACGACGCCATTGGAGATAGGCACATGCGCCACCGCGCAGCTCGAGGTGTTGACCATGTGGATGCGCACCGGTGTTGTAGCGCCGCCTACTGCAACGAGTCCGTTTTCGATTGCCCAGGGGCCGACGCCGGCCAGTATATTGCCGCAGTTCTGCGCATCACTGACTTCGGCGCGGTCGACGGCAACCTGCAGGAAGAGATAATCGACATCCGCATCGGGGCGCGTCGCCGGGCCGATGAGTGCGACCTTGCTGGTCAGCGGGTGCGCACCACCTACGCCATCGATCTGGCGTGCATCGGGCGAACCCATGGCAGCGAGCAGCACGCGGTCGCGTGCCGCGCGCTCCGCTGGCAGGTCGCGGGAGTGGAAGTAAAGGCCCTTGGACGTGCCACCACGCATCAGGGTGCAGGGAATAGCTCTCTGCACTACCTACTCCGGCTCTGACGCGTTGCGATAGACCAGCCCGCGCGCGGCGAGCTTGTCGCGCATGGCATAGACATCGAGTCCCAGTTCGCCGGCCTTCAGGCGCGCGCGCACCTTGGCCTCCTTCTCTTCCCGCGTCAGTGCGGCCTCCACGACCTCAGCTGCAGCGGCGCGCGGCACGACGCAGACGCCATCGTCATCGGCGATGACGACATCGCCCGGATGGATCAGCGCGCCCGCGCAGACGATCGGGACATTCACCGAGCCGAGTGTTTCCTTCACCGTGCCCTGTGCCGATACCGCCTTGGACCAGACCGGGAAGCCCATCGCCGTCAGCTCGCGCACGTCGCGTACGCCTGCGTCGATCACCAGTGCGCGCACGCCGTGTGCGACCAGCGAGCAGGCGAGCAGCTCGCCGAAGTAGCCGGCGTCCGAGTACGAGGTCGGCGCGACGACCAGTACGTCGCCGGGCCGGCACTGCTCTACGGCGACGTGAATCATCCAGTTGTCAGCGGGAGCGAGGCTGACCGTGACCGCCGTGCCGGCGATCCGCGCCCCAGGGTAGATCGGCCGCATGAACGGGGCCAGCAGGCCACTGCGACTCTGCGCCTCGTGCACCGTGGCAACGCCGCAACCAGCCAGGGCGTCGACAACATTGCGCTCGACCCGGTGTATGTTGGTGTAGACGATATTCATAGGTAGTCCTGGCGTGTGGTGCCAGGCGCATTGTCGCCCAGATGCCAGAAGCGCGCCAATGCCCGCTGGTTCGCTGTTGTTGGTTTTCTGTATCATTGTAAGTCGAGCCTGTCGGGCTGCGATGGTGCTCGATGTGCCGGGTCCAGGTCTGTCTGCATGCTGGTCTTAAGCAGGAGAGCGTCGCGATGAGTCGTGCAAATTGCTTTGTTGTAGTGGTGGCGGCGGGTCTGGCGCTCGGTGGATGCAGCGGTGGGTCCAAACCGGAAGCGCCGCGCGGCGCCGCCGCTGTCGACGGGGCGCGCATTGAGGCTGCTGACCGAGAGCCCGGCAACTGGCTGACTTACGGTCGCAGCTACGATGAACAGCGCTTCAGCCCCTTGAAGCAACTCGATGCCAGCAACGTCAAGGGACTGGGCCTGGCGTGGTCCTTCGACCTGCCCACCCCGCATCGCGGCCAGGAATCGACTCCATTGGTGATCGACGGCGTGATGTACGTCACCGCGGCCTGGAGCAAGGTCTTTGCGCTTGACGCGCGCAGCGGCGCGCTCAAGTGGGCCTACGATCCGGAGGTGCCGGGCGCGGCCGGGGCAAATGCCTGCTGTGACGTTGTCAATCGCGGCGTGGCGGCCTGGCACGGCAAGCTTTACCTGGGCACGCTCGATGGCCGGCTGGTGGCGCTCGATGCCGCCAGCGGCAAGCCGGTCTGGACGGTGAATACGCTCCCGCCGGGGAGTCGCGCCACCATTACCGGTGCGCCACGGGTCGTCAAGGGCAGGGTGCTGATCGGCAATGGCGGCGCCGAAATGGGCGTACGCGGTTACCTTTCCGCTTATGACGCGGAGACAGGCAAACTCGCCTGGCGTTTCTATACGGTGCCGGGCGATCCGGCGCAGTCCTTTGAATCGCCTGCGCTGGAAAAGGCGGCCCGTACCTGGAGCGGTGAATGGTGGAAGCTCGGTGGTGGCGGCACCGTCTGGGACTCGATCATCTACGATCCGAAGCTGGACCTGGTCTACTTCGGTGTTGGCAACCGCACACCCTGGGCACACGGCAAGGAAGACGCTGTCACCAACGACGAGCTCTACCTGGCTTCGATCGTCGCGGTAAAGGCCGACACCGGCGAGTACGTATGGCACTACCAGACCACGCCACGCGATCAATGGGATTACGACGCTGATTCTCCCCTGATGCTGGCCGACCTGACCTTAGGCGGCCGGGCGCGTGCCGTGATCATGCAGGCGCCAAAGAACGGCTTCTTCTACGTGCTCGATCGCGCCACGGGTGAGTTGCTGGCCGCTGATCCCTACACGATAACGAACTGGGCCAAGAGCGTAGACATGAAGACGGGTCGTCCCATCGTCGAGCCGATGGCCAACTATGGCGCCACCGGCAAGCCCTTCTTCGCCATGCCCGGCCCGGGTGGCGCACACAGCTGGCAACCCATGGCCTTCAGCCCCCTGACCGGACTGGTCTATGTGCCGGTCACGGAAGCCTCGTTCCCGTACATTCCCGAGGGTCCCACCAAGCCGCGTGAGCTTGGTTGGAATACCGGTGTCGACTTCAACGCTGGCAGCCTGCCGCAGGATCCGAAGGTGAAGGCGCAGGTCAAGGCGGGGCTGAAGGGCCATCTGGCCGCGTGGGATCCGGTGGCCCGCAAGGAAGCCTGGCGGGTGGAACTGGGCAGGCCGGTGAACGGCGGCGTGGTGGCGACGGCGGGCAATCTCGTGTTCCAGGGTAATGCGCACGGCGAACTCGTGGCCTACCGGGCCGATAGCGGGGAGCGTCTCTGGGCCTCGCCCACGCAGGCGGCGGTGCTGGCGGCGCCCATCACCTACCAGGTGGACGGCGAGCAATACGTGGCCATCGAAGTGGGCTGGGGCGGCGCGTTTGGGCTGGCCGCCGGCGAGCTTTCCCGCGACAACCATATCGCCACCAACCTGCCGCGCGTGCTGGCCTTCAAGCTCAAGGGCACGGCCAGCCTGCCACCGCTGCCAGTGGTTGCACCGATGGTGCTCGATCCGCCGCCCGACGTGGCGACGGCGGCGGCCGTGACCAGCGGCAAGCTGCTGTATCACAGCTATTGCAGCACCTGTCACGGCGACAGTGCCACCGGCAGTGGGGTGTTGCCAGACCTGCGCTATTCCAGCGCCTTGAAGGATACGGCGTTGTGGAATGAGACGGTGCTGAACGGCCTGCGCGAGGCGAATGGCATGATCAGTTTCAGGAAGGCGTTGAGTGCGGGCGACAGCGACCGGATTCGCGCCTACGTGATCCATCGTGCCACCGAGGATCGCAAGGCTGAAGCTGCAGCGGCGCACTGAGCGCCGTGAATGCTAGCGGCCGGCGGCGCTCTCGTGCCGGTATTCGCGCGGCGTCATGCCGTATCTGGCCCGAAAAACGCGGCCGAAGTGCGTCGGGCTGTTAAAGCCGTTGTCGAAGGCGATCACGGTGACGGTGCGGCCGCGCTGCGCGCCGGACAGCAGCGCGCGGGCACAGGCTTCGAGGCGGCGGCGCAGGATGTAGCGCGCGACCGTCTCGTTCTGGTCTGAATGCAGGTGATGCAGGTAGCGTGGCGTCATCTTGCAGGCTGCTGCAATGCGCGTCGGCGTCAGCTCCGGATCGTGCAGGTGCGCCTCGATATAGTTGATGATCCGCAGTCGATGTGCGACCGCGAGCGGGGAGAATTCGGACTGGGAGCGCGGGATTTCCGCATAGGCAGCGCTCACCAGATCTAGCAGGGCGACCGTAACGCGGCCGGCCGCGGCATCATCGAGCTGTTGCGTGCACTCCACCCAGAAGTTTTTCAGGAACCGCGACAGCAGCCGGCGTACGCCGGTGGAGGCATCCATGGCAATCGCCACCAGGCTCTCGGGGCAGGCAATGTGGCGCTGCAGGTCGGCCTCAGGAATGCCGAGCACCAGCATGCGATTGGCGGCCGGGAAAACCAGCTCGTAATGGCGCGCATTGTGGCAGAGCGTAAAGTCGCCGGGCCTGAGCAGGGCCTCGCGGCCATCCTGGCGGCCGATGCTCTCGCCCTCGATCTGCAGTTGCAGGAAGAACATGGAATCGCGCGTGCGGGCCACGTGGGCACGCGAATGGCGCACGATCTGCGCATCGGAATACACCTCGGCGAGCGTAATGTCGCCGATCCGGGTACGTGCAATGGAGCCGTTGAAACTGCGGATGTCGGCCGGATCCGACACCAGCGGGGAAAAGCTCTCGGCCGCACACTCGTTCCAGAAATTGAGCTTGCGACGCGGATCCATGCCGTGGGTGGAAAAGGATTCAATCTGAGCCATTGCCATGGTGTCCCAACGCGCGGCGTGGCCCCCGCGCCACCAGGTAGTTATAAGTGACAATCAATTGCCAGCGCAAATGTTTTGGACTGCGAGGGAACAAACCCACTCCCGCCGGCACGGTATGATCGGCGCACCATGAACAGACCGGATAACGGCGATCCGCGCCACCTGCTGGCGTCCAACCCGATGCGGGGGCTGCAGGTGCTGGTGGTTGCCATCACCGTCGGCCTGACCGCTCTTGATGGTTTCGACGTGCTGGCGATCAGTTTTGCCGCGCCCGGAATCGCGCACGAATGGGGCATCGACCGTGCCGCCCTCGGTTTCGTGCTGTCGATGGAACTGATTGGCATGGGCATCGGTTCGATACTGATCGGTGGCGTGGCGGACCGCCTGGGCCGACGCCGCACCATGCTCGGATGCCTGCTGGTGATGATACTGGGCATGTTCATGGTCAGCCGTGTCGGTGGTCTGACGGAACTGTCGCTGTGGCGGGTGTTCACGGGGCTCGGCATCGGCGGCATGCTGGCAACCACCAATGCGGTAGCGGCTGAATTTGCCAACGTCGCGCGGCGCGATCTGTGCGTGGCGCTGATGGCGATCGGTTACCCCCTGGGCGCGGTCTTCGGTGGCATGATCGCGGCGCATCTGCTCAAGGGCAGCGATTGGCGCGCGATATTCCAGTTTGGCGCCCTGGCCACCGCGGCCTTCCTGCCGGTAGTATTCTGGCTGGTCCCGGAGTCCGTTGCCTGGTTGTGCCAGCACCAACCGGTGAATGCACTGGCCGAGGTGAACAGGACGCTGCGGCGTCTCGACTATGCGCCGGTGCTGGTCCTGCCCGCACGACCAGGGCGTACGCATCGCATACCCCTGGTCGAGATCTTCAGGCCAGGCCTGCTGATGGCGACGGTGCTTGTGACCGCCACCTACTTTCTACACATCACGACCTTCTATTTCATCCTCAAGTGGGTGCCAAAGATCGTCGTCGACATGGGTTTTGCACCGGCTTCCGCGGCCGGCGTACTGGTCTGGGCAAATGTGGGCGGCGCCTGCGGTGGGGCGACACTCGGGCTGCTTTCGCAGCGCTACAGCGTCAAGTCGCTGACGGTGCTGCTGCTGATCGCCTCTACCGTCATGGTCGCGGTTTTTGGCCGTGGCCAGGCCGATCTGCAGGGGCTCGGCCTGATCTGCGCGCTGGCCGGCTTTTGCACCAACGGCGCCGTGGTCGGCATCTACGCCGTGCTGGCGCGCACCTTCCCGCCGGCGTTGCTCGCCACCGGCACGGGCTTCGCAATCGGCATGGGACGAGGCGGCGCCATGCTGGCACCGATCATCGCCGGCCTGCTATTTCATGCCGGCTTCAGCCTGCAGTTCGTGGCCATCTGCATGGGCGCGGGCTCGCTCGTCGCCGCGCTGTGCCTGGCGTTGTTGCCGCTGCGGGCAGGTACCGGGCACCCGGACGCCGCGGCACACCTGTGACTGCCGTGGCATGAAGATCAACACACTGTTCAGTGTTGCTGACTATGGGGTCATCGTCACCGGTGGCGCGAGTGGCATTGGTCTCGGTTACGCCGAGGCGCTCGCTGTCAATGGCGCGCGCGTCACGCTCCTCGACGTCGATTCGCAGCGCATCGACACGGAGACGCGGCGCCTGTGCGCTGCGGGCCTGCAGGTGCGTGGGGAAGTCGTGGACGTGCGCGATCACGCCGCCATCGATCGGGCCTTCGATGCTGCGCGGGCGGCGCATGGACGCCTTGACGTGGTCTTTGCAAACGCCGGCATCGACTCAGGCCCTGGCTATGTCGGCAGTTGGGCCGGCACCGAGCGTACGCGCAACCCGGCGGGTGCGCTGGAAAGCTACACCGATGCGCGCTGGAATGCAGTCATCGACGTCAATCTCACCGGCATCTTCGCCACGCTGCGGGCCGGCGCGCGCCACATGCGCCCGCAGCGTTCGGGCCGGATGATCGTCACCACTTCGGTTGCCGCCTTTCAGTCCGAGCCCGCGATTGGCTCTGCCTACATGGCCGCCAAGGCGGGCGCGGCCCACCTCATGCGCCAGGTCGCCCTGGAACTGGCGGCCTTCAACATCACGGTCAATGCCATTGCGCCGGGCTTCTTTGCCACCAACATTGGCGGTGGTCACGCCAAGGATCCGCAGATGCAGGCCAGCATGGGCAAGGTCATTCCCATGCACCGCGTCGGTTTTCCGGCCGATATCGCCGGGCTGGCCCTGTTCCTGGCGTCGCCGGCATCTGCCTACCTTACCGGGCAGCAGATTTCCATCGATGGCGGCTGGTCACTGGGCGCGGCCGATTGAGGGCGCATCGGCGCACAGAAAATCACGCATGGCGGCGCTGACACTTGCCGGGCGTTCCATCGTCGTCATGTGTCCGGCGTCTTCGATCACAGCCAGGCGGGCGCCGGGAATCAGTGCCGCCATCTGTTCATGGCGCGCCAGCGGACTCCATTGATCCTCGCGCCCGCACAGCAGCAGCGTGGGGCAGGGGATGGCGGGCAGCACCGCTGTGGCATCGGGCCTGGCCAGCAGTGCGCGGATCTGTGCCTCATGTATCTGCGGCGTCTTGCGCTCCACCATCGCGAGTATGGACCCGGTCAGCGCCGCGTCATGCCAGCGCTTTTCCGGCAACATGCCGCGCAGCCACTCCTGGCCCATGCTGCGCATGCCCTGGGCGTAGGCGAGAGCCACGAGGCGCTGTCGTTGCCGGGTTTCGCGCTCTCCGTGTTCACCGGCGGCGAGCGGCTGGTATCCGGTATCCAGCAGTACCAGCCGGGTCACGCGCTGCGGCGCGCGGCGCAGGATCTCGAAAGCGACGCGCCCTCCCATGGAATGCCCGGCCAGCAGCAGGCTGGCGGGCGCATTGGCCAGTACCTGTTCTGCCATGGCCGGCAGGGAATCGAGCTGTCCGTAGTCGGCGACCTGGCAATCGAATTGATCACCGAGCATGGCGATCTGTTCACGCCACACCTGTGCGTCGCACAGCAGGCCCGGCAGCAGCAGCAGTGTCGGCTTCAGGAACCTGGTCCTATAGTGGCGATGTCGGGCTGCATCGGGCTATTGTAACGTACACCATTGAGGAGTAGTCGATGAGCGAGCGAATCGTGACAGTCACGCTGGTCGGTAGCATCGGCGTCATCAGCGTGAACAATCCGCCGGTGAACACCATCACCGCAGCCGTGCGGGAACAGTTATCCGCTGCGATCGCCGAGCTGCGCGCTCGCGCCGGCGTACGTGCGGTCGTGCTCATCTGCGAGGGCAGAACGTTTTTTTCAGGGGCCGACATCAGCGAATTCTCCGGGCCGCCGAAGGAGGTCGAATACCGGGCGCTGTTCGACGCCCTGGAGCAGCTGCCGTTCCCGGTGGTCGCAGGGCTACATGGGACCGCAATGGGCGGTGGACTGGAGATCTCGCTTGCCTGTCATTACCGGGTGGCCGCTCCGGGGGCGCGTTTCAGCCTCCCGGAAGTAACCCTCGGCATTTTCCCGGGTGCTGGCGGCTCGCAGCGCTTGCCGCGGCTGATCGGAGTCGAGAAGGCGCTCGAGCTCATCATCTCGGCGCGCCCCGTCGATGTGGCCAGGGGAATTGAACTCGGATTCATCGACGCGCAGATCGAGGGGGATTTTCGCGCCGGTGTCATTGCCTACGCCGAGGCACTGGCGGCGCAGGGCCGTGGCCCCAGACGGACCTGTGACCGGAGCGTCGACCCCGCCAGCGCGACGCCAGCGATCATCGAGCGGCTCACGGCCGAGGCGCGCAAGCTGTACCCGAATCGTACGGCAGCACTAAGTGCGATCGAAGTTGTTGCCGCTTCGCTGCGGCTGCCGTTCCGGGAAGGCCTGGAGTACGAGACCGAGCGGGCGAACCAGGCCAAGGCGACGGTTGAAGCGAAGGCCCTCATTCATGTGTTCTTCGCGGAACGGGAGACGCGCAAAGTGCCGGGCCTGCCGGCCTCCACCCGCGCCCGCACCGTGGCCAGTGCGGGCGTGATAGGCGCCGGCACGATGGGTGGCGGCATCGCGATCTGCTTCGCCAACGCGGGGCTGCCGGTCACGCTCATCGATACCAGCCAGGAGGCGCTCGATCGCGGACTCGGTGTAGTCGGCAAGACCTACGACTCGATGGTGCGGCGCGGCCGCATCAGCGAAGCCGACAAGGCCAGCCGGATGGCACTGATTCGCGGCACGCTCGACTACGCAGCGCTCCGCGACGCCGACATCATCATCGAGGCTGTCTTCGAAGACATGGACATCAAGCGGCGGATCTTTACGGCGCTCGATAAGAACGCGAAGCCCGGTGCGCTGCTCGCCAGCAATACCTCGACGCTCGATATCGCTGTCATTGCCGCCGCTACCAGCCGACCCGCCGATGTCGTCGGACTGCATTTCTTCTCGCCCGCCAACGTGATGCCATTGCTGGAGATCGTCCGCACCGATGCAACATCGCCGGAGGTCATCCGCACGGCGCTCGATCTGGCCAAGGTGTTGAAGAAGACTCCGGTGCTCGCGCGCGTGTGCTACGGATTCATCGGCAATCGGATGATGGAGGGCTATGCCCGCGAAGCACAACGCATGGTGCTCGAGGGTTCAACGCCACGGCAGATCGACGACGCACTTGAAGCGTGGGGCATGGCGATGGGCATACTCGCGGTGTTCGACATGGCCGGCGTCGACGTCGGCGTCAACGTGCACCGCGCCAACGCTGACAAGTATCCGCCCGATCCGGCCTACTACCAGGCGGACGTTGCCTTGCATGCCGCCGGGCGGCTGGGCCAGAAAACCGGGAAGGGCTATTACCGGTACCTGCCGGGTGATCGCACCCGCCACGATGATCCCGAGGCGATCGAGATCCTGCGCGCGGCGGCGGCGCGCCTGGGTGTGCCGCAGCGCCAGCACCCGGCCGCGGAGATCATCGAGCGCTGTCTCTATCCCCTGATCAACGAGGGCCTGCGGATACTGGGCGAGGGCATCGCCCTGCGGGCCAGCGACATCGACGTGGTCTGGACCGCAGGCTACGGCTTCCCGCGCTATCGTGGCGGCCCGATGTTCTACGCCGATACGATCGGACTGAAGGCGGTATACGACGGCATGCTCAAGTACCGGGCGATCTATGGCCCGATGCACTGGGAACCCGCGCCGCTGCTCGTCCGCCTGGTTCAGGAGGGACGTACAATCGCCAGCTGGAATACGGAGAACGGCTGATGAACCTCAAGGACCTGATCGCCATCGACGTCCACACCCATGCCGAGGTGTCCTGCCGGCAGCCGGCCGACGAGGTCTGGCAGGAATACGAGGCCGCCGCTTCGAAATATTTCAAGGCCGGCAAGCGCCCCACGATCGCCGAGACCGTGGCCTACTATCGCGAGCGCAAGATCGGGCTGGTGATGTTCACGGTCGACTCGGAGCACCAGATCGGCTCGCGGCGGATTCCCAACGAAGAGGTGTGCGACGCGGCGCGCGAGAACAGCGACATCATGATCGCTTTCGCCAGCATCGATCCGCACAAGGGCAAGCTGGGCGTGCGCGAAGCGCGGCAGCTGATCGCCAGCGGCGCCATCAAGGGGTTCAAGTTTCATCCGACGGCCCAGGGATTCTTTCCGAATGACCGGATGGCCTATGGCCTCTACGAGGTGATCGCCGAGCACAAGCTGCCGGCGATCTTTCACAGCGGGCATTCTGGCATCGGCACCGGAATGCCGGGCGGCGGTGGCCTGCGGCTCAAGTACTCGAACCCGATCTACCTCGACGACGTGGCCGCCGACTTCCCCGACATGAAGATCATCATCGCGCATCCTTCGTGGCCGTGGCAGGACGAGGCGTTGTCGGTGTGCCTGCACAAGATGAACGTGTATATAGATCTCTCCGGCTGGTCACCGAAATATTTTCCGCCACAGCTGATCAAGTATGCGAACAGCCAGTTGCAGCGCAAGATGCTGTTCGGATCGGATTACCCGCTGATCACGCCTGACCGCTGGATCAAGGATTTCAGGGAAGCCGGATTCAAACCGGAAGTGCACGAGCTGATCCTCAAGGACAATGCGATCGAGGTGCTCGGGCTCGCATGAGTGCAGCGCACGCTTGAATGTAAATTGTGAATAATACTTCTTATGTTATTGATGTTAAATAATATTAATTAGGGGTAACGTACATGGGCCTGGTAGGTTTTGGTCAACCCGACGACGGTGTCATCCAGATGGCCTATGTGGTGGAGGATATCCGCGCCTCCATCCACTCCTGGGTGCAGAAGTTGGGCGTGGGCCCCTGGTTTCTGCTCGAGCACTTTACCGGTACCGACCCCAGGTATCGTGGCCGTGAATCAAAGGCCGACGTGATGCTGGCGATGAGTTTCGCCGGGCACATGAATGTCGAGCTTATTCAACCCAACAACGACGCGCCGTCCGTGTATCGCGAATGGATCGAGCGCCACGGCTACGGTTTCCATCATTGGGGCAAGGCGACCTGGCAGTTTGACAAGGAAATGGAACGCTACCGCGCCGACGGTCATGAACTCGCGTTCATCGCGGCAGTGCCGACCGGCGGTCGCGTGGCGTACATGGACACGACGGCGCAGCTGCCGGGGTACGTGGAACTAATCGAGCTGGGGGGCGGCTTCGAGCCGGCCTTCAGCAAGTTTTATCGCGCCAGCATAGGGTGGGATGGCAAGGATCCGATTCGTTCGTTCATAGACGGATAACGACCTTGCCAAAGTGTGCACCGCTGGCCAGGTGCTGGAAGGCCGCTGGTGCCTCGTCAAAGCTGAACGCACGGTCGACCACGGGCTCCAGTTTATTGATGGCAATCGCGGCGTTCATACGCTCGAACTGACCGCGCGAACCCACGTAGATACCGCGCAGGCTGGCCTGTGTGCGCAGCAGGCCAAAGGGGTTGATCTGGGCGTCGAAACCGCCGACTCCTCCGATCAGGACGATCTGTCCGCCGGCTGCAACGCAGGCCAGGGAATTGGGGAGAGTTGCCGCGCCGCCGACCTCAACGATGTGATCGGCGCCATGGCCGTTGGTCGCTGCCTGTACCTCGCGCGCCCAGTCAGGCGTGCTGCGGTAATTGATCGTAATTTCAGCGCCCAGGGCGCGCGCGCGCCTGAGCTTGTCATCGCTCGATGAGAGCGCAATGACGCGCGCACCGGCCAGCCTGGCAAACTGCAATGCAAATATGGAAACGCCGCCCGTGCCGATCACCAGCACGGTCTGTCCGGGCCTGACCTGGTCGGTCTCAAAGAGTGCGTGCCAGGCCGTCAGGCCGGCGCAGGGCAGCGTGGCGGCGCCTTCCGCTGACAGGTGCGTGGGCACGGCCACGACATTGTGCTCGTCGAACACGACCTGCTCGGCCAGTACGCCATCGGCAGGCGGAGCACCCAGTGCGGTCAGTGGCCCTGGCGGCGGACCATCGATCCAGCCGCGGAAAAATGTGCCGGCAACACGATCGCCGACCTTGAAGCGTGTAACCCCCGCACCGATCGCCGTTACTACACCGGAGCCATCGGAGAGCGGTATGGTTGGGGTTGCAACCACCCCGCCCATGTACATGCCGCGCGCGATCGCCAGATCGCGAAAATTCAGCGACACGGCCTGCATCCTGACCAGAATCTGGCCGCTGCCCGCCCGGGGCTCAGGGCGTGTGCAGGGCTGCAGCCCTTCCAGAGAGGTGCTGCCCGCAATTATTTCGTAAGCCCGCATGACGCTATCCTCCAGTTACGCTGGGCGCATGAGACTTCAATTGCGCCAGTCGAATGGGCGCGGTCTCACGCAGAAACAGGGCCAGCAAAGTTCCGACGATCGCACAGCCCGCCATTATCAGCAGCGGGGCCTGCAGACCGTAGTGGTCAGCAGCGTGGCCTGCAAATGCCGGCGCACCGACGCCGCCCAGTATCTCACCCAGCCCCACCGTCATGCCGAGCGAAGTCGCCACGTAGCGGGCCGGAATGGTTTCCGACGGCACCGTGCCCATGAACAGCGGAAAGGTACCACTGGCAGACCAGCCGATGAAAATCAGCAGGCCCAGCATAAGCAGCGATCCATGGAAGTGCAGCGCGGCGAGCGGCACCAGCAGGCCGATGCAGTTGAAGATGACGATGACCGGGCGCCGCCCGAAGCGGTCTGAGAGCGAGGGCACCACGAAGCTGAAGAAGGCCGCTGACAGACCCAGCACGCTCATCAGTACGCTCATCTGGCCGTTGCTGATCTGCCGGACCTTGATATAGAACAGCGGCAGAAAGGCCCATCCCAGCACCATCCACGCCACCATGAAAATGGCCATCAGCATGCACAGCCACATGTTCCGGTGCTGCAACATCTCCCGATAGCCCATGTTTTTCGCGGCGAATGGCAGCGTGGGCTGCGCCGCGGTTCGGGCCGGCGCTGCGACGGGCTGGCGTACATATCTGGCAATCAGCAGCGCCATGATCAGTCCTGGCACACCCGCCAGGAAGAATGCCCAGCGCCAGCTATAGGCCGTGGCAATGGCCACCAGGGCGAGAGGGGCCACGAACGAACCCAGCAGATTGCTGCCGAAGTTCTGCATCACGCCCATGTTGTGGCCGCGCTTTGCGGCCGTGGATTCGATCGCCACCAGCGACTGCGCAATCGGCAGGAACGGCCCCTCGGCCAGGCCCATCAGCAGGCGCGCCAGGAACAGGGTCGCGAATGAGACCGCAAGTCCGGAAGCGAATGAGCACAGGGAAAAGGCCACCACCGTGACCAGCAGCAGGGCCTTGCGGTTGCCCGTGCGGTCTGAGTAGGTGCCGCCCAGGAATGCGGCGAGAGCCCAGGTAAAGGACAGCGCCGAGGCCACCAGTCCGACCTGGCTGTTGTTGAAATGCAGGTCATTGGCAATGAAGGGCATCAGGAAACTGGCCGCATTGCGGTCCAGGAACAGGAAGCCGAAGGTGATGGTCAGCACCCACATCAGTCTGGTTTCGTATTTCATCCGCCGTCTGCCCCCCGGAATCAGCCGTTTTGTTCCCGACCGTTGGCGACTCTACCCGATGAGTGATTGCAGATGGGTGCGCGGGAAAGCAGGTTCTTGTTCACTATCGGTAGAGTCTGGCAGGCCTCGGTGACAGAGCCTTGGGGCGGGATCTGATGTGAAACCGTACACCCGCCATACCGCTTCGCTGAGTAGCGCTGATCGCCGTGCGTTCGTACGCGGGGTGGGCGGCGTGCTCACAGGAGTCATTGCCCTCAGCAGCCCGCTCGCAGCACTACTGCCCACTCGCGCCTGGGCGGTGGAGCTGGGCGTACTGTCTTCAGCCGATGCGGCAGCATTGCTGGCCATGATCCGGACCATTGCGCCGCACGACACGCTTGACGATGCCGCCTACGCCCTGGTCGTCAAGGCCATCGATGGCGACGCGGCGGCATCGGCGGGCGCACGCGCCGCTCTCACGGCCGGCATTGCCAGCCTGGGCGAGGGCTTTGCCCTTAAATCCGAGGACGGGCGTGCCTCGCAGCTCAAGGCGGTCGAATCGGGCGCATTCTTCCAGTCGGTGCGCATCAAGACCCTGATGGTGCTCTATAGCAATCCGATCGCCTGGGCGCACTTTGGCTTCGAGGGCGAGTCGTTCTCGAAGGGTGGCTACCTGCTGCGCGGCTTCAACGATCTGAAGTGGCTGCCGGAAGTGCCGTTGGCCGACAGCGGCGCGCTGCCGAGCGCGTAGGGGCAGGGCTCTATGCCACGTTTCGAGTTCAACGATAAGGATGTCGTCGTCATCGTCGGTTCAGGCGCCGGTGGCGGCACCATGGCGAATGAACTCACGCGCCGTGGTCACAGGGTCGTGCTCTTTGAAGCGGGCAAGCGTCAATCACTCGCGACATTTTCACAGAATCCTGGTGAAGCCTTTGGGCAGCTCACCTGGCTGGAGCCGCGCACGCAGAGCGGCACCTGGGACCCGGTAACAGCCTCGCCGACACTGCCGGCCTGGCATTGCCGCACGGTGGGCGGCACGACGGTGCACTGGACTGCGGCGACGCCGCGCCTGCAATCCTACGAGCTGCGCGCGCGCAGCGTGTACGGCGATATACCCGGGGCCTCACTCGCCGACTGGCCCATGGACTACTCCGAGCTGAAGCGCTGGTACCAGGTGGCCGAGAAGCGGCTCGGCGTCACGCGCCGCAATGGCAATCCGGGCATGCCCGCCTCCAACAATTTCAAGGTGATGTATGCCGGCGCGCAGCGCCTGGGCTACAAGCGCGTGCACACCAACTATATGGCAATCAATTCGCGCGCGCGCGATGGTCGGGGATTCTGCATACAGCAGGGCTTCTGCGCGCAGGGCTGCAAGAGCGGCGCCAAGTGGAGCACGCTTTATACAGAGATCCCGCAGGCCGAGGCCAGCGGCAGGCTCGAGCTGCGCAGCGAGTGCATGGTTACGCGCATCGAGCACGATAATGCGGGTCGCGCCAGTGGTGTTGTGTATCGCGATGCTGCGGGAGTGGAGCAGCGCCAGCGCGCACGTATTGTGTGCGTCGCGGGCAACGCCATCGAGACTGCACGACTGCTGCTGCTATCGGAGTCCGGGCGCTTTGCTCACGGGCTCGCCAATGGCTCCGACCAGGTGGGTCGCAACTATTGTCATCACGTCCTGAGTTTTGTTTTCGGCATCTTCGATCAGCCAGTGAGTTTCTGGCGCGGCGCGGTGCTGGCGGGTGTCGTCGAGGATGAGAACGTCCACGACCCGCGTCGCGGCTTCGCGGGTGGCTACCACCTGGAACTTGCCATGCTCGACCTGCCGACGCTCCCGCTCATCGGCCTGCGTTACGGTTGGGGGCGCGATTTCGCCTCGATCATCGACAACTACCGCAACATGGCTGGCATGCTGGTCAACGGCGAAGACCTGCCGCGCGCCGACAATCGGATCACGCTCTCGACGACAGCCAAGGATGCCTACGGGTTGCCGGTGGCGCATATCCACTGCGACCCACACCCCAATGATCTGGCCATGCTCGCCCACGCGACCGGGCGGGGCCGCAAGATTTACGAGGCAGTGGGCGCAAAGCGCACGGTGGTGAGCTCGGTGCCGCCCGCCACGCACCAGATGGGCACCGCGCGCATGAGTCACGACCCGGGGCAGGGTGTTACCAACGCCTACGGGCGCACGCATGAAGTGCCTAATCTGTTCATCTCGGACGGTAGCGTGCAGACCACGGCGGGCGCGGCCAATCCCACGCTTACGATCGTTGCCCTGGCGCTGCGTCAGGCCGACCATATCGGCCGCGAGCTGACTGCCGGACGCCTGTAGGCGCGCCCGCGCCCGGCGCCGGCCGCAGCGGCTGACAGGCGATCTTTACAATAAGCGGGAGATATTGTATACATCTTTAAAGAACGTATACATCAACGCACCCCTTAGCCTCCGCCTATGACCCGATTGATGCGCAACGGCGATCCGCGGGCTGCCCAGACCCTCAAGGCGCAGTTGCGCCTGCGGCAGATGATTCTCGATGGCGAGCTGAGTGCCGGCGAGCGGGTGCCCGAGCTCATGCTGGTCGAGCGCACCGGTGTATCGCGCACGCCCATCCGCGCCGCCCTGCTGCGCCTCGCTGAGGAAGGGCTGCTGGAACCGGCAAGGTCCGGCGGCTTCGTGGTGCGCGCCCTCGACGAGGCCGAGGTGTACGACGCCATCGATGTGCGCGGCACACTCGAGGGTGTGGCGGCGCGGCGCGCGGCCGAGCGACATCCCACGCACGCGCAACTCAGCGATCTGCGCGATTGCGTGGGCGCCATGGACGCCATCGTCAAGCGCCGCAGGCTGGCTGTGGAGCAGTTTTCGGACTTTGTGCGCCTGAATGAGCGCTTCCATTCCCTGCTCGTGGGACTGGCGCACAGCCCGGTGCTGACGCGCGCCATCGAGCGTATCGTAACCTTGCCCTTTGCCTCGCCCAGCGCCTTCGTGGTGGCGCAATCGGCGCTTGCCGATGCGCATCAGACACTGATCATCTCGCAGGAGCAGCATCGCGCAATCCTCGAAGCCCTGGCAGCCGGCGCGGGCGACCTCGCTGAATCCGTGGCGCGCGAGCATTCCAACCTTGCCAAGCGCAATCTGCACGCCGCTACCAAACGCGCCGCGCCGCTGCGCAAGGTGGCCGGCGGCAACCTGATTCGCCTGCCGCTGGCGGCGGTCTGACCCGGTTGCACAGCACACTCACTTCCCGATAACCAGCACACTAGACATCAGAGGACATCACTGTCATGAGCCAGCAAAATCTGGAAAGCCTGTTGAAGAGCGCCGGCAACACAGTCGATATGCTGCGCAATTCACGGATCGGGGCCTATGTGTATCCCGTGGTGCCCAGCGAATTCTATAACTGGCGCGACGAGCAGCGCGCCTGGCGCGAGACCGCCGTGCTGTTCGACCAGACGCACCATATGGCGGAGCTGACCGTCAAGGGCCCGGATGCCCTGAAGCTCATTTCGTATACCACCATCAACAGCTTCAACAACTTCACCGTCAACAAGGCCAAGCAGATGGTGCCGGTGAGCTACGACGGCTATGTCATTGGCGACGGCATCCTGTTCTATCTCGACAAGGATGAGCTGCTGTTCGTGGGGCGCGCGCCGTCAGTGAACTGGCTGCAGTTTCACGGCGAGACCGGCGGTTTCAAGGTCGACATGATCCGTGACGATCGCTCGCCCTCGCAACCGCGCGGCAAGGCCGTTACCCGCCGCCACTATCGCTATCAGGTGCAGGGACCGAATGCCGCCAAGGTGCTGGAAAAGCTCAACGGCGGACCGCTGCCCGACGTCAAGTTCTTCACCATGGATACCATCAATATCAAGGGTCGCCGGGTGCGCGCCCTGCGTCACGGCATGGCGGGTGCTCCGGGGCTCGAAATCTGGGGTCCCTATGCCGAGGGCGATGAAATCCGCGACGCGATCCTTGAAGCCGGCCGCGAGTTTGGCCTGGTGCCGGTGGGTTCGCGCGCCTATGCCAGCAACACGCTGGAGTCCGGCTGGATTCCTTCGCCGCTGCCGGCGGTGTATACCGGCGAAAAGATGAAGAAATATCGCGAGTGGCTGCCGGCCGGCGGCTACGAAGGCACCGGTTCGATCGGTGGCAGCTTCGTCTCGAAGAACATCGAAGACTACTACCTGACGCCCTACGAACTGGGCTACGGGCCGTTCGTCAAATTCGATCATGATTTCATCGGGCGCGAGGCGCTGGAAAAGAAAGCCGGCGAGCCCGCACCGCAAGAAAGTCACCTTTGCCTGGAACGGCGAGGACTGCGCCAAGATCTACGCGTCCTTGTTCATGCCCGGCACCGAGAATTACAAATTTCTCGACATACCCATTGCCAACTACGCCTCGTCCTCGTACGACAGCGTCATGATGGGTGGCAAGGTGGTCGGTTTCTCGATGTTTGGCGGCTACAGCTACAACGAGCGCACGGCTGCTGTCGCTGGGCGTGGTCGATGCCGAGCATCAACGTCGGCGACGTACTGACCCTGGTGTGGGGCGAAGAAGGTGGTGGCACGAAGAAAACCACGGTCGAACGGCATAAGCAGCTCGACGTGCGGGTGAAAGTGGCGCCGGTGCCCTATGCCCGTGATGTACGCGAGGGGTATAAGGAAGGCTGGCGCACGCGTCAGTCCTGACTGGAATCGGCAGCCAGGCCCATGCGTCAGCCACAGCCCTACGATGACATACCCGGCACGACGGTGTTCGATGCCGAGCGCTCGCGGCAGGGTTACCATCTCAATCAGTTCTGCATGTCGCTGATGCAGCCTGAGAATCGTGCCGCCTTCAAGGCCGATGAGGCCAGGTATCTGCAGAGCTGGCCGATGACGGAGGCGCAGCGCCAGGTCGTGCTGGCGCGCGACTGGAATGGCATGATCGCGCTGGGCGGCAATATCTATTTCCTCTCGAAGCTGTTCTCGAGCGACGGCAAGAGCTTCCAGCACGTGGCGGCCATCATGACCGGCTCCAGCCAGGAAGCCTATGCACAGATGATGCTCAGGGGCGGGCGCAGCCCCGATGGCAATCGCTCACTGGCGGAGTGGAAAGATCGTGGCTGAGCTGATTTCGGGCCTGACGACTTCGCATGTACCGGCAATCGGCGCTGCCATCGATCTGGGCAAGACCCAGGAACCTTATTGGCAACCGGTGTTCAAGGGTTTCGATTTCACCAAGCAATGGATCACCGAGCAGAAGGTGGATGTGGTCATCCTGGTCTACAACGACCACGCGACGGCGTTCTCGCTCGAGTTGATTCCGACCTTTGCGCTGGGCTGTGCGGCGGAATTTCAACCCGCCGATGAGGGCTGGGGGCCGCGACCGGTGCCGGTCGTGAAAGGGCATCCGGAGCTGGCAGCGCACCTGGCGCAATCGTTGATCCTGGATGAGTTCGATCTCACCATCGTGAACAAGATGGATGTGGATCATGGTCTCACCGTGCCGCTCTCGCTGGTGTACGGCCAGCCGAGCGCCTGGCCCTGCAGGGTCATTCCCCTCGCGGTCAACGTCATCCAGTACCCACCACCGACGGCACGACGCTGCTACCAGCTGGGCAAGGCGATCGGCCGTGCGGTCGCCTCATATCCTGAGCCCCTGCGTGTCATGGTGTGGGGCACCGGCGGCATGTCGCACCAGTTGCAGGGTCCGCGGGCGGGGCTGATCAACCAGGCCTTCGACAGCCGCTTCATCGATCTGCTGATTTCCGATCCCGAGGCCCTGACGAGCATCACGCCGCTGGAGTTCCTGCGCGAGTCCGGATCGGAAGGCATTGAACTGGTCATGTGGTTGATCATGCGCGGCGCGCTGAGCGCCAGGGTCAAGCCGGTATATCGCTTCTATCATGTGCCTGCTTCCAACACTGCCCTGGGTCACCTGATTCTGGAATGCGAAAGATGACGCGGATGGATCGGCGTCAGTTCTGCGTAGCGGGCGCGACGACGCTGGCCGAGCACTCGCCGGCGCAATAGGCGCACGAGGGTCCACCCGTCATGCGTGCAGCAATGTATTACGGACAGCGCGACCTGCGCATCGAATCCGCGCCCGAACCTGTGGCCGGGCCGGGCGAAGTCAAGCTGCGGGTGCGCTACAACGGCATCTGCGGCAGCGATCTTTACGAGTATTACGACGGTCCTATCACCACGCGCACCACGCCGCACCCGCTGACTGGCGTGCAGAACCCGGTGATTCTGGGCCACGAATTGTGCGGTGAAGTGGTCGCCGTGGGCGCGGGCGTTGACGATCTGCCGCTCGGCTGCCTGGTTGCCGTTGATCCACTGCAGTCCTGCGGTGCCTGCGTGTGGTGCCACGTGGGTCAGTACCCGCATTGTCCGCAGGTCGCGCTGCACGGCTACAACCGCAGCAGTGGTGGCCTGGCCGAGTACAGTGTCGTGCGCCGCGAGATGGCGCATCGACTGTTGCCGGGCCTGACTGCGCAGCAGGGCGCCCTGATTGAACCCCTGGCAGTCGCCTGGAACACGGCGAATCGCTGCCGGCTTGAAGCGGGCCAGACTGTCGCCATACATGGCGCCGGACCGATTGGCATAGGCGTCTGCCTGACACTCAGGCGGCGTGGAGTCGAGGTCATCGCGATCGACCCTTCGGCGTCGCGGCGACGGGTGATCGAGAATCTGGGCGCCAGATGGACGCTGGATCCGACGGCCTGTGATCCGATCTCCGCCATCAGGGATCTGACGGGCGGACGCGGCGCCCATGCCTCGGTCGATGCCGCCGGGGTACCCTCGGCATTTCATGCGGCCCTGCTGGGCACGCGCGTGGGCGGCACCGCGGTAGTGGTGGCGATTCACCATGCGCCCATTGTCATTCCGCCGTTCGACATGCTGATGCCCGAGGTGTACCTGACTGGCGTTGCGATGTCGGCCCATGCCTTTCCCAGCGTGATCGAGGAGATGGCGCGCGGCAGCTATCCGCTTGAGGGCTGGGTCGAGACTATTCCTTTCGATGGCCTGTTCGAGCGCGGCTTCGAGCGTCTGCGGCGGCAGGAGGGGATGAAAATTCTGGTTGAGATTGGGGGCGAGGGTTGAACGCCGCTGACGTATACTTTGTGCGCGCTGCTGTGACAGCCGCCAATGTCGGGAGTGCACCATGAACGCGCAGCTGAAGCCCCGTAAATTCCCGCTGCCCAGCTCGGTGAAGGTCATAGCCGGAACCGAGCGGGCGCAGGCGGCCTATCCCTACCATATTCAGTTTTCGAAGACCGACGACAAGAAGTTCTGGTTCTACAACTCCATGCATTTTCCCGAACCCATGTCCGCGTTCGACATGGTGACGGCCGAAGCGGCCTACTGCGCGCTGGGCGCCGCCAACACGCGCGTGCATTGTCTGCCGACCACGCTGGGCATAGATCATCGCATCGTCAACGGCCGGGTCTACATCGGCGGCAATGCGGTTACCGATCCGGCGCAGATAGCGCGCCGCACGGTCGAGTTTCAGCAGCGCGCCTTCTACTACTATGAGAACTGGGAATCGCTGTACGCGCAGTGGAAGCTGAAGATGCTGCAGCTGATCGAAGACGCGAAGGCCATGCCGGATCCCACCCTGCCTGAGTTCGAGCCGCTGGCCAACGTACATGCGGGCCGCGGCATTGCCTCGAACCACGACCTGCTGGTGATCTACCAGCAGACGCTCGAAGGCTACTTCCGGATGTGGCACCACCATTTCGAGTTTCTGCTGCTGGGCTATGGCGCCTACCTGACCTTCTTCGGCTTCTGCAAGAAGGCCTTTCCGGAAATCACCGACCAGACCATTGCCAGGATGGTGGCGGGCATCGATGCGGAAATATTCCGCCCCGACGATGAACTGCGGCGCCTCGCGCGTTGTGCTGTCGAGCTCAACGTCGATGCGCATTTTCAGGATGGGGTGTCGGTCGACGAGATCATGCGCTCGCTGCGCGCGTCGGGCGAGCCGGGTCACCGCTGGCTCGAGGAGCTGCAGACTTCGCGTGAGCCCTGGTTCAATATCAACGTCGGCGATGGCTTCTATCACTATCACCGCAGCTGGAATGACGATCTGACCATGGCATTCTCAGCGCTGCCGGGCTACGCGCGCAGCGTGCGCGCCGGCGAGTTGCTGGATCGCCAGGTGGAACGGCTGCGCGATGAACGCAGCCAGCTGATCGCTGACTACCGCGAGCTGCTTGCCAACGATGAGGAGCGTGCGGCCTATGATCAGATGATCGGCCTGGCGCATCGCGTGTTCCCTTACGTCGAGGGTCACAAGTTCTACTGTGAGCATTGGTACACCAACCTGTTCTTCAACAAGATCCGCAGCTTCGGGGCACTGTTGGCCGCGCAGGGCTTCTTCGCCAGTGCCGAAGACGTATTTCAGCTCACGCACTACGAGCTCGAGGCAGCGATCATCGATCTGATGAACTCCTGGTCCAGCGGCTCCGAGCCGCGCGGCCCGGCCTACTGGCCGCCGATCGTGGCTGAGCGCAGGGCGGCAATCGCCGTGTGGGCCAGGCACGAAACACCACCGGCCCTGGGACCCATTCCGGATGTCATCGATGATCCGGCCATCGTGATGCTGTGGGGGATTACGCGCGAGAGCCTCGATAACTGGCTGTCGGCCGGCGCCGGGACCAACAGCAATGAAGTGCGCGGCTTTGCGGCATCGTCGGGCGTGGTGGAAGGAATTGCGCGCATCGTCAGATCAGTCGAGGATATTTCGCGCCTGCAGCAGGGGGATATTCTGGTCTGCCAGGTCACCAACCCAACCTGGACACCCATCTTCCAGAAGATTCGCGCTGCCGTGTCTGACATCGGCGGCTCGATGAGTCACGCCGCCATCGTCGCGCGCGAGTATGGCCTGCCGGCTGTGGTGGGCACCGGCAATGCCACCTCGAAGATCAAGGACGGCCAGCGGATTCGGGTCGACGGTGGACGCGGCATAGTCACGTTGTTGAGTTAGTCCGCTTAAGCCCCGTGGCTACGCATATCAGCTGGTTCCGCGACATCAGTCTCGCCGACCGTCCCACGGTGGGCGGCAAAGGCGGGAGCCTGGGTGAGTTGCAGCGGGCCGGCATCGACGTGCCGCCGGGCTTTGTCGTGTGTACGGGGGCGTTTGAGGATTTCATTGAGGCGCTGGAAAAGCACGCGCCGGTACGCTCGCGCGTAGCGCATCTCGCTGCCGACGATCTGGAGGGACTGGGGGCAGCGTCGCGCGAATTGCGCTCGCGTCTCGAAGCCGCGCCAATGCCGACGGTCCTGGAGCAGGAAATCCGCGACGCTTACCAGTCCCTGGGCGAGGCAGGGCGCGCGCCCATCGTCGCGGTTAGATCATCGGCCACCACTGAGGACGCGGCGGATGCCAGCTTCGCTGGCCTGCAGGACACCTACCTTTGGGTCATGCAGGCCGATGAGGTGATGCGCAGGATCCGCAGCTGCTGGGCCAGCCTGTATTCGCTCGAGTCGCTGAGCTACCGGCGGCGTCAGGGGATCGAAGAATCGAAGGTGGCCATGGCGGTGGTCGTGCAGACCATGGTCGATGCGCGTACCGCCGGTGTGATGTTTACGCGCAGTCCGCTCAGCGGCGACCGCTCGGTGATCACCATCGAAGCCGCCTGGGGCCTGGGCTCAGCGCTGGTCAGCGGTGAAGTGACACCCGATCGTTGGGTGGTGGCGAAGATCACCGGCGAGATTCCGGTGCGTGACATCTCGGACAAGGCCATCTGCCATGCGCCGGCGCCGGCTGGTGGTGTCGAGGAACTTCCCGTGGAGGAAGCCCGACGCCGTGAACCCTGCCTTTCCGACGCGGAGCTGCAGGCGCTGCGCGCCGTGGGCCGGAAGATTGAGCGTCACTACGGTCAGCCGCAGGACATCGAGTGGGCCATCGACCGACACACGCAGCGACTGTTGCTGCTGCAGAGCCGGCCCGAGACCGTATGGGCGAACAAGGAGATTAAGCCGGCGGCGACGCGCGCTCACTGACCCGCTGCAGCATGTCATGAGCATTTTCGGAGGCCGACGATGAGCCTGACCGCCGCAGAAGTCGCGGAAATCATGCGGGTGGTCGAGCAGTCCAAATTTGACGAACTGAGACTCGACCTGGACGGTCTCAAGTTGACCCTGCGACGCTCCGGCGCATCCGGCAGCATTGTCCGCCACGTCGCGACGCCGTCGGCCCCGGAGCGCGCGGACACGGGCATGCCGTTCGCGGATGAGCAGGCCACGCCAGATTGCCGCGCCAGCCAGTAGCTCTGACGCGCCCGACCCCAGCCGCGGCGAGATTACCTCACCGATGCTCGGCACCTTCTACCGGTCACCCAAACCGGGATCCGCGCCGTTCGTCGAGATCGGTTCGGTGGTTGATGAGGACAGTGTTGTCGCCATCATCGAAGTGATGAAGCTCATGAACACGGTGCGGGCCGGCGCCAAGGGGACGATCACGGAAATACTGCCGGCTGACGAGTCGTTGGTGGAGTACGGCGAGGTCCTGATGCGCCTGCGCGAGGGCACCTGATCCATGGCTGAGGTGCAGCTGGTCGAGACTTCCCTGCGCGATGGCAACCAGTGCCTGTGGGCCGCGCTGGGCATCGATACGGCCAGGACCCTCAGCATTGCCGGGGTGATGGATCGTGTCGGTTTCCGCGCCATCGATTTCACCACCTCGACCCACATGGGCGTGGCGGTACGCTACAAGCAGGAAGACCCCTGGGAGCGGATCCGGCTCATGGCGGCCGCGACGCCCAACACGCCGTTGCAGTTCATGTCGACCGGCTTTCGATTCATCTCCTGGGAAACCGCCAGTCCGGAATTCATGGCGCTCGCCTTCCGGACGTTGGTGCGCAACGGCATCAGGCGCTTCTGCCTCGCGGACCCCATGAACGATGCGCAGTCGAACATCGCCTGCGCGCGCATGGTGAAACAGGGCGGCGGTGAATATGTCATCGTGGCGCTGGTGTTTACGATCAGCCCCATCCATGACGATGCCCACTACGTGGAGCGGGCGCGCAGGCTCGCAGCCTGTCCGGACATCGATGCACTCTATATAAAGGACCCGGGCGGACTGCTGAGCCCTAAGCGGGCGCAGACCCTGATTCCAGCCATCAGGGCCGTGATGGGCGCAAAGCCCCTGGAACTTCACAGCCACTGCACCATCGGGCTCGCCGAACATACTTATATGGACGCACCCAACCATGGCGTAGCGGCGTTGCAATGTGCTTCCGGAGCGGCCGCGGACGGCACTTCGAACCCACATTCGGCACGCATGGTCGCAAATCTCCGGGCGCTCGGCCATCACGTGGATGTCGATGACGAGGCGCTGGCTCGCGTCAACCAGTACTTCACCGCGTTGGCCGCGGCCGAGGGTCTGCCCGTGGGCTCACCGCAGGCTTTTGATGCCCGCTACCTCCGGCATCAGCTCCCGGGCGGGATGGTGGGCACCACGCGCCGCCAGCTCGCCGAAGCCCGCCTGTCGCATCTCGAGGAAGCGGTGATCGAAGAGCTGGGCCGGGTGCGCGAGGAGCTCGGCTGGCCCATCGTCATGACACCCTTCGCGCAGATCGTCATGACGTTGGCGGTGATGAACGTGATGAACAAGGAGCGCTACAAAGTCATCCCGGATGAGGCGATCCGTTACGCCATCGGCCGCTTCGGCCGGCCGATGGTGCCGATTGCCGCCCACGTGATGGAGCGCATCGAATCGCTCCCGCGCACGCGCGAGCTGCGTGCCGAGCCTGAAACGGCGGATTTTGCCGAGCTGCGGCGGCGTGTTGGCCAGCAGCTCAGCGATGAGGATTTTCTGCTGCGGGCCGTGATGCCCGCGGGCCTGGTTGATGCGATGGTGGCGGCCGGTCCCGCCCGGCAACACTACGATCCAGCGGCAGTCCCCGTGTTGGACCTGATACGCAAGCTTGCTGCGCGCAGTGACCTCGACTACATCACAATCCAGAAGCCGGGCCTGCGGCTGGAACTGCGCCGCAATGGCGCGCGCAACCCGGCGGATAGCCGCACGGGAGCCTGCTGATGCGACGCGCTGCGCGGCAGGCCGCGCTGCCGCGGCTGAAGGGTTTCATGTTTGACCTGGATGGGACGCTGCTGTTGAGCGACCGCTCCCTGGGTGGTTATGAAATCCTGCCGGGCGCAATCGAGCTGTTAGGCGAGCTGGTGCAGCGCGCCGTTCCCTTTGTAGTCCTGACCAATGGCAGCGCCTATCCACCGGCCGAACAGGCGGCGCGGCTGCGCAAGTCCGGCCTGCCCGTGGCCGATGAATGCATGCTCACACCATCCAGCATTGCGGCCGACCTGATGGTTCGAGACGGCGTGCGGCGTGCGCTGGTCCTGGGCAGCCCGGGCGTTGGCCACGCGCTGCGGGAAGCCGGTATCGAAACCGTACAGGCCGGTGAGCCGCGCGAGCGCGAAGTCCAGGCCGTGTACGTGGGTTGGTATCCCGAATGCACGATGCAAGCCATCGAGGCCGCCTGTCATGCAATCTGGGCGGGCGCGCGCCTCTACGTGGCTTCCGATGTGCCCTTTTTCGCTACCAAGCAAGGCCGGACCATGGGTTACTCGCATGCGATCGTCGGCGCCATCCGCCGTGTGACGCGTGCGCCGATGATCCTGACCGGCAAGCCCTCGCAGCACGCACTGCGCTTCGTGGCGCGCAGACTGGGTTTGCGCCGCCGCGACCTTGGCATTGTCGGGGATGATCCGTCAGTCGAAATCATCATGGCGCGACGCGGTGGTGCGCGCGCCTTCGCCGTGACGACCGGCGTGACCGGGCGCGCGGAGTGGGCCCGGCAGACCGGCCTGCGGCGTCCCGACCGCATTCTAAGGCGCCTGAGTGAACTGCTCGACTATGTACAGCTGCGGCAACCCGTGAGTCGCCCGGGAGTAGCTCGTTGACGACAGTAAAGGAAGGCGAGCTGCTGTGGACGCCAGGCGCAGCCCTGCGCGAGGGCTCGCAGCTGACACGCTATATGCAGTGGCTGGAGCAGCACAGAAACCTGCGTTTTGAAAATTACGATGCCCTGTGGCAGTGGTCCGTGACCGACCTGGAAGCGTTCTGGCGCTCGATCTGGGATTATTTTGACGTTCAATCCTCGACGCCGTTCAGTAAAGTGCTGGGGCGGCGCGACATGCCCGGAGCTGAGTGGTTCCCGGGCGCTCGGCTCAACTATGCGGGCTACATACTCGCGCGTGAACGGCCCGAGGCAACGGCGCTGATCAGCGTGCGCGAGGGCGAAGCGCTGCAGCGCATGAGCTGGGCAACGTTCGGCGACCAGGTGCGCATCCTGGCGACACAGTTGCGCCGACTGGGTGTAGTGCCCGGCGACCGGGTGGTCGCGGTACTGCCCAATACGCCTCAGGCAGCCATGGCGGCGCTGGCGACCACGAGCATCGGCGCGGTCTGGAGCTGCTGTGGTCCCGACTTTGGCGCCAAGGGAGTGCTGGAGCGTTTCCGGCAGCTCACGCCCAAGGTGTTGATCTACGTCGATGCCTATCAGTACAGCGGCGTGCACTACGACCGCAGCGCCGAGTTGCGCGCGATCAGGCAGGGGCTGGATAGCCTCGAGCACGCAATTCACGTGCCCTACGCTGCCCCAGGCATGACGCAGGCGGCGGCTGATGGCGCGCATTCCTGGAACGAGCTGTTGGATCAACCGCGGATCGCAGCGGCAAATTTTACCTGCGAGCAGGTAGCTTTCGAGCACCCGCTGTGGATCCTGTTTTCCTCCGGGACGACGGGGCTTCCCAAACCGATTGTGCATGGGCATGGGGGCATACTGCTCGAGCATCTGAAGCACATGGCCTTCAACTACGATGCCGCGCACGGCGATACCATGTTCTTCTTCACGGTCACCTCGTGGATGATCTGGAATTTCCTGCTCAGCTCGCTGGCCGCCGATGTCATCCCGGTGCTGTATGACGGCAATCCGGCCTATCCCGGCCCCGACGCGTTATGGAAGGTCATCGAGAATACGGGCGCCACGGTGTTCGGTACCAGCCCCACCTACGCCGATCACCAGCGCAAGGCCGGCGTCGTACCCAGGGAGCGATTCAACCTGGCCCGGCTCAAGGCGGTGACGCTGGCGGGATCGCCGGTTACCAGCGAGTGCATGCAGTGGTTCTACGAGAACGTCAAGGCGGATCTGCTGGTGGCGTCGGGGAGTGGCGGCACCGACTGCTGCACGGGTTTCGTCGGCGGCGTGACCCTGTTGCCAGTTTATGCCGGCGAAATCCAGGCGCGTGGGCTCGGCTGTGCCGTGTACTCATTCGATGAGCAAGGGCGCACGCTGGTTGATGAGGTCGGCGAGCTGGTGATCACCGAGCCCATGCCGTCGATGCCGGTCATGTTCTGGAATGATCCCCAGGGTACGCGTTACCGTGAAAGCTACTTCGATGTTTATCCGGGCATCTGGCGCCACGGTGATTTTATCCGGATCAACCAGCGTGGCGGTGTCTATGTGCTGGGGCGGTCGGATTCCACGCTCAACCGTTACGGCATCCGCATCGGTACCGCGGAAATCTACCGCTCGCTCGCGCTGCTCGGGGAGATCGACGATGCGCTGATCGTCAATCTCGATCTCCCAGGCGGAAGATTCTTCATGCCGCTGTTCGTAAAATTGCGGGGCGAGCTGCTGCTCGATGAGTCGCTCACGCAGCGCATCAATGATCAGTTGCGGCGCGATTACTCGCCACGCCACGTGCCAGACAAGATCTACGCCGTGCAGGATATTCCTTACACGCTCACGGGCAAGAAGCTCGAGGTACCCATCCGGAGAATTCTGGTGGGCATGGATCCGGACAAGGCGGCCAACCGCGCCGTGCTGCGCAATCCCGCTGCGCTCGACTACTTCATTGAATATGCGCGGCAGCAGCGCGATTACACGCTGGGTCACGCGGCGTCCGCATGAGGCAGAACACATGATGGGCTATCGCCGCTTGATGCTTGTAGCCGTGGTGATGGTCGCGGCAGTGTCGGCAGCGGCACCCAATATCTACGCTGCACCGTCGGTCGACAACGCGACGCTTGCCAACGAAGCCGATGGCACCGACTGGCCTGCCTACGGCCGGACTTTCAGCGAGTCGCGCTTCAGTCCATCTGAAACAGATCAACGACTCCAACGTCTCTCGGCTGCGACTGGCCTGGTCGCTGGATCTGGACGTAACCAATTCGATCACTGCGCCCGTGGAAGCCGCTGGCGTCATCTATCTGGCAGCCGGCTATAGCATCGTGCACGCGATTCGCGCCACGGACGGTAAATTGCTCTGGCGCTACGATCCTAAGGTGCCCGCGGCCTCCGGTCAGAAGCTGCGGGCAGGCTGGGGAATCCGTGGCCTGGCGCTCTGGCACGACAAGGTCTACGTAGGCACGCAGGACGGGCGTCTGCTGGCCCTGCGCGCGCGCAGCGGCAAACTGGCGTGGAGCGTGCAGACCCTGGACCCGGGGAATGGCGCGTTCATTTCCGGGGCGCCGCGGGCCTTCAACGGCAAAATCGTGATCGGCAATGCGGGCGGAGATTTCGCACCGCTACGCGGCTACGTGACAGCGTACGACGCGGAAACCGGCCGACAGATCTGGCGCTTCTACGTCGTGCCGGGAAAGCCAGGCAGCAAGGACGGTATCGGTATCGGATGAGCAGATGGACCAGGCAGCGAAGACCTGGACCGGCGAGTGGTGGAAGTACGGGGGCGGCGGCAATGTCTGGAACTCCCTGACCTACGACCCGGAATTCAATCGCCTGTACTTTGGAACTGGCAACGCCGAGCCCACAAACTGGAAGATCCGCAGTCCCCAGGGCGGCGATAACCTGTACACCGCCTCGGTCATGGCGGTCGATGCCGATACCGGCCGCTACGTGTGGCACTACCAGACGACGCCGGGTGATGCCTGGGACTACGACTCGGCTACCGATATGACGCTCGCCACGCTCCTTGTTCAGGGGAAGCCGCGGCGAGTGATGCTGCATGCCGCGAAGAACGGTTTCTTTTATGTGATCGACCGCGAGAACGGCCGGCTGCTCTCAGCCGAGAAACTGGGCAAGGTGACCTGGGCTGAGCGGGTGGATCTGCTCACCGGGCGACCGGTGGAAACCCCTGGCGCGCGCTATCCGGAAAAGAATGTGCTGCTGTGGCCCAGCTTCCAGGCCGTGCATCACTGGACGCCGCAATCATTCAGTCCGCTGACGGGACTGGTGTATGTGCCGACGCTTGAAATGCCCATGCCGTTCGGAGACGAGGGCGTCAACAAGAAGGATTGGCAGCCCATTGTGATGACGCCGGAATATGCGGGCCTGACAACCGGTAATGGCGATGTTCCAAGGGATGCCGGCAAGAGCATCCTCAAGGCCTGGGATCCGCTGGCTCAAAAGGCAATCTGGTCGATCGAGACTCCGGGCATATCCGAAGGCGGCACGCTGGCTACGGCTGGCAATCTGGTCATCCAGGGACGCGCCGATGGACATCTACATGCTTACTCGGCTGACCACGGCAAGGATCTGTGGTCGTTCGACGCCGGTGTCGCGGTCACGGGAGTGCCAATCACCTACACGGCAAACGGTCGACAGTACCTGACCATCACCTCAGGCCCGCTGAACGGACCGACGGCAGCCTTCGGCTCGGCATCGGCGCGTTGGGGTTGGGAATCGCGTGGGCATCCGCGGCGCCTGCTCACCTTTACGCTGGATGGCAAAGCCTGGTTGCCGATGAGCCCGCCGCCGTCGTTCGCAAAAGCAATTGCGGCACCGGAATTCAATGTCGACCCGGTCAAGGCCGAGGCCGGAGGGCGCGAATACGTGCGCTGCCTGTTGTGTCATGGCACGGCGGTCGTCGCGGGCGGGAACGCGCCGGACCTGCGCGCTTCGCCCGTGCTCCTGTCGGCAGCGGCATTCGCCGCGATCGTTCGGGATGGCACTCTGGTCAGCCGGGGCATGCCCGGATTTTCGGAATTGAGTGATGCGCAGCTTGAGTCACTGCGCCATTTTGTTCGAGCCAGGGCGCGTGAATCGCTGGGGCAGCAGGCTCCGGAAGCAGTACGATAAATGGCAGGAGTCCAGAGTGACAGGCCGACGGTAATCGATCTCATGTCATGACTGGATATTGCGTTATCGAGCGCTAATCGGGTACGGGAGGCGAGCGTGGCAAATCTGCTTGCGTGGTTGCGCCGTTGGGCTGGAAGACAGGCGCATGCGCCCCAGGAATTGCCGTCGCCACAGGCCAGGGTGACCATGCCTCCGCGGCCCAGCCCATTCGAGCAAAGGGTCGACACGATCATAGAGTCGTCGAAGCGTTGGCCGACGAGCGAGGCGGTGGAAGCGCTGGCCGTGGACCACAATGCGTTTGCGTTCGCCCTGTACAATTCAATTCGTGCGCACAGCGGCAATCTGTTTTTCTCGCCGTTCAGTCTCCGCATTGCCCTGGCGATGGCCTACGCCGGGGCGAGAGGTGAGACCGCGGCTCAGATGCGGGAAGCACTTTGCGTATCAGTCCCGGATGAGGAGTTTTTGTGCGCGTGCACAGAGATGTTGCGCTCGCTGAACTCCGTTGGAAACACGGGATCCGAGCTGGCCGTGGCGAACTCGCTGTGGAGCCAGGCCGGAGAGTCCCTTCAGAGCGCGTACCTGGAGCGGATTGCCCGGCATTTTGGCGGTGGCGTCAATCCCGTCGATTTTCGAGGCGAGACTGACGCTGTGCGAGCCCTGATCAATCGGTGGGTCCAAGAGCGTACCAGGAGCAGGATTCTGGAGATCATCGCGCCGGGCGCGCTTCATGCGGCCACGCGGTTGGTTCTTGTCAATGCCATCTACTTCAAAGCAGCGTGGGTGGTGCAATTCGATGAGACATTGACGCGTGACCGACCCTTCTTTCTGGAGGGAGGTGGCGAGGTCCAGGCACCGCTAATGTATCAGTGCGAGAGCATGGGCTACCTGAAGGGGCCGGATTTCCAGGCTGTGACGCTGGCGTATGAGGGTGATCTCTCCATGGTCGTGCTGCTTCCGGATCGCAGGGACGGATTGCGGGATCTGGAAGCTGGGCTGCCCCCCTCGTTGATCCGTGATTGCCTGCGCGGCCGGGGCAGCTGCGAGGTCAAACTGTTCCTGCCACGCTTCAAGATCAGTTGGGGCACAATTGACCTGTGCGAGCATCTCAAACGGCTCGGTATGCGTTTGGCGTTCGAGGTTGGTCGCGCCGACCTCTCCGGCATCAATGGCCTCACGCCGCCTCACGAAGAGTCGCTGTACTTTTCAGCCGTGCTGCACAAGGCTTTTGTTGAGGTGAATGAACAGGGCACTGAGGCTGCGGCAGCGAGCGCCATGGGGTTGCTTTTGGGCCTGCCACCTGGCGATCCGCCACCTGTTCCTGTCGTCCGGGCAGACCATCCGTTCTTGTTCGCGATCTGCGATAGACGAAGCGGGGCGGTGATTTTTATGGGGCGGGTGGTGGATCCGACTCGAGCCTGAGTGGGTATCGAACCAGACAGCGCGACCGGGGCTGAGTTTGAACAGCGTGTACTTCCTGAAGCCGGAGGGGCCGAATGCGCCCATTCGTGGGGAGAAGGATCATGGCAAAGCAATTCTGGATGGCTATGCTGTTCATGGCGCTGGGGGTCGCGGGTAGCGCGTCGGCATGGGTGTTTGGAGGCGGCGCTGCGACGGATGCAGATCTTGAGGGAATTCAGCACATGGCGGTCGTGAGTCTGCTGGGCGATACATTTTATGGCGTGTCGATCGGGTTGAGTGCGTCTCAGAACATGCACTTCGATGCGGTGGTGCCCCAATGGGATATGAATGCGCGCGTGACGGGCGAAGTCGTGCGGGTCATGGCGTCCTCGGGTCGCGTGTCCGCGCAGGCGCTCAAGCTCGGGGATCCGTCGGTGGCTGCGGTATATCGGAAAGCGAGCGATGATCAGGCCTGGCGCGATGGCTTGAAGACGCTGCTGGGATTGGCGCAGGAGCAGGGCAGCGATGCATTGCTTGTGATACAAAGGACTGATCTGCAGAATTCATCGTTCCTGCCGGCCGGATTCGGTCTCATTCGGCGCAGCATTTTTTGGCACCACCAACCAATGCGTGTACTTGAGCGTACGTGCCATGCTGTTCCGGGTTGACGCGGGCGAGGTGATAGCGCGTGCGCTGAGGGCGCCGTGTTCCAGGAGCAGTGAGAATCTGGTGTGGAAGAGCGCCTGGGATCAGTACAGCGCGGAACAGCAGGCGGCTCTGCAAGCCTCTGTCGAGCAGAAGTTGTTCGATAGGGTGGCAGTATACCTCTCTAACATGAATCTCCAGAAGCCGTGAGGTGGGGAACGTCAGTCACTGCTTTCTATTCTGGGGGTGAGCCAATGAAGACTTCGTGGTTGGGATTGATCGCGGTCGGCGCGTTTTCCTGTTTGCGCACTTTGGCAGGCGAGCCCGCCGTGGAGTTGACAACAATCGCTAAGGCAGAGCAGCAGGTACTCGACCTGGATCGTGCGTGGGCCGATGCCGAGGTTAAGCATGATGAGGCCGCGCTGCGGCGCATCCTCGACGACCAATTCGTTGCCACCTTCGGGACAGGGAAGCCGTACGACAGGGAAGGATTTATCAAGGTCGTGATCGGGGGCAATCCCGATCCAACCGAGTCACAGGATCTGAGCGACCGAATGGTCCGGATTGACGCCGATACGGCGGTAATCGTTGAGACCGACACCGTTCGTGGAACAGATGAAGGCAAGGCGTACACCAGCGTCTATCGACTTACCACGGTCTATATTCGGCGCAACGGCCGTTGGGTGGCACTGGCGGAGCACCTGGTTCGAGCGCCGCCCGAAAAGTAATCGGGCGAGTCTCCTGCGTTGAGCGTCTCTCCGGGTCTCAAGCCGCTCGACTGGTACAGGGACCCCGTAGCTGCCGGAGCGCGTGATCATGACGGCATCCAGTATGGCTGCCAATGTTGCTGCTGGCTCTGGCGATCAAAGTAGCGCGTTCGCAATCCGAAATCATCCTTGACAGTTGATAGGTCTGAAAGCGCGGCGTCGAGCGTCCGATCGCGTCCGGCAATCCAGTCTGCGTAGGTCATCGGTACCAGCAGGTCTGGAAATATCCAGCGGCGCTTGTCATCCGGACCGCCGTCGAACCAGCGTTTCGTAGCCACCATGGCGGTCAGTCCCGTTACCTCGCCAACAAAGAACTTGGCATCACCAACCAGATTTGGGGCGCTGCCGGTCGGTTCACCAACAAAGGTTGCGAAGGTCTCGCGCTCCAGGCGGTTGGCAAAGTTCTGCGCGGCCGAGAAGGTGGCGGGCCCGATCAGCACATACAGCCCGCCCGGTCGATTGAACCGTGATCGGCCCAGTTCGCGGCGCAGGGGCTCGCCCAAATAGTTGTCGCCACCGCCGTTGCGTCGCAGGTCAATCACGATGCGCCCGATGGTGTCCGGGCGCGAAAGCGCCAGGAGATCTGCAGACAGTTTCTCGAACGATATCTGTTCGACGTCGGCCATGTCATCGATGGAAACGTACACAGCGCCGCGATCAACAAGCGGGGCGACGAAATTGCCGCTGCCATGGGCGCCGAGCCTCAGTCTTTCGGGCAGGCTGGTACTGCGCTTTACGGTTACTCCAGGCACGTCGACGGATGGTCTCGGTGTGATCGTCGCCGACACGGCCATGCCGTCCGGCAGCATGGCGTCGATTTGCAGTGGAGCGCCCGGCAAACCAGTGACAAATCCCAGTCCATGCAGCAGACCGGGCGTATTGAGCAGTGTGCCAGCCCAGTTGTGCGCCCATGCCGGGTTTTCGCCGGGCCAGCTCTGCAGGTGTGCAGACAGGATGTCGTCGATGGGTACGCCGCAAATGCGCCGTACTCGCGCGCCGAGCAGCGCAGTGGCTTCGCCGCTGGCCTCCACTACACACAACCCGTCGTAGAAAGGTCTGGCCTTGAGCGGCAGCTTCATGCCCCACACGCCCCGCGCCAGAGGCGCCGGCACGGCTCCCAGAAACTCAAACGGCACGACGGTGGTATGACCTTCATTGAACCAAGCGAGCATTCGCCGCAGGTCGACGATGTATTGCCCATCCGGGACGCCATTCGCCCTGGCCTGAGCCTGATTGCAAAGGTTCCGCCAGCGAGGGTCAGCGGCCGACTCAAGGCCCCTCGGGCTCGTACTCTCGGCGAACTGGCGCAGTGACAATACTTCGCTGGCTCTGGATCCCGGTGCGGGAGTTGGCGTGCGAATCTCGCTGCCCTGCCGCTGGGCGCTGGGGCGGGCGAGCGCACTACCGGTAGCGGCAGCGGCAACCATGGCCGCAAAGGCGCGTCGGGATACGGCGCTCATGACAGCAGGTTCAAGTCAATGGCGCCGGGTGAGCGCCTGCGTCCGAGTCCAGCAGGCTTCTTGTGCGAACTTGCAGCTTTGGCGGGCACTGGCGAAGGCGGGCAGGCGATGCCGATCAGCGACCCGGACGTGGGATGGCCAGTTGTCGAGTGATTCATGGCGGACTCCTGGCCAGTTACTCAGCGCTTACGGCGGACGCTGCCAACATTCTTAGCGTCGCGAGCGCCGTCGCGCGTAGTCGAAAGAGGTGTTGCCGTGGTCAGGCGGCAACTTCGGTGTGCGACGAAGAGGCCGCGGCTGTCTGAACCGTGTGCGTGTCGCGCGCGCTCTGGTTTGTGCCGATGCTGGCCAGGGCGGGGATCAGGACCATGGTGCTGGTGATGAGGACGCTCGGCACGATGGCGGACAGCGTGAAAGGGTGGCGGGTGGCTGAAGTAGTCATGTCGGTCTCCTGGACCTGCATTTCAGGTCATTGGTAAGTGGTGCTGCAGGGCTTTGGACGCTGCGGCGATGGGGGTAAAACGCGGCAGGAGGGGGAAAGTTGCAGGGCCATTCGCCGGTAGACCTGTACCGATCTGGCATGCCGACCAGGGCAAACGTCGCTGCTCGATGATTGTTCGTGCTGAGATACTGATCGTCGGCGCTACGCCAGCTTGCTCTGGCGGTCAAGTCCACGATCTGGCAGGCTCAACGTGGCAGCGGGGCGTATGGCATGGAGATGGCCTGTGGATCTTTATCACAACAATATGTCGACGTGCGCGCAGAAAGTGCGTCTGGTGCTGAGGGAGAAGGGGCTGGTTGCCAGGGAGCATCATGTCAACCTGCGTGCCGGTGAGCAAAACGCGCCCGAATATCGGCGGCTGAACCCGAACGGTGTCGTACCCACACTCGTTGATCACGGCACGCCCGTCGTCGAATCGACCGTGATCTGCGAGTACCTCGAAGACGCTTATCCCGAGATTCCGCTGCGGCCTGGGGACCCGCTGCAGCGTGCGCGCATGCGCTGGTGGACTCAGCAGCCCGACGCCGGATTTCACCATTCCGTGGGACAGACCTGCGTGGCCATCGCGTTTCGACATCAGATGATGGCGGGGGGGCCCGAGAAGACGACGCAGCTGGTCAATGCCCGCAAGGACCCGGTGGTGCGGGACAGACTTCGCCTGCTATTGGAGATGGGGATCGAGGCCCCCGGCGTCCCGGACGCGATTCGTCACTATGATCGCTTCATCGGGTTGCTGGATGAGCAGCTGACTCGCACACCGTGGCTAGCGGGCGATACCTTCTCGCTGGCCGATACCATGGCCGTGCCTTACGTGTTGCGGCTGGAGCATTTGAGCTATGAGTGGTGGTGGACCGACCCATCGCGGGGACGCAGCGCTTTGGCTCCGTGGCTGTCCCACTGTAAGGCGCGCCCGAGCTATGCCGCCATTTCGGAGTACCTGGATCCCGCGTATCTGCAGCTCTTGCCACAGAAGGGTGCGGAGCTTCGCTCGCGGATAGAGGCAATTCTGTCCGGAACGTAGCCAGGCCGCGCGGCCAGCAAATCGAAAGCCTATTCAGTTGGACATCAAGGATCTATTGGTGGCAGTCCTAGGCTTCCCGCGCGGAAGGCGCTCACTGCACCACCAACTTGAATGCGGTTCCCGAGCCATTACCTTGGCCGCCATATTCGGTGACGCCGTAGAAGGCGCCATCGCTCGCCTGTATCAGGCCCCCGATAGGGCGCGACGGATTGGTATTTAACGGCCCAAACGAATACAGGATCGTCATCTCTCCGGTTGGCGTGAGCCTGAACACTGTGCCGTCCGAATCGGTGGCAAGGTCGCCTCCGGAACCGGTCGCGCCGTAAAAGTTGCCGTCGCTGGCCTGGATCAGGGACGGCAAGGGGAAATTCCCGTCCGGTTTCGAGGTCATGGAAAATGCATACAGAATTGTTACGGCTCCGGCCGTCGTCATCCTGAACACCGTACCGCAGGCGAATGGACTCCCGCAATTCCCACCCCCTCCCGAGGAAGTGGTTCCGTATATGTCGCCGTCGCTTCCCTGGATGAGCGACCCGTTAGGAGCGATACCGTCAGTGGGGCGGGGACTGCCAAACGAATGAAGAACCGTCTCGACCCCGGTGGGCGTTATCATGAATACCGTTCCGCAGTTGTTGGTTGCCGGCGGAATGGAAGTGCTGCAGCCATTGGCGCCGCCGCCCGCGGCTCCGTAGAAATTCCCGTCACTGGCCTGAAGCAAAGAGCCAACTGGCCCAACCGCATCGGTTGGCGAGGCGCCGAATGAATACAGCACTGTCTCTACGCCGGCTGGCGTCATCCTGAAAACGGTGCCGCAATTGGTGCCGCTTTGAGGAATACTGGCGCAAACATTGGCACCCCCCGAGGCGGTCGTGCCGTAAAAATTGCCATCGCTCGCCTGAATGAGGGCTCCAAAAGGAACAATGCCGTCCGTTGGCGAGGCGCCAAAGGAATACAGCGAGGTGTAAACCCCATCGAGCGTGATCTTGAAGACGGTCCCGCCACCATTGGCGCCGCCGTTGGTGGTCGTACCATAGAGCGCACCATCATTGGCTTGAATCAAGGGGGCGCCCGGGACATACCCGTCAGTCGCCGAGGTGCCGAATGAATACAAGACCGTTTCGGCGCCGCTGGGCGTCAGCTTGAAGACGGTTCCGCAGGGAATGGTGTCCGGGACCCTGCACTGATAGATGCCCCCGGCGCGGGTTGTGCCATAAAAATTGCCGTCGCTGGCTTGCAGCAACGGACCATTGGGCTGACCTCCGTCCAGCGGGTCCGCCTGAAATCTGTGCAGATAAGTCACCGTCACTTGCAAGGGAGTTGGGGTGACAGTCACCGTCGTGCTGGCCGTGAGCCCACTGTAGGTGGCGCCAATCGTTGCGGAGCCACTCGCTATGGCGCTGACGTTACCACCTGTGTCCACCGTCGCGACTTGCGTCGCGCTGGACATCCAGCTGGCAACACCGGAGAGCACGCGCGTCGTGCCGTCGGAGTAATTGCCTGTCGCCCGCAACTGCACGTTCGTCCCCACTGTTAAGGTAGGGGTTGCCGGACTCATTGCAATTGAAGTCAGCACGGCAGGAGCGCTGCCTGATCCGCCGCCGCCGCCGCCCCCGCAGGCCGCCAGCAGTAGTACCACCAGCAACCGGATACCTGTGCGACGGACTGAAATGGCGTTGTCCGGAATTACCGGGACTGGTGAAGTCATTACCATTCGCACGCCGTTCCTTAGCTCGTCCAACTATAGTCGAATGTCCGCGATTCCCTAAATCAACTGTTTCTCCGCCGCTAACATAATGTCCTCGATTGGCCGAATACAGCCGTTTCGGGAGGCGGCGTGGGGGCGCTTCCGCGCGTGTCGGGTGTCGCGAGCGCCGCCGGGGCGTGGTGCTCTTTGTGTGCGTTCATTTCGGAGAAGTTGCTTGGCCTTGAAGGCGTGCGGGTGTTCCCCTTGCCCGTCTCGCTCCCGAGGCCTTTTCGTTGAGGGTTCTGGGCCGGGGAGGGCTCATGATCCGGAGTAGCCGGTGGCCTACGGCAGGTATCGGGCGGTTCAATCAGCCATTGGGGAAGTCGCACCCGAGTACTTCTGGAGATAGTCGGTGCTGACCGCGATCCGCAATGCGGAGCGGGCGCAGTTTAATTTAAAGTGCTTGGGTGGAATTACTCTCTACGCTGACGGGTGTTGCTCCACACCAGTTGGGCAATGCCGACGATGGCGAGAATGGCACCGTAGAGTGTCCAGCGCGGATTGCCAACCATGAAGCCGACGCGGAAGGCGAGGTTTAAACCCTGGAGCATCCAGACGGTGCCCATCAGGATCATGGCGATGCCGATCAGAGAGCTGACGATGCGCATAAGGGGGTTGAAGAATTTTGGCATGGGGTTGCTCCGGCACTGGCATTAGTGGTGAGGGGTGGTCGTTGCACTTGTATATAAGGCGTGTTGGGTGCGCGCTAGCTGTAGTGGGTGGGCTGGGGATGGAATGATATAGGAATATACATTAGTAAACTGTACTATCCTTATGATTTTACAGGAGTTAAAAGGTGACGTCTTGACGCGATTGCCGCTGGACTAGGCGCTGGCTGATATAAGGGGGATATAACGCGCGAGCCTGTGGGGCCGGTGACGTGGACCTGATTGCGCAATAGCCCGCATCGCGCCATTCTTCTCACAACGAATCATATCTGGGGTAGCGGTCATGTTTCGCAAAACCCTGACCACTTTCGCCATCGCCAGCCTGCTGGCCGGCAGCGCCCTTGCCCAGCCCGCCGATACCGAGGCATCGATCGAGACCCGCTTCGACGCGGGGATCAGCAGCGCCGACCAGCTCGCATGGCTCGAGGCCATGACGTCGGAGCCGAACCACGTGGGCTCGCCGCACGACAAGGCCAATGCCGACAACACGCTGGCGCTGTTCAAGAGCTGGGGCTGGGACGCGCATATAGAGACGTTCATGGTGCTCTATCCGACGCCGATTAAAACTACAGTGGAGCTGGTTGCACCGGAGAAGATCAAGCTCGGCGGACAGGAGCCACCGGTCAAGGGCGATGCGACCTCAGCCAACAAGGGCATGCTGCCGCCCTACGTCGCCTTTCAGGGGGACGGAGATGTTACGGGGGACCTCGTCTATGTGAATTACGGCCTCAAGGACGATTATGAAACGCTTGAGCGGCGCGGCGTCTCGGTCAAGGGCAAGATCGCCATTGCTCGCTATGGGGGCGGCTGGCGCGGGCTCAAGCCCAGGCTCGCCGAGGACCATGGCGCCATTGGCTGCATTATTTATTCAGACCCGCAGGACGACGGTTATCGGATGAGTGACGGCTACCCGAAGGGCGGCGCGCGCCCATCCTTTGGCGTACAGCGCGGCTCGGTCGCCGATATGACGGTCTACCCGGGCGATCCGCTCACTCCGGGCGTGGGCGCGACTGTCAATGCAAAACGGCTGACGCGACAGGAAGCGAAGCCGATCCTCAAGATTCCCGCGCTGCCCATGTCCTATGGTGACGCGGTCAAGCTGCTCTCCAGGCTCGGTGGGCCGCAGGCGCCGGGCGATTTCGCAGGCGCCCTGCCCATCACCTATCATCTTGGCGGCGACGGTAAGACGCTTGTCCATCTCGCGGTCACCTCCGATTGGAGCCTGAAACCCGTGTACGACGTCATCGCCACGCTAAAGGGCGGTGACTATCCCGACCAATGGGTGGTGCGCGGTAACCATCATGACGCCTGGGTGATGGGTGCGTCCGATCCGCTTTCAGGCAATGTTGCCATGCTGTCCGAAGCCAAGTCGCTTGGGGCGCTCTACCAGGGCGGCTGGAGGCCAAAGCGCAGCATTGTCTATGCGAGCTGGGATGCCGAGGAGCCGATGCTACTGGGCTCGACGGAATGGGCTGAGGAGCACGCCGACGAACTCAAGGCAAAGGCGGTCATCTACATCAACACAGACGACAATGGCCGCGGCTTCCTATCAGCCGCTGGCAGTCACGACTTCCAACATCTGGTCAACGACGTCGCCAAGGATGTGACGGACCCGGAAACGGGCGTCTCGGTCGGCGATCGGCTGCGTGCGGGCATCCGCGTGAGTGCCTATGACGGCGATGACAGAATCGACGAACGTGTCCTCAAGGCCGCTGAGAGCGACAGCGACCTGCCGATTGATGCCTTGGGTTCAGGCTCGGATTTTTCGGCCTATCTCCAACATCTGGGTCTGCCGGCGCTCAGCTTGACCTTTGGCGGTGAGGATGAGAGGGACGGCGTCTATCACTCGATATACGACAGCTACCATCACATGACGACTTACGATGATCCGGGCCTCAGATATGGCGCGGCCCTGTCTAAGACGGTGGGTCGCCTTGTCCTGCGCATTGCCGACGCCGACACGCCGCCGCAGCGATTCAGCGATTTCGCAGACACGGTCTCGGTCTATCTGGACGAAGTGAAAAAGCTCGCGGACGACCAACGCAAGCAGGACGAGACGCGAGAGAAACTGCTCAAGGACAATGCCTTCAAGCTGGCGAGCGATCCTCTGAAGCCGGTCGGCCCCGCCATTGCCAAGCCCGCAACGCCGCGTGTCGAGTTGGCTGCACTGGCCGACGCCGTCGATCGGCTCGGAAAGATGGCCAAGGCCTATGACGCATCGTATAAGGAAACGGGCGCTGGCCTCGCCCAGCCGGTGCGCGACAAGTTGAACGCCATGTTGCGCGATATCGACCAGCTTCTGCTCGACGATCGTGGCCTGCCCGAACGCCCTTGGTACCGGCACATGATTTACGCCCCAGGCCGGTTCACCGGCTATGCCGCCAAGACTCTGCCGGGCGTGCGCGAAGCCATTGAGGAGCGGCGATTTGACGACGCCAATGTCTACGCGGGCCGGATCGCCGCGGTCCTCGACGCGTACTCGAAGCGTTTGGACGAGGCGCGTGCGCTCATTGAGGGAAGATGAAGTTCGAGCTCCGCGTACGATGGGTCGGGGACTGGTGGAGAGGGCTCAAGCGCGGATCAGGGGTGAGGCCGGTGTAGATGACTGGAACTCTCGTGGTCTCAAATACGGGATGAACGACCGGGCGTCTTACGAGGGACGGATCGGCGAAGCGCACGGTGGAGCCCGTTACGGAATATGGACGCACCGCCCATGGCGGGGTGGAGTTGCGGAGTTTGCAATGCATGTGGTGGCCCGACGGGAGGGATTGAGCACGACGCGCTTGGGCTCAGGTCGCCCCTTAACAATTAAGTGATATTCAACAAGCCCGGGACGGATCTGGGGACGAACGATGTTGAAGCTCTTTGGTTTAGTGCTCGTCCTCTATGCCCTGTTGTGCGTCTACGTCTACGCGCGGCAACGATCGCTCATTTACTACCCGACACCCGCGAGCGGGAGTGGAGTGGGGGAGGCGGTGCCCTTTCCCGTCCTAGGGGCGGAACTGCAACTCTGGGTGGTGCGGCGTCCCGGATCGTCGGCGATTCTTTACTTTGGCGGGAATGCCGAATCGGTGACGGCCAGTGCCGAGGAGTTCGCACGCGCGGCGCCGGATCGGACTTGGGTGTTCGTTAACTATCGCGGGTACGGCGGCAGTACGGGGAAGCCGAGCGAAAGAGCACTGGTGGCCGATGCGCTGGCGATCTTTGACTGGGCGAAGGTGGAGCATTCCGAGGTGGCCGTCGTGGGCCGGAGCCTGGGCTCGGGCGTCGCGGTTCAGCTCGCTGCAGCCCGTCCGGTGAGTCGCCTGGTGCTGGTCACACCGTTCGACAGTCTCGTGAGCGTCGGGCAGGCGGCGCTGCCCTGGCTGCCCGTGTCGTGGCTTGCGAAGGATCGCTTTGAGTCGGTGAAGCATGCGCCGAGCGTTTCGTGTCCGACGCTGGCACTCATTGCCGGAAACGATGAGGTCATCGCCGCGGCGCACGCCCGGGCTCTGCTGACCGCCTTTCGTCCCGATGGGATCACGGTGATCGAGATACCCGGTGCCGGCCACAACGACATTCAGCTTTGGCCGAAGTATGAGGCGACGATCGGTGGGTTTCTAGATTCGGGGACGTGAGCAGTAGGAGCGTGGTGTGGGGGTTGGAGGGGTAGCAGTATCAGTACGCAACTCAGTCATCATCCGGGTCATCGTCGGCGCTGGAGAATGCATGGATCTTGGTGGCCTTAACCCAGTTCTGGCCTGTCAGGCGGCCTAAGGTCTTCTGGAGGTCTTCCGTATCGGCGTTCACGCGGTAGTAGGTGGAGGGGTTGGGGGCCATGTCGGGGCGGCGCCACCGGGCGTAGTGTGCAATGCGATCGACTTGTGTTCTCAGCCCGAACGGCCCGGCAATAGAGAACACCACCCTGCAGAGTGAGCGTAGACGCCACCCGAGAGCCGCGCGATCCTCACAGATCGGAGGGGCGTCTAGCATCGAGCGGGTGCGAATTAGGGTGGTGTAGACTGCGGCTGAATGTTCTGGAAGGGGTGGTTTTCCCATGACTGAAGCCGTAGATGTTCTTCATGCCATTGAGCGGCTGGTCGCGCTGGCAAAGGCGGACCCAGGGCCGGACGCAGAAGCGTTGAAGGAGGCCAACGCGGTCCTGTTGCGTATGGGTCTGGGGAACGGGGCCTCCGGGTACAAGGCCGAGAAACTGGTCGTCGTCCGGGACGGCTTTGAATCGTGGTTCAGTGAGGGTAAGTGGGCGGACTCCGGGGACGATTCCAAGATATTCAGGGGCCACCTACTTTCGGACATTGAGCATCTGCGCAAGGCACTGGCCAGAGGCAGTGGCGGGCAGGACTAGAGGGAAGTACGGACGGGGCGTTTGCGGCTTAGTAGGGGCGGGTGAAGCGACAAGCGCGGGCTGCAGGTCAGTGCAGCCTTGTCATTGCGTAGACGGCGTCCGACGGATCGTCGCCACGCATTTCTGCTAACGCCTGCTGTTGCAGACAGTGTGCCTGATAGGTTTCATAGAGCGCGGTGATCATCGGGCAGTCTTCGCCGAAGTCGTCGTCGCAGAGTGCAAGCACGCGACGCGTTCGAACGACAACGGACTCGAGAACAAGCCCGGCAGACCGGGCGCTGTTCTCACTGCGGTGTGCTACTGCGCGGTTCATCGTAGGTTGAGACTACATCGATAAACTGAAGTTCCGCGTGAAATATTTGTGTCACTTGCGCGTTCTGCTAAGGTTGCACCGCATCCTGTCTCAATGCGCCGACATTGCTGCGGAGCACCTTGCATATAGGCCTGCGGGCTGGTAGTTGAGTACTTGAGTGTCACATGATTGTGGTAGCGGCACCGAGTAGTGCGTTTCAATGGTCATCGTCGTCCGTCTTGTCGTCAGTATCGTCAGTGGTTGCTGCGTGCAACTTTGACGCGCGGTACCAGTGTAATCCCGTGAGGGGTGCGAGTGACTGTCGTGGGATTTCCTCTTCGGCAATCAGACGGTTAGCAGGCTGTTCACTGGGGTGCATGTCGGGGTGGCGCGATCTTGATCATTGTGGCGAGCATCATGAGGGTCGACGGGAGGCAGAGTTGCGTCACGAGGATAACTTCAGGAGCGTTGTCCTACCCAGCGCGGGCGGTGGGGTGATTCCAATTCTACTGCACGTACTAGGGCCACCGGGCCCGCGGGAGTTTCACCATAAGGCAATGCCGAAGGACTGCTCGTACGCACATTCTGTGCGTCACGAGCGTGACCGGGCGTCGTGTGCAATGCGATCAACTTGTGTTCTCAACCCGAACGCCCCGGCCCATGGAAGCAGATTCATCTACAGTCGTTCTGCGCCCGGAAGTCGCGCGAGATCTTTATCAAAGGTGCCGAGCGGCAGGTGGCCAGCCTTTCGGGCGACCTCCAGGACCAGGCAGTCCGAGAATCCCAACGACGGTCGCGCGCGGTATCGAATCAGCGCCAGGACAACCGTATCCGCGTCCTGAATGGTCAGTTGCACGTGGTTGAGCAGCATGTCGATGGCCGTGGCGATGCGCGTCGAGGAAAGCGCCAGCACGGCATCAAGCACCCACATGGTTTCGACCAGCACGATGTGTGATACCCAGGCGCCCTGGGAGATAAACGATTCTGCGGCTTTGGCCTGCGCTTCGTCGTCGCGCGCGATCAGTCGGACGAGTACATTGGTATCAACGGCCCGCATGGCGCTTGCGGATAGCGGTCTTGACGGCCTGCTTGACGTTGATCAGTCGCGGTTTGCCGGCCGGGAAAAGCGCCGCATGAATGTCAGTGGATGTGTATTGGCCCGTGCGTCGCACCCGATACTCGCCGTCGCGCTCTTCCCATTCCAGGATTGAGCCGGGACCAATGGCCAGTTTGCGCCGAACTTCGGCGGGCACTGAGATCTGTCCCTGTGCCGTGACTTTGGAAGTGGTAGCCATGCTGACACATTACCACGGTAATGAATCATTGTCAAATGAGCTCAGACGCCCTCCGGATCGGGGACGATCAGCGCCGCCAGACGCTGTGCGGAAGTGCGGGTGCCCTTCAGTGAATTGCGCCGTGTGTCTTGAGTGGCTCAATCTCAGAACGTCGCGTGGTCCCAATCAGCGGAAAGTCTACAGGGCGTATTGCCTGTTTTGCTCGTGGGGCGTTCTCGGCCCGAATGGCTCGACCATCAAAGAAGTCTCGGCGAGTCTCAGACGTACCGGTTCCAGCTGCCCTCCCAAGGTCGATGGGCAGGTTCCACAGGGTTAGGGCCATGGCGCGGAAGGCGCTTCGTGTCGGGGGCCTCGGCGTGAGCCGTGTCGGCCGCTGAGGTAAGAAAGCAGGCGTGGTAGTTGAGCTTCATGACCAGCGTCTCGAGCTCGTCGTCGTAGAAATCCCACTGCGTTGTTGCGACCATGAGTACACTTCCTTCAATAACCCGCGAGGTCGTCGGCCAGCGGCTGGCGAGTCTTGACGATCTGGCCAATGTCCCGTTCCTTAGCTCTCAGCTCTGCACCTAAGCTTGATCCCACATTGGGCGGGCAGGAACAGTGTGGCCGGTGTTGATGTCGATTGTGTGGCACCCTCGTGAAGAAGCCGCGACGCCCAGCCATGCAGGGCGGACGCGAGCGATGACGCCGAAGGCAGCAACACCGCGAATGATCAGCCGGGGCAGTAACGTAGGAGAGAGGCAGGCTCCATCGAAGGCTCGTGGGCGCTCTTTTCTATAATTTAGATATAAGATTAATATTCAGCTTTATATACATGATTATAAAGACTTCATTGATCGACTCTGGCGTGTATTGTAGTGCGGTTCAGCGCCTCATTCACTTCAAGACCTTTGCCTGCGTGAATGAACAGGACAGCGAGGCTGCGATGGCGACCGCGATCGAGGTGATGGCTTTGGGCCTGCCGCTTGCGAATCCGTCACCTATTCTAGTATTTACTGCAGACCATCCGTTCTCGTTTGCGATCTGCGATAGAAGTAGTGGGGCGGTGATCTTTATGGGACGTGCTGCGGATCCGATCGGTGAGGGGTGACGGTTCGCCTATCGACCGCACTGACGCCACGCGGGTCGATTCTACGCACCGCTCGAATAGGGCCAATCATCCGGAACGCGCGAAGGTGAGCTAAGGTGTCGCTGGGGCGAGATGCATTTGTGTGGGATAGACAGTTGTATCGATCGGAGAGCGTACGATGAACAATAGTGCTGCAGCGTTAGTCCCCAGAGTGTGGATTCCGGCGTGGCTGCTGTCGATGGGCATGGCGCTGGGTGCCCCGCACTTCGCACAGGCTGAGGGGGTAGCGCTCACCTTTGACGATCTGCCCCTCAATGGCACGCTGGCACCCGGGATGACCCGCGTCGGAATAGTCGATGAGGTCCTGAAAATCCTGAAAGCCCACGACGTGCCGAGCGTGTATGGATTCGTCAACGGCGCTCGTGTCGCCGACGCGGCAGATGGTACCGAGGCCTTGCAGCACTGGGTGGACGGGGGACAGCGCGTCGGCAATCACACCTACACGCATTCGGATCTCAACGAGGAGACTGCGGATCAGTTTCTGGATGATGTTGCACGCAATGAACCTGTATTGGCGCAGCTGGATCCGGGAGATGCCTGGCAATGGTTTCGCTACCCGTATCTGCGCGAGGGCGACACGCTCAAGAAGCGAAAAGTTGTGCGCGCGGCACTGCAGGCCAGGGGGTATCAGATTGCGCAGGTCACGCTCGACTACGAAGATTACCTGTGGAACAGTCCCTATGCGCGTTGCCTGGCGAAGGGGGATGAGGCCGCTATCGCCAGGCTCCGGTCCGAATATCTGAGTATTGCTTCAGAGTATCTCGATGCGGACCGGCAGATGGCACAGCTGGTATTTGGTCGTCCGATACCACACGTGCTGCTGCTGCACCTCGGTGCCTTCAGTAGCACGATTCTCCCGGATTTGCTGGAGTTGCTGAAGCAAAAAGCCTTCACGCTGGAAACGCTCGCCACGGTAGAGACGCGATCCTGCCTACGCGCCCGACCCGAATGCCGGTTCGGCGCATGGCGGGACGCTGCTGGAGCAGTGGATGGATGTGCGACATCTCAGCCGCCCGCCTGTGGTGGCAAAGCCCTACAAGGCGCTGGAGGCCATGTGTCGGTGATTCTCTGGATGGTGGTGGGTAAGTGGGGCTGATCCTGCACGACTGGTTCATCGCTACACCAGTGGGTCGAGATTGGGTGTCTCGACAGCAAGGGGCGCCGGCAACTACCAGGAACGATCCTCGGTCTGGACCGGTGGCTTAGAGCTTCGCACTCAGCGAGAGATACCACTCACGCGGACGGCTGCAGGTGCCAACGACTTCGCCTCCGGCTACATTCGTCGAACCCACGACGATGTAGCGTTCATCCGTGATGTGGGTTCCACCCAGGGTCACTTCGTACTTGTCGCTGGCCGAGAGATAGTGAATGGCCGCGTTGACTTTCGACACCGCTGGTCGCTTCAGCAGCTTGCTGTCTTTGGTGATGCCCAGCGTGCCACCGAACGGCACATAGTCATGCACGAAGCCGCTTACCTGGAAATAGTACAGGCCGGTGGTGTACATCAGGCGGTTGTCCATGGCCCTGCCGTTGAGCTGGAACTCCTGCGAGACCTGGCGCTGAAACTGATGATCGGTCACTTCCTGGATCGATTCCGGCGTGCAGTCGAGATCGACGCCAACGCGCCAGTTGACCTGACGCCAGCCGGCAATCGATTTGAAGCTGAGCTCGTCGCTCAGTTTCCTGTCAACCGTGCCAGACAGGCCGTAGGCGGTGTGCATCGCGAAACTCGGGCCGCTCGCATAGGTCGTGTCTTTGGTGCCGGTCTGGGTGTTGGCAAAGTTCCAGTAGATACGCGGCGTGGCACTCGAGGGATTTCCGTGCACGCCGCCCGGCGTGTACGGCACCGGACCGCCGACTCAGCCCGCGCCACCGAGCGTTGCACCGCCTGCTGTGAGGCTTAGCCGGACAGTATCTACAAAGTACTGGACAACCATGCCCAAATCCTATTGTATCTAATGCATACAATCCGCAGTCTGTAAAGTGGGTTGGTCGGGGGAATCAAAATGACGGGGGAGTTTCTGGGGATGCCGCGCCTGCAGTGGTCGCCGCGGTTGGCACGCGGTCGACGACGCCAATCGGCGGCCTGTCGCTTGCTGATTTAGAGTAGCCCGATGCACAGACAAAAAGAATTACTCACCATCACCACGCCACATGTCGCGGGCGATGAGGATATCGGTGAGATTCGCAATATTGTCGGCTTCCACATCCGCCTGGCATACGGCGCTGTCTATCGGCATTTCACTGACACTTTCGCGCACCTGGATCTGACACAAAAGCAGGTGTCAGTGATGTGGCTGGTGGATGACCACCCCGATATCGCGCAGACGGGTCTGGCGCAACGCATGCGCATGGATCGCGCCACGACCATGGCCATTGTGAATCGCCTGCAGTCCAGGGGCTATGTCGTGCGCGGCAAGTCCGCCAGCGACGGACGCAAGCAGACCCTGAACCTGACGGACGCCGGACGCGCTGCCCTCGTCATCGCCAAGTCCGCGATCCGCCAGCATGAGCAATGGCTCAAGTCGCGATTCACGGCCAGGGAAATCGCCACGCTGGTCGAGCTGCTGACCCGAATTCACGAATAGCTGTGCGAGGAGGGGAGAGTGCAGCCCAGAGATCCGAAGTCGATCATCGATCTTGGTGCCATGAGTGCGGCGCAATGGCTGGCGGTCATTGTTACCGTGGGGCTCAATGGCATGGACGGTTTCGATGTGCTGTCGATCAGCTTCGCCGCGCCCGGGATCGCCAGAGACTGGGGAGTGGACAAGGCTACGCTCGGCTGGGTGCTGTCGATGGAACTGCTGGGGATGGCGCTGGGCTCGGTGCTGCTCGGTGGCCTGGCCGACAGGATAGGGCGGCGTCCGACGATCCTGGCGTGTCTGGTCGCAATGACCTTTGGCATGTTCGGTGCCGCACATGCCGGCGCCGTCCCGACACTGTTGGCCTGGCGTCTGCTCACCGGCCTTGGGATTGGCGGCATGCTGGCTGCAATCAACGCGGCTGCTGCAGAGTTCTCCAATCAGCGCTGGCGGAGTGTGGCCGTGGCCTTCATGGTCATTGGCTATCCGCTCGGTGGCGTAATCGGCGGCATCATCGTGCAGCACCTGCTGATCAATGGCAGCTGGCGCGAGGTGTTCAACTTCGGTGCCTGGGCGACTGCGGCCTGTGTTCCCATTGTCTGGTTCCTGGCGCCGGAGTCCGTGGCCTTCCTGGATCGCCAGCGCAAACCCGGGGCATTGGCCGCAATTAACCGGATCCTGACGCGCTTCGGCCACGAAGCGGCCAGTGCACTCAGCACGGTCACTGCGGCATCGGCCCGCCATTCGGTGACGGATATTTTCAAACCGCGCCTGATCGCAGTGACTGTGCTCGTCACCCTGGGCTATTTCCTGCATGTCACGAGTTTCTATTTCATCATCAAATGGGTACCGAAACTGGTGGTCGACCTGGGATTCGAGCCGCGCGCGGCGGCAAGTGTGCTGACCTGGGCAAATGTTGGGGGTGCGACCGGCGTTGCCCTTTTTGGATTCATTGGTACGCGCCTGGCGCTCAAGACACTGACTATCTTCACGCTGCTCGGAGCGGCGGCGATGGTAGTCTGGTTCGGGCGCGGGTCGCCCGATCTGACGACGCTGGCGTTCACAGTGGCGGTTGCCGGCATGTTTACCAACGGCGGCATCGCCGGGTACTACCTGCTGTTCGCCAAGGTCTTTCCGACCCATGCGCGCGCGACGGGCACGGGTTTCGCGGTGGGCGCAGGCCGCGGCGGCGCGGCGCTGGCGCCCATCCTCGCCGGGTACCTGTTCCAGGCCGGATTCGGCTTGCAGGTCGTCGCCACGATAATGGCCGCGGGATCGCTGCTGTCGGCGGCGACGCTGCTCATGCTCAAGGTACGTGACGCAGACTAGCCCGGCGCGCAGGCTAGGCAGGCACATGCAGCTCAACGCGAAGATTGCCTATGCCGGCCGGAGCGTTGCTCGCCCTCGCTACCACGCCAACGATACCAGTCGCGATGTCCTGGAAATTGCGCCTGTATCGATGCCCATTGCCGATGCGCGCGAACACGCCGCAACGCTGGAGGGCGTGGGCTTTACCCTGGCGGCGCATCGCAGCGCGGTCGCTGACTTTACTGACCCGGAAGCCGTAAATTCACTGCACCGGGCGGAGATCGTAGCATTGGTGGGTGAGCTGTCCGGAGCCGATCTGGTGCTGGTCAACAGTCCGGGCATAGTGCGCTTCAGCGAGAAGTCAGCCCAGTCGGGTGCGCTGAACAATTCGCGTCCCGCCCGTTTTGCGCATGTGGACATCAGCGATGCGACCGCAGCGGCGTTCGCGCAGCGCGCCGCGCCTGCGGGCAAACGGCTCGAGCGCTTCGTGCACTACAACGTGTGGCGCGCCATATCGCCGCCGCCGCAGGATGTGCCGCTCGCCGTCTGCGATGCGCGCAGTGTGCAGGCGCAGGATCTGATCCTGGCCGATGCCATATTCGATTCGCCTGACCAGCCGGAATGGTCCTTCGAGGGGCTCGTGCTCGCGCACAATCCCGCGCACCGCTGGTTCTGGTTTCCAGACATGACACGCGCCGAGGCGCTGGTCTTCAAGACGCACGACAGCGACCCAGGCGCTGCGCACTGCGTGCCGCACGTGGCGTTCGACAACCCACTGTGCCCGGCAGAGGCGCCGCCGCGCGCCAGCATCGAAATGCGCGCCATCGCGCTATGGTTTGCCTAGGGCTGGCTCAGCCCAAGCCCAGTGCTCAGGCGGACTTGTTGCGCCAGCTGTCGGCGTAGACGGTGCGGGCCACGTTCGAATAGGGCACTGGCGATACCACGGCCTTGATCTCCACCTGCTTGTGGCGCTCCACCGCGGGCTTGCTGGTGCCGCCGTCCGGCTCGCCCCACACGAAGCTCACCTCAGTGCCAGGCGCCGCATGGCGTTCATCGAGCATGGCCAGCGTGAGCATCTTGCCCTCGTTGGCGCTGTAGCCGATCCAGGTGGACAAGCCGGCCAGCTTGCCGCCGACCATAACCCGATCGAAGGGATGCATGGAGTAGACGGCGCTGGGGAACTCGATGAACTTGGCGCGCGGCCCTGCTTCGAACATCGTGAACAGCGCATCCGTCACCGACACATTATCGAGGGCGAGCGTGACCTTGCGGCGATGCGGCCCGGCCGCCTTCTTTTCCAGGGCTGCGCGGCCAATGAACTCATGGTCGAACTTGACGAACAGCCCGTAGCCCAGCTCCCAGGGCGTGAGGTAATAGTCCTCGATATTGCTGGAAACGAAGCTCCCGCCTATCGAGGCCTTGGCCTCGTAGTGATTCACCGTCAGCCATTCGCGATAGGGCTTCATCTGCGCGCCGCTGTAGATGGCGGGCAGGGGCGAGGGGATCCAGCCCGATTCCAGTGTATTCGAGGAATAGCAGCGCCCGCCGACCAGCCTCAGGCCATGCGCCTTGCCGGCCTCGACCAGGGCGGCATGAATCACAGGCCCGTCGGACCACGGGCCCATCAGTTCAAAACCTGGCTGCCCGGCCATGCCGTGCCGCAGTGCGCGCACTTTGCGCCCGGCGATCTCCAGCCAGCACAGGTTGAAGAACTTGAGGTCTGGCGCGGGACGACCGGTTGCCGATTCCAGGACCTTCGAGGCGTTCGGTCCCTGCAACTGATAGCGGTAGTGGCGCCGGTTCTGCGGGTCAGGGCGCGCCACCGTGCGCTCGTCGTACGTGCAGGTCACGCGCTGGCGGCCGGTCGCGGCCTGGAACTGCACCCAGTTGAGCGTGGGCGCACGGCCGACCAGGTTGAACTGGTTTTCCGCCAGGTAAAACAGGATGACATCGCCGATCACGAAGCCCTCGTGACTTACCGGCACGAACTGCTTGGCTTTGTCGGGAGCGAAACCCTTGAAGCTGTTGATGCCGAGTCCGTTGAGAAACACCAGGGCGTCCGGCCCCTCCACCATCAGCTCGGCCATATGGTAGGACTGATTGAACAGCACGCAGCTCTGCTGCCAGGCGCGCTGCTCGTCGCGCCAGTTGGTGTATTCGGCGGGCACGCCCGGATACACGTTCGGACCTGCCTGTTGGTTGCGCAGGAATTCAACCGTATTGCCGACGCCGCTCAGCAGCGATTCCAGCGACTGAGCGGCGCCGCGTGATGGTGCAGTCATGTTGTGCCTAGAGCTGAATGATGACGGTTTTTACTTCGGTGTAAGCCTCTATGCCCTGCCGCCCCTGTTCGCGGCCGATCCCCGATTGCTTGTAGCCGCCGAAGGGCAGCGCCGGATCGATGACGGCGTGGCAGTTGCCCCATACCGTGCCGGCCTTGAGCTTGGCAGCGAGGCGGTGCATGGCGGACAGATCCTTGGTCCAGATTCCGGCAGCCAGGCCGTAGCTGGTGTCATTGGCGGCCTTTGCGACTTCGTCGAGGTCATCGAATCGCTGCGCCACGACGACGGGTCCGAAGATCTCCTCGCGAACCACGCTCATGCCGGGCTTCACGTTGACCAGTACGGTCGGGTTGACGTAGTAGCCATTGGCAGCAGCACTATCGCCGCCTACTGCTACCGATGCGCCGTCGCGCTTGCCGGCCGCAATGTAGCCCATGACGCGATCCATCTGCTCCTTCGAGACCAGCGGGCCCATGTGCCCCGTCGGATCGAGCGAAGGCCGCGGCATCCAGAACGCTGATGCGGCCGCGACGCCCTCGACCACGCGATCAAATATGGAGCGGTGTGCGAACAGGCGCGAGCCCGCGATGCAGACCTGCCCGGAATTGAAGAAGATGGCTCCAGCCGCAGCGGGACCGATCTCATCGACGTTGACATCGGGCATCACGATGAGCGGTGACTTGCCGCCGAGTTCAAGCGTGACGCGCTTGAGGGTATCGGTGGCGCTGTGGTTGATGAGCTTGCCCACTTCGGTGGATCCGGTGAAGGCAATCTTGTCAACGTCAGGATGCTTTACCAGGTGAGCGCCAGCCGTGTGGCCGTTGCCGGTGATCACATTGATGACGCCTGGCGGGAAGCCGGCTTCGGCCACGAGATCGGCCAGTCGCAGCGCAGTCAGCGAGGTCTGTTCGGCCGGCTTGAGGATCACCGTGCAACCCACTGTGAGCGCCGGCGCAATCTTGAGCGCGGCCATCAGCAGCGGAAAATTCCAGGGAATGATCTGTACCGCGACACCGACCGGCTCACGCGATACGTAGCTGAACATCTTGCCGCGCGGCGTACCCTGAGGTTCGATCAGTTCGCCGCCAATCTTCGAGGCCCAGCCCGCCATGTAGCGCAGCATGTCGATCGCGCCCGGGACGTCGACCATAGTGGCCATGCCCACCGGCTTGCCGTTGTCGATGGCCTCGAGTTCGGCGAATTCCGCGGCATGCGCTTCGATCAGGTCGGCCAGCCTGTTGATGATGCGCTCGCGCTTGTTGGGCGGGAGGTTCGACCAGCGACCATCATCGAATGCCGCGCGGGCTGCAGCGACAGCGCGATCCACGTCAGCATTGGAGGCATCAACAATGCGCGAGATTTCCCGGGCCGTGGACGGATCTTCCACCGCCAGCGTTGCGTCGTGCGTCGAGCGCACCCATTCGTTGTTGATGAAGAGCGCCGGCTTGCGTGCCAGGGCGCGCTTGGCCGCTGCCGAATAGTCGGGTTGGGTGAAAGTATCGGCCGGTCGAATGGCCGCTTGTGCCGTTGCCATGGATAGATCCTCCTCCCAAGTGAGCGATCAGCGCGCGTTTGCCCCGATCTGCCGGGATGTGTAAATGTGTAGGTGTTACATACTAATTGACCCCTGTCGGTCAACGCAATGATTTTGGTGTAAGCCCCAAGTCTCCGCCCTGTACCTTGTGCGACGCGAGAGCCGGGGTGCCGACCGCCGGCGGGCTGCGCCATGCCACAAAACCGTCCGGCCGCACCAGTGTTGCGCCGCCCCCGGTGATTCCAAAGGCCTGCAGGTAACACTGCTCCGGATCGTCCAGATCTCTGCTCATCCGCAGGGCCTCGAGTGGCAGGCCCTGGAACGACCGCCGCAACGCCTCGGCGGCATCGATCCAGGCCGCGCCCTCGGTTCCAGTCAGTAGCAGGTACCTGCCGGTCAGATCGATGGTCGAGATGCGCGTGCCGTCGCGCTGCAACCAGAAGTGAGGCAGGCGCGATCCGGGTTGGCCGCAGGTCGAATGCGGATCGGCATGCGGCGACTCGGGCTGGTTGTACAGTGTGCCGAGTTCGATCTCGAAATCGGCGATTAACGGATCGGGCCGGGTGCTGGCCGCTAACCAGGGCGCAGTGCGCGCGACGTAGCGCGAGAAGGCCTGCTCGACGATAAAGCGACAGACTGGGCGACGTTCGCACTCATAGCTGTCGAGCAGGGTAGTCGCCGCGTTTCCCCCCGTTCGCGATGTCGCGGACCTTCACGCTGACCCCTTCGTCATCCTGGTTCAGGTCGGTGATCTCGACGCCCTGCAGGATCGTGGCCCCGAATGCCAGGGCGCGATCGCGCAGGATCGGCTCCAGGTTGGGCTGGTTCAGGAACAGTCTTCGGCAAGGGCTCAAGGCGGCCACACCGGCATTGAGATTCGGAATGATGTCGGCGAGCTTGCGCCCGGCCAGGGTATCGCGCGCAATGACCGCGCCTTCCGGCACGAAGTCACGCGCGGAGCCCGCAATGACGCGCTCCTCAATGCCCAGCGAGCGGAACAATTCGAGCGTGCGCATGTGGAAGAAGGCTGCGCGCGGCAGCGGTGAAATGCCCGGCAGGCGTTCCAGCGTCAGGGATCTTACGCCCTGCTGCGCGAGAAAAGCCGCCGCCGACAGGCCGACCAGACCACCTCCGGCGATCAATACTGGCGCCTTGTCCGTCATGCTGCCTCCCAAGCCGCTCCGGTACGGAGGAGTATGCACCACACGGGCTCTGGCTATACTTGCGGGCAGCAAATAGCCGGCCAGCGGGGGTTCCATGACATCGCCAAGCATGGATCAGCAGCGTCTTGCCGATCTGCAGAACGTCATCCGCGCGGACATCAAGGCCGGCTTGTATCACGGCGCCGTCATCAAGGTGGCGCGTGCCGGCGAGGTCGCGCTGGAGGCGGCCATCGGTGCGGCCGATGCGGCGCAGACCCAGCCGCTGGCGCTGAATTCGGTGTTCAGCATCTTCTCGGTCACCAAGGCATTCACCAACGTGCTGGTGCTGCGGGCCATCGAGCAGGGGCGCTTTGCGCTGACCACGCCCATCTGCGACCTGATTCCCGAGTTCAGTCGGCTTCGGACGCGAAAAGATCCTGATCTGGCACCTGCTGTCGCACCAGGCCGGCTTCCCGATCATCTTCGAGGTCAAGCCGGGCTGGTACATCGATCGCTTCGAGGAGATCTCCGCGACCGTCATCGCGGACGTGAAGCCGGTCGATGAGCCCTGCGCCAAGGTGTCGTACTCGCCGCTGGTGAACCACGTGCTGATGGCCGAGGCGCTGCTGCGCACCGATCCGAAGCGGCGCGGCTACCGGCAGCTCGTGCAGGATGAGATTCTCGATCCGCTGCAGATGCGCGACACGTCGGTCGGGCTGCGCGCAGATCTCAGGCCGCGCAAGGTCGTGCCGGACTTTCGCGGCAACTATCCGATCGGGCACAAGAGCCACAACACGCCGGGACCGAATGGTGCCTTCGAGGACGAGACGGCCGAGATGCCCTGGGTGGGCATCGTGTCGACGATGCCCGACATGTTCCGCTTTGCGGAGATGTTCCGCCGGGGCGGCACGCTCGACGGCGCGCGCCTGCTGTCACCTGCCATGATCGAAATGGCGGCGCGCAACTGGACCGGCGAAAAGCTCAACGAGCTCTACGCCGCAGCGCGGCCGCGAGCCGAGGGCCTGCGATCCGGCGCCCGCGTACATCGGCCTTGGGTTTTCGCTGCGCGGCACGGCGATGTGCCATCACCTGTTCGGCACGCTGGCCTCGCCCGGCACCTTACGGCAACTACGGCGCCGGCACCACGCTGTTCTGGGTCGACCCCGAGCGCGACATCACGTTCGTCTGCCTGACGGCCGGTGTGATGGAGCACAACGCCAACATGCGGCGCTTCCAGAAATACGCCGACATGGTCTTTCTGCGCGCTGTCGCCTAGGCCGGCTGATCCGAAGGCCACCCTGACCGGAAGGCGGATCGGCCCATGACCGATGGTGGTCATCCACGGCTCGGGTGCGCCGGCGGACTCGAAACTGCTCGACGCTCTCGGCCAGTGCGCCCAGCAGGGCATCGGCTTCCAGCAGCGCCAGCACCCGGCCGACGCAGGCATGCACGCCGTAGCCCGAAGCCCAGGCTGCCCGCGGTTGTTCCTGCGCACGTCGAAACGATCCGGCGCTTCCCAGCGGCGCGGATCGCGGTTGGCGGCCGCGAACATCAGGCCGCAGCGCTCGCCCGCCGGAATGACGTAGCCGTCGATCTCGACATCGTGCATGGCGATGCGCCCGGCCATGCGCGAGGGTGAATCCCAGCGCAGACTTTCCTCGAAGGCGGCCCTGACGAGCGAGGGTCGGAGCGCACCAGCTGGTACTGGTCCGGGAATTCGCAGAAGGCGCGGATGGTGTTGGCCAGTGTCAGCACCGTGGTATCGGCGGCCGCTGACAGCAGGATGCCCACCAGCAGATTGGCTTCCTGCTGCGTGATCTCGCCGCGATCGGCCGCTTCATACATGGCCAGCC
>CAWGKS010000012.1:0-199210 GCA_963823235.1 uncultured Gammaproteobacteria bacterium | reverse complement strand
CACCGAACCCCAGTTGTTTCGGCCTGGCTCCCATATCGCCGCAATGGCGGTACCCTTCCCGACCGTTACCGACAACTTTCCAAAGAAAGTGTAACTTTCGATCCGTTCGCGTCCTCAAGTAGAGGCAGACGGAGCGCCGAAACACATCGCGATCGGGTCAATTCGAAGAAACACATCGTTCGCTGAGCTGAACACCTCACCAGATGGATCGCGAATCCTGACGCTTCATGTAAAATTTGCAAAACATCGGCATTTTCTCACGATCTTCGTACTCAAGCAAGATCTGGGGGTGATGTGATGTCTGCTTCTCATTTCGGCACACGTGTACGTGAGATTCTTGATGCATTAAGACTACGCGACCGCCACCGCAAGTGCAGGCCCGAGACGCGTCGATCTCTCAAGCTGGAATCGCTCGAGGATCGCGGCGCTGCTTGACCATCTCGGCCACCGGGCTGATCAGCTCGGCGGCGGCGGGCGCCAATTTCAATTACACGATCGCACTTGCGAACTCGAGCTCGAGCACCTCGAGCATCGGTACTTTTTGGTTCGCATGGACGCCTGGACAAGACTATTTGGCGACTCATCCGATTTCGGTCACCCCGCCCACCGGATGGACGGACTCGATCACTCATGCCGGCGCGGGCGACGGTTACGCCATTGAATTCATCGCGACTGACCCGAATGCACTACGTGAAGCCCGGCGCCACGACGAATTTCAGTTTCCAAAGCGCTGACACACCTGCAGTCGGTCGAGGGCAATTCCCAGTTTTACCCAGGAACTCCCGTTGGAACATCAGTTCTTTATCCGACAACGCCATTCAATAATGGCGTGACGATCGATGTGACACCCGCGCCGCCACCGCCGCCGCCTCCGCCTCCGGCCCCGCCCGGCCCGACAGGGCGCGGCCCTCGTCACGTTGACGAACGTTTCGTTCACGCACAACAAGCGGCACATGGTCACCCAGATCACCGTCGACTTCAGTGGCGCCGTGAACATGGCCGAGGCGGATAGCGTGGCGACCTACCGGCTGGTGCTGCCGGGCAAGAGGGGATCGTTCATGGCCAAGAATGCGAAAGCGATCGGGCTGAGGTCCGCGGTCTTCAATGCGGCGAATAACGAAGTGACGCTGACGCCGAAGAAGCCGTTCGCGCTCACGAAACCGGTCCAGCTCACAGTCAACGGACAGTCCTCCGTCGGGCCTGCAAGATAGCGCAAGGGCCGTCTGATCGACGGTAATCACGACGGTGTCGCCGGAGGCAACGGCGTCGCCGTCCTTCGCCCCAAAGGAGCGACGCTGAGCTAGGTCGAAGTCCAGCTCGAGTGAAGAACGTCGTCTGGCGGAGCGCGTCTGCGAAGTCGGATTGCTCCGTCGCGTGCCGAGCCAAAGTGTCGGCTTCCCCCTCGCCCACGCTTGCGGGGCGAGGGCTGCGGTGACGGCGTTCGGCCGCAGCGCCGGCCAAGCCTGCTGCGAGCGTCGATTCGTGCGCACGCTGCCGGAAATGCCGGTAGCAGCGTCGGCCCCCTGCTTGGCAAACGTCTTCGTGCGAGATTATCCTCGCGTTACGAAGATACGCACGAGGACAAGCGATCGCGCTCGATCGAGATGTCCGGTTTGAGTTAGGCTGGTCGAGTGTGATTCGCTACCGCGATGAGGAGAATGAACCTTGAAGTGGCATGCAACGACGATCCTCTCGGTCCGCAAAGGAGATCGCGTCGCCATCGGCGGGGATGGCCAGGTCACCCTGGGCACCCAGGTCATGAAGGCCGACGCGGTCAAGATCCGCAAGTTGCTCGATGGGCAGGTCCTCGTCGGCTTTGCGGGATCAGCGGCCGACGGATTCGCACTCATGGAGCGGTTCGAAGGCAAGCTCAAGGAGTACCCGATGAACGTTCCTCGAGCGGCGACCGAGCTGGCCAAGCTCTGGCGCACCGACCGGATGCTCAGGCGGCTCGAGTCGGTCCTGATCGTGGTCGACGCGCGACATAGCCTGCTTGTGACCGGCTCGGGCGACGTGATTCAGCCCAGCGACGGCATTCTCGCGACCGGCTCAGGAGGAGGCTACGCCCTCGCCGCGGCCCGGGCCTTGCTGAAGCACTCCGGGCTTTCCGCCGCCGAGGTCGTGCGCGAGTCGCTCGCGATCGCTTCGGGCATCGACATCTACACCAACTCGAACCTGACGGTGGAGGAGCTTCCGTGCCAGATCACCAGCCCGAACGCGAGCTGACACCGCGCCAGATCGTCGCCGAGCTCGACCGCGACATCGTCGGCCAGGCCGCGGCCAAGCGGGCCGTCGCGATCGCGCTGCGCAACCGCTGGCGGCGCCGGCAGCTTTCCGAAGAGCTGCGCCAGCAGGTCACGCCCAAGAACATCATGCTGATCGGGCCCACCGGTGTCGGCAAGACCGAGATCGCCCGCCGGCTGGCCATCCTGGTCGGCGCGCCGTTCGTCAAGGCCGAGGCCACCAAGTACACCGAGGTCGGCTATGTCGGGCGCGACGTCGAAGGGCTGATTCGCGACCTGGTCGAAGCCGCGATCATCCTGGTCAAGAACGCCGAGCGAGCCAAGGTCGTCGAGCAGGCCAACGAGCGAGTCGAACAACGGCTGATCGACATGCTCATTCCTCCGCCTCCGACGACCACCTGGCAAGATTCCGAAACACCGCAGGCTGCCGAGGCCACCGATCGCCGCCAGCGGTCGCGCGAGAAGATGAAGTCTCGCCTGCTCGCCGGTGAGCTGGAGGACCGCGAAGTCGAAGTCACCTTCCCCGGCCGATCGGTCGCGCCGGTCTCGATCCTGGGCGCAGGCAATCTCGAGCAGATGGAGATGGATCTCCAGAACATGTTCGAGAAGATCATGCCCAAGCAGTCGCAAACCCGGCGACTGACCGTGAGCCAGGCGCGGCCGATCCTGCTTCAGCAAGAGATCGACGCGTTGATCGATCCCGAGAAGATCACCCAGGCAGCGGTCAGGCTGGCCGAGGAATCGGGAATCATCTTCCTCGACGAGATCGACAAGATCACCGCCGACGAGGGCTCGAGACGCGGGCCCGACGTCTCTCGCCAGGGCGTTCAGCGCGACCTGCTGCCGATCGTCGAGGGGACGACCGTCAACACCAAGCACGGTCCGGTCAAGACCGACCACATCCTCTTCATCGCCGCGGGTGCGTTTCATGGCTCCAAGCCGTCGGACCTGATGCCCGAGCTGCAAGGCCGGTTCCCGATCCGGGTCGAGATGCACGACCTCACCCGCGACGACTTCGCCCGCATCCTCCGCGAGCCTCGCGCGTCGCTTCTGCGGCAATACCAGGCTCTCCTGGGCACCGAAGGAATCGCCGTCGAGTTTTCCGACGCGGCCATCGAAACCATGGCCGACCTGGCCTACCACGTGAATCGGTCCACCCAGAACATCGGCGCCAGGCGGCTGCACACGATCCTCGAGCGGGTGCTCGAAGACTTGAGCTTCGAGGCCTCCGACATGACCGAGAAACGCGTCGTCATCGACGAGGCCCTCGTCCGCGAGCGGCTCGAAGCCCTATCGCAGGATGAAGACCTGAGCAGGTTCATTCTCTAACGTAGGTCAGGCTTTAGCCTGACAGTCTGTCCCGAACGCAGGGCCGGCGGATGTTGGGCGCGGGTCTCCTGACCCCGCCGGGCCTGGACCGAAGGTCGCCCTGCGTTTCACCAGCCTTTCCAAGGCTGACGGCTCACTCGGGGCGCTGGGCGGCCGTTCGCAATACCGCTTCATACCCAGCGGTCAGCCACGGCCAGCAATCGCGCCAGGGGAAGCTCGAAGCCGGGGAGCAACGGCGTCTGATACGTGTCCTGTTCGGCGACCACGAGCTCGCTCAGTCCTTCGGGCGCGTTGCGATAGACCGTCATCTGGCGAGTGAAACGATCAACGATCCAGTACTCGACGACTCCCGCCTCCTGATACTCGCGGCGCTTTTCCTCGTAGTCGCGGCGCCGGTCCCGCCGCGAGGATGAAACGAACTCGGCGACGATGGCGGGTACGTCGGCGGCCGGGTCGGGGCGACGGCCAAGCCTTGTCCAAACCACCCGATCAGCCCGTCGGCGTCCGATCGAGGTCCGCACGTATCGCTCCGGGATGGTCTCGTCCAGGGCCGCACCCTGGGGATGCTCGCGCTGGTACTGCCTCAGACATCGCGCCAAGCTCGTCGTTGGGGGAGGCTTCAGCCTCGGATGGTACGGGGGCCACAACCAGCACTCCTCGGATGAGCTCATATCGAAATCCGTCTTCGTAATCCGTGATCTCATCGAATTCCTCGGGCGTCAGTAACATGCCCGCGGAGTCAGGACCGAGAACTGGTGGTGCGGCCGTGCCGATAGGAATTACACTCATGTCGATTCCGGTAGTACTCAAGATTCTCGAGTCGTCCCCAGGCCCACGGTTCGCGCACAGCTGATGCCAGCCAGTTCAGCGCCAAGAATCATTCTACCGATTACTGGCTCAAAGAAGTACGCGAAGGACCGCGAAAAGCGCCAGCCAGACAAACCCCGATGGTCTGGTCACGCTGGCGACTCGCTGTCCGGGTTCATCTCAGGTGCAGTATACTGGGACTGATTGGTGCGCGGGGCCGGGGCTGCGATTCTGCTGCAGGACGCGATCGACCGCGGTCTCGAAGCGTTCCAGCGTTTCCGCCAGGCATTTATCGTCGTGTGCCTCGCAAACGAACCAGGGCTCGCGCGAATCGGGCTCGCACAGTATGCCCAGATCGTGCAGGTGGGGCGCCATGGTGTCGTAGAAGGTGTAGTCGCTGCTGGCCCAATCGCGGTAGTTGCGCGGCGGCGTTTCGCTGAAGAACAGGCCGCTCATCGAGGGATGGCCGCTGAAGGAGTGGCGGATGCCACGCTGCGTGAGGATCTGGCTGATGCCGGCGCGCATCTTCGTGCCGTACTCGGCAATGGTCTGCAGTGCCGGCGTTTCGGCCAGGATCTCCAGGGTCTTCTCGGCGGCGGCGAGGGCGACCGAGTGGCAGGTGAAGGTGCCGCCGTGCACCACGCCCTTGCCGAGCTTGCGCATGATGTCCTCGCGCCCGGCCAGCACCGAGATCGGATAGCCATTGCCCATGGCCTTGGCAAAGGTGCACAGATCGCTCTTCACGCCGAACAGCTCCTGGACGCCGCCGCGCGCCACGCGGAAGCCCGTCTTGACCTCATCGATGATCATCAGTATGCCGTAACGGTCGCACAGTGCGCGCGCGGCGTGCAGATATTCCCGGGTGGCCGAAATCGAGCAGCAGTTGCCCATGATGGGCTCGATCAGGAAGGCCGCGATCTCGTGTCCGTAGGCCTTGAACACGGTCTCCAGCCGCTCGGCGTCGTTCATCGGCGTGGCGTGCACCAGGGAACGCAGCATCCCGGGGACACCGGCGCTGTAGGGCACGAGGTGCGGGTCACCGGCGCCAGCCCGCCAGCTATCGACGGGCGTGTACCACAGCGCGGCATCGAACAGGCCGTGGTAGCCGCCTTCGACCAGGACGTAGGAATCCTTGCCGGTGTAGGCGCGGGCCAGGCGCAGCGCCGCCATCACCGCCTCGGTGCCGGAGTTCGAGAAGCGCACCATTTCGGCGGCTGGCACCATGCTGGCAATGCGATCGGCCACGGCCAGCTCGCGCATCGTCGAGAGCGCAAACACGCCGCCCATCTCCATGCCAGCGCGGGCGGCCGCGTCGACCCGCGGGTCGGCATAGCCAAGGATGCAGGGCCCGTAGGCCAGGCGGTAATCGATGTATTCATTGCCGTCGATGTCGGTCAGGCGGGCACCCTTGCCGGAGGCGACATAGATGGTCTTGTCTTCGCCCCAGTAGCGAAAGTTCGAGGAAACGCCGAGCGGCAGGCGCTTGATGGCCTTCTGGAAGTGCGCGTTGGATTTCTTGAGGCTGCGTGTCATGGGCTGGACCCTCCTGCGGTCGCGCGGCATTCGAACCTAAGGCAGCTTCCCACAATTCACCCCCGTCGTCCACGGCGACTGAATAGTCGTTCATTCATTGCAATGGCGGAAAAAGCAGCTAAGATTGCGGACGCCTGCCGCCTCGGCAGCGGCCAAGTTGCTGACTTTGCTGGAGTTGCCCCTGAAACCCAAGCGTCCGCGAGCTGCAAGGACAGTGCGTCGCACCGCGCCAGCCGGCGAGCGGCGCCAGCAGCTGATTGCGGCCGCGATCCGCTGCATCGCCAGGCGCGGCCTGGGTGAAACCACCATCGCCACCGTGGCGCGCGAAGCGGGCCTGAGCCAGGGCATCATCAACCTGCATTTTCGCAGCAAGGAGCGCCTGCTCACCGAAACCCTGCGCTGCCTGTCGGACGAATACCGCAATGCCTGCAGCGTGGCGGCGGCAGCGGCCGAACTCTCGCCGGCGGCGGGCCTGGCGGCCATGGTCGATCTGGATTTTCAGCGCAACATCTGCACCCGCGACAAGCTCGCCGTCTGGTTTGCGTTCTGGGGAGAGCGCCAGTTTCGCCCCACCTACCGGCGCCTGTGTGCCGCGCGCGATAAATACTACGATGCGCTGACGCGCAGCATGTGCGCCAGCCTGTGCGAGCAGGGCAACTACCCGGACGTCGAGCCGGAACTGGTGACGGATGGCCTGTCGGCGCTGACCGGCGGCCTGTGGCTCGACCTGCTGGTGCGGCCGGAATCGATGAGCCGCGCGCTGGCCAGGCGGATTACGATGGCCTACCTGGCGGGCGTGTTTCCCAGGCATTTCAGCCAGGCGGCAGCACCGCAGCGGGCGCCCGCCCGGGCGCGTGCAGCCAGGGGGAGTTGAATCATGCGTATTGCACTGGACGATGAGGCACTGAAATGGCAGGCGCGCGCCGCGGCGTTCGCGAACCAGGAGCTGATTCCGCGGGAAGTGGAGGCCGAGCTCAACTCCGGGGTGTTGCCGGCCGAGGTGCGGGCGCGCCATAAGAAGCTGGCCGTCGAGCTGGGTTTCAGCGCCATGGACGTGCCGGCGGCACACGGCGGCAGTGAGGCGCGCAGCGTCGATCAGGTGGCGGTCTGGGAGCAGCTCGGTCGGGTGACCAACGCGCTGTGCTGGTGCTTTTCGGAGCCGCAACGCTGGATGTTCGCGGCCAGCAGCCCGGCGCAGCTCGCGCGCTACATCCTGCCGCTGATGAGCGGCAAGCGCAAAGAGTGCTACGCCATCACCGAGAGCGGCTCGGGATCAGAGGTCGAGATCCAGACCAGCGCACAGCGCTGTGCCGGGGGCTATAAGATTACCGGCGAAAAGTGGTATGTCACCAGCGCCAATCACGCGGACTATTTCATATTGCAGGCGCGGCTTGCGGATGGGGCGCACGCGGGTTCGCATGCGATGTTCTTCGTCGACAAGGACCTGCCTGGCATCGAACTGGTACGCACACCCCTGTTCAGCCACACCTTCAGCGACCATCATCCCACCTACCGCTTCCACGAAGTCGTGGTCGCCGAGGACCAGCGACTCGGGTCCGAGGGCGATGGCATGCAGTTTTCGCACAGCTGGTTCCGCCGCGAACGGCTGATGATCGCCGCGCGCAGTTGCGGTGCCGCCGCCCGCCTGATCGAGGAAGCCAAAGATTTTGCCGCGACGCGCATGGTTGGCGGCGAGCCGCTGGCACACAAGCAGATGATCCAGGCCATGCTGGCCGACAGCGTTACCGAGCTGTGGGCGGCACGGCTCATTACCTACGAGGCCGCCAGGGCTCATGATCGCGGTGATGAGTTGCGATCGCTCCACGCGCAATGCTCGATTGCCAAGCTGTATGCCACCGAGGCGGCGAACCGCATTGTCGATCGCGTCCTGCAGATTTTCGGCGGCCGCGGCTACATGCGCGAGAACTGCGCCGAGCGGTTTTTTCGCGAGCTGCGCGTCGATAGGATCTGGGAAGGATCCAGCGAAATCCAGCGCCTCATCATCGCGCGCGCGCTGCTCAAGCGCGGCCTCGAGGGCATGTAAGTTCATGAAGACGCTGCCGCGGTTGACGGCGTTGGCCGCACTGCTCTGGTGCGCGGCGACGGCCGGCGCCGGCGGCCCTGCCGAGGAGAAGGTGCTCAACATCTTCACCTGGCCGGATTACATCGCGCCCAACACCATCGCCAACTTCGAAAAGGAATACGGCATCAAGGTGAACTACGACACCTACGATTCCACCGAGATGGCCGAGGCGCGCCTGCTGGCCGGGCGCACCGGCTACGACGTCGTCGATCATGCGGAGCGCTACTCGGCGCGCCTGATTCCAATTGGCGTCTATCAGCCGCTGGACAAGAGCAAGCTCACGAACTGGGGCAACCTGGATCCCTGGGTACTCAAATGGCTGGACCAGGCGGACCCTGGCAACCGCTATGGCGTGCCCTATCTGTGGGGCACCACCGGCTTCACCTACAACGTCAAGATGATCAGGGAACGCATGCCGGATGCTCCAGTGAACAGCGCCGACATGATCTTCAAGCCAGAAGTGGCGCGCCGCTTTGCCGACTGCGGCATCACCTTCATCGACGAGCCGACCGATGTGATTCCGATGGCCATGGTGTATCTCGGCCACGACCCCAACAGTCTCGCGCCGGCGGATCTGGCTGACGTTGAAGCCATGCTCAAGAAGGTGCGCCCCTACATCCGCTATTTCAGTTCGGCGAAGATGCTGATCGACCTGCCCAATGAAGAGGTGTGCATCGCGATGAGCTGGTCGGGCGACTACGCGAAGGCCATGTATAGCGCCCGGGAGGCGGGCCGGCCGGTGCAACTGGCCTATACGACGCCGCGCGAGGGCGCGCTGGCCTGGTTCGACATGTGGTTCGTTCCCGCCGATGCGCCTCACCCTGGCAACGCGCACCTGTTCCTGAACTACATGCTGCGCCCGGATGTCATCGCGGCGGTCAGCAATGAGGTCCGCTACGCATCACCGAACCTGAAGGCGCTGCCGCTGCTGCGGCCCGAGGTACGCGACGATCCGGCGGTCTATCCGCCCGACTCGGTAAAGAGCCGGCTGTTCAAGGGCGTGCTGCGCAGCCCCAGGGAAGAGCGCACCCGTTCGCGCCTGTGGTCACGGGTAAAGGCGCGCCTGTGAGCGCTGCACCGGAAACGCCCATGGTGCAGATCCGCGAGCTCTCGAAGCAGTTCGCCGGCGTTACGGCCGTCGATCGCGTGTCGCTCGATATCAGGCGCGGCGAGCTGTTTGCCATCCTCGGCAGCTCGGGCTGCGGCAAGACGACCCTGCTGCGCATGCTGGCCGGGTTCGAGCAGCCCAGTGCCGGCCGCATACTCATCGACGGCGTCGATATGACCGATACCCCGCCCTACGAGCGGCCCGTCAATCTCATGTTCCAGTCCTATGCGCTGTTTCCGCACATGACGGTCGCTGGCAACGTGGGCTATGGCCTGAAGAAGGAGCACCTGCCGGCGGCACAGATCAACGAGCGGGTCAGGGAAATGCTCGCGCTCGTGAAGCTCGAGGCCCTGGCAGCGCGCAAGCCGGACAAACTCTCCGGCGGCCAGCAGCAGCGGGTGGCGCTGGCGCGTGCGCTGATCAAGCGGCCCAAGCTGTTGCTGCTCGATGAGCCCCTGGCAGCGCTCGATAAGAAGCTGCGCGAACATACGCAGTTCGAACTCGCCAACCTGCAGTACCAGCTCGGCACCACTTTCGTCGTCGTCACCCACGACCAGGACGAGGCCATGGTGCTGGCCAGCCGCATCGCCGTCATGGCCGAAGGCCGCATCGCGCAGGTGGGTACGCCGGCCGAGGTGTACGAGTATCCGGCCAACCGGCACGTGGCCAGCTTCGTCGGCAACATCAACCTGATCGAGGGTCGGGTGACCGGCAGCGGGGCGGGGCGCGTCAGCCTGCATAGTGACGCGCTCAATGCTGATCTCTGTGTGCAGTACGACGGCGCTGTCGCCGCCAGCGATGCGGTGCCGGGCGCGGCACTGTGCATCGCGGTGCGCCCCGAGAAGATCACCATCAGTCGCACGGCTCCGGAAGGCAAGGATCGCAATGTGGTCAAGGGCATCGTGCGCGACCTGGGGTATTTCGGCGATCAGTCGCTGTACAACGTGCGTTTACACAGTGGCGCCGTGCTGCAGGTCAGTGCGCAGAATCTGCGCCGCTCCGCGAGTCTCACCGTTGAATGGGATGATGAAGTGTATCTGTCCTGGGAAGTGGCCAGTACCATAGTGCTGCACTCATGAGCGAGGCTCGCAACAACCAGGGTCCGCAGACCCAGCGCTGGCTGCGCCGCGCAGTGCGCCTGCCTTACCTGTGGCTGTTGCTGTTCTTCCTGGCGCCGTTCCTGATCATCTTCAAGATCAGCATTGCTGATCCGATCGTTGCGCAGCCGCCCTTCACCGCGCTGCTGGTGTGGGGGGCGCATGGCATCCAGGGGATCAGGGTCACGCTCGAAAACTATGCCTTCCTGTTCCGTGATGGTTACTACGGCATCATTTATCTCTCGTCGCTGAAAATGGCGGCGATCGGCACACTGCTGTGCCTGCTGCTCGGCTACCCGATGGCCTATTTCATCGCCCGTCAGCCGCCGCGTCGCCGGCAGATCCTGTTGCTGGCGGTAATCCTGCCGTTCTGGATCTCCTTCCTGCTGCGCATCTACGCCTGGATCGGCCTGCTGGGCAACCATGGCGTGATCAATCATTTTCTGATGAGCGTGGGCATCATCCACAAGCCGCTGACGATGCTCTACAACGATTTTGCGGTGTACCTGGGCATCGTCTATTCGTACCTGCCGTTCATGGTCCTGCCCCTGTATTCAAACCTCGAGCGGCTGAACCTTGATCTGCTCGATGCGGCCGCTGACCTGGGCGCCCGGCGCTGGCGCGCCTTTGTCGATGTGACGCTGCCACTGTCGATTCCCGGCATCGTCGGCGGTTGCCTGCTGGTGTTCATCCCCGCTGTCGGTGAGTTCACGATTCCGGCACTGCTGGGCGGCGCCGACACCCTCATGATCGGGCGCGTGCTCTGGGACGAATTCTTCGTCAGTCGTGACTGGCCGGTGGCCTCGGCGGTCTCCGTCGTGCTGTTGCTGCTGCTTATCGCCCCGATCGTCTGGTTCCAGCATCTGCAGAATCGCGAACACGAGGCGGCGCGATGAAGCAGCGTCGCTCGCCGTTGCTCATCAGCATTGCCTGCTTCGGCTACGCACTGCTCTATGTGCCCATCGTCTCGGTCGTGATCTATTCCTTCAATGCTTCGCGGCTGGTCACGCTGTGGGGCGGCTTCTCAACGCGCTGGTATGTCAGCCTGCTGGCCGACGACAAGCTGCTGTCGGCAGCATTGCTGAGCCTGCGCATCGCCGTGGTCAGTGCCACGCTGGCGACGGCGCTGGGCGCCCTGGTGGCGCTGGCCCTGCATCGCGTGCGCCGCCTGCCGGGACGCATTCTGCTGAGCGGCATGATCACGGCTCCACTGGTCATGCCCGAAATCATCACCGGGCTGTCACTGCTGTTCCTGTTTATTTCCATGGCGAGCCTGATCGGCTGGCCCCTGAGCCGCGGTGCGAGCACCATCACCATCGCCCACATCACCTTTTCGATGGCCTACGTGGTGGTGGTAGTGCGCTCACGGCTTGCGGTGCTGGATGAATCGCTCGAGGAAGCCGCCATGGACCTGGGCGGGCGGCCGGTAGCGGTGTTCTTCGATATAACGGTGCCCATGCTGCTGCCGGCGCTGGTCTCGGGTTGGCTGCTGGCGTTTACCTTGTCGCTCGATGATCTGGTGATATCGAGTTTCGTGTCGGGGCCCGGGGCCACTACGCTGCCGATGCTGATCTTTGCGAAGGTGCGCCTCGGAGTGACTCCGGATATCAACGCGATCACGACGATCATTATCGGGCTGGTGATCATCGCCGTGACCACCGCGTCGCTGGTCACCGGCCGACGGCGGGCGTCGGCGTGATGCCGAAATAGGGAAGGGACCAGGGCATGCCCAAGAAACTTCGCGACGCACTGGCGGCCTGGCGGCCAGGCTTCGGGCTGCCCGGCGCCGTGTATCGCGACGCCGATCATTACGAGCAGGAGATCCGCCAGATCTTCCTCAAGTCCTGGCTCTACGTCGGTCACCAGAGCCAGATCCCGGCGCGCGGCGACTATTTCCTGTTCGAGCTGGCGGGCGAGTCGGTCATCGTGGCCCGCAACAACGACGGGCAGATCAATGCCATGCTCAACGTCTGCCGTCATCGCGGCTCGCGAATCTGCGACCAGGCGCAGGGGCATGAAGCGCGCTTCGTGTGCCGCTACCATGGCTGGACCTACGGCCTCGATGGCTCACTGCGCGCCGCCAGTCAGACGCCACCGGACTTTGATCGTGCGCGCTACAGCCTGCGTCGCGTGCACACCCGGGTATTCGCTGGCCTGATCTTCATCAACTTCGATGCCAACCCGGTACCTTTCGATGCCATCGCAGCTGACATGGCCGCGCCCATGGCGCCCTACCAGCTCGAGCACAGCAAGGTTGCCCATCGGCAGAATTACCCGATTGCCAGCAACTGGAAGCTGGCGATCGAAAATTACTGCGAGTGCTATCACTGCGGGCCGGCGCATCCGGAATATTCCGTGGGCCATGCGCGTGCCATGCCGGTCGATGAATGGCAGGAGTTGCTGGCGCAGGTGATGGCGCGTGCGCCAGCGGCAGGGCTCACGCAGCATACGGTCCGCAGCATCTGGCTGGCCTCCGGCGCCGTGGGTATCGATCGCGGTTTTGATCGCTATCCCCTGCTGCGCGGCCACCAGACCGGCAGCCGCGATGGCCAGCCGCTGGCGCCGCTGCTGGGCACGATCAGGGCCTACGATGGCGCCGCGACTGATCTGCAGTTCGGGCCGATGACATTCGGACTGGCCTATTGCGATCACGTGGTGCTGTACCGGTTCACGCCCCGCAGCGTGCACAGCACTGACTGCGAGATCACCTGGCTGGTCAATGAAACGGCCGTCGAGGGCAAGGACTACGATCGTGACCAGCTGACCTGGCTCTGGCACGTGACAACGCTGGCCGACAAGGCGATCATCGAGCGCAATCAGGCGGGTGTCGATTCGCGCTTCTATGAACCCGGGCCGTTGTCGCCGATGGAAGACTATGCGAACCGGTTTCTGGATTGGTACCTCGTCGCCATGGGCGATGAGACCAGCCGCGCTGAGAAATTTCGTACAGGAGCGAATCATGGCTAATGCACAATTGTCGACACTCAAATTTGCCGCAATGAGCCTCGCACTGGTGATGGTGCTCACTGCTGCAGGCCCGCTGCGCGCGCAGACGGCGGCGGCCGAGCGCGCCAACGCTGGCGCCAATGCCGATGACCTCGAGGAGATCCTGGTTACGGCGACCCGTCGTTCCGAGGCCTTGAGCAAGGTGCCGATCAGCGTGACCGCGCTGTCGCAGGACTCCATGGATGCGCGCGGCATCAAGGATTTCCAGGATATCGCCCGCTACACGCCCGGCATCAATTTCGACAATGCGGGTACCAATGCGATTTCCATCCGCGGCATTTCCTCCTCGGGCGGTGCCGGCACGACCGGCATCTATATCGACGACACGCCCATACAGATGCGCTCGGTAGGTTTCAATCCGGACGATACGCTGCCGAAGACCTTTGACCTGGATCGCATCGAAGTGCTGCGTGGCCCGCAGGGCACGCTGTTCGGCGCCGGTTCCGAGGGCGGCACCGTGCGCTACATACTCGCGGCGCCGAAGCTTTCAGGTTCGAGCACCTACATGCGCGGTGAAGTGTCGTTTACCGAAGGCGGACAGCCCAGCTATGAACTGGGCGTCGCCCACGGCACGGCGCTCATCGACGGTACCCTCGGAATCCGTGCCAGCGCCTGGTTTCGGCAAGACGGTGGCTGGATAGACCGGGTGGACCCGACCAGCGGAGCGGTGACCGAGAGCAATGCCAATCACGCCGATTCCTACATGCTGCGCCTGGCTGCGGCCTGGCGCCCCTCGACTGCGGTCACCGTCACTCCCAGTATCATCTACCAGAAATCGGACAAACACGATCAGTCGACCTATTGGCCGGCCTACTCGGATCCGTCCGCGGGCCACTTCAACAATGCGACGCCAGAGCGGATTCCAGTGCCGGATAAATATGTACTGCCGGCGCTCAAGATCGAGGCGGATCTCGCGCATAGCCAGTTCATTTCCACGACCTCCTACTTTGCCCGTGATGAGATCTCGGGATACCAGGGCACGGTCTATGACCTGAGTTACTACCAGAGCCTCGGCTGGGTGGATAACCCCAATACCGGGGGACTCGGTTGCGGCGCGGGCTACGTGGCCACCGAGGCGCCCTGCGAGTGGTATCCATTGATCGACTCGAACGGCATACATCTGCCCAGCGGGTTCGGCAATTATCAATCCCCCAACACCATCACCAACACGCAGCGCAGCTGGACCCAGGAGATTCGCTGGCAGTCGAATGACGATGCGTCGGCGTGGCGCTGGACCGTCGGCGCTTTCTGGCAGCAGTCCGACGAGCGCAGCATCGAGGAGCTCAAGGATGTGCAGATCAACGAGCTGTTCACGGCGCTCTACGGCACTGATGCCATCAGCATCTACGGTGATTTCTATTCCTGCAATGGCCAGGGCACCTACACCGCCATCCCGGCCTGCGACATCTACTACAACAACAATGCGACCACCGACCGGCAGCTGGCCGCCTTCGGCGAGCTCAGCTATGCGTTCAACGATCAATGGCGCCTCACTGTGGGAGAGCGCGTAGCCCGTACCAATTTCTCGCTGCAGCACTACGGTGACGGCCTGGAAAACTATGGGCCCGAGACGGCCAGCGCCTCACAGCAGGAAACACCGAACACTCCCAAGGTCAGCCTGGCATTCCAGATGGATGGCCGGAATCTGTTTTACGCCACCTACGCGAAGGGCTTCCGGGTAGGCGGCGGCAATCCACCGCTGCCGTCCTATTGCGATGCCGATGTGCAGGCCGATGGCTATCCGAACGGCGCGCCATTGACCTACAAGTCTGATTCAACGCAGAGCTACGAAGTCGGATCCAAGAACAACTTCGGTCCGGCGCTCAACCTGGCCAGCAGCGTGTACTACATCAAGTGGCACGATATCCAGCAGAGCGTCTATGTCGCCGGCGGTTGCGGGCTGCAGTTCACCGACAACCTGGGCACTGCGGTCGCCAAGGGCTTTGATCTGCAGGCGGAATCAAAGCTCGGGCCGATGAAATTTGACCTGGCGGTCGGTTACACGGACGCGCGCTACACCAAGGCGACGCTGTTGGCCAATACCGGCAACGCCATTTCAGGCCAGGACTCCATCAACCTCAGTCCCGGGACGACGGCGCCGTGGACCGTAGCGGCCGGCGCCGAGTATGGGTTTGAAGTTGCCGATCGTGCGGCCTTCGTGCGCCTGGACTACCAGTATCAAAGCCGCAACAACTGGTCATTCCACGTTCCAGGACCCGAACTCCCTGCAGTACAACGCAGACACCTACGCGCTTCCAGCAACGGAATTTGTACAGCTGCGCGGCGGCGTGCACCTGGGCAACTGGCAGGTTTCCGCCTTTGTCGACAACCTCCTCAATACGCACACGGTGACCAACTACCAACTCGGCCAGCTCGATGCATTCAATCCGAATCCGCCACATGAGCAGGAGAATCAATACACCTATCGTCCGCGCACCTTTGGCCTGACCGCCACCCTGCATCTGTGACGCCGGGGCCTGGCGCTAGGGGGTGGCGGGTCCGACCAGCATCGCGCCGCCCATGAAGGTGTAGCGAACCTTCGTGGCCAGGACCTCGCTGCTGGAGCTGTTATCGTCGAGATGGCGATCGAGCACGACGAGGTCGGCGGCCTTGCCGACGGCCAACGAGCCGACTTCGGCATCGCGCCCCAGCATGCGCGCGGCGTTGATGGTGTAGGCCTCGAACAGGGCGTGCAGCGGCAGGACCTGGTCCACGCCGAGTACGCCGCGCTGCGGTTCCTGCGGATTGCGGCGCGAGATCGCTACCGCCATGGCCTCGAAGGGATTGAAAGTGGAGACGTCCCAGTCGCTGCCACCGGCGATGGTGGCCCCGGCCGCCTGTAGCGCCCGCTCCGGGTACAGCCGTGATTGCCGTTCGGCTCCGATGTAGGGCAGCACGGCATCGACGCTGTAATTGTCCGGCCGCGCCCATTGCAACTGCAGCGAGGCGATGACGTTCAGGGTTCGGAATCTGGGCAGGTCGTCTGGAGCCACCAGCTCCAGGTGCGCGATGCTGTAGGAGCGCGTGCTGCCATGCGCGCGGGCGTCGGCAAAGGCGTCAAGCGCAATGCGCGCAGCGCGATCACCGATGGCATGGATATGCACACCGAAGCCCTCGTCCGCCGCGCGGCGCACGAATAGCGCCAGCGGGCCGGGCTCGAGATAGGTCGGGCCGAAATTCGTGCCGGGCCGACCGTTCGCCGCAAGGTAAGGTTCGAGCATCGCCGCCGAGTGCGTCGGATATTCCATCACGCCATCGGCGAACAGCTTGATGAGATCGGCACGCAGCAGGGGTTGCGTGGCCGCCAGGGTACGCAGTGCCGCCAGTCGCGCAAACTCGGCATCGCTGTTGGTGCCATCACTGCCCAGCGCCATCGAGACGTGTGCATGGAGCAGTTGCTTGCTGGCCAGCGTTACGTAAGTGCGCACCGTCGCCTCGCTGGTGTTGGCCTCCATGAAGGTGGTGATGCCATCCTGCGCCAGATCGCCGAGTGCCTTCAGCAGTACACTCTCGCGCTCCGCGGCGTCGGGTTTATCGATCAGCCGCGAAACCAGGCCGAGCGCCGAGTCGACCAGAAAGCCGTTCGGCTCGCCATCAGGGCCGCGGGCAATCGTGCCATTCGGCGGATCCTTGCTCTGCCGGTTGATACCGGCCAGCTTGAGTGCGGCGCTGTTGACCCAGCCATCGTGACCGTCCGCGGCCCACAGCAGCAATGGCCGGTCGGGCAGGATGGCGTCGAGATCGTGGCGGTTGGCACGGAAGCCGGCGCCGTTGAGCTGCATCACCATGACCCAGCCCGTTCCGGGCGTGCGCGCGGCGCAGGCACGGATGATGGGTGCGATCTGCGCGACCTTGAGCGGTGCGTCGGCGAACGAGCAGGCACTCTGCGAGAGCGCGCCCTCCATGACGTGTATGTGGCTGTCGATCAGCCCGGGCAGGACCGTGGCGCCCGCCACCCGCAGCACCCGCGTGCTGCCGCCGATCCAGCGGCGCGCACCGTCGGCATCGCCGACGTAGACGATCTTGCCGTCGCGCACAGCCAGCGCGCTCGCCTGCGGTTGCGCGGCGTTCTCGGTAATCACATCGCCATCGAGAATGACGAGTTCGGCGCTCGCGTGGGGTGGCGCAGCGTTGCAGGCAAGCAGTGCCAGCAGTGCGCAGCTTCCGGCCGCGCAACGCCAGCCGCGCATCACAGCGCCCGTCGAGCACGCTGGCCACATCAATCGCGCGCCTCCGCCACCGCTACGTCCGTGTCGCTGTCGCGTAGCTGGTGCAGCGTCTTGATGGCCGCGTACTGCGAACCCAGCTGCTCCGCAGCACTGGCCGTTATGGGCTCGAGCTGTTCACGTTTCAGGGTCTCGTTCAGCAGCGGCAGATCCTTGTCGACCAGGGCCCTGGTCTTTTCCTCGAGCTGCACGAGTTCGCGCTCCAGCGCGTCGACCCGGGCCACCTGGTAATCGCCGGGTCGCCCTTCGTAGCTCAGCAGCGCGCCGTAGACATCATCGAGATGCTCGCGCAGCCGCTCCTCGCCAGTGATGGCGCCGCCTTCCTTGGTTGCGACGATCTCCTTGCGCAATCCGTCAGCCTGGCCGGCAAATTTCTCCACGAGCGCCCGAGTGTGCGGCGAGAGCTGCGGCGCGCTCTGGCGCGACTCGGCCAGCGCCTTCAGGCCGGCCAGGCGATCGGCAAGGTCCGTCATGCGTCCGAACAGGGCGTGGGCCCGCATCGCCGCCGCAAACTGCAGCTTGCGGTCCTCCAAAGTGAATTTCGCACGGCGATCAAGCGTGATGGACATGCGCGTTTCGTAAGTCTTGCCGGCCTTGGTCAGTCGAACCGTATAGTCGCCGGGGAGCAGGCGCGGACCCTCCAGGCCCGCGTTAGCCGGCTGCGCCGCGGTAGGAACACGCGGTGGCGGCGCACGCATCAGCCAGACGACACGATTGATGCCCTTGCGCTTGGAAGCGGGAAGCGTGTCGATCACCTTGCCCGCTGGGTCGAGTATTTCCAGTTTCAGGCGGCCAAATACGTGGCGCGTCTTCTGGTAGTAGCTGATCATCGCACCGGGCGCCGGATTCTGGCCCGAGAAACTGGCATCGCCTTCCGGCCAGCCACCCTGACCATCAAGGCGCTGCTGCGCCGGGCGCGTCGGCAGGAACGCGACCTCGCTGGCCAACACCGCTGGCGTCAGGGCGCGCAGCGCACTCAGGTCATCGATGATCCAGATGCCGCGTCCGTGGGTGGCGATCACCAGGTCGCCGTCACGCTGGGGCAAGGCCAGGTCGCGCACGGCCACGGCGGGAAAATTGCTGCCGGTGAACTGCGCCCAGCTGGCGCCGGCATCGATAGAAATCCACAGGCCGAATTCCGTGCCCAGGTACAGGACATTGGCCGCCGCCGGATCTTCCCGGAGTATGTGCGCGTAACCGCGCACGCCCTGCGCGGGCGATGCGATCCGCGTCCAGCTCTGGCCGTAGTCGGTGGTGCGATAGGCCCAGGGCGTCATGTCCCCGTAGGTGTGGCGATCGAAGGTGGCGTATGCCGTGCCCGCCTGCGCAGGGCTGGCGGTTATCGATGAGACCCAGCTCGCCGGTGGCAGGCCCTTGATATTGGGCGTGAGATTGCTCCAGTGCGCACCCGCATCGCGCGTGAGCTGGACCTTGCCATCGTCCGTGCCCACCCAGATCTGCCGCTCATCGCGCGGACTCTCGGCAATTGAATAGATCGTGGTGTGCATTTCAGCGGAAGAATTATCAACCGTGATGCCGCCCGATTCCTCCTGCCTCTGCTTGTTGGGATCGTTGCTGGTGAGATCCGGGGAAATGCGCGCCCAGGACTGGCCGTGGTCGCGGCTCATGAACAGGAACTGCGCGCCGATGTAGAGCGTGTTGCGGTTAGTGGGCGAAAGCGCAATGGGTGTGTTCCAGTTCCAACGCAACTTTTCCTTGAAATCGGCCAGGGGCTGGATAGCGCGCTGCTCCAGGTTATGGCGGTTGACGCGGCCGATGTGCCCGCCCTGGGCCTCGGCATAGGCGTAGTCGGGATCGGATGGGTCCGCAAAGGTGTAGAAGCCGTCACCACCGTAGAGATTTTCCCAGCGACCGTTGGTAATGCCGCCTGGATAGACTGAATCGCCTGCCCAGGAGCTGTTGTCCTGCAGGCCACCGTAGACCTGGTAGGGATCCTTGTCGTCCACCGACACGTGATAGAACTGCGAAACCGGCAGGTTGTTCGCCTTCCACCATTTATTGCCGCCGTCGTGACTGATCCACAGGCCACCGTCATCGCCGGTGATGACGTGCTTCGGATTGGTGGGATTCACCCAGACATCATGATGATCGCCGTGCGTGCCACCGCTGATGACCGAGAAGCTCTTGCCACCATCCTCGGAGGCGATCAGCCGCAGGTTGGGCTTGAAGATGCGCTCGGCATTGGTCGGATCGACGATGAGCTTCGAGAAATAAAACGGCCGCCAGACCATGCGCTGGCTGGCATCGCGTGCTTCCCAGCTCTTGCCGCCGTCCGCCGAGCGATACAAGCCCGACTTCACGCCCTCGATGACTGCATAAACTATGTCGGGTGAGGAGGGCGCGATGACGACATCCAGGCGCCCCCATGGCGCCGGTGGCAGGCCCGCCGCACTCTTCGCATCGAGCTGCTGCCAGTGCTTGCCGCCGTCCTCGGTGAGAAACAGACCCGAGCCCGAGGCGGCCTTGGGGCCGTCGCCGCCGGAGCGGAAAGTCCAGCCCTGGCGCCTGAAATCCCACAGCCCGGCAAACAGACGCTGCGGATTGCGCGGATCCATCGTCAGGCCCGAGCAGCCGGTCGAGAGGTTGGCGCCCTTCAGGACCAGCGACCAGCTCTTGCCGGCGTCGGTGGTCTTGTAAAGGCCACGATCCGCCGAGTCGGACCACAGCGCGCCGGGTACGCAGGCGTACACGGTGTTGCTGTCATGGGGGTCGATGAGGATGCTGTTGATGCGCTCGGAACCGCCCAGCCCCATGTTCTGCCAGGTATCGCCGCCATCGGTCGAGCGGTAGATGCCATCACCGACCGAGACCGAATTGCGGGTCCAGGATTCTCCGCTCCCGACCCACACGGTCTTGGGGTTCGAGGGATCAAGCGCAATGGCGCCAATCGACTGCACGGGCTGTTTGTCGAACACAGGCTGGAACGTGGTACCGCCGTCGTAGGAGCGCCACACGCCGCCCGATGCCGCGCCGACATACAGCGTGACACGGCCGTCGCTCTCCTGGCGCGCGGCGATGGCCGAGATGCGCCCGCTCATGGTCGCCGAACCGATGTTGCGGGCGCCCAGCCCCGAGATCGCCGCAGCATCGATGCCTTCGGTAGCGGCAGCGGCAGCGGTAGCGCCCGCGCCGAGCGTGGCCGTCAGTGCCAGCAGGCCCAGCAGCGTAGCGGTGTGTGCGCGCACCTGCCTGAAGCCGCTCACTTGCGCACCGGGAAGGCAAATTGCGCCGAGGTCCACGGAGCCGTTGGCCTCTGCGCTGTCGAATACCAGTTGCTGCTTGTGCGAACTGTCGGAATTCTTCGGTCCGCTGTCCTCGGCCATGGGTACATACACGCCGCCGGCCTTTTCGTACTCGCCGTAATCCGTCTCGGTTTCCTGCTCAGCGCCCCGGACCATCTGTTTCTGCACGTCGCGGATGATCATGTAGGTATCCGGATCGATGTAGTAGACCACTTCGTCGCCAGACTTCAGGTGCACGCGCAACTTGTGGGCCGGCGTGCCATCGATATCATCGAGCCCGAGATATTCGACACTATGGCCCTTGGCCCGGTAATCGACCAGCGGCGAATCAAGATCCGCCTGCAGCAGCAGTGGCTTGGACTCATCCACCGACATGCGCTCGGGATCCTTGCGACCCTCGAAGGGATCGATCTTCCAGGCTTCCCTGCCATCGTAGGCATTGACCTGGGTCAGTCCCTGCAGGCTGAATTCATCGCGTACGCCGCCGCCGCGCACTACCAGCGTCGAGGCGCTGATATCGTAGTTGGCACCCGGAATGATCAGGTGCCCCTGGCGACGGATGCTCTTGAGCGCGCGCAGTGATTCGCCGCCGCCGCGTGCCTCGATGTGCCTCGCAATGAGCTGGTCGGCGTCCATCGACGCTGCTGGTGCCGTCGGCACCAGCGCCAAGGAAATCAGGATGCTGACAGCGGTCGCATTGATCATGTCTGTGTCTCCCTGCAAACTACTATGCTAGGCGCGTCGCCTTTTCCCGGCAAGGTGGAATTCAAGCGGCGTTGCCATCAGCGCGATAGTGTAGCGACACTGGAGTGAGAGAAAACATGCCAACCACTGCAAAGTCGCCACGTCCGGACAAGCATAAGCTGTCGACACTGTCCTTCGACTCTCTGGCCGTGCATGGCGGCAACGAAATTGACTCTGGCTCGGGCGCGATTCGCACGCCGATCGTGATGGCGAACTCCTACCAGCTGCCGGAAGATCCTTCCACGATGGACTGGTCAAACACGGAGGTCCGCTCATACACCAGGAATTCAGGGCACAACCAGCTTGGTCTGCAGAGCAAGCTGGCGGCACTTGAGCGCGGCGCCGATGCCGCGGTCTTTGCCACCGGCGTGGCCGCGCTGCATGCGGTGTTCTTCACTTTTCTCAAGACCGGTGACCACGTTGTGGTCAGCGACGTGACCTATGAAGCGGTCTGGCGCCTGTTCGCCGAACTGCTGCCACAGCGCTACGGAATCGAAGCCACATTTGTCGACATGGGGGATATGGCCGCGGTTCGTGCCGCAATTCGCCCAGACACCAGGCTCGTCCACACCGAGACGATTGCCAACCCGACGACCAAGGTCGCTGATATCGCGGCTGTGGCCGAAATCGCCCACGCCAGCGGGGCCCTGTTGTCGGTCGATACAACGTTCACGCCGCCACCATTCTTCAGGGCGCTTGAGCATGGCGCGGACCTGGCGATTCATTCGCTGACGAAATATATCAATGGTCACGGCGATGCCATGGGCGGCGCGGTCATTGGATCACGCCAACTGCTGCAGCAGATCAAGGCTGATGCGCTGGTCGACGTCGGCGGAACAATCTCGCCATTCAACGCCTGGCTCATCATGCGTGGATCGGTCACGCTGCCGCTGCGGTTGCGCCAGCAATTTTCCTCCGCCGAGCTCGTTGCTGCATACCTGGAGTCTGATTCCCGGGTTGCCTACGTCGCCTATCCTGGTCTGAAATCGCATCCGCAACATGACCTGGCGGGCCGGCAGTTCGGCGGGCGCGGGTACGGGGCGATGATGGCATTCGCGGTCGAGGGCGATCCCGAAATGCAAAACCGCTTTGTATCCAATCTGCGCCTGATCACCTCGGCAGTGTCGCTCGGCCATGATGAGAGCCTGATCGTGCACGTAGGGGCGAAGGGTCGCGGTGGGTCCGACCGGTACCCCGAAAAATTCCGGAAATATGGGCATTTGCGCCTGTCCGTCGGTCTCGAAGACCCCGGCGATCTGATTGCGGATATCCGCGCCGCACTGGATGCCACTTTCATTTAGGAAACGCTGGCTGGCAACGTAGCGATTGATATTCACAGCCTTCGCTGTACCCTTGGAGGATGTTGCACAAGACAATCATGCGTTGGGCTGCCAACGCAGTCACCGCGGCCGTCCTGGTACTGGCGAGCGTCGTACTGATTTACGCGCTGCAGGCGCGCCGGCAGGCCGACCTGCAGCCCTGGCACACCCACGCGCCGCGGGCCGAGATGACGGCGGCGGATATCGGTCCCGCACCTCAGCCTCGCGGACTACCGCGCGCGCGAAAACGCACTGTTCGAGGAAACCCGCACTCTGCTGGCGTCCTCCATCCCGCCCGAGGAGCAGGTCCCCGGCAACCGGTACTGGGAGGGTAGTCCGAATTATCAGTGGAAGTTTGCCACCGACTGGAACCGCACCTTCGAACTGGTGCCTGCCCAGCCCAAGGGTGGCGCGCTGCTGCTGCACGGCCTGACCGATTCGCCCTACGCCATGCGTGCGATCGCGAATGCACTGTACCAGCGCGGCTATTACGTCCTGGTACTGCGTCTGCCGGGCCACGGTACGGTGCCCGCGTCGCTGGAACGTGCCCGCTGGCAGGATTGGTACGCCGCGACCCGACTCGGCGCGCGGGCAGTCCGCGAGAAGATCGGTCCCGACCTGCCGCTGGTCATGGTCGGCTACTCGACGGGCGCCGCGCTCATCCTCAAGCATCAGCTGGATGCGCTCGAAGACCCGGCGCTGACGCGCGCGAACCGGTTAATCCTGCTGTCGCCGCTGATCGGGATTACGCCGGCGGCCATGCTGGCGCGGGTGCTCAATTCCCTGTCATTTATCCCGTACTTCGAGAAATCGGCCTGGACCGATGTACAGCCTGAGTTCAATCCCTTCAAGTACAACTCATTCCCCCTCAACGGCGCGATCCAGACCCGCGCCCTGACCCTGGTGAATGACAGCAGCATCAAACGACTGAAGTCCCACGGACGCTTCAGCCGCATGCCACCGATACTGGCCTTTCAGTCCGTGCTCGATGGCACGGTCAGCACTACGGCCGTCGTCAAGTCGCTGTTTGATGAACTGCCGGCGAATGGCAGTGAGCTGGTACTGTTCGATCTGAATCGACAGGCGGCCTTTTCGACCGTCTTCAGGCCGGCCGACCGCGACTTTCTCCGCACCCTGTTTACCGGGGAGCCCCGCAGCTACCGGCTGGCCATCATCACCAATGCCAACCCGGACACTCGTGAAGCAGTGGAAAAGTCGACGGCGCCGGGATCCCGCGTCATCGTCGAGGAGCCCACGGGTCTGGAGTTTCCCCTGGGCGTGTATTCGCTGTCCCACATTGCGGTGCCGTTTCCGGTCAACGACCCGTTGTATGGCCTGGAGCCTGATGAGTCTGAATTCTACGGCATCCGACTGGGCACGCTGGCCCTGCACGGCGAGCGCGGTGCGCTGCGGGTGTCGCTCGAGCAGCTGGCCCGCATCGGCTCCAATCCCTTCTACCCCTATCTCGAGAAACATGCCGTGGCCTGGCTGGACTCAGGCGGCTGACCAGGCGCAGGGCGTCGGGTAGCGTCAGCGCGCGTCCAGTCGCAGGGGCTCGAGCTCGGCGTCCTTCAGGTGCACCTTCAGAATGCCTGCGAGCGTGGGCGCGATGCGACGCATGTCGATCTCACCGAGCGAACGGCCGGCCGCGATGTGCGGGCCGACGATGAAGAACGACGAGCGCATTTCGGGATGATCGGGCAGGTAGCCGTGCGTACCGAGATTGGCAGGCCTCGAGACCACGGGACCATCGTAGGCGTCACCGAATTCATAGCCGGGGCGGAAGGCGACCAGGAATTCTGCGCCTGGAAAGGCGCTGCGCGCCGCAAGCTCTTCATGCTTAAGGATGCGCTCAACGCCGCTGTCGGGATCATTGGCGAGCAGTGCGAGTAAAGTGCCGACCTGTGTACGGGTCGCGCTGTCATTGGGATCAGCGAGCATGATCGCGGCACTGCCCCCGGCAGGCCAGGGCATCGCCTTCCAGCTGGTGATCCTGCGCTTGTCATCCATGGCGTACAGGCCGGCGTTGAGAAACGCGACGTAGAGATTCACATCGTGCGCGACAGCGGCGAAGCCGTGATCGGAGACTACACAGAAGGTGGTCCGGCCCGGTGCCTGGTGCTCAGCCGCCGCGCGCAGCTGGCCGACGAGCGTGTCGAGCCGCTCGAGCGCAGCGTTGGCGGCAGCGCTGAAGGGGCCGGAGTCGTGCTGTTCGGTATCCAGGCCGGTGAAGTAAAAAGTGGCAAAGTCCGGATGCCGGGTTTCGAGCAGGCGCAGGTCGAAGCGTGCCCGGATCTCGTCGGCCGCCACCGATTCCTCCTTGCCGCCCGGAAATGTTCCGAGCGTGGCCGAGAGCTCCTGCTCCAGACCCGGCGTGCTCAGGGCCCGCTGCAATTTCTGGTCATCACTGGTTCCGGTGCGCCAGATCTGCGGCAGGTTGTAGCTGATGTTCGCGCCGACACTTATGGGCCAGTAGACACTGGCGGTCCGAAGATGCGCCGCTGCCGCAGCGTCCCACAGGGTTTCGGCCCGTCCGTCTTCGGCATACCAGTACCAACCCTTGGCGTTGCGGTTGAAAGGGTCGAAGGTCGTGTTGCTCAGGATGCCGTGGCGGGCGGGCGAGGCGCCTGTCAGCAGCGTCATGTGGCTGGGGTAGGTCACAGTCGGCAACACACCGCGCACACCGGTCGCGTAGCTGCCGTCGGTCAGCAGGGCGCGCAGGTTCGGGACCTTCAGGCCGTGACTGTCCGCTTCGAGAATCGCCTCGGGCTTCAGGCCATCGATGGAGACCAGAACGAGCCGGGCCCGCTCCTGTGCCAGCGCGGCAGGGCGCTGCGAACCACAGGATGCATGCGACCACCCACAGAGTTGAACGAGAGTGAAATCGCTGCACCGGGTTGCGCATGGCTACAGTCCGCGTGTGATGTAGTGTGAGACGATCGGCGCCAGCTTACCGCTGTGCCGGTGCCATTGTACGATCAGTGTCTGCAACCGCCAGGCCAGAGCGCAATCCGCAGCAACGCCGCCCATGCAAAACCCCGGAATTACCGACATTTCCTTCGAGGCAGCCAGCGCAGCACTCGACCGCAGGCTGTCAGTCGCCCCGATGATGGACTGGACCGACCGCCACTGCCGCTATTTTCTGCGCGGCTTTTCGCCACGCGTGCTGCTCTATACGGAAATGATCACCGCCGAGGCCCTGCTGCGTGGCGCGGCGGAGCGCCTGCTGCACTTCGACCCGGCAGAGCAGCCGGTGGCGCTGCAGCTGGGCGGCAGCGAGCCGGCGCGCCTGGCGGCGGCGGCGCGGCTGGGCGAGGCCGCCGGTTACCGCGAGATCAATCTCAACTGCGGTTGCCCGAGCGATCGCGTGCACGCGGGCGCTTTCGGCGCCTGCCTCATGGCCGAGCCGGCGCGCGTGGCAGCGTGCGTCAGCGCCATGCGGGCCGCGGTCAGCATTCCGGTCACGGTCAAGATGCGCATCGGCATCATTGCCGGCGGTGCGGGGCAGAGGCCGCTGCGCGATCGGCTGCAGACCTATGATGCTGCTGATTTCCAGCGCCTCGTGGATTTCACTGCCACTGTAAGCACAGCAGGCTGCGAGGTCTTCGTCGTGCACGCGCGCCAGGCGGTGCTCGGCGGTCTGTCGCCGAAGGAAAATCGCGAAGTGCCGCCGCTCCGTCCGGAGATCGTGCAGCGCCTGGGTGAAATGTTTCCCGGACTGCAGCTGGTGCTCAATGGCGGCCTGCGTACCGTGGCACAGGCGTGCTCCGCGCTGCCATGGTGCGCGGGAATCATGCTGGGTCGGGAGGCCTATCACCGGCCATATATACTGTCGGAGCTGCACCAGGCCGTCTACGCGGATGGCTGGCAGCGGCCGGAGGAGGGCGCGCTGCTCGAGCGCATGGCGGGTTACGCCGAACGCGAGCTGGCCCGCGGCGAGCCACTCAGCGCCATCACGCGCCACATGTTCGGGCTCTATGCGGGGCAACCCGGCGCGCGCGCCTATCGCCAGCGGCTGTCTACGGGCGTTCGTCAGGCGGGAGCCGGGGCGGCGCTGCTCCGTGCCCGCTAATGAGCGCAATCAGCTGAAATCGCTGTATGAAAACGTTCCCGGGGGCGACAATTCCTGCCGCCATGGTCAGGGCAGCGCGCTTGCGTATAATCCCCGGCTGTTCCCATCTTATGTGAACTCGCAAGACTCAAGCCTGGCGCCGTACCGAATACATGGTCAAGGATATCGAACTCGCGATTCTGTTCGCCGACGTCGTCGGCTCTACCCGGCTGTTTGACGAGCGGGGCGATCAGCGTGCGCGCGCCATGGTGGCGATCTGTATCGATGTCATGCGCACCGCGACCGAGCAGCACCACGGCACGGTCATCAAGACCATTGGCGATGAGGTGATGGCCACCTTCCCCAAGGCCGACGATGCCCTCAACGCCGCCGGGCAGATGCAAAAGCAGATCAACGCCCACGCTGAACTCAAGAACGAGGGCCAGCCGGTGGCGATTCGCATCGGTTGCCACTATGGCCCGGTGGTGGTCGAGGCCCGCGATGTTTTTGGCGCCAGCGTGCACACCGCCAATCGCATGACCAGCCAGGCCAAGGCCGGACAGATCATCACGACGGCCGCAACTGTCGAGCGGCTCTCACCCGAGTGGCGCGCCTCGGTGCGGCAGATCGATGTGGCCACCATCCGTGGCCAGGGCGGTGAGGTCGCGCTCTATGAAGTGCTGTGGCAGACCGAAGACGTCACCAGCATGCTGCCGGCGATTGCGCTCAATCCACAGGACCGGCGGCGCACATTGCGCCTGCGCCTCAGCATTGGCGATCGTGCGGTAATCGTCGATCACGATCATGTGCAGACGGTGATCGGTCGTGCCGATGAGTGCGATCTGATCGTGCGTGGCAATCTGATCTCGCGCCTGCACGCGCGCATCGATTTCAACCGCAACCGTTTCCTGCTCACGGACCAGAGCACCAATGGCACCTTCGTGCAGATGGTCGGTCAGGAAGAGGCTTTCGTACGCCGCGATACCGTGCCCATCAAGGGTGAGGGCATGATCGGCCTGGGCAAGGTGCCCACCAGCGATGATCCGCAGACCATTCGTTTCGTCTGCGACGAAACCTAGTTACCGAGGCGCCGCCCGATCTCGTCCAGCTCGGCGTACAACTCCGCCGGCACGCGACTGCCAAGTGCCTGCAGGTACGTGCGGATGCTGGCTACTTCCGTGCGCAAAGCCTCGGGTGGCACCTGCGTCAGCTCCGCCAGCGCGGCTGCGCTCAAACCGAGGCCGGCGACCGGCAGATCCTGCGGTCGCGGCAGGTAACCCACAGCGCCATCGCTGGCGCCGCCACGCCCGGTGCAACGCTCCAGCACCCAGGCGAGCACGCGCAGATTTTCGCCGAAACCCGGCCACAGGAATTCGCCGGCGGCATTCTGGCGGAACCAGTTGACGTGAAAGATTTTCGGCGCCTGCGTCAGGCGCTCGCCGACGCGCAGCCAGTGCGCAAAGTAGTCGCCGAAGTTGTAGCCGCAAAATGGCTTCATGGCCATGGGGTCACGACGTACTACACCGACCTCACCCTCGGCTGCCGCCGTGGTTTCCGAGGCCACCGAGGCGGCCACCAGTACGCCGTGCTGCCAGCTGCGCGCTTCGTACACGAGCGGCGCAAGTTCGCGACGCCGGCCGCCGAAAATCAGGGCGGAGATGGGCACGCCGCGCGGGTCTTCAGCGGCGCTGGAATAGCTGGCGTTCTGGGTGGCGGCGACGGTGAAGCGCGAGTTGGGGTGAGCCGCCGGGCCGCGGGCCGCGTCAAAGGGACGACCCTGCCAGTCAATCATCGGAGCCGCCTCATCTCGCCCGCGCCACCAGGGCTCGTTATCGGCGGTAAGCCCGACGTTGGTAAACAGGGTGTCGTGATGGATCATCTGGTAGGCATTGCGATTGGTTTTCGGGCTGGTGCCCGGTACCACGCCGAAGTAACCGGACTCAGGGTTGATGGCCCACAGCCGCCCGTCCGCACCGGGATGCAACCAGGCGATGTCATCGCCAATCGTGAACACTTTCCAGCCGGGCATCGATTCGGGTGGGATCAGCATGGCCAGATTGGTCTTTCCGCAGGCGGAAGGGAAGGCGGCCGCTACATAGTGCGTGTCGCCCGCCGGACTCTGCAGGCCAACGATCAACATGTGCTCGGCGAGCCAGCCTTCGCTGCGCGCCTGGTAGCTGGCGATACGCAGGGCGTGGCATTTCTTGCCCAGTAGCGCATTGCCGCCATACCCGGAGCCAATACTCTCGATCGCCAGTTGCTCCGGATAGTGCATGACGAAGCGGCGCGCGGGATTCAGATCACCGGTGGAGTGCAGGCCGCGGACAAAGGCGCCATCAACGGCAATGCGCTGCAGTGCCGCGCGACCCATGCGGGTCATGATCGCCATGTTGAGCACCACGTAGATGCTGTCGGTTATTTCGACACCGCAGCGCGCGTAGGGTGAATTGGCAGGGCCCATGCAATAGGGCACGACATAAAGGGTGCGACCGCGCATGCAGTTTCGGAACAGGCCGCGCATCCGGGCGCGTGCCTCGGCCGGCGGCAGCCAGTTATTGTTGACGCCGGCGTCTTCACGCTGTTCGGTGCAGATGAAAGTCAGGTGTTCGACGCGCGCCACGTCGGTCGGGTCGGAGCGGTAGGCATAGCAGCCGGGGAACGTGGCCTGATTCAGTTCATGCAGCTCGCCACGACCGTGCAGCTCAGCGCGCAGGTTCTGGAACTCAGCCGTGGAGCCGTCGCACCAGTGGATACGCTCCGGGGTCGTGAGGGCGGCAACCTCGGCCACCCAATCCGCGACATTTCTGGAGATATCCGGCATTGCGGCCAGTGTGTAGGGTGCGGTCGCCATGTCGTATCCTGTACCGGCAAGTATAGCTGGTAGGGGTGGGTCCTTGCCTTGAAATCGTTTGCAGAAAAGTTGCATTTGTTAATATGACATCCATCGACGAGGTGTTCCGACCTGGTGGCGTGCTGGCGCGCGCCCTCGATAATTTCACGCCGCGGGCCTCGCAGCGCCAGATGGCCGCACGCGTGGCGGCTGCACTCGAGGCGCGCGAGCAACTGCTCATCGAGGCCGGTACCGGCACCGGCAAGACCTTTGCCTATCTGGTCCCGGCCCTGCTGTCGGGTCTGCGCGTGCTGATTTCCACCGGTACCCGCACCCTGCAGGATCAACTGTATATGCGCGACATTCCGCTGCTGAGCGGCGCGCTCGGCCGGCCGCTGCAGACGGCGCTGCTCAAGGGTCGCGCCAATTACCTGTGCCGCCTGAAGCTGCCCGGTTACGGCGCGCAGCAATCATTCCTGCCCGGCGACGAGCAGGTGCTGCTGGCGCAGATTGTCAGCTGGGCCGAGGCCACCCGCAGCGGCGACCTGGCCGAAGTGGCGCAGTTGGGTGAATCGCATCCGCTGCGCAGTGCACTGACCAGCACGCGTGAGAGCTGCGGCGGGGCACGCTGCGCCGAGTTTTCGCGCTGCCACGTGTTTGCCGCGCGGCGCGCGGCGCTCGAAGCCGACCTGGTGGTCGTCAACCACCACCTGCTGCTTGCGGATCTTGCGCTCAAGGAAGATGGCTACGGCGAACTGCTGCCGGGCGTTGACGCGCTGATACTCGACGAGGCGCACCAGCTGCCTGATCTGGCCGCGGAGTTCTTTGGAATCAGTTGCTCGAGTCGTCAGCTGGAATCACTGCTCGCCGATGCGCGTCGCGAGCTGGCGCAGCTGGCTGTTGCCCAGCACGAAATCGCCGCACAGCAGCTGACGCTGGAGCAGCCGCTGCTCCGCCTGCTCGCGCGACTTGGCCGCCAGGAGCGGCGCGTAGCGTGGGAAGATCTTGAGGCGTCGATCGTAAGTGATTGCCAACAGCTGCATGAGGCGCTGGGAACCTGGGCCCTGGCCATGGAATCGCTGGCGGAAGGGCCCGGCATCGTGCAATGCGCGGCGCGAGCGCGCACCCTGGCGGCCGATATGGCGCGAGTGATAAATGCCAATGGCGGTGCGCCGGGTGGTGAGGCGCCGGCTGGTGAAAGCGAGGCGGCCGATGGCTCCGAGGCCGCGCCCCGTGCCGCCGAGGGCGCGCGCAGTTTCGCCATTACGCCGCGCGGCTTTACGCTGAGTCTGTTGCCCTACGATATCTCGGTGCGCTTTCGCGCACTCATCGACCAGCATCCCAGCGCCTGGGTTTTTACTTCGGCCACGCTGGCGCTGAGTGGCAATTTTCAGCACTACTCCCATCGCCTGGGCCTGGATAGCGCCGCCACCCTGTGTCTGGAAAGCCCGTTCAACTATGAGCAGCAGGCCATGCTGTATCTGCCTGAGGGGCTGCCCGATCCGGGATCGGCGGAGCATACGCCGGCGGTGCTGGGCGCCGTGCGCCCGCTGCTGGCAGCCAGTGACGGCGGCGCCTTCCTGCTGTTTACCAGTCACCGTGCCCTGCGCGCTGCAGCCCGCGAACTGCGCGCGGCCGATTGGCCGGCCGACTGGCCGTTGCTGGTGCAGAACGATGCGCCGCGGGAACTGTTGTTGCGCCGCTTTCGCGAGTCCGGTCGCGCCGTGCTGCTTGGTACGGCCAGCTTCTGGGAAGGCGTGGATGTGCAGGGCGACGCGCTGCGCCTGGTGGTGATCGACAAGATACCCTTTGCACCGCCCGATGATCCGCAGGTGCGTGCGCGCGTGCAGTATCTGCAATCGCAGGGGCTCAATCCATTTCGTGATTACCAGCTGCCGGAAGCGGCCCTGGCGCTCAAGCAGGGCGTGGGCCGCCTGATCCGCAGCGAAGAGGATCGCGGTGTCGTGATGATCTGTGATCCGCGCCTGCGCACCCGCGGCTATGGACGCGCACTGCTGGCGGGTCTGCCGCCGATGCGGCTGGCGGAATCAGCCGCTGAAGTCCTGACCATGCTGCGCCGCTGCGCGCCGGCGCCTGCGCCGGCGCTGGTGCGCGCGCTGTGAAGCTGCTGGCGCTCGATACTTCAACCGAATGGTGCTCGGTAGCGCTGTGGATCGACGCGGCGTCGCACTGGCGTGCGGTGCGCGCCGAACGCGGGCACGGCGAGCAGGTGTTGCAGCTGATCGATGAATTGCTGGGCGAAGCCGCGCTGTCACTTGGGCAACTGGATGCGATTGCTTTCGGTTGTGGCCCAGGCGCGTTTACCGGCGTGCGCCTGGCGGCCAGCATCACCCAGGGCCTGGCGTATTCGGCGGGCCTGCCGGTCATGCCGGTTTCCACTCTGCGTGCCACCGCGCAGCTGGCGCTGTGGCCGCCGCCCACGCCAGCACCGGCGAGCGCGGCCGCTGCCGCCGAACCCGTTGGCGCATTGGTTTGCCAGGATGCGCGCATGGGCGAAGTCTACTGGGGTGGTTTCGTGCGCTCGGAAGGTGTTGCCATGGCCAATACCATTGAGGCTGTCGGCAGCCCGGCCACGGTGTTGAACGCTGCACGGCACTGGCTCGCGGGGCAGCCCGCCTGTGGGGCGGGCAGCGGCTTCGCCGCCTACGCCGATCTCGCCGCAGGAGTGAATTCACGCCTGAACCCCGTACGCCCCGAACTTGGCCCCCACGCCCGCGAAATTGCCTTGCTGGCAGCGCACGCGGGCCTGGCGACGGCGTTGCCCCCTGAGCAGGCGCAGCCGGTGTACCTGCGCAACGATGTGGCCGCGATTCCCGGTCACCCACAGCCAGCGCCGCGCTGAACGCCGGGCTGGAAACGTGTTGTAATGAAACTGCAACAATGCGCTCCTAAGGTGGCGCCGCCTGCGTTTTGAGTCGCGTCCCATCAATGACTGCCAAGCACATACTCGTTGTCGAAGACGAGCGGCCCATACGCGAGATGATCGCCTTTGCCCTGAAGCGTGCCGGTTTTGAAATCGGCGAAGCCGAAGACAGTCGCAGTGCACGTGCGGCGCTGGCCGATCGCCGCCCCGATCTGGTGCTGGTTGACTGGATGCTGCCCGATACCAGTGGCCTGGAACTCACGCGCAGCATCAAGCGTGAGCCTGAGACCCGCGACCTGCCCATCATCATGCTGACCGCGCGCGCTGCCGAGTCCGACAAGGTTGCCGGACTCGACGGTGGCGCCGATGACTATCTCACCAAGCCATTTTCGCCGCGCGAACTGGTGGCACGCGTCAATGCGCTACTGCGCCGCAGCGGCGGGCCTGATGCCGGTGAGTCGCTGAATTTGGGTAAACTGAGCATTGATCGCGCCGGCCACCGGGTGAGCGCGGCGGGCACCCCGGTGGTGCTCGGACCGACCGAATACCGGCTGCTGGAATTTTTCATGCTCCATCCCGATCGTGTGTACAGTCGCGAACAGCTGCTCGATCGGGTATGGGGTGGCAATGTCTACGTGGAAGAGCGCACCATCGATGTCCACATCCGTCGGCTTCGCAAAGCGCTCGAAGTGCATGACTGCGATCGGTATATCCAGACGGTACGTGGCGCCGGGTATCGTTGTTCCGAGCGCCCCGACGCTTAGCGCCCGCAGCGCTGCAGCAATCCCGTGCATGGGCCGATGAGCGCTTCCGTGTGGTGGTTGGTGACCAGAGTGGCCGTGGGCCTGGTGGCCGGCATGCTCCTGGGGCTGGCGTTCGGGCATCCAACCATAGGTGTGGGTGTGGTGCTGTCCGCCATGCTGGTGCGCGAGTATTTGGTGCTGCGGCGCGTGCAGCGCTGGCTGCGCAGCGACCTGGGTGCGGACGAACCGGAGCTGGATGGCGAGTGGGGCGAGCTCATCGCACTGATCGCGCGGCTGCAGCGCGGCAAGCAATATCACAAGCGCCGCCTGATGCTCCTGCTGCGCGAACTGCGCCGCTCCACCGCCGCCATTCCCGACGGCGTGGTGATGCTCAATCCGCTGGCCGAGATCCTCTGGTTCAACCGTACTGCCGCACGGCTGCTGCACTTGCGCTCGCGCACCGATGTGGGTCTGCGCATCGAAAACCTGGTACGCCAGCCCGAATTCATCCGCTACCTGCGCGGCGGCGACTATGCACATGCCCTGGTGGTGAGCGCCGCGCCTGATGCCGAAATGTACCTGCAGATTCAGCTCGTGCCCTATGGCAACGGCCAATCGTTGATGCTGGTGCGGGATGTGACGCGTCAGCAGCGTCTCGAGGCCATGCGCAAGGATTTCGTAGCCAATGCCTCGCATGAGCTGCGCTCGCCGCTCACGGTAATCGCGGGTTACCTCGAGACCCTGAGCCAGGATCCGGCGCTCGAGCCAGGGCTGGTGGGCCCGATTGCCGAGATGCGGCGTCAATCGACGCGCATGACCGGCATCATCGAAGACCTGCTCTCGCTTTCAAGGCTCGAAGCCAGCGATTCCGAGGCCGAGCGCAAGCCGATCAACATTGCAGCGATGATCGAGCTGATGCGCAGCGACCTGGTAGCGCGGATTGACCCGGCCACCACGGTGCAGGGCACGGCGCAGGCCAGCGAGCGCCTGCTCGGCGACGAGGCGCAGATTCACTCCGCCTGCGCCAACCTGCTCGACAATGCTGCCAAGTACACGCCCGACGGCGGCACCATCAGCATGCGCTGGTGGGTTGACGGCTCGGGTGGTCACTTTTCAGTGCAGGATAGCGGCATAGGCATCGGAGCTGAACATATCCCACGACTGACTGAGCGCTTCTACCGCGCCGATCCAGGTCGCAGCCGGGCAACCGGGGGGTCGGGTCTGGGTCTGGCCATCGTCAAACATGTGCTGCAGCGCCATGGCGCCACCCTGGAAATCAGCAGCGCCGAAGGGCGCGGCAGCACATTCAGCTGCCACTTTCCAGCCGACCGATTGGTGAGCGGTGCGACTGCGGTATAGTAAGCCCATGGAAGCCGCCGACATTTCACACCACACCTCGCGCCGGTTCAACGAAGACCTGGAGAGCGTGCGCAGCAAAGTGCTCGCCATGGGCGGCCTGGTCGAGGAGCAACTGGCCGGCGCCCTCAATGCCCTGATCGATGGCGACAGCAGACTCGGCAATGCGGTGGCACGCAACGATCATGCCGTCAACGCCATGGAGGTGTCGATCGACGAAGAGTGCAGCCGCATCCTCGCGACCCGCGCCCCGGCGGCCGGGGATCTGCGCATGATCGTCGCCACCATCAAGACCATCACTGACCTGGAGCGCATTGGCGACGAGTGCGAGAAGGTCGCCTGCATCGCTGCGCGGCTCGCCAGCGATGAACGCCCGGTCGTTCACTATCGCCAGGTCAAGCACCTGGGGCGCATCACCCAGACCATGCTGCACAAGACGCTCGACGCCTTCGCACGCCTGGATGCTGAACTCGCTCTCAGCACCGCGCGCAGCGACAGCATGGTCAACGAGGAGTACGACGCCATTCACCGCCAGTGCATTACCTTCATGATGGAAGATCCGCGCACCATTCGCCAGGCACTCGATATCATGTGGGTGGCGCGCGCGCTCGAGCGCGTCGGCGATCACGCCAAGAATGTCTGTGAATATGTGATCTACATGGTGCTCGGCAGAGACGTGCGCCATACCTCGCTTGAGCCCGTCGAGCAGGAAATCAAGAGCCGTAACGCGCAGTCGTGAACGTAATTACGCGGCGCAGTCTGAATCTCGCCGGCCTGCTGTGCTGCGCCGGGATGTTGGCCTATGCCTGGTACACGCAGGGTGTGCTGAGGGTCGAACCCTGCCCACTGTGTATCTTCCAGCGTATCGGCGTGGCTGCCTGCGGGGTGCTGTTCCTGATGGCCTGGCTGCACTCGCCCAACGGTTGGGGCGCGCGTGCCTATGGCGTGTTGATCGCCGGCGCCGCCGTGCTGACGATGGCAATCGCGGCGCGGCATGTATGGATCCAGCACCTGCCCGAGGGTGAAGTGCCGGTGTGCGGGGCGACGCTGGATTACATGCTTGATGTCTTCCCGCTCAGCGATGTCATACGCAAGGTGCTCACGGGCTCGGGCGAGTGTCACGCCGTGAACTGGAGCCGGCTGGGCCTGGCCATGCCCAGCTGGGTCTTGATTGCTGCTGCCGGATTGGGTTCGCTCGGCCTGTACGCCAATTTCAGCGCGCGGCGCCGCTGACCCGCCACCATGCGCCCTCAGCCCAGCAGGTTGCGCAGCGCCTGCAGATAAATGCTGTGCAGCGTGTCGATGTCGCTGACCCGCACGCACTCGTTGACTTTGTGAATGGTCGCGTTCGGCACGCCCAGCTCCATGACTTCAGCGCCCATGCGCGCAATAAACCGGCCGTCGGACGTGCCCCCGCCTGTGGATAGTGCCGGGTCCATGCCGGTCACTGCTTTGACCGCCGCTGTCACCCCGGCCAGCAGCCTGCCCTGTCGCGTGTAGAAGGGTTCGCCCGAGAGGTACCAATCGAGCGTGTAGCGCACGCCGTGGCGCTTGAGTATTTCCTCCACTGTGCTCTTGAGTGCCTCGATGGTCTGGACCGGCGGGTAGCGCAGGTTGAAGCGTGCCTTGAGCTCGCCAGGTATGACATTGGGCGCGCCGGTGCCAGCACTCATATTTGAGATCTGAAAACTCGTGGGTTGAAAGTGCTCGTCGCCCTGATCCCAGACGCGGCTGGTGAGCTCGGCGAGTGCCGGCGCAAAACTGTGCACCGGATTGTCAGCCAGCTGCGGATAGGCGATGTGCCCCTGCACGCCGTGCACGGTGAGTCGGCCAGAGAGCGAGCCGCGCCGCCCGATCTTGATCATGTCGCCGGTCAGCCGCTCGCTGGAGGGCTCGCCGACGATGCACCAGTCGATGCGTACACCGCGTGCCATCAGCGTTTCGACCACCTGCTTGGTGCCCTCGACCGAAGGCCCTTCTTCATCACTGGTGATCAGGAAGGCGATCGTGCCGAGATGCCCCGGTTGCTCGGCGACGAAGACTTCGGTCGCAGTGACCATGGCCGCGAGGCCGCTCTTCATGTCGGCCGCGCCGCGCCCATACAACAGGCCGGCGCGGATTTCAGGTTGGAAGGGGTTCGAATGCCACTCTTCCAGTGGCCCAGTGGGTACCACGTCGGTGTGGCCGGCAAAGCACAGCAGGGGTTGGGCTTTGCCACGCACCGCCCACAGGTTATCGACCTTGCCGTAGCGCAGCCTCTCGATGTTGAAGCCGGCGGCCGCCAGGCGTTCCGCCATCACCTGCTGGCAGCCGCCATCGGCCGGGGTGACTGAATTTCGGGCCACCAGATTCTGGGTCAGGCTGAGCGTGTCGGACATGAGTTCCTTGAACCGCCGGATTCGATATTGAGCCGGCGCCAGTCGCATTGTAATTCTACTGTGGAGTGACACAGAACTGTCACAAAGCCCCCGTATAAATCTGGCGCAGTTTCATTGCCCATGTACGGAGATACGTTGTGAAGAAGTTCCTGATAGCCGGCCTCGCCACGCTGATGACCCTGCCCGCACTGGCCCAGAATGCACCGGCCAGCCCCGAGCTCGAGAATGCGCAGCAACAGATTGAGGCACTCAAGTCGCAACTGGAGCGCCTGGAGGCGACGGTTGATTATCTGAAGGCCAATGCCGCGGCAGCCCGCAAAGACGCGGCTACCGAGGCGGTGGATGTGGGCACCCTGAAGACCAACGCCAGCCGGTACACCTGGAGCGGCGATTTCCGCTATCGCCACGAAGTGATCGATGCCGAGGAAACCGCCACCAGCCGTACGCGTGAGCGCATTCGTGTGCGCTTTGGTGTGCTCGCGAAAGTGAATGACCGGATCAATGCAAAGCTGCAATTCTCGACTGTCAACACTGGCAATGACAGCGCGCGCTCCACCAATCAGACGCTTGGCACCGGCTGGGATCGCAAGTCGCTGGGCATTGATCTGGCCTATGTCGACTGGAAAGCCAGTGACCTGATGAATCTGCAGCTCGGCAAGATGCCGCAGCCGTGGGTCAAGACGGCCAGCTATTTCTGGGACAACGATCTGAACCCGGAAGGTGCCGCGCTGAAATTCGCGCGCGGACCGGTGTTCGCAGGAATCTTCTACGATTGGCTCAACGAGCGTGACACGGCTACAAGTTCGGGTGCCAGCACCGATGCCAACATGGTTGGTGCCCAGTTGGGCATCAGGCAGGCGATGGGCGAGACCACTACCCTTACTGCGGCCATCGGCTACTTCGATCTCGGCGGCGTAAAGGATCGAATCACCTCGGCAGTGGTTCCCGGGGCCGCCCCGCCCGCTACGACCTGCACGATTGACGGCGCTTTTGGCGGTGGCCAGGGTACCGGCAACAACGCCTTTGGGAACACCACCTATGCCGGCGTTGCACCTCAGATTGGCAGCAATGCCTTCTGCACCCGACTGCGCAGTGACTTCAACCTGGTCGAAGCGCAGCTGCAGCTGGATTTCATCGCCGGTAAGTACCCGATGAGCGTGTTTGCGGACTACATGGAGAACACCGCCGCCACAGTCAACGCGGCAGCCGGCAAGAAGCTGGATAGTGCGCTGTCAGGCGGCTTCATGTTCAACAAGGCGAGTGCTGCCAAGACCTGGGAAGCAGGTCTGATCTATCAGGAAGCCAAGAAGGATGGGGTCTTCGGTCAGTTCCATGACTCTGATTTCGGTGGCGGCGTGACCGACACCAAGGGCTATGTGCTGAAGGGCGCCTGGGTGCCAGCGACCAACTGGACTCTTAACGGCACGTACTTCATCAACCAGCGTTTCAACGACGTCGCGACGGCCACTGGTATCGTGACGACGGCCAAGAAGGACTATGACTACAATCGTCTGCAACTGGACCTGAACTTCAAGTTCTGACATCGGCACCGGATGGACGCGGGTACTTATGGATACTGAGCAACTGAGCCATCATATTTCCAGCCGCTTCAATGAGGATCTGGAGCGCATTCGCAGCAGCGTGCTGGAGATGGGCGGGCTGGTGGAGCAGCAACTTGGGCAGGCGCTCAGTGGCATCGTGGACGCGGACTCCAGTGTGCTGGCCCTGGTGGCCCAGACCGAAATCAGCGTCAATCAGCTCGAGCGCACTATCGACGAGGACTGCGGCCGAATTCTCGCGACCCGCAGTCCCACGGCTTCCGATCTGCGACTGGTGATAGCGATACTCAAGACCATCACCGATCTGGAACGGGTCGGTGACGAGAGTGAGAAGATCGCCACCATTGCCGCGCGCATGGCGGGACGTGACTGGCCAAGCGGGCGACATCGTGAACTGCGCCATCTGGGCAGCCTGGTAAGTGACATGGTGCACGAGGCACTCGATGCCTTCGCCCGTCTGGACGCAAACCTGGCCTTTGCAGTGGCACGGCGTGACCGCACAGTCGACGAGGAATACGAGGCCATACACCGCCAGTGCATTACCTTCATGATGGAAGATCCGCGCGCCATTCGCCGGGCCCTGGATGTCATGTGGGCGGTGCGCTCGCTCGAGCGCATTGGCGATCATGCCAAGAATATCTGCGAATACGTTATTTATACGGTACATGGCCAGGACGTGCGCCACACCCGGCTGGATGACGCTGAAAAAGCCATCCAGCTGGCGGCACCAGTGGCGCCAGTGCCGGCTGCGCCGTGACTTCAGCGTGCTGTCATGGCACGGATGTGTTCACGGCGGGGATTGCCTTGCAGCGGACTGGTGTTTTTTAGCACAATTACGAGGAATCGATATGAAGATCGTTAAATTGATGATGACGCTTGCGGCGCCGCTGGCCTGCGCCCTGGCGCTGGTGGCTGCACCGCGCAGCGCGCTGGCCCAGACCGTCAAGATCGACGGCTCCAGCACGGTGTTCCCGATCACGGAAGCGGTGGCCGAGGAATACCAGATTCAAAAGCGCGGCAAAGTGCGCGTCACGGTCGGAATTTCCGGCACTGGCGGCGGCTTCAAGAAATTCTGCCGCGGCGAAACCGACATTTCCGACGCCTCGCGGCCGATCTCGACCAGCGAGATGGCGGCCTGCGCCGCAGCCGGCGTCAAGTATATCGAGTTGCCTATCGCCTACGACGCACTCACGGTCGTGGTCAACCCGAAGGCCACCTGGATCGACCAGGTGAGCGTCGCCGAGCTCAAGAAAATGTGGGAGCCCGCTGCGCAGGGCGTAGTCAGCAAGTGGAGCCAGGTCAACGGCAAGTGGCCCGCCAGTGCCCTGAAGCTGTTTGGGCCAGGCACTGATTCTGGCACCTTCGACTATTTCACGGAAGCGGTGAATGGCAAGGCGAAGTCCAGCCGCGGCGACTTTACCGCCAGCGAGGATGACAACGTACTGGTGCAGGGCGTAGAGGCGGACGTGAACGCGCTGGGCTACTTCGGCTATGCCTACTATGCCGCCAATACCACGCGCATGAAGGCGCTCAAGATCATCAACGCACAGGGCAAGGCCATCGGACCGTCGGAAGCCGCAGTGCTGGATGGCTCCTACAACCCGCTGTCGCGCCCGCTGTTCATCTACGTCAATGCCGACAGTGCCAGAAAGGCCGAGGTCAAGGAGCTGGTCGAGTTTTACCTTGGTCAGGGCGCCAGCTACATCAAGGAAGTCAAGTACGTACCGTTTGTTGCTGCCGCCTATCAGACGGCGTTGGGCCATTTTCACAACAACCGCCTGGGCACGGTTTTCGGCGGCGTGCCGGCAGTGGGACTGCGGGTCGAGGACCTGCTGGCCCGCGAAGCCAAGCTCTGAGCAGGCTTAGAGCCTGGGCAGTCAATGCGTTAAGCTGGAGGCTGCGGAGTAAGCGACTTCGCAGCCTCCGCTCCGCTGGATCAAGTATAAAAATATATGTCGCAGGCAACTACCGGGTCGCTTACCAGCACGCCGCTGCAGCGTCGGCTGCGTATTCGCAGAGCACGTGATCGGGTCATAGAGTCACTGATGCTGCTGGCGGCGCTGGTGGCGGTGTTTACCACGGTGGCTATCGTCTACATTCTGGTCAGCGAGTCGCTGCCGTTCTTTCGCCAGGTGTCGCTGCGTGATTTCTTCACCGACACGATGTGGACGCCGATGTTCGATCAGCCGCGTTTCGGCATCATGCCGCTGGTGGCGGGCACTCTCGTGACTACCGTGGTGGCGCTGTGCCTGGCCATTCCATGCGGCACGATCATCGCCATCTACCTCAGTGAATTCGCGCCCTACAAACTGCGTGAAGTGGTCAAGCCGGCGCTGGAGCTGCTCGGCGCCGTACCCACCGTGGTGTACGGTTACTTTGCCCTGCAGATGGTCACGCCGTTTCTGCAGAAATTCATTCCGGGACTGCCGGGCTTCAACATGCTGAGCCCTGGGCTGGTGATTGGCATCATGATCATCCCCTACGTGGCCTCGGTAAGCGAAGACGCCATGCGCGCCGTGCCCAACTATATGCGCGAGGGCAGTTACGCCATGGGAGCGACGCGCTTTCAGACGGCCACCCGCGTGGTAGTGCCGGGGGCACTGTCGGGCATTGCCGCAGCCTATATCCTGGGCATCTCACGTGCTGTCGGGGAAACCATGGTGGTCGCAGTCGCGGCCGGGCTGCAGCCGAATCTGACCTGGAATCCGCTGGAGTCGGCGGCGACGATCACTGCCTTCATAGTCCAGGTGAGCCTGGGAGATCTGCCGCATGGCAGTATTGGCTACCAGTCGATCTTCGCCGCCGGTCTGGTGCTGATGGCGACGACACTGGTGTTCAATATTGCCGGCTTCGTGCTCACGCGGCGCTTCCGCGAAGTGTATTGATGAGCGCCGCCACTGCAGTAGTTCGTGCCGACCTGCATGCCGCGGTGCGCAGGCGCAAACTCTCCGACCGGTTGTTTGTGCTGCTGGGCATGTTGATACTGTTCGCGTCCCTGCTGACACTGGCGCTATTGTTCATTGATCTGGTACGTCAGGGCGGTCCACGCTTCGGCTGGGATTTCTTCAGCAACTTTCCCTCGCGCAACGCCGCGCGTGCCGGCATTCTCTCGGCCTGGGTGGGCACCTGCCTGGTGATGCTGGTGACGGTCGCCGTGGCCATGCCGATCGGCGTGGCGGCGGCAATATACCTGGAGGAATATGCACCGAAGAACTGGGTTACGGCGATCATCGAGATCAACGTCACGAATCTCGCGGGCGTGCCCTCGATCATTTACGGCCTGTTGGCCCTGGGCCTGTTCGTCTACCAGCTCAATCTGGGCCAGAGCATTGTTGCCGCTGGCCTGACGCTGGCACTGTTGATCCTGCCTATCGTGATCGTGGCAACCCGCGAGGCGCTGCGCTCGGTGCCACGCGCGATCCGTGAAGCCGCCTATGCCCTGGGTGCAACGAAATGGGAAGTCACGGCCGACCACGTGCTGCCGTACTCCACCGGCGGCATCCTGACCGGCATGATCATCGGCCTGTCGCGTGCCATTGGCGAAACTGCACCGATCATCACCATTGGCGCGCTGGCCTTTATCGCTTTCCTGCCAACCTCGCCCGTGTCGGGCACATTCCCGTTTGTGTCCTTCACGTGGCTGAAAGATCCTTTCACCGTGATGCCCATTCAGATGTTCAACTGGGTATCCAGGCCCGATCCGGCCTTTCAGGTCAACGCGGCGGCGGCGGGTGCCATCCTGCTGGGCATGACCCTGCTGATGAACGGCGTCGCCATTTATGTTCGTTACCGATTTCGCAAGAAGATCAACTGGTGAACCATGCCGACTGATGCGACTCATGCCGACCCGCCTGGTGCCAGCGCAATGATGCCGGCGACGGATATTGACACCGGTGTATTGCCGGTGCGAAGTTCAGGGCGCGACCGCCTGCAGGTCACTATGGACGATGCGCGACGCGCCGCTTCAGTGCATGCGCCGATCAAGGCGCGGGCCAGCGCATTGAATTTCTATTACGGCGATTTCCAGGCGATCCGGAATCTCAATATGGAGATTCGCGAGAAACAGGTGACGGCCCTGATCGGTCCGTCCGGCTGCGGCAAGAGTACTTTCCTGCGCTGCTTCAATCGCATGCACGATCTTACGCCGGGCACGCGCTACGAGGGCAGCATTACCCTGTTGCCCGACAACATCGATCTGGTGGCGCGCGGCGTCGATCCCATCGAAGTGCGCATGCGCATCGGCATGGTGTTCCAGAAGCCGAACCCGTTTCCGAAGAGCATATTTGAGAACGTGGCATACGGCCTGCGCGTCAGTGGCCTGAACGCGCGGGCGCGCCTGGCGGAAGAAGTGGAAAAGGCATTGCGTGCTGCGGCACTCTGGGACGAGGTCAAGGATCGCCTGCAGAATTCCGGTCTGTCGCTCTCCGGTGGCCAGCAGCAGCGGCTGTGCATCGCGCGCGCACTGGCGACCAATCCGGAGATTCTGCTGTTTGACGAGCCCACCTCGGCGCTCGATCCAATCGCCACTGCACGCATTGAGGAATTGATCGCCGGGCTGCGCGAGACGGTAACCGTCATCATCGTCACGCACAACATGCAGCAGGCCGCGCGTGTCTCCGACTACACGGCATTCATGTATATCGGCGAACTGATCGAGTTCGACGATACCAGCAAGATCTTCACGAACCCCAGCCAGAAGGCGACTGAAGATTACATTACCGGCCGTTATGGCTGAACGCGCAACTCCGCCCGCTCAGGGTCGCTGCGGGGCTGTGCCTGGTCAAACCGGAGTGAGTTTCCGCTGGTGTTGCAATTGGAGCCCGAAGCGGTGACGATCCCCATCCTTCCGGACTGGAGACTGACGTGACAAAGACCAGAGTTTCCGTGACGGCACTGCGTGCTGCTGCGAAGAGCGCCAAAGAGCATGCTCGCCGGCTCAAGAAAGAGTACAAGCAGGCCCGCAAGGCCAGCAAGCAGGCGCGCAAGGCGCTCCGCGCTGCCATCAGGCCGATGATAGTGTCCGCAGCGAAGGCGTCCGTGCCACGGGTGCCACGCGCGAAGCAGCAAGCAAAGAAAAAAGTGAAGAGCCGCCCGTCCGCGAGCCGTGCCAAGGGACGGGCCGGCAAAAAGCCTGTCAGCAAGGCACGAGTTACCAGCAAGGCACGAGTCAAAAAGAAGCCGGCATCGCAAAGTCGCGCCGGCACCCGGAAGACGGCTCCCATGAAGGCTCCGGTGAAAGCACCGTTGAAGAAGGCAAAGCGTCGTCCAGCCCGTCGTCCCAGTGCTACGCTCAAGAGCCCGATCGCTCCCGAGGTGCTGGTGTCACCGCCAGTGGCGGATATCCCGGTTGTTGCGGATAGCCAGACCTAGCCCGCCTTGACTGCGTGGTCCCTGGCAGTCGCCATTGCCGGCCAGCGGCTCGCGCGGCCGGTCACTGCGCCTGATCCATGCGCAGCAGTTCGTTGATCGAAGTCTTGGCGCGCGTCTGCGCATCCACGCGTTTGACGATCACGGCGCAATAGAGGCTGTGACTGCCATCTTTGGCCGGCAGGCTGCCTGACACCACCACTGAGCCCGGCGGCACCTGCCCCTGGCTGATCTGACCAGTAGTGCGATCGAGGATCTTCGTGCTCTGGCCGATGAATACGCCCATCGAAATCACCGAACCGGCGCCGACGATGACGCCCTCGACAATTTCCGAGCGCGCGCCGATGAAACACTCATCCTCGATGATGGTCGGGTTGGCCTGCAGCGGCTCGAGCACGCCGCCGATGCCGACGCCGCCCGAAAGATGCACGTTCTTGCCGATCTGCACACAGGAGCCAACGGTGACCCAGGTGTCGACCATGGTGCCCGAGTCGACATAGGCGCCGATGTTCACATAGGAGGGCATGAGCACCGCGTTGGGCGCCACATAGGCGCCGCGGCGCACGATGGCATGCGGCACCACGCGCACGCCGGCGGCGGCAAATCCGGCCGCGTCAGTGCTGGCGTATTTCAGGGGCACCTTGTCATAGAAGCGCGTGTAGCCGGCATCCATCACTTCGTTGTCATGGGTACGGAAGTAAAGCAGCACGGCCTTCTTCAGCCATTCATTGACCACCCATCTGCCGGCCAGGGGTTCCGCAACACGCAACTCGCCTTTATCGAGCAGTTCAATGGCGGCGTCAATGGCCTGCCTTAGCGGCGCCTCGCAGTTCGTGGCGTTCAGTTGCGCGCGCCGCTCGAATGCCGCTTCGATCGTGGCCTGCAAGGGGCTGTGGTTCATGGCTTGGCGTTCACATGGTTGACCTGGAGTTGGCTTAGTATAGGCAACATGTACGTCACAGCAATGCGAGCCGGCATTCTGGCTGGAATGATCATGCTGACGTTCGCCCACGCCGACCCGCGTGCGCCGGTGTTGCGTGCTGCCGTGCCGGCGGGGGCGATCAGGCACGTGCTGGTCATCGACCTTGAAAATGAGGACTACGCCGACACCTACGGCGCGAATTCGCCGGCCGTATACCTGAACTCGACCCTGCTGAAGCAGGGCCAGCTGACTCCAAAATACTTCGCGACCAGTCACGCCAGCCTGGGCAATTACCTCTCGCAGGTGTCGGGTCAGCAGGGCACGGCTGCACAGAACGACGACTGCCCGCGCCTGAACTCCCAGGGCCAGGCGACGTCGCTCGGCAGCTTCACGGATGTCACGCCGGGAACCGACGCTGCCGATCAGCTCATGTTTCCAGGGCAGGTGCTGGGCGACGGTTGCGTGTTCCCCGCTCCCTCGAAGCAGGCGCGTGGCGTGCGCACCATTGCCGATCAGCTGGATGCGCAGTACCCGCATGAACGCGGACTGAACTGGCGCGCCTATGCCGAGGATATGGGCAACGATCCGGCGCGCGACTATGGCACGGCGGATGAACTCGGTGGCACCGATTGCGCGCATCCACCGATCGGCGGTGTCGACCACTCCAACGACGCCACGGCGACCGATCAATACGCTACGCGGCACAATCCTTTTGTGTACTTCCATTCCATCATCGACGACCCAGGCCGCTGCAATCGCCACGTGGTACCACTCGGCTCGCTCGAGGTCGGCCGCAACGGCGCTGCCGATACCTTTCACGGTCACCTGTATCGTGATCTGCGCCAGCTTGCGACGACGCCGCGATTCATGTTGGTGACGCCGAATCTGTGCAATGACGGTCACGACGACCCCTGTGCCGGGCCCAACGTCGAGGGCCGGCGCGATGCCGTCGGCAGGTATGTCGGCGGACTGGTCAGTGCCGATCTGTGGTTGCGGCACTGGATGCCGATGATCCTGTCATCGCCCGCCTATCAGAGCGGCACGCTGCTGGTGGTGCTGACTTTCGATGAAGCCGCAATGAGCGACTCACGGGCCTGCGAAAAAGAGCACCAGGCGGACTGCCATTCGCCGATCGGACCCAACAGCAGCAATCCGGGCTTCAGCTCGCTGAGCGCCATGGAAGGGCAGCAGCAGACGCCGACGCGGCCCTTTGTGTATCCGGGCGGTGGCCAGGTCGGCGCAGTATTGTTCAACAGGCGCTATATCCGGCCCGGAACAGTCAACAACACCGGCTCATACAACCACTATTCGGCACTGCGCAGCTACGAAGATCTGCTCGGCCTCACGAGCGGGGGCGACGACGGCCTGGGTCATCTCGGCTACGCTGCAGTTGCAGATCTGCGACCCTTCGGAGCCGACGTATTCAATAATCTGGTTCCAGAGTGATCCGGCTGCGCAGTCGCAGCGCAGAAATCAAAACGCAGCCTGTGGATTCAACGCCTCAATGAGCCGCGTGCGCAGGCGCTGCGCGGCCTCATCGCTAAGTGGCCGGCGGGCACGGTCGGTGACATAGAAGACATCTTCGGCACGCTCACCCATGGTGCCGATCTTGGCGGCGTCCAGATCCACACGCTCTTCCCACAGCACCTTGCCCACGTCGCACAGCAGCCCGGGACGGTCCCCCGCTATCAGCTCGAGCACCGAGCGGCCATTGCGCTCATCGACGCTGATGGTGATCTGCGTCGGTGTCTTGAAGACCCGCAGCTGGCGCGGCGCGCGGCGCAGCACCGCCAGCGGCGCATCGCCGGGGCGTTGCAGCGAAGCGCGCAATGCCTGCCCGATTTCACCGAGCCGTTCGGCGTCATCAATCATGGTGCCGCCTTCTTCCAGCACGTGATAGGTGTCAAGCGAATAACCATTGCCTACCGGAGTGATGCGCGCATCGACGATGTTCAGGCCCAGTTGATCCAGCACCGCCGTGGCGCGCGCGAAGCTCTGGCGGCGATGCGGTGCGTAGATCAGTATCGCCGTCGTGCCGCTGGCACTCTGCGCTTCGACGGCCACACGTGCTTCATCATCGCTGCCGTCGTCACCCGGTGCGAGCACGCGGGTGTGATGCGCGATTTCCTCGGGCGTGTAGCGCAGAAAATAGGCTTCCGGCAGGTTGGTGAACACGGCGTCGATGGCTGCCGCCGTCAAGCCGGACTCAGCGAGCAGCGTGCGCGCCACGCTCTGGTTCTCGCGCACCAGTTCATCCTTGTCGACCGGCGATTCGAGGCCGCGGCGCAGCGCGCGCCGTGTCTTTTCATAGAGATCGTGGAACAGCGAGGCCTTCCAGGAATTCCACAGCTTCGGATTGGTGCCGCGTACATCGGCGCAGGTGAGTACATAGAGGTAGTCGAGATGCGCTTCGTCGCCGACCATGCGGGCGAAGTCATTGATGACCTGCGGGTCGCCGATATCCTGCTTCTGTGCGGTCATCGAAAACACCAGGTGGCTCTTCACCAGCCAGGCGACCAGCCTGGCCTCGTAGCGCGACAGGCCCTGTTCCAGGCAAAATGACTCGGCATCCACTGAACCAAGCGTGGAGTGATCGCCGCCGCGCCCCTTGGCGATGTCGTGGAACAGCGCGCTCAGATACACCACTTCCTGCCTGGGAAGCTGCTGCATGATCGGTGAGACCAGCGGCAGCTCGTGATTGTATTCCGGCATCGCCAGGCGGCGCGCGTTGCTGACCACGAACAGGGTGTGGGCATCGACCGTGTAGGCGTGGAACAGGTCGTACTGCATGCGGCCGACCACGCGGCCAAACGCCGGGATGTAGCGGCCCAGCACCCCGTAGTTGTTCATGCGTCGCAGTTCATGGGTGACGCCGCGCGGCGCGCGCAGGATCTCGAGAAACAGCCGGTGATTGCGCGGGTTCTGGCGAAACTCTTCGTCGATCAGCCACAGGTTGCGGCCGACGGCGCGAATGGTGCTGGCGCGCACGCCGCGCAGCTGCGGGTTCTGCTGCAGCAATACAAACAGTTCCAGCAGCGCCGAGGGCTGGCGCGCGAACAATTCGGGGCTCACGGCTTCAAGATAGTCGTTGCGCACCTGGAACTGCGGGGTCAGCGGTCGTGGCGGCGCGTCGTCGCTGAGTATGGCCTCGCGAAACAGCTGCAGCAGCAGCTCATTGAGCAGCTGCACATCCATGACGGTGCGGTAGTAACGCTGCATGAGCTGCTCGACCGCGAGCGTGTAGGAGCTGTCTTCATAACCAAAACTCTGCGCCAGCCTGATCTGATGATCGAACAACAGGCGATCTTCGTGGCGGCCAGTGAGCAGGTGCAGCCCGAAGCGCACCTTCCACAGGAACGCCTGCGCCGTTTTCAGTCGCCGCAGTTCCGAGGGCGTGAGAAAACCATGCGTGACCAGCTCGTCAAGCGATTCGGCACCGAAGTGGCGCTTGGCTACCCAGCCGATAGTCTGGATATCGCGCAGCCCACCGGGGCCGGTCTTGACGTTGGGCTCGAGGTTATAGGCCGTGTCGTTGGCCTTGAGGTGGCGAGCCTGCTGCTCGCGCACCTTGGCGCTGAAGAAATCGCGCACCGGCCACACCAGCTCGGGCGCCAGTGCGGCGCGCATGGCCGGCAACAGCGCGGTCGAACCGGCCAGCCAGCGCGCTTCCAGCAGGGTGGTCATCACGCCGACATCCGCCAGGCTCTGCTCCGCACAGTCGGCAATCGTGCGCACGCTGTGGCCCACTTCCAGGCCGATGTCCCAGAGGAAAGTGACCAGCTGCTCGATCTGGCCGCGCTCGGCCTCGCCGAGCGCCCTGGGCACCAGCACCAGGAAATCGACGTCGGAGCAGGGGTGCAGCTCGCTGCGCCCGTAGCCACCTACTGCCGCGAGCGTCAGCTGCGCGGCGAGCGCGGCGTCGAGTCGTGAACGCCAGAGCGTAGCCAGCAACACATCGGTGAACGACGCGCGGGCCCGCACCAGGCTCTCCACCGGCTGCTCTTCGCTGAAACGCTGTTGCAGTTCCTGCTGACTCTGTTGCAGCAGTTCACGGCACACCTCCGCACTGCAATTGCCAGCGGCCAGGAGTGCGGGCAGCCGCTCCAGCAGGGGCCATTCGAGCGGCGGCGGCGCAGTGGAACTCAGTTCATCAAGGGAGTGCGGGTCAGCGCTCATGCGCCGGCACGCTCGGCGCTGCCCAGGGTCAGGACCTCGTGACCGGCAGGGGTGACCAGCACCATGTGCTCCCACTGCGCCGAGAGCGAGTGATCCTTGGTGACCACCGTCCAGCCGTCGGGCAACATGCGGGTGTGGCGCTTGCCGGCGTTGATCATCGGTTCGATCGTGAACACCATGCCGGCGACGATCTCCATGCCGGCGCCCGCCTCGCCGTAATGCAGAATCTGCGGGTCTTCATGGTACACACGACCTATGCCGTGGCCGCAGTATTCGCGCACCACGGAAAAGCCGGCCGACTCGGTGTGAAACTGTATGGCATGGCCGATGTCACCCAGGTGCATGCCCGGTTTTACCAGGTCGATGGCTTTCCACATCGCCTCGCGGCAGGTTTCGGCGAGGCGCTGCGCCAGCACCGGCGGTTTGCCGGCGTAATACATGCGGCTGGTGTCGCCGTGGTAACCATCCTTGATGACGGCGACATCGATGTTGACGATGTCGCCGGCTTTCAGCACCCGCTCGTTGGGGATGCCGTGACACACGACGTGGTTGACAGAGGTGCACACGGTCTTGGGAAAGCCGCGATAGCCGACGTTGGCCGGGGTGATCTTCTGCACGTTGACAATGAAATCATTGCACAGCCGGTCCAGCTCCTCGGTGCTGACTCCCGGGACCACGTGTGGGCCGATCATGTCCAGCACGTCGGCCGCCAGGCGGCCGGCAACGCGCAGTTTTGCCTGTTCTTCCAGGGACTTAAGGGATACGTGGGTGGATCGCAGCATAGGGAACGGGGGCCTGCCGGGTGAGTTGCCAGAAGCGTTGTTCGGGCTGGGCGTTCATGGTATAAAGCGCGGCCTTTTTTGGCAAACCAATCCACACGCGTGTCTTAACTTGCGGCCGGGTGCCCCCACTTAACAATGGGGATCGTCGTCAAGGATACGCGGAGGCCCCAACCCAACAACGAGGAATCGACCATGCCCAGCGTGTCCATGCGACAGATGCTGGAAGCGGGTGTCCACTTCGGACACCAGACCCGCTTCTGGAACCCAAAGATGGCCCCCTATATCTTTGGCGAACGTAACCGTATTCATATCATCAATCTCGAGAAGACCCAGCCGCTGTTTGCCGACGCGGCCGCCTTCATCAAGCGCGTGGTCGCCGATGGCGGCCGGGTGCTGTTCGTGGGCACCAAGCGCTCGGCGCGTGAGGCCATCGCCACCGAAGCGGTGCGCTGCGGCATGCCCTATGTGAATCAGCGCTGGCTGGGCGGCATGCTGACCAATTTCAAGACGCTGCGATCTTCGATCAAGCGCCTCGCTGACCTGGAAGAGCTGACCGTTTCAGGGGCGATCGAAAAGCGCGGCAAGAAAGAAGGCACCATGCTGCGCCGCGAGATGATCAAGCTCGAAAGAAGCCTCGGCGGCATCAAGCTCATGGAATCACTCCCCGACGTGTTGTTCGTGGTCGACGTCGGCCATGAAATGATCGCCATCCAGGAGGCCAGGAAGCTGGGCATTCCGGTGGTGGCGGTGGTCGACACCAACTGCTCGCCCGACGGCGTGGATCACATTATCCCTGGCAACGATGACGCCATGCGCGCCATCAGTCTCTATGCCACCGCCGTGGCCGATGCCGTCATTGACGGCAAGTCCTCGGTGCCGCAGATGGCGGTGAGCGAGGACGAGTTTGTCGAGCTCGATGCCGAAGGCAATCCGCGCCGCAAGCCGGGTCGCAATGCGCGTCCGAACAAACCGGCCGCTCCGGTGCGCAGTCGCCGCAGCCCGCCACCCCCGCCAGCACGTCGCCGGGTCCCGGTGAATGCCGCGACCGCCGCCGCGATGGGCGCAACCACGCCTGATGCGGCTGTGGTGGCCGAGCCGGTCGATGCGGTCGATGCCGTCGAGGCCGACCTGGGTCTTGAGACCGAGCTGGAAGATATGGCCGGCCATCTGGGGGAAACCCCGCCCTCAGCCACTGCGACTGCGACGGCGCGACGCCGTCCGGCCCCGGGCGCAGCCGGCGCTCGCCGTTCGCCGCGCGGTTGATCAACCAAGGTTAATGGAGCTGCAATGAGTGTAACGGCCGACATGGTCCGCCAGCTGCGCGAGCGCACCGGCGCCGGCATGATGGAATGCAAGAAGGCCCTGGTGGAAACGCGGGCAGATCTGGACGCCGCTGCCGAACTGATGCGCAAGCAGGGCCTCGCCAAGGCCGACAAGAAGGCGACGCGGGTCGCCGCCGAGGGTGTGATAGTCATGGCAGCTGCGGCTGACGGTCGCAGCGCGGCGCTGGTGGAGGTCAACTGCGAAACCGACTTCGTTGCCCGCGAGCAGGACTTCCAGAGCTTTGCCGCCGATGTGGCGCGCTGTGCCCTGGCACTAAAGCCCGCGACGCTCGAAGCCCTGCAGGGGGCCCGGCTTGACTCTGGTGAGTCGGTCGACGAGCGCCGCCGCACGCTGATCGCCAAGATTGGTGAGAATATTTCGGTGCGTCGCAGCACCACGCTGGTCAATGCAGGGGAGCTCGGCGCCTATCTGCACGGCTCGCGCATCGGCGTGCTGGTCGCGCTCGAGGGTGGCGATGCCGCACTGGCCCGCGATCTGGCCATGCACATCGCAGCCAGCAATCCGCGCTACATAGCGCTCGCCGACGTGCCCGCAGCAGAGCTCGCCAAGGAACGCGAGATCCTCACTGAACAGGCGCAGAAGGAAGGCAAGAGCCCGGAAATCGCCGCCAAGATGGTCGAGGGCCGGCTGCGCAAGTCGATGGCTGAAATCACGCTGCTCGGCCAGCCCTACGTGAAAGATCCCGATCAGACCGTAGAGAAACTCCTGAAGACGGCTGGCGCCAGGGTGCGCGAATTCGTGCGCTACGAGGTCGGTGCCGGCATCGAGAAGAAGCAGGACAATTTTGTAGCCGAAGTGATGGCCCAGGTCAGCGCCGCGGGGCGCAACTGAGGCGGCTTGACCGCGCTGCGCGTCTATTGCCAAAAAGCCCCGCTGATGCGGGGCGTTTTTTATTAGGAGCCGACATGAAGCGTATGCTGGTCAAGCTCTCGGGCGAGGCACTGCTGGGCAATGCCGACTACGGCATCGACCCGCTGATGCTCAAGCGCGTCGCAGCCGAACTGTGCGAGGTGCGGGCGCTGGGCATTGAGCTGGCGGTAGTCGTGGGCGGCGGCAATATTTTCCGCGGCGCAGGCCTGGCACGCGCCGGCATGGATCGCGTCACTGCCGATCAGATGGGCATGCTGGCCACCGTCATGAACGCGCTGGCGATGCAGGATGCGCTCGAACAGATGAACGTGCAGGCGCGCGTGATGTCGGCGATCCGCATCAACGAAGTGTGCGAGGACTACATCCGCCGTCGCGCGGTGCGCCACCTGGAAAAAGGTCGCATGGTCATCTTCGCGGCCGGCACCGGCAACCCGTTCTTCACCACCGATACCGCTGCCTCGCTGCGTGCCATCGAAATCGAAGCGCAACTGCTGCTCAAGGCCACCAAGGTCAATGGCATCTATTCCGATGACCCGCTGACCAATCCGGCTGCCCGTCACTACCCGCGCCTGACCTTCGATCAGGTGCTGACCGATCGGCTCAACGTCATGGACGCTACAGCGATTGTCATGTGCCGTGATCACAGGTTGCCCCTGCGGGTGTTCAACCTCAATAGCGGTGGCGACCTGTTGCGGATTGCTCGCGGTGAAGATGTGGGCACGCTGGTGACCAATGAGTAGCGCGGGCGCAGTCGGCCATTAAGAGCTGGAGTTAAGAGGCACACGTTTTCGCGCCGTCGCCAGTGGACAGGTGCTCCGGCCGGGACCGCCATGAACCCATCCATGGGGGCTTCGGGCGCGACATCCTGTCGCGCACGATCCCGGCCGGAGCACCTGTCCACTGGCGACGACGTGGTGGGGTGTGCAGCGTTACTCCGGATCGAGGCCGAAGGCGTGCACGATTGGTCGCGGCGTGCGGCGCTGGGCGCGCGCACCAGGCGGGGGTCACCATCGCAAGCGTTGGGATACGGGTCGAACGCGCGTAGAGGGCGTGGCCGCGAACGATCGGTACCGGGCTGGCGGGTGATTATGCAGAGGTTTTTTCGGGACCGTCGGCGACAGGATGTCGCCGCCGGAGCCTCCATGGACGGATTTACGGCGTTCCCGAAAAAACCTCTGCATAATCACCCGCCAGCCCGGCCCCAACCATGCGCGTCCGGGTTCTACTCTTGGATTCAGATCGGGGGAATCATGCTCGACGAAGTGAAAAAGGACTGCGTGACCCGCATGCAGAAGTGCGTGCAGGTCTTCATGGCCGACCTGAAGAAGATGCGCACCGGCCGCGCCCACCCCAGCCTCGTTGAACATCTCAAGGTTGACTACTACGGCGCCGACATGCCGCTGAACCAGGTCGCCAATATCAGCATTGAAGATGCGCGCACCATTGTGGTCTCACCCTGGGAAAAGACCATGGTGCAGGCCATCGAAAAGGCGATCCACAAGTCGGATCTCGGTCTCTCGCCGATGAGCGCTGGCGCGGTGATTCGCATACCGCTGCCGCCGCTCACCGAAGAGCGGCGCCGCGATATCACCAAGGTCGTGCGCCATGATGCCGAGAATGCCCGCGTCAGCGTCCGCAACGTGCGCCGCGACGTGCTGGCCGACGTCAAGGAAATGCTCAAGGAGAAGATGATCTCGCAGGACGATGAGCGCAAGGCGCAGGATGACATCCAGAAGCTGACCGACAAATACGTGGCCGAAATCGATCAGCAACTGGCGGCCAAAGAAAAAGAGATCATGCAGGTCTAGCGATGCAGGTGCCGCGGCACATCGCCATCGTCATGGATGGCAACGGCCGTTGGGCGCAGGGGCGAGGGGCCGAGCGCGCGGCGGGCCATCGCTCGGGCCTCGACCCGGTGCGGATGGTGATCGAGGAATGCCTGCGCTGCCAGGTTGGGGCCCTGACGCTATTCGCCTTCAGCAGCGAGAACTGGTCGCGGCCGGCCGCGGAGGTAGCCAGCATCATGAATCTGTTCTTTGACGCCCTTGAAGCCGAGCTGCCGGCGCTCAATCGCAACGGTGTGCACCTGCGCTTCATCGGCGAACGCAGCACCCTGGAAGCGCCGCTGCGCGCACGCATGGCGGAAGCCGAGGCACTGACCAGGGATAATGCCGCTCTGCAGTTGCAGGTGGCCATCAGCTATGGCGGTCGTCAGGATATTCTCGCCGCGGTACGCCAGCTGGCGGCGGCCTGCGAGCGCGGTGAGTTGCGCAGCGCCGATCTGGATGAAGCGAAATTCGCACAATCGCTGGCGCTCGCCGGGCTGCCCGATCCCGATCTGTACATACGCACCGGTGGCGAGCAGCGCATCAGCAATTTTCTGCTCTGGAACCTGGCCTACAGCGAACTGTATTTCACGCCGGTGTTGTGGCCCGATTTCAGCACTGAAGATTTCGCCGCCGCGCTGCGCGATTTCTCTGCTCGCGAACGACGCTTCGGGCACAGCAGTGCCCAGCTTGCGAGTCTCTAGGGCATGCGCGCACGAGTCCTTACGGCCATAGTGCTCGCAGCGATCGTGATCAGCGTGCTGTTGCTGGCGCCAGCGGCGGCGGTGCGCGCGCTGTTAGGCCTGTTTGTGGTCGCTGGAGCCTGGGAGTGGGCGGCTTTCGCGGGTTGCACTGAACGCGCGCGGCGGCTGGGTTTTGTGTTGCTGATCGCGGTCGTATCGGCAGGCGGGAGCGCGCTGGTGGAAGGTGGCGCCGGCTCTGCAGTCGGCACCCATACAGACCCGGCCCTGGGCGTGCTGTTGCGCGTGGCTGCCTGCTGGTGGGTGGTGGCGCTGTTGTGGCTGGTGATTGCGCCGCAACGGGTGAGTCGCTGGGCGGCTGCCTTGGCAGGGCTATGCTCGCTGCCGCCGACCTGGATCGCGTTGGCGCACATTGCCGGGAATTGGACTCGTGGCACCCAGTGGATACTGTTTGTCGTGGTGCTGGCTTTTGCCGCCGATACGGGAGCCTTCTTTGCCGGGCGTGCTTTTGGGCGCACGAAACTGGCGCCCCGTGTATCGCCGGGCAAGACCTGGGAAGGGGTTATCGGCGGTCTGTTGCTCGCGGCGCTGGCGGCGCTGGCGGGCGCGCGCTGGTTCGGACAGCCGACTGCCCCCTTTGTGCTGTTGTGCCTGGTGGCGGCGGCATTTTCCGTGGTCGGGGATCTCACCGAGAGCATGTTCAAGCGCGCTAGCGGCGTGAAGGACAGCGGTCGGCTGTTTCCCGGGCACGGCGGCGTGCTTGATCGCATCGATAGCCTGCTGGCCGTGACACCGTTCATGGCGCTGGGCCTGATCGGGCTCGGGGTTGGCACGTGATCGGCGTGACCCTGCTGGGCTCTACCGGCAGCATCGGCCAGAGCACGCTGGCGGTGCTGGAGCGTCATCCGGAACAATTTCATGTGGTAGCGCTGGCGGCCAGGGGCAATGCCCGGCGTATGGCCGAGCAGTGCCTGCGATTCAGGCCTGCCATGGCGGTGATGGAGAATCCACAGGCGGCCGCTGAACTCGAGCGCCTGCTGCATGCCGCGGGTGCCAGGGTGCAGGTGGCGGCGGGGGCTGCGGCGATTACCCAGCTGGCCTGTGATCCGGCCGCCGCAGTGGTGATGGCCGCCATCAGCGGTGCGGCAGGGCTGCACTCGACGCTCGCCGCCGCGGCCGCGGGCAAGCGCCTGCTGCTGGCGAACAAGGAACCCGTGGTGATGGCCGGCCACCTGCTGCTTGCGGCCCTGGCTGCGGGCGGCGGTACGCTGGTGCCCATCGACAGCGAGCACAACGCCATTTTTCAGTGTCTGCCGCCAGGAGCGCGGATCGGGGAGCGTCCGGCCGGGGTGCGCCGCCTGCTGTTGACCGCTTCGGGTGGGCCATTCCTCGACTGGACCGCCGCCGCCATGGCGCGTGCGACACCGGAGCAGGCCTGCGCCCATCCGCGCTGGCAGATGGGGGCCAAGATTTCCGTCGATTCTGCCACGCTGATGAACAAGGGCCTGGAGCTGATCGAGGCCCAGGTGCTGTTTGGCGTCAGGGTGCAGGACATCGCTGTATTGGTGCATCCGCAGAGCATCGTGCACTCGCTGGTCGAGTTCCAGGACGGGTCTACCCTGGCGCAGATGGGTTCGCCGGATATGCGTACCCCCATCGCCCAGGCACTGGCGTGGCCCGCACGCATCGCGTCCGGTGTAGAATTCCTCGATTTGGTCAAGGCTGGACCGCTGGAGTTCCGCGCCCCTGATCGCGCCCGCTTCCCCTGCCTCACGCTGGCGGAGCAGGCGGCACGTGCGGGGGCCATGGCGTGCACCTGGCTCAATGCCGCCGATGAAGTGGCGGTGCAGGCTTTTCTCGACAAGCAGTTGAACTTTGGGGATATTTCGGCGGTCATTGCAGAGGTCATGGCGCACATGCCTGGTGGGGAAATGAAAGATCTGGATTCAGTGTTGGCGGCAGACAGGGCTGCGCGCGAGCGTGCGAGCGCCTGTCTCGCAGCGCGTCAGCGCCCGAGCCGCAGCGTGCTCGCGTGAGCCGCAGCGTGCCCGCTTGAATCCACCCCTGTTGTCAGTGAGCCACGCATGAGCCTGTTCGCGCTGCGCCTGGCCGCGTTTCTGGTTGCGGTATGCCTGCTGGTGGGTGTGCATGAGTTTGGCCATTTCTGGGTGGCGCGCCGCCTGGGGTTCAAGGTCCTGCGCTTCTCCATCGGCTTCGGCCGGCCATTGTGGAAGCATATCGGCAGGGTAGACGCGACCGAATATGTGCTGGCCGCAGTGCCGCTCGGCGGCTACGTGAAGATGCTCGATGAGCGCGAGGGGCCGGTGGCCGACCACGAGCAGCACCGCGCCTTCAACCGTCGACCCCACTGGCAGCGGATTGCCGTATTGCTGGCGGGCCCGGCCGCCAACTTCATTTTTGCAATCGTCGTGCTCACCGGCCTGTTGTGGGTCCAGGGCAGCACGGAAGTGCGCCCGCTCCTGGGTGCCGTAGCGCCGCAGTCACGCGCGGCGCTCGCGGGTGTGCACGCCGGTGATGAAGTCACAGCGATCAACGGTCGGGCGGTGCTGAGTCAGCGCGAGGTCTGGGTCGGGCTATTCGATGAACTCTCGGCAGCGCATCCACTGGCGCTGGGCCTGCGCGACAGCGCCGGCAACGCCCGGGTCGTCGTCATTGATACCGGCAGCGCGCGCGAACGGCGTGCGCTGTCCGAACCTGCTGCGGTCATGGCCGGCCTGGGCCTGCAGTTTCAGGAGCCGGAAATACCCGCCGTGCTCGGCTCGGTTGAGCCCGGCGGTCCTGCGGCGCGCGCCGGTTTACACCCGGGCGATACCGTCGTCAGCGTGAATGGGGAGCCGGTCCACAATTTCATGGGGCTGGTGACGCTGGTGCGCGCGCATCCGGATGAAAGCATTGCGCTGCGGTACCGGCGCGCCGACCGCGAAGCGACCGTGCGCATTGCCACCAGCGGCTACGACCAGGACGGCAAGCGCGTGGGGCGCATACAGGTGGGCCAGCCGCGCAGCGTTCCGTGGCCGCCCTCCATGCTGACCCACATCAATCTCGGACCCGGCGGCGCCCTGATCGGTGCCCTGCATGAAACCTGGAGCATGACCGCGTTCCAGGCCCGCATGATGTGGCGCATGGTCTTCGGTGAGGTTTCGGTCAAGAATCTCAGCGGCGCCCTGACCATTGCCGAGCTTGCCGGCGATTCAGCCGCTGCCGGCATCGCGGCTTTCCTCAATTTCCTGGTGTTGATCAGTCTGGCGCTCGGGTTTCTGAATCTGCTGCCGATTCCGATACTCGACGGTGGCCAGATCGTGATGCAGGCGATCGAGTGGCTCAAGGGCAGCCCACTCTCGGAGCGTGCCCAGGCTGCCGGACAGCAGCTGGGTATTGCGCTGGTGGTGCTGCTGCTGAGCGTCGCGCTGTATAACGACATTACGCGTCAGTTTGGTTGATTCTTCCCAATAGTAAAACGGCAGTTGTGCATGAATTATCGCGCGGTATTCGCCGTTTTCTGTCTCGTGGTCAGTGCCGCGGCCGTTGCGCAGCTGGCGCCGGATACGGACTTCACGGTCGGCGACATCAAGATTGAAGGCCTGCAACGCATCTCCGAAGGCACGGTTTTCAACTACCTGCCGGTGAACATCGGCGATCGCCTTACCGCCCAGCGCCAGCGCGAGGCGCTGCGGGCGCTGTATGCCACCGGCTTTTTTCGCGACGTGGAAATGCGCCGCGACGGCAGTACGCTGCTGGTCGCGGTACTCGAGCGGCCCTCACTCGAGAGCGTGGAGATCAAGGGCAACAAGGACATCAAGACTGAAGACCTGCAGAAGTCGCTGCGCAATGTGGGGCTTTCGGCCGGCAAGACCTTCAATCGCTCGACGCTCGAGGAGGTGGTTCAATACCTCACCGATCAGTACTACAGCCGCGGCAAGTACGCGGTGAAGATCGAGTCGAAGGTTGAAGACCTGGCCAACAACCGCGTGCGCGTCAACCTCGATATCAAGGAGGGCAGCCGCGCCAAGATCCGCCAGATCAATATCATCGGCAATACGGTCTTCAAGAACAGAGACATACTGGAAACGCTGACGCTCAAGACGCCCAACCTGACCTCCTGGTACAAGAGCAACGATCGCTATTCGCGCGAATCACTCGAGGGCGATCTGGAAAAGATCCGCACCTATTACCAGGATCGCGGCTACGCCAATTACCGCCCTGATTCGGTCCAGGTGGCCATCTCGCCCGACAAGAAAGACATCTTCATCACCGTCAACATTACTGAAGGCGTGGTCTACAAGATCAGCGAGGTCAAGCTGGCGGGCAAGCTGATGCTGCCTGAGGCCGACCTCAGGCGGCTGGTGCTGGTCAAGCCCGGGCAGATCTATTCACAGAAGATCATCAGTGCCACGCAGGAGCTGATCAAGAACCGCCTCGGCGCCGAGGGCTTCTATTTCGCCAAGGTCGATGATGTCAAGACTGCCGATGAAACCAAGAAGGAAGTGGCGCTGTCGTTGTTTGTCGAGCCCGGCAATCGCGTTTATGTGCACGAAATCAGCTTCAAGGGATCCACCCGCAGCAACGATGAAACCCTGCGACGCGAGGTACGCCAGCTCGAAGGCGCGCTGCTTTCCAACGTGGCGCTGGAGCGCTCCAAGCAGCGCCTCCAGCAGCAGCAGTTCGTCGAGACTGCCGAAGTCGAAACCACCCCGGTAGCCGGATCACCTGATCTGGTCGACGTGGTCTTCAACGTCAAGGAGCGACCGAGCGCCAGTGTCAGCGGCGGCATTGGCTACTCGGCCTCGCAGAAGTTCATGCTCAATGCCAGTTTTCAGGATAGCGATTTCATGGGCAGCGGCGACAACATTGCCCTGCAGCTCGACTCGAGCCTGTACAACAAGATCTATAGTTTCTCGCACACCAATCCATATGTGAGTGTCGATGGCCTGTCGCGCACCATCTCGCTCAGCTATCGCAACTCGACCCAGTTTGTCTCGACCTCATCCAATTTCAAGTCGCAGAATCTCTCGCTCGGACTCAACTACGGCTATCCGATCACCGAGTTTCAGCGCGTGAGCGCCGGGGCGGCGCTGCAACGCGTCGATCTGCTCACCTATCAGGGCAGCAGCGCGCAACAGTCGGTGGACTGGGTGCAGAGCAACGGCAATCCCTATACGCGCGTCACCCTGAGCAGTGGCACGCTCGCCGACGGCACCGCCATTACTACGGCCACTTCCCTCTATGGCAGCCGCTACAGCACTATCGAGCTGAACACCGGCTGGATGTTCGATTCGCGCAATCGCGGCCTGTTTGCCGATCGCGGCCAGCGCCATACGCTGGGCCTGAGCTTCGTACCCACTGGCAGCGTGCGTTACTACCAGGCCAGTTACAACGGTGTCTACTACCAGCCTTTGGTGCTGCGCACCACGCTGGCACTGACCGCCGAAATCGTGTACGGCAAGGGCCTGGGCAGTACCACCGGGTTGCCGCCCTACAAGCGTGCCTACGCAGGCGGCCCGGATACGGTGCGCGCCTATACGGAAAGTTCGCTCGGCCCGGTGGACAGCAACGGCAATCCCTACGGCGGCAACCTGCTGACCGTGGTGCGCGCCGAGCTGATCCTGCCGTTGCCGGTCAAATGGCAGACCAGCGCGCGCGCCACCCTGTTTTTCGACATGGGCAACGTGTTTTCCACCGACGGGACCGAATACAAGGGGCGCGATCGGACCACTCCGGTGTATTATAATTTCGCGTACGATGAGCTGCGTAAATCAACTGGCGTGGCGGTTCAGTGGCTGGCGCCTTCGCTGGGCGTATTCCGGTTCAGTTACGGTATACCGCTCAACAAGTTCGTAGGCAGTCCCACGGACCCAAGATTTCCCGATCGCGTGGAATATTTTCAGTTCACGATCGGCGGCGCGTTTTGAAGTGTCTGAGTTAGTATGAATCCTAAATTTTTATCGGGAGTAGAGCAGTGAAGCGTTCGTGGCAAGTCGGAATTGCGGGAGTGGTATTGAGCGCGCTGGCCATGGTGCCGGCGCATGCTGAACTACACATAGGCGTGGTCAACTACAGCCGCCTGATGCAGGAATCACCGCAGTACAAGGCGGTGCAGGAATCCCTGCGTGGCGAGTTTGCCGGCAAGCAGCGTGACCTTACCGCGCAGCAGACCGCGCTCAAGGGCAAGCAGGAGCGCCTGGAAAAGGACGGCGCCACCATGACTGCCGACCAGCGCAGCAAGGCGGAGAAAGAACTGCGCGACGGCAATCGCGACTATTCCCAGAAAGTCGCCGATTTCCAGGAAGAGGCGACCGCGCGCCAGAACGAAGAGCTGTCGCGACTGGAGAGTTCGCTGGTCGCGGAAGTGCAGAGCTATGCGCTCTCGCAGAAGTTCGATCTGGTGCTGGCGCAGGGCGTGATCTACAGCGCCACCTCGCTGGACATTACCGCTGCCGTGCTGGCATCGCTGCAGGCGCGCTCCACGGCCCCGGCTCCGGCGGCGACGCCTAAACCCGCCACCACTCCGAAGTAGCCGCGCCTGACCCCGGTGGCGTTGTAGTACTCGCAGGCTGCAGGCGTCTGGTACGGCGGCTCCCATGAGTTTTGCAGTGGGTGAGCTGGCGGTGCGCTTCGGCTGCGAGTTACACGGTGATCCTGCGGTGCGCGTGCAGCGGGTGGCGACGCTGGCGCTCGCCGGCAGTGGCGACCTCAGTTTTCTGGCCAATCCGCACTACCGGCCACAGCTGGGCACGACGCGCGCCAGCGCGGTCGTGCTCGATGCCGCGAGCGTGGCGCAGTGCCCGGGCGTCGCACTGGTCAGTGCCAACCCTTACGCCACCTATGCGCGTATTGCCGCGCTCCTGCATCCTGCGCCTGCGGTGCAGGCGGGCGTGCATGGGCACGCAACGCTTGATCCCACCGCACGGGTCGCGGCCAGTGCCAGCATTGGTCCGCAGGCTGTCATTGGCGCGCGCTGCGACATCGGCGAGCGCGCACAGATCGGTGCCGGCTGCATTCTGGGTGACGACGTCGCCATCGGCGCAGACTGCGTACTGCACCCGCGGGTCACGCTCGAGCGTGGCGTGTGCCTGGGCGCACGGGTGCACGTGCAGTCGGGCGCCGTCATCGGTTCCGACGGCTTCGGGTTCGCGCGCGAGGGCGCCGCCTGGCTGGCAGTGCCGCAGATCGGCAGTGTACGCATCGGCGCCGATGCGGAAATTGGCGCCAACACCACCATCGATCGCGGCGCCATCGAAGACACGCTGATTGGCGAGGGTGTCAAACTCGACAACCAGATACAGATCGCCCACAACGTTCACATTGGCGCCCACACCGTGATCGCCGCCTGCAGCGGCATATCCGGTAGCACGCTGCATCGGCGCGCGCTGCATGATTGCCGGGAAGGTGGGCATCGCCGGGCACCTGCGCATCTGCGATGATGTGGTTATTACGGGTATGTCGATGGTGGTGCACTCGATCGACACGCCTGGCGTCTACTCGGGCGGGATTCCGGTCGAGGCGGCGCCGGTCTGGCGGCGGCTGGCGGCGCGCTTCAAGCGCCTCGAGATGCTTGCCGGGCGGGTGTCAAAGCTGGAGCGCGGGGCCGGTGGCGCTGTGGCCGCGGTGGCGGCGGGCGAGCAACAACAGGATGAACACCATGAGTGAGCCTCTGAAGACCAGTGGGCCTGTGCAGCTGGATATCTGCGACATCCTCAAGCGGCTGCCGCATCGTTATCCATTTCTGCTGGTCGACCGGGTGCTGGAGCTGGTGCCGTGGCAGAGCATTCGCGCGCTCAAGAACGTCACCGTCAACGAACCGTTTTTCCCGGGCCACTTTCCGCACCGGCCGGTGATGCCGGGCGTCATGATCATCGAAGCGCTGGCGCAGGCGGCCGGCATTCTGGCCTTTGTCTCCGCTGGTACCGTGCCCGATGAGAACACGCGCTTCTATTTTGTCGGCATAGACAAGGCGCGCTTTCGCCGGCCGGTCGAGCCGGGCGATCAGCTGATACTGAGCGCGCACGTGGAGCGCAGTCTGCGCGGCATCTGGCGCGTATCCGTGGTGGCTACGGTGGGCGAGGTGGAGGCCGCCGCAGCGACACTGTTGCTGCAGCCCGATCTCGCCAACACCGTGCCATTCGGTGCCACGCCGTGATCGATCCACACGCGCTGGTGTCGCCGCAGGCCGAGCTGGCCGGCGATGTCGAGGTGGGCCCGTTCACGGTGATCGGCCCGCAGGTGCGCATCGGGCCACGCACGCGTATCGGCTCGCACGTGGTGATCAGCGGCCCGACCACGATCGGCGCCGACAACCAGATGTTCCAGTTTGCCTCGATAGGTGATGCGCCGCAGGACAAGAAATACCGCGGCGAACCCACGCGCCTGGAGATCGGCGATCGCAATGTGTTTCGCGAGTTCTGCACGGTCAATCGCGGCACCACCCACGATGAGGGTGTCACGCGCATCGCCGATGACAACCTGTTCATGACCTACTACCCACGTGGCGCACGATTGCCAGCTTGGCAGCCGCATCGTCATGGCCAACTGCGCCACGCTCGGCGGTCACGTACAGCTGGGCGATTGGGTCATCATGGGCGGGTTTGCCGGTATCCACCAGTTCTGCAAGGTCGGTGCCCATGCCTTCATCGCCAACAACGCCGCCGTGACCCGCGATGTGCCGCCCTACATCATGGCGGTCGGCCAGCCGGCAGTGCCGCATTCCGTCAACAGTGAGGGCCTGAAGCGTCGCGACTTCAGCGCGGAGCAGATCAGCCATATCCGCGAGGCCTATCGCGTGCTCTATCGGCGCAACCTGCCACTGCAGGACGCGGTGGCCAAACTTGCCCTGTTGGCGGCGACGCAGCCGGAAATAAAACCCTTCGTTGATTTCATCGCCACTACAACGCGCAGCCTGATACGCTGAAGCTTCCATGAACGCCTCCACCCCCGGGGCGCGCGCGCCGCGCGTGGTGATCGTGGCCGGCGAGGCCTCCGGCGACCAGTTGGGCGCCGCGCTGATGACGGCGCTGCGCCAGCAACTGCCAGGCGTGCAATTCGCCGGTATCGGCGGCCCCCTGATGAGAGCCGCGGGCTGCGAGTGCTGGCAGGGCGCCGAAGAGCTGGCTGTCATGGGCCTGTTTGAAGTCATCCCGCATCTGCCGCGCCTGCTGCGCATCCGGCGGCAGTTGCTGCGACGCGTGCGCGCCGACCCGCCCGCTGTGTACATCGGCGTCGATTACAAGGAATTCAATCTCAGCGTCGCACGCCGCCTGAAGGCGGCGGGCATTCGCACCGTACAGTACGTCAGCCCGCAGGTCTGGGCCTGGCGAGAGCGGCGCGTGCACAGCATGGCTGCGGCCTGTGATCTGCTGCTGTGTCTGCTGCCGTTCGAGCCGCCGTTCTATGCGAAGTTTGGCGTGCGGGCGCAGTTCGTGGGTCACCCGCTGGCCGATCAGATTCCACTCGATGTCGATCGCGGCGCAGCGCGAGAGCAATTGGGGTTGGCGCCAGGCGTGCCGGTAGTGGCGTTGCTGCCTGGCAGCCGTCGTGGCGAAGTGTCGCGCCTGGGTGCAGATTTCATCGCCGCCGCGCGGCAATTCTCGGCCCTGGAACCCCAGGCGCAGTTCGTCGCGCCCATGGCAACTCCTGCCGTGCAGGCTCTGTTTGAGCGTGCGGGTGCACGCGAGGCGGGTATCAGGCTGGTGGCGGGACAATCACGCACCGTGTTGCAGGCAGCCGATGTCGCGCTGGTGGCTTCGGGAACCGCGACACTTGAGGCCCTGTTGTGTCGTTGCCCGATGGTCGTGGCCTATCGGCTCGGGGCCCTGACGGCCTGGCTGCTGCGTACCCTGCGGTTGGTGCGCCTGCCGTATTTTTCACTGCCCAATCTGCTGGCGGACGAGGCGCTGGTGCCGGAGTTTTTTCAACAGGCGGTGCAGGGCGCGGCGCTCGCAACAGAGCTGCACACCCAGCTGCGCGACCGCGCACTGCGACAGCATCTGACACAGCGGTTTCGGGCGATACATGAAACCCTGCGTCAGGATGGCGCAGCGCAGGCCGCCGCGGCGGTGCTCGCACTGCTGGGCGAGGCACGCTGATGCGGGTGCTGCTGGCTGGAGTCGACGAGGCCGGCCGTGGGCCGCTCGCAGGACCCGTGGTCGCCGCCGCCGTCATCCTCGATGCCGCGCGCCCGATCGCGGGCCTGCGCGATTCCAAGAAGTTGACTGCCGTGCGCCGCGTCGAACTGGCAGCGCAGATTCGCGAGCGTGCCCTTGGCTGGGCGATCGCGGAAGCAAGTGCGGCCGAGATCGATGCGCTCAATATTCTGCAGGCCACGCTGCTGGCCATGAAGCGCGCTGTCGAGGGTCTCAAACCTCTACCCATGCACATCATCATCGATGGTAACAAGGCGCCACAATTCACTGATCTGCCTGACAATTGTCGCGTGGAAACTTTGGTGCGCGGCGATGACCTGATACCGTCGATCAGTGCCGCCTCGATACTGGCCAAGACCTATCGCGATGCCCTGATGAAGGAATTCGAGCTGGTTTACCCAGGCTACGGACTGGCGCAGCACCAGGGGTACCCGACACCGAGGCATCTGGCGGCACTGGCACAGCTCGGACCTTCAGCTATACATCGGCACAGCTTTGCTCCGGTAAGATCGTGCCTGTGAATAGCGCCTTCGTACACCTGCGTGTGCACACCGAGTACTCGCTGATCGACAGCGTGGTGCGCGTACCCGAGCTTATTGACGCCGTGGCGCAGGCGGGCATGCCGGCCGTTGCGGTAAGCGATCAGGACAACCTGTTCGCGATGGTGAAGTTCTATCGTGCGGCACTGGCGCGCGGCGTGCAGCCGATCATTGCGGTCGACCTGCACCTGCGTGAGCCCTCCGACCCACAGGGACCCTCGCGCCTGACGCTGCTGTGCCAGAACCTCGAGGGTTACCGGAATCTCACGCGCCTGGTGTCGCGCGGCTGGCTCGAGGGCCAGGTGCGCGGTGTACCGCTCATCGAGCGCAGCTGGCTCACGCCGGCCACGACCAGCGGCCTGATCGCGCTCTCCGGTGCGCAGGCCGGTGACATCGGACGCGCGCTGCTGCAGGCGCGTGGCGCGCAGGCCCGCCAGGCACTCGAGGCCTGGCTGGCATTGTTCGGCGATCGTTTCTACATCGAAGTGCAGCGCATTGGTGCCGCTGGCGAAGAGGCTTACGTGCCCGCAGCCCTGGCGCTGGCCAGCGAGCACGGCGTGGCCTGCGTGGCGACCAATGATGTGCGCTTCCTGCTGGCCAGCGACTTCGAAGCACATGAGGCGCGCGTGTGCATTCACGATGGCGCGCTGCTGGCCGATCCCGCGCGCACGCGCCGCTACACGCCGCAGCAGTTCCTGCGCAGCCCCGCGCAGATGGCGGCGCTGTTTCCTGAGGCGGGCGCCGCGCTGGCCAATAGCGTCGAGATCGCGCGGCGCTGCAGCCTCATGCTGCGTCTGGGCGAGCCCCGCCTGCCCGTGTTTCCGGTGGCCGCCGATACCACGCCTGACGCCTACCTGCGCGCTGCCGCGGCGCGCGGCCTGACGGCCAAGCTGGCCGCCGGGGCAGTGCCGCTCGACGAGGCTGTCTATCGGCAGCGCCTGGATGCTGAACTGGCCGTGATCTGCCCGATGGGCTTTGCCAGTTACTTCCTGATCGTCGCCGATTTCATCGACTGGGCGCGCCACCACGGCGTGCCGGTCGGGCCAGGGCGCGGTTCAGGTGCAGGTTCGCTCGTGGCCTATGCACTGGGCATCGTGGATATAGATCCGTTGCGCTATGACCTGCTGTTCGAGCGCTTCCTGAATCCCGAGCGCGTCTCGATGCCCGACTTCGACATCGACTTCTGCATGGCGGGGCGCGACCGGGTCATTGAGTATGTCGCCGCCAAGTATGGCGCCGAGCGTGTCTCACAGATCATTACCTACGGCACCATGGCGGCCAAGGCGGTGGTGCGCGATGTCGGCCGCGTGCAGGGTCATCCCTATGGCATGGTCGATCGCATCGCCAAGCTGATTCCCTTTGAGCTGGAGATGACGCTGGCCAAGGCGCTTGAGAAGGAACCAGAGCTCAAGCGCCTGTACCGCGAAGATGACGAAGTGCGTACGCTCATCGATATGGCGCGCGCGCTCGAAGGCCTGACGCGCAATGCCGGCAAGCACGCCGGTGGCGTCGTGATCGCCCCGTCGGTGCTCACGGACTTTGCACCGCTCTATTGCGAGCAGGGCGGCGCCAACGTCGTCACGCAGTTTGACAAGGATGATGTCGAAGCCGCCGGGCTGGTGAAGTTCGATTTCCTGGGGCTGCGCACGCTGACGATACTCGACTGGGCGCTGCGCGGCATCAATGCGACGCGCGCGGCCGCAGGTGAAGCGCCGCTCGATCTGTTGCGCCTGAAGATGGACGATGTCGCGACCTTTGCGCTGCTGAAGAGCTGCGGCACGACGGCGGTATTCCAGCTCGAATCACGCGGCATGAAGGATCTGATCCGGCGCCTGCAGCCCGACTGCTTCGAGGACATCATCGCCCTGGTAGCGCTGTTCCGGCCCGGCCCGCTGCAATCGGGGATGGTCGATGATTTCATCGCCCGCAAGCACAATCGCAGCACCCGGCCAATCGACTATCTGCATCCTGATCTGAAGACCGTGTTGACGCCCACCTACGGCGTCATTCTCTACCAGGAACAGGTGATGCAGATTGCGCAGGTGCTGGCTGGCTACACGCTCGGCGGCGCCGATCTGCTCCGACGCGCCATGGGCAAGAAAAAGCCCGAAGAAATGGCCAAGCAACGCAGCATCTTCATTGACGGTGCGGTGGCTCGCGGCGTCGTCAAGGCGCGCGCCGAATACATATTCGATCTCATGGAAAAATTTGCGGGCTATGGCTTCAACAAGTCACATTCGGCTGCCTACGCCCTGCTCTCGTTCCAGACTGCCTATCTCAAGGCGCACTATCCGGCCGCGTTCATGGCGGCGGTGCTCTCGGCCGACATGGATCACACCGACAAGGTGGTCACCCTGATCGATGATTGCCGCAGCATGGGCCTTGAGGTGCAGCCGCCCGACGTCAATGCCTCAGGCTACGCATTTGAAGTGGCCGGCGAAAAATCCATACGCTATGGCCTGGGTGCAGTAAAAGGCGTCGGCCGCAGTGCGGTTGAGGCCCTGGCGGCGGAGCGCAGTGCGCGTGGTGAGTTTCTCGGCCTCGAAGACCTGTGCCAGCGGGTTGATCTGTCGCGCGTGAATCGGCGCGTGCTCGAGGCGCTGATACGTTCGGGTTCCTGCGATCGCTTCAGTGACAATCGCGCCTTGCTGATGGAGCGCCTGGGTGTGGCCATGCAGGCCGGCGAACAGCAGGCGCGCGGCGCCGCCACCGGCCAGGATGATTTTTTTGGCCTGGCGCCCGACGCCGCTGCGCCCGTGGTGCCACTGGCCGGCGTGGTGCCCGAATGGAGCGAGGCGCAGCGCCTGGCAGGGGAGCGCGAAACGCTGGGCCTGTTCCTGACCGGCCACCCGATCGCGCGCCTGGAGCGCGATCTGCCACAGCTCGTGGGCGCGCGCATCGGTGATCTGGCAGCCGAACCGCGGCCGGTGGGCGGCGAGGGCCCGCGCTGGGCCGAAGCCCGCACCGTGAGCGCCGCCGGGCTGCTGCTCGAATTGCGCCGTCGCGGTACGCGCGTCAACGTGATACTCGACGATCGCAGCGGGCGTATCGAAGTCACGTTGAGCGAGGAGACCTGGCAACGGCACCGCGACCTGCTGGTGAAGGATGCCCTGATCCTGGTGGAGGGCAGCCTGCGCTTTGACGAATTCAGCGACGCCTGGCGCATCCATGCCCGCAGCGTGCAGGCGCTCGATAGCGTGCGTGAGCGACTGGCGCGACGCCTGCTGCTCGATTGGCCTGGCAACGCCGACAGCACCCGCCTGCTCAACGTGCTGGCTGAGCTGCTCAAATCTGCCCGCGGCGGCGATTGCGCCGTGACGGTGCGCTATGCGAGCGCTGCGGCCGGTGCACAGACCGATCTGCCGCTTGGTGCGGAATGGAACGTACATGCCACGGCTGAGCTGCTTGAGCAGCTGCAGAGGCGCATCGGACGGGTGCGGGTGGTGTACGGGCCGCCTGGGGGCGCTTCGTCGGCCGCATCGGCGTGAGATGACGATGGGTTGCGGTGAGGGCGTACGGAACGTACCCTTGCTGGCGATGCGTAAGAACAGGAAGCAAGAGGTGGTACTTGGCCGCGCTCTGTCGGGCGATAGGCCCGGCCAGGACCGCCATGAACCCATCCATGGGGGCTTCGGGAAAAACATCCTGTTTTTCACGATCCTGGCCGGGCCTATCGCCCGACAGAGCGCTCCCAAATGCCAGCTGATGCCTGATCGTGCGCACCTCCATCAGCGCACGAACGGTGCAGCCCTGCTGCGTACCCGACGAATCACGCGGATCGCGAACGCGGAGCGCCCCATGCGCTTCGCGCCCACGAACCGTACGGCTGGCGTGGCGTGGCGGTGTGTCGTGTCGGGCGTTCCCGGGATCGTCAAAAACAGGATGTTTTTGCCGAAGCCCCCATGGATGGGTTCATGGCGGTCCCGGGAACGCCCGACACGACACGCCGCCACGCCACGCAATCCGTGCGACTCTCGAGGCCCTAATTCCATGGCCGTCAGCTTCCTCGATTTCGAACAGCCCATCGCCGAGCTCGAGGCCAAGCTCGAAGAGCTCAGCCATCTGACGACCGACAAGTCGGTCAACATTGAAGCCGAAATGGTGCGGCTGCGCGCCAAGAGCCGTCAGTTGACGCGCTCGATCTTTGCCAACCTGAGCCCATGGCAGATTACCCAGCTGGCGCGGCATCCTCAGCGCCCGTATGCGCTCGATTACATCGCCGCCTTGTTCACCGATTTTCAGGAGCTGCACGGCGATCGCATGTACGCCGACGATCTGGCGATAATCGGCGGGCCAGCCCGTCTGGAAGGGCGCTCGGTCATGATCATCGGCCATCAGAAGGGGCGTGATACCAAGGAGCGCGTGCGCCGCAACTACGGTATGCCCAAGCCCGAGGGGTATCGCAAGGCCTTGCGGCTGATGCGCATGGCGGAAAAATTCGGCCTGCCGGTCATCACCATGATCGACACGCCCGGGGCGTATCCGGGCGTGGGTTCAGAAGAACGCAATCAGAGCGAGGCGATCGCGCGCAATCTGTTCGAGATGGCGACTCTGGCCGTGCCGATTGTCAGCATTGTGATCGGCGAGGGCGGCTCGGGCGGCGCACTGGCAATCGGTGTCTGTGACCGGCTGCTGATGCTGCAATATTCCACTTATTCAGTGATCTCGCCCGAAGGTTGTGCCTCGATACTCTGGAAGAGTGCCGACAAAAAAGAAGTGGCTGCCGAGGCCCTCAATCTCACTGCGGATCGGCTCAGCGATCTGGGCCTGGTCGACGAGGTGCTGAAAGAGCCCTTGGGCGGTGCCCATCGTGATCCACCGGCCATTGCCAAGGCGCTGGGCGAAGCGCTGCAGCGTCACCTGGTGGCGCTCGAAAGCCTCAGCATCGAAGATCTGCTGGCGCAACGTGACGCCCGCCTGGCAGGCTTCGGAGTGTTTGCCGAGAGCATGACGTGAAGCGTGGCGCCGCGCCGCCGCGCGGTGCGCGACAGGGCGGGGGTCGGCCGCCGTCCTTTTCCAGCGCCTGGCTATACGGCAGGCTGCGCCAGCTGATCGGCAGGCTGCGCGGCGCGCGCTTGTGTGTTGCCTATTCAGGCGGTGCCGATTCCACCGCTTTGCTGGCCGGGCTGGCCGCGCTGCGCACCCGCCATGGTTTTGAGCTGCGCGCGCTGCACATCAATCATCAGTTGCAGGCCGGTGCCGATGCCATGGCCACTGCGGCGCTGCGCAGTGCGCGCCAGCTGCGGGTCCGCTGCGAACTGCTGCAGGAGCCCGTGCGCCCAGCGCGCGGTGAATCGCTGGAAGCAGCGGCGCGCACCGTGCGTTATGCGGCCCTGCATCGTGAGCGGCGCGCCGGTGAATGGTTGCTGCTGGCCCAGCATCTTGAAGATCAGTTCGAGACCGTGTTGTTGCAGCTGCTGCGCGGTGCCGGAGTCGCCGGGCTGGCGGCGATGCCGGAAGCCGCTGGCCACATCCTGCGGCCACTGCTCGGGGTCAGGCGCTCGGCGCTGCACGCCTACCTGCGGCGCCGTGGGTTGTCCTGGCACGAGGATCCGAGCAACCAGGATGAGCGCTTCGATCGCAACTATCTGCGGCGCCGGGTGGCACCATTGCTCGAAGCGCGCTGGCCGGCCGCGGCCGTGACCGTCGCGCGCAGCGCCGGGCTCGCCGCCGAGGCGCAGCAGCTGCTGGAGACCCTTGCGGATCAGTCATTGAGCAGCGCCGCCGATGGTGGCGCATTGCAGGTCGCGGTGCTGCGGCGACTGACGCCCGCCGCCTGTCACAATGCGTTGCGCCGCTGGCTGGCATTGCGTGCCTTGCCGCTGCCCGACCAGCGCCGACTCCAGGAAATTGCCGGCCCCATGCTGCGTGCCCGCCACGATTCCCTGCCGCAGGTGGCGTGGCCGGGCGCTGTGGTCCGGCGGCATGGTGACCGGCTGTACGCAGCAGCTACGGCAGCAGGCGCGAACCAAGGGTCGATGGCATCACCGGGCGCCGCCGCCAGCGGACCCAGGCTTTGGGACTGGCGCGCGCAGCCGCGACTGCTGTTGCCGGACGGTGGCCAGCTCGAGCTGCGTGTCGACGCGGCTGGCCCATTGTCCCTGGGCGCGCTGCCAGAGCAATTCGAAATCCGGTTTCGTCGCGGCGGCGAGCGGCTGGCGGCACGCCACGGCCAGCAGACGCTCAAGCGGCTGCTGCAGGAACGCCATCTGCCGCCCTGGCTGCGCTCCACCGTGCCCCTGCTGTACGTCGGCGAGCGCCTGGTCGCGGTCGCCGACTGGTGGAGTGAGCCCGCGCTGCAGGGCGGTGCGCTCCGGGGTCGGCTGATCTGGCAACCGCCGCCCGGGTGAGCACCGATTTGACCGGATCACGGCCGATTTGAGCAGGCGGCGTCAATTTGCTAGTCTGTTCGCCCGTCGTCAGTACCCGGTTCCATTTTGGGGCCGCTGACAGCAGCAAACGGCGGATCCCCCAATGACCCGATTCGTATTCGTCACCGGCGGCGTGGTTTCCTCGTTGGGGAAGGGCATTGCCGCGGCCTCGCTGGGCGCGATACTCGAGGCGCGTGGCCTCAAGATATCCATGGTCAAGCTTGACCCCTATATCAACGTCGATCCGGGCACCATGAGCCCGTTTCAGCATGGCGAAGTCTTCGTTACGGCCGATGGCACCGAAACCGATCTGGATCTGGGTCACTACGAGCGCTTCGTGCGCACCGTGACCGGGCGGCACAGCAATTTCACCACCGGCCGCATCTACGAGCGTGTGATCGCCAAGGAGCGACGCGGCGACTATCTGGGGGCGACGGTGCAGGTGATTCCGCACATCACCGATGAGATCAAGCGCAGCATTCGCATGGGCGCCGGCGACGCCGACGTGTGCATGGTGGAGATTGGCGGCACGGTCGGTGACATCGAATCGCTGCCGTTTCTCGAGGCGATACGTCAGCTGGGCGTCGAGCTGGGCCGCAACCATGTCGCCTACATCCACCTGACCCTGGTGCCGGTGGTGGGCGGGTCGGGCGAGATCAAGACCAAGCCCACGCAGCATTCAGTCAAGGAACTGCGCTCCATCGGCATTCAGCCCGATGTGCTGCTGTGCCGCGCACACGCCGCCCTGCCGGAGGAGCAGCGTCGCAAGATTGCGCTGTTCACCAACGTGGAAGAGCGCGCGGTCATCTCGGCCGTCGATGCCGACGATATCTACAGGATTCCACTGCTGCTGCACGAGCAGGCGCTCGATGACATCGTCCTCGACAAGCTGCGTATTGAAGCCCCGGCCGCAAATCTGGCTGAATGGCGCCAGGTGGTCGGCGCGCGCAACAATACCGACGGCCAGGTGGACATCGCCATGGTCGGCAAATATGTGCAGATTCGCGATTCCTACATCTCGCTGAACGAAGCGCTGATGCACGCCGGGCTCAAGACCCGCACCCGGGTGCGCGTGCATTACATTGAATCGACCGATATCGAGCGCGACGGCGTCGGCGCGCTCGCGGGCATGGATGCCATCCTGGTGCCCGGCGGGTTTGGTGAGCGCGGCATTGAGGGCAAGATACAGGCGGTGCGCTACGCCCGTGAGCAGCGCATTCCATACCTGGGGATCTGCCTGGGCATGCAGCTGGCGATCATTGAATATGCCCGCCATGTGCTCGGGCTGGAAGATGCGCACAGCACCGAATTCAACCGCGCCAGCACTCATCCGGTGATCGCCCTGATCACCGAGTGGCAGGATCAGGCGCGCGGTGTGCAGCAGCGCGACGAGGCGGCGGCGCTGGGCGGAACCATGCGCCTGGGCGCGCAGGAAGTGCGCCTGAACACCGGCACTCTGGCGCATGAACTCTATGGCAGTGATCTGATACACGAACGCCACCGCCATCGCTTCGAGTTCAACAACACCTATATGGATCATTTCAGGCGTGCCGGGATGGCATTTTCCGGCATGTCACCCGACCAGCTGGTCGAGATCATCGAGCTGCCCACGCATCCGTGGTTCCTGGCGACGCAGTTTCACCCGGAATTCACCTCGACGCCACGCGATGGCCATCCGCTGTTCACGGGTTTCGTGCGTGCCGCACGCGCCTGCCGTGCCGCCCAGTTGCCCGCCGCGGCGAGCGCATGAGGCTGGCAGACTTCGAAGTCGGCCTCGATGCTCCGCTGTTGCTGATTGCCGGCCCCTGCGTCATCGAATCGGCGGCGCTGGTGAACGAGGTGGCCGGGCAGATGTGTGAACTGACCACGCGCCTTGGCATCCCTTACGTCTTCAAGGCATCGTTCGACAAGGCGAATCGTTCCTCCGCCAGGAGCTTTCGCGGACCAGGACTCGAAGCCGGCCTGAAGATACTCGCCGACGTGCGCCGGCAATTCAAGGTGCCGGTGCTTACCGATGTGCACGAAGACACGCCCATCGACGAGGTGGCCAGCGTGGTCGACGTGCTGCAGACACCGGCATTCCTGTGTCGGCAGACCAACTTTATCGTGCGCGTCTGTGGCGCCGGCAAGCCGGTCAATATCAAGAAGGGCCAGTTTCTCTCGCCGTGGGAAATGCAGCAGGTGGTCGACAAGGCACGCTCGGGCGGCAATCAATCGATCATGGTGTGCGAGCGCGGTTTCAGCTTTGGCTATAACAATCTGATTACCGATATGCGCTCACTCGCCATCATGCGCGCCACTGGCTGTCCGGTGATATTCGATGCCACCCATTCGGTGCAGTTGCCCGGCGCCGGCGCCGGCGTCTCGGGCGGCCAGCGTGAATTCATCCCGGTGCTGGCGCGTGCCGCGGTCGCTGCCGGCGTGGCGGGCCTGTTCATGGAAACGCATCCGCGACCCGAAACTGCGCTCTCTGATGGTCCCAACGCCTGGCCCCTGGCGCGCATGGCAAGCCTGCTCGCCACGCTCAAGGAACTCGATCAGGTCGCCAAGTCACGTCCCTTTGAGGAAAGCAGCCTATGAGCCGTATTGCCGATATCCATGGACGTGAAATCATCGATTCACGCGGCAATCCCACGGTTGAAGCCGAAGTGACACTGGCCAGCGGAGCGCGCGGTCGCGCCGCCGTGCCCTCGGGCGCCTCCACCGGTTCGCGCGAGGCCATCGAGCTGCGCGATGGCGACCCGAAGCGCTATGGCGGCAAGGGCGTACTCAAGGCGGTCGCCAACCTCAACACGGAACTGCGCGCGGCACTGCTGGGTCGCGATGCCGACGATCAGGCCGGCCTCGATGCCCGCATGATTGAGCTCGATGGCACCGAGAGCAAGAGCCGCCTGGGCGCCAACGCCCTGCTGGCGGTATCGCTCGCCAATGCGCACGCCGCCGCGCTCGACGCCGGAGTGCCCCTGTATCGCTACCTGGGTGGCCAGCGTGCGCCGGTGTTGCCGGTGCCGATGATGAACATCATCAACGGTGGCGCGCATGCCAACAACAGCCTGGATATTCAGGAGTTCATGATCCTGCCGGTGGGCGCACCCAGTTTTCGCGAAGCGCTGCGCTACGGCGCCGAGATCTTTCATACCCTGAAGAAGATCCTGAATGAGGCCGGCATGAGCACGGCGGTCGGCGATGAAGGCGGCTTTGCGCCCGACCTGCCTTCCAATGAAGCGGCCCTGCAGACCATCCTGCAGGCGATCGAACAGGCCGGGTACAAGCCCGGGCGCGATGTCTGCCTCGGCCTGGATGTTGCCAGCACCGAATTCTTTCACGACGGCAAGTATGAGTTTGCCGCCGAACACAGGAATTTTTCCTCTGCGGAATTCACCCGCTACCTGGCCGATCTCGCGGCGCGCTACCCGATCATCACCATCGAGGATGGCATGGGTGAAGCCGACTGGGCCGGTTGGTCGCATCTGACCGCTGAGCTGGGCCGCAAGCTGCAGCTGGTGGGCGATGATCTGTTTGTCACCAACACCAGGATCCTGGCGGAAGGCATCGCACGTGGCATCGCCAATGCGATTCTGATCAAGCCCAATCAGATCGGTACCCTCAGCGAGACGCTGGCTGCCATCGACATGGCCGACCAGGCGCACTACGCCTCGGTGGTGTCGCATCGCTCGGGTGAAACCGAGGACACCACGATTGCCGATCTGGCCGTGGCGACGGCGGCCACGCAGATCAAGACCGGCTCGATGTCGCGCTCGGATCGCGTCGCCAAGTACAACCAGCTGCTGCGCATCGAAGAACAGCTCGGCGCTAAAGCGCGTTACGCGGGGCGTAACGCGTTTCCGAGCAAGCTTTGATCTGCCAGTCGTTGATCTGCTAGGCTGCGCCCATGAAGTGGTTTGCCACCGTACTCGGCGCCGTATTGCTGCTGCTGCAGTATCGCCTGTGGATGTCCAACGACGGAGTCCGTGAAGTACTGCGGCTGCGCTCAGCGGTGATCAGCCAGCAGGTGGACAACGTGCGCCTCTCCGAACGCAATCTGCAGCTGAGCGCCGAAGTGCGCGATCTCAAGCAGGGTTTCGTCGCGCTCGAAGAGCGGGCGCGCACCGATCTGGGCATGATCGCCAGCAATGAAACTTTCTTTCAGGTCGTGCCGGCGGAAGCCCAGGGTCTGGCATCGCCGCCCGCCCAGGCTGTACCGGCTGCGGCGGCACAGCCGCTGGCGCACACGGCTGCGCGCTGAAGCTTTCCATGCGCTACTGGTTGGTGATGCCGGCGGCGGGAACCAGCCAGCGCTTCGGCGGCGCGCTGCGCAAGCAATATGCGCTGCTGGCCGGCCGCAGCGTGCTCGCCCGGTCACTGCAGACCTTCCTGGCTGACGAGCGCTGTATCGGTGGCGCGGTGGCGCTGGCGGCGGAAAATCTCGACGAGCTGGAGGATAAAGTTCCCACCGGCAGGCGCCTGCTACGCGTGGCCGGCGGCGCACGGCGCTGCGATTCCGTGCTGCGGGGCCTGGAAGCGCTGGCGCCGCAGGCCCAGGCCGACGACTGGGTATTGGTGCATGACGCGGCCCGGCCGTGTCTGCGCCGCAGCGATCTCGATCAGCTGCTGGCGGTGGGCCAGCGGCATCCGGTCGGTGCGCTGCTGGCCGCGCGCGTCGACGACACCATCAAGCAGGCGGGCGTGGGCGCGCCGGAACCGCAGTGCGAGCGCACCATCGATCGCGAGGTGCTGTGGCGGGCGCTGACGCCGCAGATGTTTCGCTACGCGCCGCTGTGTGCGGCGCTGCGCAGTGCCATCGATTCAGGCCGTGCGCCCAGCGACGAGGCGCAGGCGTTCGAATGGCAGGGCGAGCAGCCGCTGCTGGTGCCGGCCAGGTTCAGCAACCCCAAGATTACGACGGCTGAAGATCTGCTGATCGCTGCGGCACTGCTGGCGGCACGTGAGCCGCTGGCCGCAAAGGAGCAAGCGTGAGCACCGAGATACGCGTGGGTACTGGCATCGACGTGCATGCCTTCGGTCCGGGCGACTGCCTGGTGCTGGGTGGCGTGCGCATCCCGCACAGTCGCGGCATCGTCGCCCATTCCGACGGTGATGTGTTGCTGCATGCGCTCGTCGATGCGCTGCTGGGTGCAGCAGGCCTCGGTGACCTGGGTGAGCATTTTCCCGACAGCGACCCGCAATGGCGCGGCGCGGACAGCCGGCGCTTCGTGAGCGCCGCGCTCGCCATGCTCGAACGCCGCTCGTACCGGGTGATCAATGCCGACCTGACGCTGCTGGCACAGCAACCGCGGCTGGCGCCGTGGCGCGATGCCATCCGTCATGCCGTGGCGGAGATGCTCGGTGTGACCGAGCAGGCCGTCAATATCAAGGCGACGACCACCGAGCACCTCGGCTTCCTGGGTCGCAACGAGGGTTTGATGGCGATGGCGACCGTGCTGCTCAGCCGTGAGACGCGCACTGCGGCTCAAGCCTGAATCTTGAGCAACACCAGCGTGGCGCCACTGCCGCCGTCACGTACGCCCGCAGAGCTGAAGGCCAGGACCGCACCGCTACGGCGCAACATGCCGTCGACGGCGTGCTTCAGCACCGGTCCGCGCTGCCCTGAGCGCAGGCCCTTGCCGTGCACGATTCGCAGGCACCGGCGTTGAGCAGTAATGGCGGCGCCCAAGAATTCGCGCAGCTGGGCCCGGCCCTGTTCCAGGGTCAGGCCATGCAGGTCAATCTCCGCCTCGACGCGAATGGCACCACGGCGCAGCCGGCGCAGCACGGTCTCGGGCACCCCGGGCCGCCGGAACTGCAGCGTGTCGCCAGGCTGAATATCCAGCCCGGCATCGGGCGGCAGCAGGCTTTCCGCAAGCACCGCCGCGCGCTCGGCACGTGTGAAACGCGCCCGCGCCACCACGCGCCGCCGCGCTGGTGTAACGCGTTCCGGCGTGGCCAACGGGCGCACGCCCTGCATGGCCTGCCGGAACAGCTCGTCTTCTTCTTCCTTGTGCTTCGACACGCGCCACTCCGGGTCTGGTCATTCAAGTATATTGGCGTGATGCAGATTCTGGTCAGTAACGATGATGGTTATCGCGCCGAGGGTATCGCCTGCCTGCGGACCGCGCTGCACGATCTTGGAGTGGTTACCGTGGTCGCACCCGATCGCAACCGCAGCGGGGCCAGCAATTCGCTGACGCTCGATGTACCGCTGCGGGTCACCCAGGTGGAGCCTGGGGTTCATTTTGTCGCCGGCACGCCCACCGACTGCGTGCACCTGGCGGTCTCCGGACTGTTCGATTTCGAGTTTGACATGGTCGTGAGCGGTATCAATGACGGACCGAACCTGGGCGATGATGTGCTCTATTCGGGTACCGTGGCCGCCGCCATCGAAGGGCGTTTTCTCGGTTTGCCGGCCGTGGCGCTCTCGCTGTGTACGCGGCCCGACGGGGCGCGCCACTTCGACACGGCCGCGGTCGTGGCACGCCGCGTGGTCGCCGGACTGCTCACCCAGCCGCTCGATCCGCGCCTGATCCTCAGTATCAACATCCCGGATGTGCCCCTGGCTGAACTCCGGGGCGTCCGCAGCACGCGTCTGGGTTCGCGCCATCGCTCCGGGCGCGCCTTGCCGGCGCGCGATCCAAAGGGCAGTACGGTGTACTGGATTGGCCCGGTAGGCGCGGGCGATGATGCCGGGGAGGGCACTGATTTTCACGCGGTGGCCAATGGCTGGGCGTCGGTGACGCCGCTGTCGATCGATCTGACGCGCCATGCCACACTGCCCGCGCTCAGCCAGTGGCTGGACGCCTTGCCATGACCGATCCACGCTTTGCCGGCATCGGCATGACTTCGGCGCGCACGCGTGACCGGCTGGTGCAGCGGCTGCGCGATCAGGGCATCACCAACCTGACGGTGCTCGATCGCATCCGCAATCTCCCGCGACACATCTTCGTGGACGAAGCGCTCGCCAGTCGCGCCTACGAAGACACGGCGCTGCCCATTGGTTTTGGCCAGACCATTTCCCAGCCCTACATCGTGGCGCGCATGACCGAAGCTTTGCTCGAGGGGCCGCCACTGCAGAAGGTGCTGGAGGTCGGCACCGGCTGCGGTTATCAGACCGCGGTGCTGGCGCCGCTGGTCGCGCGTATTTATTCCATCGAACGCATCGGTGGCCTGCAGGAACGCGCGCGTGCACGGCTCAAGGAGCTGGGCGTCAGCAATGTGCGCTTCAAGGTGGGCGATGGTTCCGAAGGCTGGAAGAGCCAGGCGCCTTTTGACGGCATCATCGTTGCCGCGGCGCCGCTGACGGTGCCCGATGAACTGCTCGCGCAGCTGGAAATGAATGGCCGGTTGATCGTGCCCGCCGGCACCGAGGGCCAGCAGCAGCTGTTGAGTATCGTGCGTCGGGAGCAGGGTTTTGAAAGGCGGGTATTGGGCCCGGTCTCATTCGTTCCCCTGGTCGGTGGTGTGGGTTAGGCTATTAGAAATAAAATGATAAAAGCACTGTAACTCATTAATAAAACTAAAGTAAAATCTCGGCACTTGTCAATGCCCGAGCCCCGCGGCTAGTATCCACCTGCCTGTCGGCCAATCACGACAGCCTCAGCCTGAATGCAAGGCGCACGGGATGAGGACACAGGGAATCAGGGGAAGGGCTTTTAGAGTTCTACAAAAACAAAAACAGTTCAAAAACAAAAACAAGTCAGTGACAATTATCCGATTCTGTCAGCTTTGGATAGTTGGTTGGTTGAGCAATCTTTTCCTCCCTGTGTCTTCTTCCGGTGCGCCTTGCGGCGCACCGCCAGCCTCAGGCGCTGCAGGGAAATAATCCGGCCACCACCGCGCGCAGTTCCTGCGCCAGCACGTTATAGGTGCGACAGGCCGCGCCGAGATTCATCACTTCGAGAGCAATGCCGCGCCCCTCCAGCGTTCGGCGCAGATCGCTGGTCACTCGCGCCTCAGGCGCGTCGCTCCCCAGCAGTACTATCCTGGGCTGCAGCGCGAGCAGCGGCTCCATCGTGCCCAGGTCGAGCGCGCTGACAGCGCTCGCCTGCCAGTCGGCGATCAGGCGCTGGGCGCTCACGATGCAGGGGCTGCGCAGCAGCTGACCGGCAATCTCGATCTCGCCCGGCGCATAGCGCCGAACCGTGAGAATCTCCGGATCTGTGTCGAGTACCAGTCTCATTCCTTGAGTACGATACCACTGTGTCACGCCTCGTCCTCGTCATCAGCGATCTGTACCCCGCGCGTCAAAGTGCGCTGAACCTGCCACGGCTGCCAGGCCTCGAGCAGTGGCTGGCGCGGGGACGCACGACGCGTCTCGCTGCGGGTTGGCAGCAGTGGGTGCTGGATGAGTTCTTTGAGGGACGCTACGCCGCGCTGCCCTGGGCGACGGTTGCAGCCGGTGCGGCGACGTCAGCCGTTACGGGCCAGCCCTGGCTCGCTACGCCCGTGCACCTGGTCGCGGGCATCGACACGCTGCGAGTGCATCCGGCCGGGCTGTTGAGTCTGGACGCTGGCGAACAGCAGATCCTGGCCGCGGATTTCGCCAGGGTATTCCACGGCTCGGGCTGGTCCCTGCACGCCACTGGTCGCCGCGATATGCTGATGGCCAGCGACAAGGAACTGCGCGCGCGCAGCTTTGATCCTGGTCGCTGGCTGGGCGCTGACCCCGCTCAGGGCATGATCGTCGGCGCTGATGCCGCCGACTTGCGGCGCCTGGCTTCGGAGCTGGAAATGTGGCTGCATGAGCACCCGTTCAATCGTGTGCGCAGCGCACGCGGACTGTTGACGATCAGCGGCTTTTGGCTCTGGGGTGGGGGTACGCCCGGCGCGCCAGCCACAGCGCGCATGCCGGCGGGGGTAACGCCTGCTTTACCTGGCGCGACCGGATCCACCGTGCAGGTCTACGGCCCCGACCTCTTTCTGGAAGGCCTATGCTGCATGGCAGGTACTACCAGCCGGGCTCTGCCACGATCCTGGCCGCCCGACAGCCCTGGCATCAGGGGCGACGCACTGGTGCATTGCGCGCTCGGTGCCACGCCCGATGACGCGCTTTTGCTAAGCCTCGAGCGCGATATCATCGTGCCGCTCGTGCGGCAGCTCTACCGCGGTGCCGCCGACAGCCTTACTTTGCTGGTGGGCGAGCGAGCTGTGACACTGCGCCGGCCAGGTTGGCGCATATGGACGACGCTGGCCCGACCCCGTCCCTGGTGGGAGAGCCTGCTCTCTGAGTCAGTTGAAAATGGGACAGGATCATGAAAGTGTCGGGACGCGATCGCTCAGGGCAGCGGCTTTGAGCAACATGGCAGCGCGGCCCGGCTTTGTCTATGGCCCGCGCACGCCGGATGGTGATCTCAGCTCTGTTGAAGTACATACGATATTGTAGTAACATTACTGCATGCTAACTCGGTTCGAGTGGGATCCGGACAAGGCAGCCGCCAACCGACGAAAGCATGGAGTCAGCTTTGAAATTGCGATGCGCGTATTTGCCGACCCACTGGCGCTAACGCAACAGCTCGGCATGGAAGGCGGCGAGCATCGCTGGCAAACGCTGAGTCTTGTGGAAGGCCATGTGCTGCTGTTGGTTGCCCACACCGTCCGGGAAGAGCCCGACAAGACGGGTGGAGTGGCCGTCGAAGTCATTCGCATCATTTCAGCCCGAGCGACTGATCGGAAGGAGAGGTTTCGTTATGAGCAGAAAAGTCGTTAAGCGCAAGAGCACACTGGCCAACTCTCCGCCTTTGACACGGGCGCAGAAGGCGGAGCTGGCCGCGCTGAAGAATCGGGTGGAAGGGGCCATCAACTACAGCGATATTCCCCCGCTGACCGAAGCGTTCTGGAAGGTGGCCGAGCGTGGTAAGTTTTACCGTCCCATCAAGACCTCCACTACGGTGCGCATTGACGCGGACGTGCTGGCCTGGTTGCGCGCGCAGGGGAAGGGATACCAGTCGCGCATCAATGCCATTCTGCGCCGGACCATGATGGAGTCCATCAGGCGTTAGGCCGGATATCGAGAGTATGATCAACGCCGGTCTGTAGACAGGTACAAAGAGCACGTTAGTGCACGGGTGAACAGACCTGTACGCGAGAGCGCCAGAGAGAATGAACATGAACAGTAGCGAGGCGCAGCCTTCGCCCCCTGCGGGCGCTGCCGCAGACTGGACCATTCCGCAACGCTGGGCCGAGTACACACCAGACCAGCATGCGATGTGGGATCGGCTTTATCAGCGCCAGGTGGCACAACTGCCAGGACGCGTGGCGCCGGTATTTCTCGAGGGGCTGGAGCTGCTCGGCATGGGCCGGGCGGGCATACCCGATTTTGACGACCTGTCGGCCCGCCTGCACCGGGCCACGGGCTGGTCAGTGGTTACCGTACCGGGCCTGGTGCCCGACGCGGTGTTTTTCGAACATCTGTCGCAGCGGCGCTTTGTCGCCGGGCGCTTCATTCGCACCCCGGCGCAGCTGGATTACCTGCAGGAGCCCGACATTTTTCACGATGTGTTCGGTCATGTGCCACTGTTGGCGCATCCGGTGTTTGCTGACTATATGCAGGCCTACGGGCAGGGGGGCTTGCGGGCGCTTGAATTTCAGGCGATCCACAAACTGGCACGCCTGTACTGGTACACGGTCGAGTTTGGACTGATACGCGCTGGCGATGATCTGAAGATATATGGCGCCGGCATCGTCTCCTCGCATGGCGAGACGCTGTACGCGCTCGATGATCCCACGCCATTGCGCCTGCGATTCGACCTGCGCCGGGTGCTACGCACGCGCTACAAGATTGACTCCTTCCAGAAGAATTACTTTGTGATCGACAGTTTCGACGAGCTGTTGCGACAGACGCTGGATACCGATTTTGCGCCGCTCTACGCCGAACTTGCCGGGCTTGCGGACATCGAGCCGAATGTACTGCTGGCCACCGACCGTCGCTGCGATCGCGGCGCACGCCAGTCATTCTGAAAGCATGCATGCGTCGCTGAAAATATGCCGTCGCACGCTGCCCGCCAGGGCACCCGAACTGGGCAGCGCGCTGCACCCGGTGCTGCAACGGGTTTATGCCGCACGCGGCATACGCGACGCCAACGACCTGTTGCTCGGTCTCGAGCGGCTGGCGCCAGTGAGCACGCTGGCGGGCAGCGAGGCGGCGGCGCAGCTGTTGCGGCAGCATCGCGCGGCGCGCGTGCTGATCATCGGCGATTTTGACGCCGACGGCGCTACCAGCACGGCGCTCATGGTGCGGGCGTTGCGCTCCTGGGGTTTTGCCGCCGTCGACTTCCTGGTGCCCAATCGTTTTGAATATGGCTATGGACTCACGCCGGAGATTGTCGCCGTGGCGGCGGAGCGTGCGCCGTCACTGATTGTCACGGTCGACAACGGTATCTCGAGCAACGCCGGGGTCGCTGCGGCGCGCGCCCGCGGCATCGACGTCCTGATTACTGATCATCACCTGGCCGGACCCAAGTTGCCCGCTGCCAATGTGATCGTCAATCCCAATCTTCCCGGCAGCAGCTTTGTCAGCCGGGCGCTGGCGGGCGTGGGCGTGGCGTTCTATGTATGTGCCGCGCTGCGTCGCTTGCTGGAATCGCAGCAGGAGCTGCCTGGCGCTGCCATGCCGGTTGCCAGCCTGCTCGATCTCGTGGCGCTGGGCACGGTGGCTGATGTGGTGGCGCTCGATGGCAACAATCGCGTGCTGGTGTCGCAGGGACTGGCACGCATTCGCGCCGGCCGTTGTGTCCCAGGCATCAGCGCGATCCTGTCGGTGGCGCGTCGCGCCCAGGCGGAGCTGACCGCATCAGACCTTGGTTTCGCCGTTGCGCCGCGCCTGAACGCGGCCGGTCGGCTCACTGACATGTCGATTGGCATTCGCTGCCTGCTGGAGGACGATGCCGGCAGGGCCCAGGTGCTGGCGCAGGAGCTCGATGTACTCAACGCACAGCGGCGCGAAATCGAAGCCGGGATGCAGGTGCAGGCACTCGCCGCCGTCCGCTCGCTCGGCGATCCGCGCAGCACCACGCAGCGCGCGGGCGTGTGCCTGTACGACGCCTCCTGGCACCAGGGCGTGGTGGGGCTGGTCGCCGGTCGCGTCAAGGAGCGGCTGCGCCGCCCGGTAATCGCCTTCGCGCAGGCCGACGCACGCACCCTGCGCGGATCGGCGCGCTCGGTGCCTGGCGTGCACGTGCGCGACGTGCTGGAGGCCATTGCGGCGCGTGAGCCGCAACTACTGGAGAAATTTGGTGGCCACGCCATGGCCGCGGGTTTGAGCCTGCCGCTGGAAAATCTGGATCGCTTCGCGCATGCCTTTGACAGTGAAGTGACGCGCGTCATGGCCGGGATCGTGGGCGGCGATGGCATTGAAACGGATGGTGAGCTGGCGTGGGATCAGATTGCGTTGCCGCTGGCCGAGACGCTGCGCGGCGCTGGCCCCTGGGGTGCCGGATTTCCCGAGCCTCAGTTCGACGGTCTGTTTGAACTGCGCGGCGCGCGCGTGGTGGGCGAGCGGCATCTGAAATTTCAGGTCATGGCGGAGGAGGGGCGTGGTGGCTTCGAGGCCATCGCCTTCAACAGCATCGATCCGCTGCAACCCTCACCCCTGCCGGCGGGCCAGCGCCGGCTGGTTTATCGTCTAGGCACCAATGACTATCGCGGTGAGCGCAGGTTGCAGCTGGTGGTGGAGCACGTGCTGGCGCCCTGAGGCTCCGCAACCCGGTTATGGCTGGCGCGCGGTCAGGATGTCATCGAGACTCGCCGCAGCGGCGTTGCCGCGCTCCAGATGCGGATAGCGCAAGCCATCGTAATACTCGAGTTGCGCCACGCGAAAACGGCTGCCGGCTTTGAGTATGAGCTGTATGGCCGCGTGATTCGCCTGCGCAGCGCGAATCGCGTCGCTGAGTACCCCCGCCTCGTAGGCGATGCCATTGACCGCCAGGATCTGCGTGCCTGCCCTGAGGCCGGCCTGGAACGCGGGTCTGTTCCAGACGACCTCGGCAACGGTGCCGTCCGTGTCGCTGACAATGGCGCCAATGGAGTGGATGAAACTGGCCTGCTTGTGCAGAGCGTCGGCATCCTTCTGAAAATCGCTGGGCGTATCGGTGTAGACCAGTCGGTAGCCACCACGCAGCAGGCCATCCAGCGGTGCTGCCCGATTCACGCCGTCGAGGCGCTGGCGCAGGAACTCAGCCCAGTTGTACGGTTCCACGCTGCCCAGCGCCTGGACCAGATCGGCAAAGGTGTAGGTCAGCACCGTCATGCTGCCATCGTTGACGCTGAAGAACGCGCGTGCAAAATCGTCCAGCGAGCGCTTGCCGCCGGAACGCTCGCGAATCAGCGTATCGACGTCCAGCCAGATCAACAGGCCTTCGTCGTAGTAGTCCTTGTATCGGCTCCAGCTTTCCCAGGAGACCTGGCCATGATGGTTGATGATCGGATCATTGGTAGTGTCCTGTAGCGAGCGCCACTGTCGGCCGGGCTGCAGCTGGTAATAGGCAGCCAGCAGCGCCAGCTGGTCGAGTGTCTGCTGTTGTGACCAGAGCCCGGCGCGCGCCGCCAGTACATAGCCCCAGTATTCGGTTTGCCCTTCGTAAACCCACAGCAGGCTGTCCTGCATCGGCACGTTGTAATTGGGTGTCCACAGATCGGCGGGTCGCCGGAATTTGCCGTTCCAGGAATGCGTAAACTCGTGCGCCAGCAGGTCACGATCGTAGGCCGCGTGGTTCCAGTCGGTAAATGCCGTGGGATTCACGGTGTTCTCGCTCGACTGGTGGTGCTCCAGGCCCTTGCCCCCGAGCTGATCGCTCAGGGCATACAGGAAATCGTAATGGGCGAAATGGCGCGAGCCATACAGGCGATAGGCCTGTTGCACCAGGGCACGATACGCCGCCAGCTGCTCAGCGCTGGCACCTAGCTGCTCGGGCCGGTCCGCAAACACATTCATGGTGACCGGCGCCACGCCGCCCGGATCAAGATCAATGCGCCTGGCGTAACGACCGGCATATACCGGGCTGTCGATCAGCGTTTCCACCGAGGTCGGCCTGAATGTCGTGCCGCTGTCCCTGCTGGCAACCGTCTCGAGCGCCGTGCCCAGCTGCCAGCCGTTCGGTATGCGCAGGCTTACGGCCACTGGAATCTGCCGGGCATAGTAGCCCGCCGGGTACAGCAGCAGCGCGTTCCAGTTGAGCACCAGCAGATCGGTGCTGATCTCAAGAGAATCTATCCCGGGGTTGGCTGCTGAGAGATAGTCGAATGCCACATCGATCGCGCTGGCTGCGGCCGGCAGCTGCAGGTGAAATGCGTAGACATCGACGGCGTCGCGCGTCCAGGCAACCGGCGCGCCGCCGGCGCTGATCCTGAGCCCGGTAAGTCGCCCGATCGGCCCGGTGCTCGAGTGATTGCCAGGCAGCCACTTCGGGAACAACAGCGTGGCATTGCGCTCCATGCCGGTGATGTGCTCGCTGACATGAACGATGCGGCGTTCGACATCAGCAGCGTCAACCGCCAGGTCAATGAGTCCCGGGAACGCCTGATCGCGTGGCGCTACGATGGGCACCACCGACACGCCCTGACTGGGCCCCGGACTGGCGGCCCGGCTGGCCGGAAAGAACGCAGTGCCAAGTATGGCCGCCACCGCCGCGGCGCTCGTGGCTACGGTCCGGGCTGCGGTGTTCATGCGCGCCCCGCCACTCGTGTCACGCGCCAGCGATTGAGAAACAGCGGTATCAGGCCCACCACAATGCCGCCGATGCCAATGATGTTGGTAACCCGATCAAAGGTCGGGATGCTGTAGATCGCCACGAAGCCCAGGAACAGTGCGCTCGCCACCGGCCACAGCACCAGCGTGATCATCGTCGTCACGCTGGTGAGCGACGCGCGTCGGGTATTCCATGCGCAGGCGAAGCTCGCCAGCCCGTAGTAGAAGGCCGCCTGGAAGCCAATGGCATTGACCGCGTCACGCATCATCTGATTGACGGTCGGCAGAAACGACGACAGCAGCAGCAGAATCAGGCCGAATCCGGTGAGTACGGCGCTGGCGACCCAGGGCGTCTGCCAGGTGGAATGCAATCGTGCGTAGCGCGGATGCAGTGCGCCGCCCCGACCCTTGGCGTACATCGTACGCGTGAACTGCAGAAAGGAAGTCTCCAGCGTGCCGACAGTGCTGAGCAGCACCGCGACCACGGCCATGTAGCCCCACGGCCTGGGAAACAGCTTGTCCGCAAGTGCGAGCACGACATTGGTGCCGGCCCGCGCGATCTCGGCGTCGCTCAGCACCAGCAGCACGGCGGCCGCGAAGCCGACAAACAGCAGCAGCACGGCAATCATCGCCAGTACCGCTCCGTGGCCCGGGGTCTGCCCGGCGTCCTTGGTTTCTTCGTTGAGGTTGACCGTGACATCCCAGCCCCAGAAGAAGAACACGGCCGTGAGTGCGCCGGCCGCGAACAGCTGCGGGGTAAACGCGCCGGGCGAAAACCAGCTGAGGGAGAAAGTGTGAGCCGGATGGCCGGCGGATTTCACCAGCGCTGCGACGATCACCACCACCAGGATGATCACCTCGAGGCCGGTCAGCACCACCTGCATATAGCTCGCCGGCTTGATGCCTTTGACCACCACGGCGCTCACCACCAGCAGCCAGGCGGCGGCCATGAGCGCGACACTGACCGGGTCGGCCGCCAGTCGCGGGGCGATGAGTGCCAGTGATGCCGTCGCCGCGGGTATGGTGCCGCCCACCATGAACAGGGCCGTAGCGACCAGCAACGACCAGCCGGCGAGAAATCCGAGCACCGGGCCAAAGGCCTTCTCGACCCAGGCGTAGGAAGCACCGGCGTTGGGATCGACCCGGTTGAGCTGCTTGTACGCCAGCGTTACGCCAAACATGATGAGGCCGCAATAGAACAGGCTGGCCGGAGCGAGGATGCCCACGGCGGCAATCAGGGTGGCGGTGGTCGCGGCAGCACTGAATGCCGGCGCGGTGCCGGCTATGCCCATGATCACCGACTCGCCGAGTCCAAGTGAGTTTGCCGCCAGACTGGTCTTTGCGTTCATGCGCTCCCCCGGTGTTATATCCGCCAAGAATGCCCGCAACGGGCTCCATGCCGCAACCTTTAAGGGCAGGCTCCCTGCCGTGATACCATGCGCGCCTCAAAAAAAGGTCAGACCATGGAAGTTTCGCAACTGCGTCGTTCACTGCAAGATCTCGAGGAGCGCGCCGTCTCCTTGAGGGGGTTTCTTTGATTACGACGCCAAGCGCGAGCGCCTCGAGGAAGTACGGCTGGAACTGGAAGAACCGGCTGTGTGGGCGAACCCCGAACGCGCCCAGGAGCTGGGCCGCGAGCGCGCGCGCCTAAGCACCGAAATCGAGGAGCTTGATCGCGCCACCACCGGCGCGCGCAATGCACTCGAACTGCTGGATCTGGCCGCGGCCGACAACGATGAGGGCGCAGCCAGTGACCTGGAGCGCGAGCGCGGCCAGATCGAGCAGGGCGTGCGACGGCTCGAGTTCAAGCGCATGTTTCGCGGCGAAATGGATTCCCACAATGCCTTCCTCGACATCCAGGCCGGCGCCGGCGGCACCGAGGCGCAGGACTGGGCGCAGATGCTGCTGCGCATGTATCTGAAATGGGCCGTGGCGCGCGGTTTCACGGCTGAAGTCATCGATTCGAACGCGGGGGAAGTGGCCGGCTTCAAGTCTGCCACGGTCGAGGTACGTGGCGAATACGCTTACGGCTGGCTGCGTACCGAGACCGGTGTGCACCGCCTGGTGCGCAAGTCGCCCTTTGATTCCGGCAATCGTCGTCACACCTCATTCGCCTCGGTATTCGTATCCCCGGAGGTCGATGACGATATCGCCATCGATATCAATCCCGCCGACCTGCGCATGGATGTCTACCGCTCCAGCGGTGCCGGCGGCCAGCACGTCAACAAGACCGAGTCGGCGGTGCGCATTACGCACGCCCCCAGCGGCATTGTGGTGGCCTGCCAGAACGAGCGCAGCCAGCACAAGAACCGGGCCACGGCCATGAAGATGCTCAAGGCCAAGCTCTACGAGCTCGAAGTCAACAAGCGCAACGCGGCGGCGCGGGTGCTGGAAGATACCAAGTCCGATGTCAGCTGGGGCAACCAGATCCGCTCCTACGTGCTCGACCAGTCGCGCATCAAGGATCTGCGTACCGGCGTCGAAGTCGGCAACACCGGTTCGGTACTGGATGGCGCACTGGATCAATTCATGGAAGCAAGTCTCAAGGCGGGTTTGTGAGCAACGATCAACAGCAGCAGGGTAGCGACGAAAATCACCTGATCGCCGAGCGGCGCGCCAAGCTGGCGCAGTTGCGGGCCGCCGGTCCGGCGTTTCCCAATGATTTCCGGCGTGATGCGCTGGCCGCCGACCTGCTGGCCACCTATGCCGAGCGCGACAGCGCCTGGTTTGAGGCCAATCCGGTGCGGGTGAAGGTCGGCGGTCGCATGATGTTCAAGCGCGTCATGGGCAAGGCCAGCTTTGCCAAGATCGCTGATCGCAGCGGCCAGCTGCAGCTTTTCCTGCAGCTCGAAACGCTGGGCGCCCCTTACGAGGCCTTCAAGGGCTATGACGTGGGTGACTTCCTCGGCGCGGAAGGGCCGCTATTTCGCACTAAAACGGGCGAGCTGTCAGTGCGGGTCGAGCGCCTCAAGCTGCTGACCAAGTCGCTGCGGCCGCTGCCCGACAAATGGCACGGCCTGGCCGATACCGAGACCCGCTATCGCCAGCGCTATGTAGATCTGCTGATGAGCGAGACTAGCCGCGAGCTGTTTCGCACCCGCACCCGCATTGTGCGCTACCTGCGCGATGCGCTCGACGCGCTCGATTTCCTTGAAGTTGAGACGCCGATGATGCAGCCCATCCCCGGCGGCGCGGTGGCCAGACCCTTCGTCACGCATCACAACGCACTCGATCAGCAGATGTACCTGCGCATCGCGCCGGAGCTCTACCTGAAGCGTCTGATCGTCGGTGGGCTGGAGCGGGTCTACGAGATCAATCGCAATTTCAGAAACGAAGGGCTCTCGACCCGGCACAACCCGGAATTCACCATGCTCGAACTGTACTGGGCGTACAGCGATTATCGCGAGCTCATGGAACTGATCGAGCGCCTGCTGCGGGGCCTCTGCGATGGGCTGCTCGGTTCACGCACGCTGCGCTACCAGGGTCGCGACTACGATCTCGGCAAACCCTTTCGCCGCGTGACGGTTGCCGAGCTGATCTGTGAACTGAATCCGGGGCTGGCGCGCGAGCGCCTGCGTGACGTGCCGTATCTGCGCGCCGCCTGCGGGCAGCTGGGCATACCCTGCAAGAACGATGATGGCGCCGGCAAGTTGCAGATCGAGATATTCGAGAAGACTGCGGAGCACACCCTGGAAGAGCCGACCTTCGTGTATGCCTATCCTGCCGAAGTCTCGCCGCTGTCGCGTGCCAATGACAATGATCCGTTTCTGACCGATCGTTTCGAGTTCTTCATCGCCGGGCGCGAGCTGGCCAATGGGTTTTCAGAGCTCAACGATCCGGAAGACCAGGCGGCGCGTTTTCGAGCGCAGGTCGCGCGTCACGAGGCCGGCGACGATGAGGCGATGCACTACGACGCCGACTACATCCGCGCCCTCGAATACGGCATGCCGCCCACCGCCGGGCTCGGCCTTGGGGTCGATCGCCTGGTAATGCTGCTGACCGACTCAGCTTCGATCCGCGACGTGCTGCTGTTTCCGCATATGCGGCCCGAAGTTTGAGCGCTGCGGCCCCTGACGCCGTCGGCAGTGCGTGCCCGACCGATTGGCGTCTTCGATTCCGGAGTGGGCGGACTGACGGTGCTGCGTGCCTTGCGCGCGGCTATGCCGACGGAGTCCTTTCTTTACCTCGGCGACACTGCGCGCCTGCCCTATGGCACCAAGAGCGCCCACACGGTGGCGCGCTACGCGATTCAGGCCGCCGATGAACTGGTGGAGCGCGACATCAAGTGCCTGGTGGTGGCCTGCAATACTGCCGCGGCCGCCGCGTTGCCCGCCATGCGCGAGCGTTACTCCGGTCTGCCGGTGACAGGTGTAATCGAACCGGGTGCACGCGCCGCCTGCGCAGCCACCGTCAACGGACGCATTGCCGTGCTCGGCACCGATAGCACGGTGCGGGGCGGTGCCTACACGCGGGCCATCGTGGCCCTGAATCCGCAGGCGCAGGTCTCGGCCATTGCCTGTTCGCTGTTTGTGGCCCTGGCCGAGGAGGGCTGGACAGAAGGCACCGTGGCACAAGCCGCCGCGGCGCGCTATCTGCAGCCGCTGTTCACGAGCGCCGCGCCGGATACCCTGGTGCTGGGCTGCACGCACTTTCCAGTGCTCGCAGCAGTCATTGCCGGAGTAGCTCGGCAGCGGCGTGCGCATCGTCGATTCGGCGCTGACCACGGCAGCGGCGGTACGTGCGGAGCTGGAGCGCGGCGGCATGCTCCGTGTCGCCGCGAACGACAGGGCAGCGGGCGATACCGCCGGCAATGAACTGAAGTTTCTCGCCACTGACGGCGTGGAGCGATTCGCCGCGATTGGCGGACGCTTTCTGGGGCAGGCAATCGATCCGGAGACTATCGAGTTGATCGATCTCTAGCACCCGGAACGCGCTTCGCAGGCGTCTGCGTGTCAGGCCAGGCGTTCCAGAATGCTGGCCAGCTGCACCGGCTGATCGAGCATGACGTCGTGCCCGCACTGCATCGTCATGGTTCTCCACGAAGGATCGGCGCTGCAACGCGCCAACGCACTATCAAAGGCGGGGTTGGCAAATCCGGCGGCGCGGATATAGAGCTTGTTCGCGATCGATTGGTGAGCGCCGCTGACCTTGAGCTTCTCGGTAAAGCATCCCACCGGATGCGGTGTCATCTTGCTGTCAACCCAGGCGCGATCGGCCGCGTTGACGCCGAACGCGGTAGCGGAGATGGGCGCTGCCAGGTGCTCGGGCCAGGATGGCACGCCAATGACATCACCCGCCGATTGACCGTCCTCTGGCAGGAATGCATCGAGATAGACGATCGCCGCGATGCGCTCGCGCAGCTGCTCGGCGACTCCTGTGACCACCATGCCGCCATAGGAGTGGCCGACCAGCACGATGCCATCGAGATCCTTCCACTTGATCTCGCCGGTCACATCATTGATCTGGGTAGTGAGATTGATGGCATCGCTCGCCAGATGCGAGCGTTCGCCGACACCCGAGAGCGTCGGCGCCACGACATAGTGACCCCTGGCCGCCAGTCGATCGGCGACGCGTCGCCAACACCAGCCGCCGTGCCAGGCGCCGTGCACCAGCACGAAAGTAGTGCGCCTCGACGTGGCGTCCGCGGCCACAGGCGCGATGAGTCCGGCGCCGGCGAGGCTCACGGCTGTCGCCATGAGTCGTCGACGCGACAGAGTAGTGGAAGGTGGCGTGCTCATTGATCGCATCCTCGCGCTGCCATCGGTGCAGTGTAGCCCCCGCCCGGTGCAAATTCGAATTGCAGGCGTGTCCAGTGAATCCTGGGCGCTCCGCAGCAGGTAATTATTCTTCAGGTATGTACGCCTGCGTACAGAGGGCGGCTTGAGTGAGGCGCATGCTGCACCACCACTGGAAGAGCAGTCTCATCATGAATGAACTCCTGATCACCAAGGCCGCAGCCCCTGGCAGGCGCTCGATCTTGCAGCACTGGCGGGTGCAGCGGTTGCTTGGCTGCTTCCGCGACGCCAGCGGTTTGTCATCTACTCGGGAGTCATGAAATGTTATCTACTATTGCCATTGTCCTGTTGGTGCTTTGGGCCCTGGGCCTCGTCACTTCGTACACGATGGGGGGATTCATTCACATTCTCCTGGTCGTGGCGATCGTAATCGTTCTGGTGCGCGTCATTCAGGGCCGCAGGGTATGAACATGCAAAAAATACTGGCCATCCTGCTGCTGGTCGCGGGCGTACTGGGACTGGCCTATGGCGGCTTCTCATACACGAAGACCACGCATCAGGCCGATGTCGGATCGTTGCATCTGTCGATGGATGAAACCAGGCACGTCAACGTCCCTGTGTGGGGCGGCATTGGACTGATACTGGCCGGCGGGCTGCTGTTGGCTGTCGGCAGGCGAAACTGATCAGCTAAACTGGATCAGTTGCAGTACCTACCCGATGTTGAGTGCATGCCACACCTTGTGTGTGCGGTTCCCCAATTGGCGTGGGTATGCTCCCAATGGCCTGTGCCGCAATGCTACGGCAATTTGTACGGCAGCAGCCGATCAAATTCCTTTTTCACCACCCGGTAACACTCACAGGAGCGCGCTTGCAGGCGCGGACGGTCCAGCACTGTGATCCTGCCGCGCCGATAGGTCACGAGGCCAGCCGCCTGCAGCTTGCCTGCCGCCTCAGTTACGCCTTCGCGACGCACGCCCAACATGTTGGCGATCAACTCCTGCGTCATGGTCAGTTCGTTGCTGGCCAGGCGATCCAGGCTCAGCAGCAGCCAGCGGCAAAGCTGCTGATCGACAGAGTGGTGACGATTGCAGACTGCCGTCTGCGCCATTTGCGTGATCAACGCCTGCGTGTAACGCAGCAACAGCTGCATTAGGGGACCGAAGCGGCCAAATTCATTCTTCAGAAGTTGAGCCTTCATGCGATACCCAAAGCCGGCGCTCTGCACGACGGCACGACTGGGCGTAGTCTCCCCGCCCATGAACAGGGAAATCCCCAGTATTCCCTCATTGCCGACGATAGCGATCTCGGCCGAAGCGCCATCTTCCATGACGTAAAGGAGCGAGACGATGGCCGTCGTAGGGAAATACACGTACCGCATTCTTGCGCCCGGCTCGTAAAGCACGTCGCCAAGTTTGAGTTCAAGGTATTCGAAATGCGGCGCCAACCGCTGGTAGTCGCCGGCGGGCAGGGCGTCGAGCAAATGATTCTGATGCGGATGGGCAGTGGCAATGGCCTTTGGTTCACGTACGCCTGACGGTCGCGACGCCGGCCGTCGTACCGTCTTGCTGCGTACGGCATCCTTTTGGGTGGAAGCAGTAGCCATGCCGCAATTATAGGCTGCCATGACGGGACTTTGTTGCCGTTCAACGGAAATCCGGCACCGCGCAGTGCCGGTATCCTCAGGCCGGATTTTCCAGCGTAAAGCGCTCGCTCTCATCCTCATAGGCAAAGATCTCGGCGTACCGTCCCCAGCTGATGAGCACGCTCAGGGTCTCCTCGGCCGACTCTTCACTCATGAAATCTTCAAGCTCGTCGATGAATCGGCTGCGACGCGCCACGTGCGAGGTGCGCTCGTCGAGCACTCGGCGCAGGTGCGCGGCCAGCGGCACGTAAGCCAGCAGCTGACGCGCAAAGACCCGCTTGCGTTCATCAGGTGCAGCATTGGCAAAATCGAGGCCAGCTTCGGTCAGTTTCAGATCGCCACCCTCGAGCTCGGCGAGACGCAGCATCTGCAGTGTTTCGGCTACCGGGAACAGCTCATCGATCTCCATCTGCAGGTCGGAGGCGATTTTCGGCAGATCGGCCTTGCCGTTGAATGGCGCTGCGGCGACCGCTTCCAGCAATCCGGCCAGTTCGTTGGAAGAGACGCGCGGCAGCACCGTGCCGATGCCCAGTCCCGGAAAGAACTCGGTTCTGGCGCTCGCGGCACTGACCGGTACGCTGCTGCGCGCCGTCATTTCCACATAGATGCGCTCGACCAGTTCGCGAAATGCCGGATCGAGCCGGTCGCGCGGCTGCGGCAGAGTGACCTCGATCTCCGAGAGCACGCGCCCGGGGTTGCTGCCAAACACCAGGATGCGATCACACATCAGTACCGCCTCTTCGATGTTGTGGGTGACCAGAATCACGCCCTTGATGGGCATGCGGCCTTCCGCCCACAGATCGAGAAAATCGGTGCGCAGCGTTTCGGCGGTCAGCATATCGAGCGCCGAAAAGGGTTCGTCCATCAACAATATATTCGGGTGCACCACCAGCGCGCGGGCGAAGCCGACGCGCTGGCGCATGCCGCCGGAGAGCTCGCGCGGATACGCTGATTCGAAGCCATCGAGGCCGATCAGGTCGATCGCGGCCAGCGTGCGCTGGCGGATCTCGGCGCGCGGCAGGCGTTGCGCTTCCAGCCCGAGTGCCACATTTTCGAACACCGTGAGCCAGGGGAACAGCGCGAAACTCTGGAACACCATGGAGATGCCCAGTGCCGGGCCGCTCACCGGACTGCCCAGGTAGTGCAGTTCACCGCCGCTCGGTTCAGCAAGCCCCGCGATCAGGCGCAGCAGCGTGGATTTTCCGGAACCGGAGCGACCCAGCAGGCCTACGATCTGTCCTTCCGCCAGCTGCAGGTTCACGCCCTGCAGCACCAGCAGCTCGTGGCCATCGGGCTTGGGAAAAGATTTGCTGACTTCGCTGACCTGCAGCAGAGCGGCGGCGTTCATATGGGATCTCCGTATCAGCTGAGGCGAAAGCGGCGCTCGGCGTAGTAGTACAGCGGTCGCCAGAACAGTCGGTTGATGGCCACCACGAACAGGCTCATCGTGGCGATGCCCAGCACGATATGATGATAGTCACCGCTCAGCGTCGCCTGCGCGATATAGGCGCCCAGTCCGTGCGCGCGCACCTGCGTGCCGCCCCAACTGGCGAGCTCGGCGACAATCGCCGCATTCCAGGAACCGCCCGAGGCGGTGATGGCGCCGGTGACGTAGTAGGGCATGACGGCGGGGAGCGCGACACGCCGCCACCACAACCAGCCGCCGATGCGCAGGTTGCGCGCCGCGTGGCGCAGTTCGGCCGGTATGGCGGCCGCTCCTGCGATCACATTGAAGAGGATGTACCACTGCGTGCCCAGGATCATCAGCGGGCTGAGCCAGACATCCGGGTTCAACCGCCAGCTGACAATGCCGTAGACCGCCATGGGGAACAGCAGGTTGGCCGGGAACGCCGCGAGAAACTGGGCGATGGGCTGGACGATCTGTGCGGCGCGCGGCCGCAGGCCGATCGACACGCCGATCGGCACCCACAGCAGGCTCGCCAGCACGATCAACACGGCGACACGCGTCATGGTCAGGAGCGCCAGTGTTACCACTTCGCGTAGTTCAGGAAGCGTCGTGCGTATCACGGCGGTCTGCGCGACCTTGTACAGGACCAGGGCGATCGGCCAGCAGCAGCGCCGCAATCAGCAGTCGATCGCGCCAGCGAGCGCTCAGGCCCGGATCGCACGCTGACACGTACCCGGGCTCGCGGCATCGCCCAGCTGGTCCAGCGCACGGCAGCGAAGAACGCCATCGTCAGGGCGCTGATCAATCGCGAGCGACGCATCATGGTCAGTGCCCACGAGTAGGGCGGGTCGTCGCCCGGCTCCTGCTCGACGCGGAAGCGATCGACCCAGGCGATCAGTGGGCGAAACAGCAACTGGTCATAGACCAGAATCACCATTGCCATGGTGCCGATCGCCCAGCCGATGGCATGCAGATTGCGTTCGGCGATCGCCAGTGCAATGTAGGAGCCCACTCCAGGCAGGGCCACGTGGGTGTGTCCGACACTGATGGCTTCAGAGGCCACGACAAAGAACCAGCCGCCCGACATCGACATCATCATGTTCCAGACCAGCGCCGGCATGCCAAAGGGCACCTCCAGCTGCCAGAAGCGCATCCATGCCGTCAGTCGGAAGGACTCGGCGGCCTCCGAGAGTTCGGTCGGAATCGTGCGCAGGGACTGGTAAAAACTGAAGGCCATGTTCCAGGCCTGGCTGGTGAAGATGGCAAAGATAGCGGCGAATTCCGCACCCAGCACCCGTCCTGGAACCAGCGACATGAAGAATACATAAGTGATTGATATGAAACCGAGGATCGGCACCGACTGCAGGATGTCCAGAATCGGTATCAGCACCCGGCCGGCGCGCTCGCTCTTGGCCGCCCAGGTGGCGTAGGTAAACGTGAACAGCAGCGAGAGCCCCAGTGCGGCGAACATGCGCAGCGTAGTGCGGGCCGCGTATTGCGGCAGATGCCAGGGGTCGAGTGACAGCGGTACGGCGTCCAGCTGCGAAAGCGGGGCGAACAGGCCGCGATTGGCTTCGGCCAGGAACACGAACAGACCCAGCACCACCAGCAACGCCAGCGCGTCCCAACGGGTGACGTGCTCACGGATGAAACCAAAGGGTTGAGGACGATTCATGGGCTCTGTCATGCGCGACGGGTTTGAGCTATTGTCCGGTATAGCCAGGTGCGGCTGCACGCGGCAACAAAAAATACTCGAGGAGAAAAAAATGGCGAGCCCGTCTATTCATGGTCGTTTTCTCTGGCAGGAACTGCGCAGCCGCGATCCCGACGCAGCGGCGGGCTTTTATACGCGCGTCATGCCATGGAAGTCACAACCTTTTGCGCCTGGCGTGCCCTACACCGTGTTCGTGGCCAACGACAGTGGTGGCCGCATGGTCGCGGGCGCGACGCGCCTGGGCGATGATCCCGGCAGCAGACCACAGTGGTTGGGTTTAGTCGGCAGCGGCGACGTGGATGCAACCGTTGCGCAGGCCGTAGCACGGGGCGCGCGCGTGGTTCAGCCCGCCGCGGACATGCCCGATGTCGGCCGGCTGGCCGTGTTGGCAGACCCGCAAGGCGCTCTGTTTGGCGTCTATAAGCCCAGCCATGAACGCGACTCCGTTGGGACGCCGCGCGGTGGTTATTCCTGGCATGAGTTTGCGGCCAGCGACCTAGTGTCGGCCTTTGACTTCTATCAGTCACTGTTCGGCTGGCAGGTACTCGATCGTATGCCGATGGGCGCGATGGGCGAATACCTGATCTTTGGTCGCAATGGCAAACAGGAAGGCGGCATGTATGGCATTGCTGCCGGCAAGGGGCAACACGTCGGCTGGCTGCCCTACGTGTCGCACCAGAGTGCCGACGAGGCCGCGCGTCTGGCCGTGGCGGCCGGCGGGCAGATCGCCAACGGGCCCATGGATGTGCCGGGCGGTGGGCGAATTGCACAGCTCATAGACCCACAGGGTGTGATGTTTGCCGTGCACTCCGTGAATGTGGCGAAGCCGGCCGTGGTGGCGAAGCCGGCTGTGGCAGCGAAGGCGGCCGTGGCAGCGAAGCCGGCTCCAAAGCCGGCAGCAAAAGCCGCTGCAAAGAAAGCGCCTGCCAGGAAGAAGGCTGCAGCAAAAGCTGCCGGGAAACCCGCGGCCAGGAAGCGTGTGGCCAGGAAACCTGCCGCCAGGAAGCGCGCCGCGAAGAAGCTGGTTCGCAAGGTCAGGCGCAAGGTCAGGCGCATGGCCAGGCGGAAAGTCGTCGCGAAGAAGTCAGCTCGCAGGGTAGTGCGTAGGGCCGCTCGCAAAGCGACCCGAAAGGCGTCACGCAAAGCGTCGCGCAAGCCAGCGCGCAAGAAATAGCGTCGGTGCCTCGAGAGCTAGGACGCGCTTGCAGAGGCAGGCGCGTTCAGCTCCAGGCGCATCGAAAGGTCAATCGCCTGTATGTGTTTGGTGAGTGCGCCCACCGACACGTAGTCAACACCGGTCGCGGCGATGGCGGCCAGCGCCGGCAGGTTCACGCCGCCTGAGGCCTCCAGGAGGGCGGGACGCGCTGCGGCGCGGTTCAGGGCCACGGCGCTGCGCATGTCGGCGAGCGAAAACTCATCGAGCAGGATGATGTCGCTCGCCGCCGCCAGCGCCTGCGTGAATTCCTGCAGGTTTTCCGTCTCGACTTCCACCGGTACTCCGGGCGCCTGGGTTCGCGACGCCTGCACCGCCGCGGCGATCGAGCCGGCCGCGGCGATGTGGTTTTCCTTGACCAGCACCATATCGTAGAGGCCCATGCGATGATTCTGGCCGCCGCCGCATTGGACGGCATATTTTTGCGCAGTGCGCAGACCTGGAATGGTCTTGCGCGTGTCGAGTATCCGGCACGCCGTGCCGGCCACAGCACGCACGTGTTGCGCGGTGACGGTCGCCGTGGCCGACAGCAATTGCAGGAAATTGAGTGCCGTGCGTTCACCGGTGAGCAACGCCCGGGCCGGGCCCGTAAGATCGCACAACACGGTGCCAGCGGCCACCGTGGCTCCTTCTTTTACCAGCCAACGCACCCGTACGCGCTCGTCGAGCTGGCGGAAGCTTTCATCAAACCAGTCGGTGCCGCAGATCACCGCACTTTCGCGGCAAATAACGCTGGCGCGGGCCTGGCGGTGCTGCGCGATCAGTAGCGCCGTGACGTCGCCCGAACCGATGTCCTCGCGCAGGGCGCGGGACACCTGTTCGGACAGATCAGCCGGGAGCACGCCGGGCAGCGGCCGCTTCCAGTAGTCTAGAAGGGCAGACCGTGCGAAGCCGACGCCATGCACAGCAGCATCGGAATTGAGAGTACGAAGTTGGTGCGTGAGGCCATCGCCGCTACTTTCCGTGCCTTCGCCTTCTCGTCGTCAGTGGCAGTGACGATGCCCAGGATCTTCTTCTGGTTCGGCCAGATCAGCACCCAGACATTGAACAACATGATGGTGCCCAGCCAGGCGCCAATGCCGATGACCAGACCGTAGTAGTCCTCGCCAAAATGCCCGAAGGTAAAGGCGTTGATGAAGTTGGCGCCGCGCCCGAGGTACCAGGCGCCAGTGAACCAGGTCGCCAGCGCCGCCCAGCGAAACCAGAACAGCGCGCGTGGCGCGATGTATTTGCTCACGCCGGCGCCGCCCGGGCCACCCTTGTCGGCAGCTGCAGCGGCCAGGCCTGGTGTCTGTACGACATTGAAGTAGTAGAGCAGGCCGATCCAGGTTACGCCTGAGAGCACGTGCAACCAACGCGCCAGCCCCAGTTCATGAAAGGTCGTGGGTGCAATGGCGAGCGCGATAACCAGCGCGATGATAAAGCCCGTAACTATCGAGCCGCGCACCGAGTTCAATGGGTTCATAGTCAAAGCCTCTCTAAGTCATTGTTTTAAGTAGCTGGCCACCCCGGTGGCGCCATTTGAAGAATAGGCCACCGCACCCCATAATTCAACGCTGGCGCAACGCAAGGTCGGTCATGATACAGCGTCTGGCTCTTATCGGAATTGTGGCGCTGTTGCAGGCGGGTTGCGTGGCTTCGGTACTGGGCAGCGCGCCGCAAAGCGGCACGGCAGCCGACACGCGTCTTTCGGGCCCCAACGCTGCGGGCTCACTGGCGGGTGCGGTAAGTGAGAGCCTGGCTGCCGATGCGGCGCTGCGCGGTGCCCATGTCGAGGTGAGCGCCAGTGGCAGTACTGTGACGTTGCGTGGAACGGCCCTTTCGGCCGCTCAGCGCAGCGCGGCGGAGCGGGTGGCCAGAGCCACCGGCGGCGTGAGCTCAGTTATCAATCAACTCAAGGTGCCTTAAAGATGGATGTCAAAGAGCGGATTCGCAAGGAACTCGATAGCGCCCCGGTGGTGCTGTTCATGAAGGGCACACCGGATTTTCCACAGTGCGGTTTCTCCGCCCAGACGGCTGGCGCGTTGCGCAAGCTGGGCGTGAAGTTTCACAGCGTCAATATCTTCGATGACGCGGAAATGCGTGAAGCACTCAAGCAATATTCGAACTGGCCCACTTATCCGCAGCTGTATCTCAAGGGTGAGTTGCTCGGCGGCTGCGATATCGCCATGGAAATGTTCCGCAACGGTGAGCTCAAGGAAACCCTTGAAGCTGCGGGTGCCCTGGGCGCCGGGGCATAGCTCCGGGTTCGATTCCGGCCCAGGCTTACAGCGGGTCGGCCCCGGCCGTGGCGCCGGCGTCCTGGTCCGCATCAAGCGTCGGCCCGGGGTTTTCCTGCCATCCCAGTTCACGGGCGCGGTGCTCGGCACGTGCGAAGCTGTCGGCCAGTTCATTGCAGACGGCGCAGAACAGATCGGCGGTGCGCTCGGCATCGTAAGTGGCCGAATGCGCTGAAGCGCTATCCCAGTTGAATCCGGCGATGGTCGAGGCCTTCGCGAGTACGGTCTGGCCCAGCGCGGCGCCAGCCAGGGTCGCCGTGTCAAAACTCGAGAACGGATGGAAAGGACTGCGTTTTACGCCGCTGCGCGCGGCCGCCGCGTTCAGGAATGAGAGATCAAACCAGGAATTGTGGCCCACCAGGATCGCGCGCTTGCAGCCCGTCACCTGCATCGCGGTGCGCACCTCTTTGAACACTCTCTGCAGTGCATCGCGCTCATCGATCGCCGGGCGCAGCGGGTGCCAGGGATCGATGCGGTTCACCTGCAGCGAGGCGGGTTCGATATTTGAACCCGGAAAGGGTTGTACGTGATAGGAGTGAGTGGCGCCGCGCACCAGATGGCCGGCGGCATCAAACTCGATCAACACCGCGGCGATCTGCAACAAGGCATCGCGCGCAGCGTTGAAGCCGCCCGTTTCCACGTCCACCACCACGGGCAGGAAGCCGCGGAAGCGACGCGCCATGCGTGCATCGACCGGACTGCCGCTCATGCCCTGAGGCGCCAATGGAGGGTCTCGCCGGCAGCCATGGGCACCAGTTCATCGCTGCCCAGTGGGTAACTCGCCGGCGGCGACCAGTCATGCTTCTGCAGGGTTATCGTGCTGCGATTGCGCGGCAGTCGGTAAAAATCGGGGCCAAAGCTGGCGGCGAAATCCTCGAGCCTGGGCAGCATCCCGGCCTGTTCGAAGGCCTCGGCGTACAACTCAATGCCGGCATGCGCCGAGAACACGCCCGCGCAGCCGCAGGCGGCTTCCTTGACGCGACGTGCGTGCGGTGCGCTATCGGTGCCCAGAAAAAAACGCGGATTGCCGCTGCCCACGACCTCGATGATGGCCTGGCGATCGGTCTCGGTCTTGAGCACCGGCAGGCAAAAGAGGTGTGGGCGCAGGCCGCCCTGGAACAGTGCATTGCGGTTCAGCAGCAGATGTTGCGGCGTGACCGTGGCGGCGACGCCGGCACGCGCGCCGCATACGTATGCGACCGCAGCACGTGTGCTGACGTGTTCAAATATCACCCGCAATTGCGCTACGCGCGCGACCAGTGGCGCCAGCACTTCGTCGATGAAGCGTGCCTCGCGATCAAAGATGTCGACACTGGGCGTTGGCACCTCGCCATGCACCTGCAGTGGCAGATCGCGCAACGCCATCCGTTCGAGCACGGCGTCCAGCCGGCGTATGTCCGTCACGCCCGCCTGTGAATGCGTCGTGACGCCTGCCGGGTAGAGTTTGGCACCGAAGATGGCACCGCTGTCGGCAGCGCGATCGATTTCTTCTGGCGTGGTCTGATCGGTGAGATAGAGTGTCATCAACGGCATGAAGTCGGCGCCGGCCGGCAGCGCAGCAGTGATGCGCTCGCGATAGGCAAGGGCGGCGGCCGTAGTGGTCACCGGAGGAGTGAGATTGGGCATGATGATGGCGCGCGCAAAGCGCTGGGCGGTGAACGGCAGCACAGCGGCGAGCGCTGCGCCGTCGCGCAGATGCAGGTGCCAGTCGTCGGGACGGCGAATCGTCAGCTCTTGCATGGTTACCTAGATGAGCTTGCGCCGCGCCGATCGCTTGACCATCTTACGTAAAATACGGATCATCCGGGCACGCCGCGCATCCTAACACAGCGTCCCACAAGGTAATTCCTGCAACCATGAATCCAGTTACCGAAGAGCGTGATGGCGATCCGCTGGAAACCCGCGAATGGCTCGAATCGATAGATTCCGTGCTGCGGGTGGCGGGCCCTGAGCGCGCCCACTTCCTGATTGACCGCATGGTTGAGCACGCGCGGCGCTCGGGCGCCTATCTGCCCTATAGCGCGAATACCGCTTACGTGAACACCATTCCGGTAGGCAAAGAGCCGCAATACCCGGGAGATCGCGCGCTCGAGCGGCGCATCGAGGCCTGGATCCGCTGGAATGCCATGGCCATGGTGGTGCAGGCCAATCGCAAGTCGACGGAGTACGGCGGCCACATCGCCAGCTACGCCTCATCGGCCACGCTCTATGAGGTGGGCTTCAATCACTTCTGGCGTGCGCCCACCGATCAGGGCCCAGGCGATCTGGTGTTCATGCAGGGCCATTCCTCCCCTGGCATCTATGCGCGCGCCTATCTGGAAGGGCGCCTGAGCGAAGCGCAATTGTCGCGTTTTCGCCAGGAAGTCGATGGCGGGGGGCTGAGTTCCTATCCGCATCCCTGGCTGATGCCCGATTTCTGGCAGTTTCCGACGGTGTCGATGGGCCTCGGGCCGATGATGGCGATTTATCAGGCGCGCTTTGTCCGCTACCTGGAGCACCGTGGTTTGGTGCCAGCTTCCGATCGCAAGGTCTGGGCCTTCTGCGGTGATGGGGAAATGGACGAGCCCGAGTCGATGGGCGCGCTCACCATGCCAGTGCGTGAAAAGCTCGATAACCTGGTGTTCGTCATCAACTGCAACCTGCAGCGCCTCGATGGCCCGGTGCGCGGTAACGGCAAGATCATCCAGGAACTGGAGGCTGCCTTTCTCGGCGCCGGCTGGAATGTCATCAAGGTCATCTGGGGTTCGCGCTGGGATCCACTGCTGGCGCGTGATACCGCAGGCCTGCTGCGGCAGGTCATGGAGCAATGCGTCGACGGCGAGTATCAGAATTTCAAGGCCAAGGGCGGTGCCTATACCCGCGAGCATTTCTTCGGAAAAAATCCGCTGCTCAAGGAAATGGTTGCCAACATGTCCGATGAGGAGATCTGGCATCTCAATCGCGGTGGTCACGATGCCCGCAAGGTGTACGCCGCTTACGCCGCGGCCATGAAGTCGGATGGCCGTCCGACCGTCATCCTCGCCAAGACCGTCAAGGGCTTCGGCCTCGGCAAGAGCACCGAGGGGCAGATGGTGGCGCATCAGCAGAAGAAGCTCGACGACGCGACGCTGCGCGAGTTGCGGGATCGCTTCAACATTCCGGTAAGCGATGCGGACATCGCCACGATACCGTTTCGCAAGCCCGCGGCAGAGAGCGAGGAAATGCGCTACCTGCAGCAGCGGCGCCAGACGCTCGGCGGTTATCTGCCACAACGCACGCCCTCGGGTACCAGGTTGCAGATTCCGGAACTCAGCGCCTTCCAGTCAATACTCGATGGCACCGGGGAACGTGAAATATCCACGACCATGGCCTTCGTGCGCATACTCGGCGTGTTGCTCAAGGACAAGCAGATCGGCCGCAACGTAGTGCCGATCGTGCCGGATGAGGCGCGTACCTTCGGCATGGAAGGCCTGTTTCGCCAGATCGGCATCTATTCCTCGGTCGGCCAGCTCTACACACCGCAGGATGCCGACCAGCTCATGTCCTATCGTGAGGACAAGCAGGGGCAGATGCTTGAAGAAGGCATCAACGAAGCCGGCGCCGTCTGCTCGTGGATCGCGGCCGCCACTTCTTATGCCAATCATGGCGTGCCCATGGTGCCGTTCTATATCTACTACTCCATGTTCGGTTTCCAGCGGGTCGGCGATTTCATCTGGGCGGCAGGCGATATGCGCGCGCGCGGTTTCCTGCTCGGCGCCACCGCCGGGCGTACCACGCTGGCGGGCGAGGGTCTGCAGCATCAGGACGGTCACAGCCATCTGCTGGCCAGCACCGTTCCCAACTGTCGTGCCTATGATCCGGCCTATGCCTATGAGCTGGCGGTCATCATTCACGATGGCATGAAGCGCATGTATGTCGATGGCGAGGGCGTGTTCTATTACCTCTCGGTGATGAACGAAAACTACGCGCAGCCGGCCCTGCCGGCCGACAGCGAGGCGGGCATCATCAGCGGCGGTTACCGCCTGCGCACCGGAGGCCGGGGCAAAGTGCGCAGCACCCTGCTGGGCAGTGGCACGATCCTGCGCGAGGTGCTGGCGGCCGCCGACATACTCGAGCAGCAGTTTGGCATCCCGGCCGATGTCTATTCGATCACCAGTTTCAGCGAGCTGCGGCGCGAGGCACTCGAGATCGAACGCTGGAATCTGCTCAATCCAGCCGCAACGCCCCGCGTGCCTTACGTGCGCAAGCTGTTTGGTGCGCCCGATTCGCCGGTGGTGGCAGCGAGCGACTACATGCGCACCGTGGCGGATCAGATTCGCCAGTGGGTCGCGGCGCCCTACGTCACACTCGGCACCGATGGCTTTGGACGCTCGGACGCGCGCGCACCACTGCGCCGGCATTTCGAGGTCGATCGGAATTTCATTGCGCTGGCGGCACTCAAGTCACTCGCCGACGCCAATCAGATTGATCAGCGCACGGTCACCGAAGCGCTGGGCAAACTCGGCATCGATGCCGCCAAGCCCAACCCGCTCAACTGCTGACGGCGAATCAAGGAGCAACGTTTGGCTGTGCAGGAAATTCCGGTTCCCGATATCGGCGACTTCAAGGACGTCGAAGTCATCGACGTACTGGTGAAGGCCGGTGACCGCGTTGAGATTGATACACCGCTGCTGACGCTGGAGACCGAGAAAGCCACCATGGACGTGCCGGCTCCCGTGGCCGGCGTGATCGAGAAGATGCTGGTCAGGAAGGGCGATCGGGTGTCGGCAGGTACGGTCGTGGCAACGGTGCAAGGTGCGGATGCGCCGCCAGCCGCGGCGCAAACTGCGCCGGCCGTCGCGGCGGCGTCCGCGCCGCCGGCGCCGCCGCCGGCCGCTGCGCCGGTGCTGCCGCTCACCGCTGCCGCGCCACCACCCAGTCCGCCGCCCGCCACCACCGCGCCAGCAGTGGCGATCAATGAGGCGGGTTTTGCCGTGGCGCACGCCAGTCCGTCGGTACGCCTGTTCGCTCGCGAGCTCGGGGTCGACCTGACGCGCGTGCGCGGCAGCGGCCTCAAGGAGCGCATCGTCGCCGAGGACGTCAAGGCATTCGTCAAGAATCTGCTCACTGGCGCTGCCGCGCCGGTCGGTGGCGCCGGCGCGGCCCCCGCGGGCAGCGCGCTGCCGCGCGTCAGGATTCCGGATTTTTCGCAGTTCGGCGCCATCGAGCTCAAGCCGCTGGGTCGCATCAAGCGCATCTCGGCTGCGCACCTGCACGCGAGCTGGGTCAACCTGCCGCACGTCACGCAGTTCGACGAAGCCGACATCACGGAAATGGAAGCGGCGCGCGTCAGGCTCAAGGAGCGGGCAGTCGCGCAGGGTGTGAAGCTCACGCCGCTGGCTTTCGTGCTGCGCGCCGTGGTGCGTACGCTGCAGAAATTCCCGCACTTCAACGCCTCGCTCGATGAGCGCGGCGAGAACCTGATCTACAAGAAATACCTGCACCTCGGATTCGCCGCCGACACGCCCAACGGCCTGCTGGTGCCGGTGATCCGCGACGCGGACAAGAAAGATGTCTACGAGCTGGCGCGGGCGCTGGGCGCGCTCTCGGAAAAGGCGCGCGCCGGCAAGCTCGCGGCGACCGAAATGCAGGGTGGTTGCTTCACGGTCTCGAGCCTGGGTGGCATCGGCGGCACGGCCTTCACGCCGATCATCAATGCACCTGAGCTGGCGATCCTGGGCGTCTCGCGCTCGTCGATGAAGCCGGTCTACAAGGATGGTGCCTTCGTGCCGCGCCTGATGCTGCCGCTCTCGTTGTCCTACGATCATCGCGTGATCGACGGCGCCGACGGTGCGCGCTTCAGTGCGGCCCTGGCCCTGCAGCTCACCGATATCGCTGGTCTGCTCGAGGCGGTGCCGTGAGCGTGCAGGAGATCGCCTGCCCGGACATCGGCAATTTTCAGGATGTGCTGGTCATCGACGTCCTGGTGAAGGCTGGCGATGTCATCGCGCTCGAAACGCCGCTGGTCACGCTGGAGACCGACAAGGCGACCATGGACGTGCCGGCCACGGCGGCCGGCAAGGTGATGGAAGTACTGGTGGCGCGCGGCGGCAAGGTCTCGCAAGGCACGCCGCTGGTGCGTGTCGAGGTGGCCGGGGAGGCGCGAGTGGCGAGCGCGCCCGCGGCGATCACTCCCCCCGCCGCCGCGCCGACTGTCGTCCCCGTTGTGGTGCCGGTCGCGGCCAGGCCGGCCGCGCCGCCGGCTGCCGACGAACCACGGGCAGATCGCGAGGTGGAGCTGCTGGTGCTGGGCGCGGGGCCGGGCGGTTACACCGCGGCTTTCCGTGCCGCAGATCTCGGGCTCAAGGTCACGCTGGTGGAGCGCTGGCCGACGCTGGGCGGCGTATGCCTGAACGTGGGCTGCATTCCTTCCAAGGCGCTGCTGCATGCCGCCAAGGTCATCGACGAAGCGAAGGAGATGAGCGCGCACGGCGTCGAATTCGGCGCACCGCGCATCGACCTCGCCAGACTGCGCGACTGGAAATCCAAAGTGGTCGCCAAGCTCACGGGTGGCCTCGTCGGGGCTCGCCCGGCAGCGCAAGGTTGAGGTCGTGCGCGGCCTCGGCAGATTCCTGAGCCCGCACGTGATCGAAGTCACACACGAGGGCAAGGCGCACGCGCATTCGCTTCCAGCAATGCATTGTGGCGGCGGGCTCCGAACCCGATTGCGCTGCCCTTCATACCGAAGGATCCGCGCATCATGGATTCCACCGGGGCGCTGGAGCTGCCTGAGCACCGCCGGCCGCCTGCTGGTCATCGGCGGCGGCATCATCGGCCTGGAAATGGCCTGCGTGTATGAGGCGCTGGGCGCCAAGGTCAGCGTCGTGGAACTCACCGCGCAGCTGATGCCAGGCTGCGATCTTGACCTGGTGCGCCCGCTCGAGAAGCGCCTGAAGGGGCGCTACCAGCAGATCCTGCTCGGCACCAAAGTGACCGCGGTCAAGGCAGCTGCCGAAGGCGTGCTGGTCAGTTTCGAGGATGCCAAGGGTGCCAGCACGCAGACTTTTGATCGCGTGCTGGTGGCGGTGGGTCGCGTGCCCAACGGCCGGCTGATCGGCGCCGAGGCAGCCGGCATCACAGTCAACGAGCGCGGCTTCATTCCGGTCGACCGGCAGCAGCGCACCAACGTCGCCGCATATCTTTGCGATCGGCGACGTCGTCGGGCCAGCCGATGCTGGCGCACAAAGCCTCTCACGAGGCCAAAGTCGCGGCTGAAGTGGCCGCGGGCCACAAGCGCTCATTTTGATGCGCGCGTCATTCCCTCGGTGGCCTACACCGATCCCGAGGTCGCATGGGTGGGGTTGACCGAACTCGCCGCCAAGGCCCAGGGCATCGCCTATGAGAAAAGCGTATTTCCCTGGGCAGCCAGCGGGCGCTCACTCTCGCTTGGGCGCGACGAAGGCCTGACGAAACTGCTGTTCGATCCGGCCACGCAGCGCGTGCTGGGCGGCGGCATCGTCGGGCCCAATGCCGGCGAACTGGTCGCCGAAGTGGCGCTTGCCATCGAAATGGGCGCCGATGCCGCCGACATCGGCCTGACCGTGCACCCGCATCCGACGCTCTCGGAAACCGTGGCGATGTCGGCCGAAGCCTTCGAGGGCACGCTCACCGATCTGTACCTGCCGAAGAAGAGCATCGCCCACCAGGGTTGATGGCAGCGATCTGAGGAGAATCCCATGACGATTTCCATGTATCAGGCTTCAGTGCCCGCCTTCATTCGTTCGCTCAACAATCTTGCGGCGATCCTGGAGAAGGGGGCCGCGCATGCACAGGCACGCAAGATTGACGAGACCGTACTGCTGGAGAGTCGTCTTTACCCGGACATGTTTCCCCTGTCGCGCCAGGTGCAGCTCGCGACGGATACCGCACGCAGCGGCGCGGCGCGCCTTGCCGGCGTGGACTTTCCCGCCTATGAAGATACGGAAACGACAGTTGCCCAGTTGCTGCAGAGGATCCGCAATTCAATTACCTGGCTGGAATCGCTGCGGCCTGACCAGCTCGACGGTACTGAGGACAAGACGGTTTCCTGGCAGACGCGTTCCAGCACCAGGAGCATGCAGGGATTGCCCTACCTGATGAATCACCTGCTGCCGAACGTGCATTTTCACGTAACGACGGCCTATGACATTCTCCGTCACAACGGTGTCGGGCTCGGCAAGAAGGACTTTCTCGGACCCTGAGGCGAGCCGCTGCCGCGCTTGCGGACGGTGACTATAAGCAGTAGCGTTGGCACCCAATCAGGACGCTGAGCGCGGCCGGCCCCGGTGGGTCGGCAACCGCGGCGCATCAGCCCCGGATTGCGACCTAGTCTTCGGGGCCAGAGGAGAGCGCTTGAAGACCGTCATCGAACCCTTTCGAATCAAATCCGTCGAGCCCATCCGCATGACCACGCGTCCGCAGCGGCGCGAGCTGTTGATCCAGGCTCACTACAATCTGTTCGCGCTGCAGTCGGACGATGTGATCATCGATCTGTTGACCGATTCGGGCACCTCGGCGATGAGTGCACGCCAGTGGGCTGCCGTGATGCTGGGAGATGAGAGCTACGCCGGCTCGCCATCCTTCAAGCGCTTTGAAGCAGCAGTGCGACATCTCATGCCGTTTCGCCACATCATTCCTACGCACCAGGGACGCGCAGCGGAGGCCATCCTGTTCCACCTGTTGGGCGGCGCCGGGCGCGTGATCCCCTCCAACACGCACTTTGACACCACGCGCGGCAACATCGAAGCCACCGGCGCGCAGGCCGTCGACCTGCTGATCGAAGCCGGGAATGACCCTGCCAACGAGTATCCCTTCAAGGGGAACATGGATCTGGTGCGCCTCGAGGCGCTGCTCGCGTCGCAGCGCGACCAGGTGCCCTGCGTCATGCTCACGGTGACGAACAACGCCGGTGGCGGCCAGCCAGTCAGCCTGGAAAATATTCGCGCGGTCGCGGCACTGGCGCATCGCTTTGGCAAACCGCTGATCATCGATGGCTGCCGTTTCGCTGAAAACGCCTGGTTCATCAAGATCCGGGAGCCCGGCCAGGGTGGACGCAGCGTCGTCGATATCGTGCGCGACATGTTTGCCGATGCCGATGGCATGACCATGAGTGCCAAGAAGGATGCCTTCGCCAACATCGGCGGCTGGCTGGCGCTGAACGACGACTCGCTGGCCGAACAGGCGCGTACGCGCCTGATTCAAACCGAGGGATTCCCGACCTACGGTGGCTTGGCCGGGCGCGACCTGGATGCGATTGCCCAGGGCCTGACCGAGATCGTGGACGAGGAATATCTCGCTTACCGTATCCGGACCAATGCCTATATCGGTGAGCGCCTGCTGGCATTGGGCATCCCGATCGTGCGCCCGGTGGGTGGTCATGCGGTGTTCGTGGATGCGCGCGGCTGGCTGCCGCACATCAAGCCCCTGGCATATCCGGGGCAGGCGCTGGCCTGCGCCCTGTATGAATACGGTGGCGTGCGCAGCTGCGAAATCGGTACCGTGATGTTCGGCATGGCTGCTGACGGCACTGAGCGGCCCGCGCCCATGGACCTGGTGCGCCTGGCCATGCCCAGGCGCGTCTACACGCAGTCGCATGCCGACTATGTGGTGGAGACCTTTGCCGAGATCGCCGCGCAGCGCGAGCAACTGCGCGGCTATCGCATCGTGCAGCAGCCGCGCGCAATGCGCCACTTCACGGCGTGGTTTGCGCCGCTGGCAGCGGCTTAAACCCGCCAGCGCAGCTGCATCCTGGCACCGACCGCCAGCGTGGAGCCGGCGCCGCTTAGCATGACCAGGTTCTGGCCAAAGCACACGCCGCCCAGCGCTGCATCGTAGCGATAGCTCTTCAGTGTGCGCAGCGGTTCGGCGCCGTCCAGCCTGCCCGTTTCCTGCTCGGTGGTCGTGATGCTGCAGCGGGTGCAGGCCTTGACGGCGCGCAGCACTACCTTGCCGAACGCGCAGCTCCTCCAGCCGGTCTTCGTCGTAGGCCGCCAGCCCTTCGAGCACGATGTTGGGTCGGAAACGGTTCATGGGCAGATCGCGACCGACGCGGCGGTTGAGATCGCCGCGCGAAGCCTCGCCGATCAGCAGCAGCGGATAGCCGTCAGTGAAGGTATTGGTGGCATCGACCCCGCCGCTGTAGCGTCGTTCGCTCAGGCGCCGCTGCGCCGGATCGAAGCGCACCAGTCGGCAGGGACTGCCCAGCCAATGGCTCAGTGCAGCGGCGACTTCATCGCCGGCGTCAAAGGCTGCGCACTCATCGCGCCAGATGCGCACGTGGCAAGGAAGCCGCACGCCGCTGTGCTCGATCACCAGCGTCCGCAGCTGCGGTGCCTCGATGCGCAGTGCCGTTACACCGGGATCGGCGCGCAGCAGCGCGAGGCGCGGCTGTTCGCGCTGCGTTATAAATCGGCCCTGTGGGCTGATCAGCATCCACTGGCGATCGTGCTCGAACCCTGTGCTGCACAGCCGCGCCTCGTTCAACGATTGTCCGCGCGCCGATTTGAGCGGGTAGCGATACAGCGCTGCGATGCGGGCAGTAGCGGGACGCACTGCGTTCACAGGCGCTGCAGCGCCTCGAGATACTGTTGTTCATCGGGCGCGCGTCCGGCGCGCTGTGCCTGCCAGAGGGTCTCGCCCAGCACGGCGATCATGCGATGCTCGGCATCATGTGGCGGCAGGCCGCGTTGCAGGAGCCGCTGGTGCACGGCTTGAATTCCAGCCGGACGAGCGGTGCCCAGTTGTTCGCGCAGCGCCAGGTGCAGGCCCAGATGCAGGAACGGATTCGCGTCGGCTTCGCTGCCCTCGGCCTGCAGCCCGTCGTGACTCATCAAGCGGTGATACTCAGGATGCGCAGTGATGACATCCACCATCTGTGCCTGCAGCGCTTCAAGCGGCAGTCGTTGCTCGTGGCGCTGCCAGGCTGCGCGCCAGGCGGCGCGTAGCCCGTCACGGCTCTGGGGCACGAATCCGCTCATGCCGGTTCCTTGTGCGGGTAGGCACAGTAACGGCGCACCAGGCACTGCCCACACAGCGGGCGGCGCGCCTTGCACGTGTAACGCCCGAGCAGTATGAGCCAGTGATGCGCGTGCTGGCGAAATTCACTCGGTGTGACCGCCAGCAGCTGGTCCTCCACCGCGCGCGGCGTGTCGCCCGGAGCCAGTCCGGTGCGGTTGGCGACCCGGTAGATATGTGTATCCACGGCAATTGTGGCCTGGCCGAACACGCCATTGAGCACGACGTTGGCAGTCTTGCGACCAACACCCGGGAGCGATTCGAGCGCCGCGCGCTCGGCGGGCACCTCGCCGCCGTGCAGATCGAGCAGCATGCGTGCGGCGGCGAGCAAGTGTCTGGCCTTGCTGTTATACAGGCCAATGGTGCGGATATGATTCTTGAGTCGCGCCGGACCGAGCCTGATCAATGCCGCCGGGTCCGGGGCCACCCTGAACAATTCCGCCGTGGCGGCATTGACGCTGCGATCCGTGGCCTGAGCCGACAGTATCACCGCCACCAGCAACTGCCATGGCGTGGCGTATACCAGCTCGGTACGCGGTTCGGCATTGGCGGCGCGCAGCGCGCCGTAAAATCGGCGGATCGCGCTGGGCGTCATGGCGGTGGCTCGCCCGGGCTGATGCTGCCCTTGAGCGCCGCCAGTTCACGGGCGCGCTCCAGCGCCAGAGTTGCGCGACGTTGTTCATGGGCGGCAAAGCGCTGGCGATTGTCAGCGGGCGTTGGTGCAGGTGCCGGATCCGGCCACGGCAGCATATGGATGCAATCGACGGGACAGGCAGGCAGGCACAGTTCGCAACCGGTGCACCAGCTGGCGATGACGCTGTGCAACTGGCGCGCGGCGCCAAGGATGGCGTCGACCGGACAGGGCGGCAGGCAACGCGCGCAGCCTATGCACGCCTCAGGATCGATCCATGCGAGCCGCGGTGGCGCTTCACTGCCGTGCTCAGGGTTCAGGGGCAGGGCAGGACGCTGCAAAGCCCTGGCGAGCCTGTCGATCAGCGCGGCACCGCCCGGTGGGCATTGATTGAGTTGCGCGCTGCCCTCGGCCAGCGCCTGTGCGTAAGGGCGACAGCCCGGGTACCCGCAGCGCGCGCACTGCGTCTGTGGCAGCAGCGCATCGATGAGTGCGGGATCAACCGGCATGGAATCGACGGGCGGCATCGCTACTCCAGTGGCACAATGCGCGCTGATTTTAAGGGAAGTAACCGCTCACCATGCTGCGCAATCTTACGCCGACCGTCCGCGCGATCCTGATCGCCAATCTGCTGGTATTTGCCGCCCAGTTTGTCGTCGCGCCGGAGGCGCTCCTGCGGCTGGCGCTCTGGCCGCTGCACAGCGTCAATCCCGCCGATAGCCTGCCTTTCAGGCCCTGGCAACTGGTGAGCTACGGCTTCGTGCATTTCGAGTTCTGGCATCTGTTTGCCAACATGTTCGCGTTGTACATGTTCGGCTCAGATGTCGAGCGCCTGCTGGGCAGTAGGCGTTTCCAGCTGTTCTATCTGGTCTGCGTGGTGGGCGCGGCGCTCACGCAGGAACTGGTGACCGCGACGATGCATGTGACAACCGGGCCGACCGTGGGCGCTTCCGGCGGCATTTTCGGTCTGCTGCTGTGTTTCGGCATGGCGTTTCCGCAGCGCCAGCTGATGCTGGTATTTCCACCCATTCCCATGCCGGCGTGGCTGTTTGTCACGCTCTACGGCGTACTCGAACTGTTCCTTGGCGTATTTAGCCTCAACCAGGGCGTGGCGCACTTCGCACACCTGGGAGGCATGGCAGCGGGGTACCTGCTGATCACCTACTGGCGCACCCAGGCGCGTTCGCGCAACCGCCAGATCAGCTGACTTTCATGCCCGGTGCGGCTCCCGAATCGGGCGCCAGCAGAAACACGCCACCGTCCGTGCCACTGGCGCACAGCACCATGCCGGCCGAAACTCCGAAGCGCATCTTGCGCGGTTCCAGATTGGCCACGACGACCACCAGCCGGCCGACCAGTTGCTCCGGCGCGTACTGCGCGCGGATGCCGGCAAAGACGTTGCGCTGGCCCTCACCCAGATCGAGGGTGAGCTGCAGCAGCTTGTCTGAACCTTCGACTGCGCTGGCGCTGAGTACCCTGGCAACGCGCAGGTCGACGCGCGCGAACTCGTCGATTTTTATGGGCCCCGCGCTGGCCTTGGGCGGAGCGGTCGCCGCTGCCTGTGCCGCTGCCGGCACCACCGCCGCCGCAGGGGCCGTAGTCGCCGATGCCACCAGCCTGGCCACCACCGCCGGATCCAGCCGTGTGGCCAGCGCCTGATAAGCTGCCAGCTGCGTACCCAGCAACGGCGTGGTGACGGCGTTCCAGGCAGTCAGCGGCGCGCCCAGAAATTTGCCCGCCGCCAGCGCCATCTGCGGCAGCACCGGGGCCAGGTAAGTCATCAGCACGCGAAACAGGTTGATGCCCTGCGTGGCGATGGCGCCCACCTGTGCAGCCTGCGCCGGATCCCGGGCCAGCGCCCAGGGCTTGTGCCGGTCTATATACTGATTGGCGCGATCAGCCAGGTTCATGATCTCGCGGATGGCGGCTGAATATTCGCGTTGTTCGTAGAGAGCGGCAATGCCCTCGCCAGCGGCGGCAAACTGCGCGTAAAGATCGGGGTCGGGCAGTGCTGCGGCCAGCTTGCCGCCGCCGCGCTCGATGAATCCAGCGCAGCGACTGGCGATGTTGACCAGTTTGCCGACCAGGTCGGAATTGGTGCGCGCCAGAAAATCGTCGAGGCTGAGATCAATGTCTTCGATGCCACTGGTGAGTTTGGCGGCGAAGTAATAACGCAGCGGCTCGGCAGGCAGGCAGTCGAGGTAGTGGCGTGCAGTGATGAAGGTGCCACGCGACTTCGACATCTTCTGGCCGTTGATGGTCAGGAAGCCATGCACGCACACCCCGGTGGGGCGGCGCAGGCCCGCGCCGTGCAGGACTGCCGGCCAGAACAGGGTATGGAAATAGCTGATGTCCTTGCCGATGAAGTGATAGAGCTCGGTGGCTGTCTCGGATTTCCAGTAGTGGTCGAAATCGAGTCCACGCCTGGCGCATAAGGCCTGGAAGCTGGCGATATAGCCGATCGGTGCGTCGAACCAGACGTAGAAGAATTTACCGGGCGCGTCGGGAATCTCAAAACCAAAGTAGGGCGCATCGCGCGAGATATCCCAATCCTGCAGGCCTGCTGCAAACCATTCATCGAGTTTGGCGCGCACCGCGACCTGTAGCCGGCCGCCAGCCAGCCAGTCGCGCAGCATCTGGTCGAAAGCGCCGAGTCTGAAGAACAGGTGCTCGGATTCGCGCCACACCGGCGTGGTATTGCTGAGCGTTGAGACCGGCTCGATCAGCTCGGCCGGCGAATAGGTGGCGCCACACACTTCGCAGCTGTCGCCGTACTGGTCGGCGCTCTTGCAGCGCGGGCAGGTGCCGCGCACATAGCGATCGGGTAGAAACATCTGCGCCTGCTCATCGTAGGCCTGGCGCACCGCGCGGCGCGTAATGTAGCCGCCAGCCTTGAGCCTCCCGTAGAGCTCGCCGCACAGGCGCTGGTTTTCCTCGCTGTGGGTCGAATGAAACTGATCGTGGGCGATCAGCAGCTGCTGGTAGTCGCGCTGATGCTCGGCAGCACTGGCGGCAATCAGCTGCTCGGGCGTAACACCGTCCTGCTGGGCGCGGATCATGATTGGCGTGCCGTGAGTATCTTCGGCACACACGAACAGGCAGTCGTGGCCGCGCAGCCGCTGAAAGCGCACCCAGATATCGGTCTGCACCGCTTCGATAACGTGGCCCAGGTGCAGCGGGCCGTTGGCGTAGGGCAGGGCGTGGGTAACCAGGATCTGACGCGGCATCAACCGGCACCCTTGAAGTCTTCGAACCTGACTTTGTTGATGCCCTTCTTGTAGGCCTCGGCACCGGTGATAAGACCCTGATCGAGCAACTGCTGGATCGCCATATCCATGGTACGCATGCCAAGCGCGCCGCCCGACTGCATGACGGTCTCGATCTGATCGAGCTTGCCCTGGCGGATCAGATTGGCGGAGGCCGGCGTGTTGATGAGAATCTCGAGCGCCGCCACCCGTCCCTGGCCATCGGCGCGCTGCAGCAGCTGCTGCGAGACGACGCCGCGCAGCGAGGTCGAGAGCATGGTGCGTACATGCGACTGCTTGTCGGCCGGAAAGGCATTCACCATGCGATCCACCGTGGGCGCGGCGCCGTTGGTGTGCAGTGTTGCCATGACCAGAATGCCCATCTCGGCCGCCGTGATGGCCGTGCTCATGGTCTCCAGGTCGCGCAGCTCGCCCACCAGGATGACGTCGGGGTCTTCGCGCAGTGCCGAGAGCAGTGCCGAGGAAAAGCTGGGGGTATGGGCGCCGAGTTCACGCTGGCTGATCAGGCAGTTGTGCCTGGGGTGCACAAACTCGATCGGATCTTCAATGGTCAGGATATGACCCTTGACGCGCTTGTTGATGTCATCAATCATTGCGGCCAGCGAGGTTGATTTGCCAGAGCCGGTCTTGCCGGTCACCAGAATCAGGCCATTGCTTGCGAAGCATAGCTGGCGCACGGCGGCCGGCATCTTCAGCTGGTCCAGTGTCAGCGCGCTGGACGGAATGGCGCGAAATACCGCGCCCATGCCCGCCAGCTGACGCAGCACATTGACTCTAAAACGCCCCTTGCCCTCCAGGCTGTAGGCGAAATCAGCCCCGTCGTGCTGCTCGAAGCGCTCGATGGCCTTGCGCGGCATGATCTCGTAGAGCGCCTGCTTGACGGCATCGGCGCTCAGGACTTCCTGCTGCAGGGGCGCCAGGTCACCGTAACGCCGTACGCGCGGCGGATCCCCGGCAATAAAATGCAGATCCGAGCCCTTGCGGCGGATGATCTCGTCCAGAAACGCGTCGATTTGCGCCATGGTGGGTCGCTGCTGCTGTCAGGCTGCCGGCGCGGTCGGAGCCGCGTCGGTCTTGGGCAGCATCGAGGTGTCGGTTACGAATTTCTGCAGCAGGCGCTTTTCCGTGGCGTAGCCGAAAGCGTCGTCCGGATCGATCTGGCGCGCCGTAACCGCAGTCAGCAGGGCCTGATCAAACATCTGCATGCCAAATTCCTTGCCGGTCTGCAGCTGGCTGGGCAGCTGGTGAGTCTGATCGGTCAGGATCAGTTTGGCGATGGCCTTGGTCATGACCATCACTTCACAGATGGCGCGCCGTCCACGGCCGTCGTGGGTTTTCACCAGTATCTGGGTGATCACCGCCAGCAGACTCTGCGACAGGAAACTCTTGGTCTGTTCGCGCTCCTCGGCGGGCAGGGCATCGATCATGCGATCAATGGTCTTGACGGCACTGGTGGTGTGCAGGGTGCCGAGCACCAGGTGCCCGGTCTCGGCCGCCGTCATCGCCATGCGGATGGTGTCGGCATCGCGCAGCTCGCCGACCAGGATGACATCCGGGTCTTCTCGCATCGCTGCGCGCACGCCTTCGGCGAAACTGGGGATGTGCGTGCCGAGCTCGCGCTGGATCACCTGGCTCTGCTTGCTGCGATGGACGAACTCGATCGGGTCTTCGAGGCTGATGATATTGACCATGCGGGTGCGGTTGAGCAGGTCGATCATCGCCGCCAGGGTGGTGGATTTGCCGGTGCCGGTTGAGCCCGTGACCAGGATCATGCCCTGGTGATAGTCGCACAGCTTCTTGACTATCGGCGGCAGATTCAGCGATTCGAGCGTGGGCACCTCGGCCGGAATCGCCCGGAAGGTGGCGCCGACACCGGTATCCTTGCGAAACACGTTGACGCGAAAGCGCCCGCCTTCGGCCGAAATGTAGGAAAAGTCGAGATCGTGGCCGCGCGAGAAATGGTCAATCTGGTTCTGCGTCAGAATCTCGTTCACGTAGCTTTCGAGCTCGGTATCGCGCAGATCGCGGAACTTGATCGGCACCAGGTCACCGTGCATGCGCAGCATCGGCGGCACGCCCACCGCCAGATGGATGTCCGAGCAACCCTGCTGGGTGCCAAGTTTCAGGAATGCATCGATACGCGCCACGGACAACCTCGCCTTTAAAGAAACTTCTGCAGGGCAGCGCGCAATTCTTCCATATTCTGGAAGCGTTTGGTCTTGTCTACGGCCATGGCACGGACAATCAGCTCGCTGAGCTCCGCGGCCAGTGCCGGATTCACCTCGCGCGGTGGCTTGGCACGCCCCTGGACATGCTGGTACATGACCGACATGTGATCGCCGCGCGAGTAAGGGGGCACGCCGGTGAGCATTTCGTAGAGCATGACGCCGATCGCATAGACGTCGGCGCGTTCGTCGACCTTCTTGCCGAGAATCTGCTCGGGCGCCATGTATTTGGGGCTGCCAATGACATAGCCGGTCTTGGTCAGCTGGGTATCGCCCTCACGATGCGCGGCGGCGACGCCGAAATCGACGATCTTCAGCAGGCCGGCGTCGTTGATCAGCACGTTGGCGGGCTTCAGGTCGCGATGCACGATGCCCACCTGGTGCGCCACGATCATGCCGGTGCACATGTCGATGCCAAACTGCAGTGCGCGCTTGAGGGGCATGGGCTTCTCGTTCACGATCTCGGAGCCCAGCGTGTGCGAAGCGAAATACTCCATCGAGATGGCGTAGTTGCCCTGAATCGACAGGAAATCGTAGATACGGATCACATTCGGGTGGGTGATCTTGCGGGAATAGCGCAATTCGTGGACGAAGCGCTTCATCACTTCCTCGTCCTCGGCCACGTTGGGGTTCAGGAATTTCAGGATCAGGCGCTCATCGACCACCGTGTCTTCCATCAGCAGCACGGTGCCGAAGGCGCCCTTGCCGATGCGCTCGATATACTTGTAGCGACCTTCAATCATGTCGCCCGGGTTGAGCGTGGCGATGTCGAGGCGCTGCGCCGTGGAGGCGGCGGCCTGTTGCAGCGCCTGGGCGACCTCTTTTTCCGGAATGAGCAGGGTATGCGATACCGGGGCGGCCTTGGTGCCCGGTGGCCGCGGCACCTGACTGCCCGAAGCATTGCGCGAGCCGCTGACGCCCGGCGCCTGCACTCCCGAAGAGAAGCGCACCTCGATCTCGGTGAGTGCGCGCTGCGCCGCCAGCGCCAGGGTCTGGTCGCTGTTGGTGCTGAAGGGCTCCAGCTGGACGCGGATCTGCTCGGCCTGCGCCTCAGCGGCCAGCTTGCCCAGGGCCTGGATGGCCTCGACACGAATTTCCTTTTCGCCACGGGTCAGTAGTGGGGAGATCAGACCCACGCATTCCGAGTTGCCCAGCTTGCCGATGGCGCGTACCACCACTGGCATGGCGCGCGGCGCGACCGTCTTGAGCATCTCGGTGAGCCGCGGCATGGCCCGGGTATCGCCGATTTCGGCGAGCGCGTCCACCGCACGCTCACTCACCCACCAGTCGGCATCCTTGGTAGCCTCGATCAGCTGTTTGACGGCGCGCTCGTCCTTGGTCTGATTGAGGATCTCGATCGCGGCACGGCGGATGTCTTCATCCTTGTCACGAGCCAGTTCCAGCACCGAGTCGATAACCTTGGGTCCGCCGATCTTGCCGAGCGCATCGCCGGCGCGCGAGCGCACCCACCAGTCAGCGTCCTTGATGGCCGCCAGCAGGAACTTAACCGAGCTGGCATCGCCTACTTCGTTGAGCACTTCGACCGCGGCGCGGCGCGCGTACTCATTTTCATCCTTGAACACCGGCACCAGGTGGCGGATGGTCTGCGGATCGTGCGCCTTGATCAGGACTTCGACGGCGCGATTCTGCACCTCGATTTCCGGATCGCGCAGCAGCGCGCACAGGCGCTCGATCTCCATCGGCCCATCCTGGCGGGCGAGCGCGGCCAGGGCCGCCGCACGAATGAACTTGTTGGGGTCGTTGATCTGCGTATGCAGCGCGACGCGCACATCGGGGCGATTGAAGCGGCCGAGTATCGCCAGGATCTGCAGCCGCGCCATGGTGTCCTTGCCCTGCAGACGTCCCAGCAGCTCCGGTATGCCGGCCTCATTGACGACCTCGCCGATAATGCGGAACAGCGCGCCTTTTTCGTTGGCCTCCTGGGCATAGGCGGCGCTCAACAGCTCACGGATGCTGAAGCGCGTACGTTGTGCGTTGATGATTTCGAGCACTGCAGATTTCGAGACGCCGGGCTTGGCGAGCGTCTCGAGCAGCAGGTGCGGCGGGTAGCCGCGGCTGCTGGTGAGCGCCCAGGCCACCCCGGCGATCACCCTTGGACTACCGGTGATCAGCGCTTCGACATAGATTGGAAAGCTCTTGGCCGTGGCCAGTGCCGACAGCACGTCGACCAGTGCCACGGTGGCATGTTTGTCGGCTTCCGGGAGCGCCGCCAGTACGGCTTCAATACCGTTGGGTCCCAGTTCCTTGAGCTTGGCGACCGACTTCTGGGTCTCGGTGCCCAGGATGTCGTTCGACGACTTGATCTGGGTGATCAGCCGATCAGCCCTGAAGTTCGATAAAAAGCTCATGGGTCAGATGATTGCCAGGCCAGCCAGTCGGATTAAGCACCGAATTATGCCACGATTGGCTGTCCACCCTGTGATCTGCGTCTGGTCTGCGGCGGCTTGCGCAAACAGGCTAGAATCGCGCCCCCTCAGGAATTGCCAACAAGCGCACAGAAAGCTGCTACCCATGACCGATACCGCCCAGATTCGCACCGTCCTGGAACAGTTCGTCGATCCCTACCTGCGCCAGAGTCTCGCTGAGGCCGGCGCGCTGCGCGAATTACGCATCGACGGGCAGGGTATCCTTGCCACGGTCGTGCTGGGCATTCCGGTCGTTGGCTATGAGGAGCAGTTCCGTTTGGCGCTGCTGGCCCATCTGGCGGTCCATGGCTACGCTGATCTGCCCCTGCAGCTGACGCTGCAGAGTTCGATCGTGGCGCACAGTGTGCAGCGCTCGCTCAAGCCGCTCCCCGGCGTCAGCAACATCGTCGCCGTAGCCAGCGGCAAGGGCGGCGTCGGCAAGTCTACGGTCGCGGTCAATCTGGCGCTGGCCTGGGCTGCGGGGGGTGCCCGGGTGGGGATACTCGATGCCGATATCTACGGGCCCAGCCAGCCGTTGATGCTCGGCCTCGAAGGGCAGCGCCCCACGGCTCCGGATGGCAAGCACCTGATTCCGCTCAGCAGCCATGGCCTGAAAGCCATGTCGATTGGCTTCCTGGTCGACGCCACCCAGGCGCTGGTCTGGCGTGGCCCGATGGTGACCCAGGCCCTCTCGCAGCTCATGTCCGATACTTCGTGGGGAGAGCTCGACTACCTGGTGGTCGATATGCCGCCGGGCACGGGTGATATCCAGCTCACGCTCTCGCAGAAAGTGCCGGTCGCCGGCGCCATAATCGTCACCACACCCCAGGATATCGCGCTGGCCGATGCCCGCAAGGGCCTGGCCATGTTCGAAAAAGTGTCGGTGCCGGTGCTGGGCGTGGTCGAGAACATGAGCCTGCACGTGTGTGGCAACTGCGGACACGTGGAACATATCTTCGGCGCCGGCGGCGGAGCACGCATGGCTGCCGAATATGGGGTGCAGCTGCTCGGCGAGCTGCCGCTCGATGCCAGGATACGCGCCGAGGCCGATGGCGGCCGGCCGAGCGTAGTGGCGGCTCCCGGTTCGCCGCGCGCGCTGGCCTATATCGAAATGGCGCGTCACGCTGCCGGCGCGCTGGCACGTCGCGGCCGCGATCGCAGCGCCCTGTTTCCACAGATTGTAGTCGAGGAAAGCTGAGCTGCCATGAGCATCAAATCAGATCGCTGGATTCGCCGTATGGCGGCACAGGCGGGCATGATCGAGCCTTTTGAGCCCGGCCAGGTGCGTACCGCCAATGATGAAAAGATAATTTCCTACGGTACTTCGAGCTACGGCTACGACGTGCGCTGTGCGCGCGAATTCAAGATCTTCACCAATATCAATTCGACCATTGTTGATCCCAAGCGCTTTGACGCCAAGAGTTTTGTCGATGTGGTGGCAGACCTGTGCATCATTCCGCCCAATTCCTTTGCGCTGGCCCGCACCGTGGAATATTTCCGTATTCCACGCAATGTGCTGACCGTATGCCTGGGAAAGTCGACCTATGCACGCTGCGGCATCATCGTGAATGTCACGCCCCTCGAGCCTGAATGGGAAGGGCACGTGACACTGGAGTTTTCCAATACCACGCCATTGCCGGCAAAGATCTACGCCAACGAAGGCGTAGCGCAGATGCTGTTCTTCGAATCCGATGAAGTGTGCGAGACCTCGTATCGGGATCGCGGCGGGAAGTACATGGGCCAGCAGGGCGTCACGCTGCCCAAGGCCTGAGTGCTCAGTCGCGGTGCAGCTGGCGCAGCTCCATGGTCCACTCCACCTCATCGACACGTTGCTGCTGCGCCCGCACCGGGATATAGCCGTACGCCGGGGCGCACCAGAAGCGGGTGCTGCGCGGTGAATTACTGCGATGGCTGCGATAGATGATGGTGGCGATCTCGCCCAGTGGCGTGTGCAGGGTCTCGGTGCCCACCTGGGTATACTCGTAGTCGCGCACTCCGGCCTTGTCGAACAGGGCAATGCCTGTGGGCGTGGTGCCGGTGGCCAGTGCATTGATCAGCGCCACCTGCACTGACAGGTCGTCCTGCACACCAGCCCGCAGCGGGACGTCAACATCGACATCGTCCATGCGCCCGGTGGCGCGCAGCTGCTCCCAGTCGAAACTGACGTCTGCCATCACTTTTCCGCTGTTGCCCTGCCGGGCGCTGAAATGCAGGGGACGTACACCACCCGGACCGATGCTCATACGGCTTTGCAGCGCCGCGTTGGCCGCAGAAATAAGATGAAACAGGCCGCGCGGTTCAGTGCGTGAGGTGTAGCTCCATTCGTTGTCGCTCAGGCGTTGCAGGGCGAAGGAGGCGGTGCCGGCGTTCATGTCGTGCCAGACAAAATCATAGCTGGTCTCGAAGGGCCGCAATGCCTGGCCTGGCGGCGCGGCGCGCACCAGCACGCCGCAGCCCAGCAATAATCCGACCCGGATGGCATTGACTACCTGCATTTTCATTCAATCCCTGATCCTGGGTGCACTCAGTGGCCGACCATCAAACTGCAGCGTAGTCCCGGTGATCGCCAGGCGACCGGCGGCGATCCAGCCGATGACCTCAGGATAGATGATGTGTTCCTGCAGCTGAACGCGCGCTGAAAGCGTCGCCGGTGTGTCGCCCGGCAGCACCGGCACGCGCGCCTGCAGAATCAGCGGGCCGCCGTCCAGCACGCCGTTGACCACATGCACGCTGCAGCCGTGCGAGCTGTCGCCGGCTGCCAGTACGCGCTCGTGGGTGTGGAGGCCCGGGTAGCTGGGTAGCAGGGAGGGGTGGATGTTGAGCATGCGGCCCGCGTAATGCGCAACGAATTCAGGCGAGAGGATGCGCATGAAACCCGCCAGCACCACGAGCTGGGCAGCGCTGGCGTCGATGGCGGCGCGCAGTGCGTGCTCGAATCCTGCGCGCTCGCGGTGCGCCTGCGCTGCAAGTACCGTGACCGGCAGACCCAGTTGCCGGGCCGCCTCGATGCCTCCGGCGTCCGCTCGATCGGCGATCACGCTGACGATGCGCGCGTTGATCGAGCCGCTGGCACAGGCGCGCGCGATGGCCAGCATGTTGCCACCGCGCCCGGAGATCACTACCGCCAGGCGCAGGGCGGTGTCGCTGTTCATGGTTCGATGATTACGCCGTCGCTGCCGCTCTGCACCGCGCCGATGAGCTGGGCCTGTTCACCCGCCCCCTGCAGCAGTTTGAGCGCGGCATCGACCTGGGTGGCTGCGACGATTACCACCATGCCAATGCCGCAGTTGAAGGTGCGATACATCTCCTGGGCAGTGATATTGCCGGTGTGCTCGAGCCAGTCGAACACCGGGTCGCGTGGCCAGGCGCTGCGTCGCAGGCGCACCTGCAGGCCCTCGGACAGCACGCGCGGAATGTTGTCGCTCAGGCCGCCGCCAGTGATATGTGCAAGCCCATGCACGGGCAGGGCGCGAATCAGCTGCAGCAGGGAGCGCACGTAGATACGCGTGGGCGTCAACAGCCGGTCAAACAGCGCGCGGTTGTCAAGCTGCGTAGCGGCCGTGGCGCCGGCCACCGCAACCAAGCGGCGAATCAGCGAATAGCCATTTGAATGCGGTCCACTTGACGACAGGCCGATTACGGCATCGCCGGCGCGCACCCTGGAGCCGTCGATGATCGATTCCCGCTCCACAACGCCGACGCAGAAGCCGGCCAGATCGTAGTCTTCGCCGTGATACATGCCGGGCATTTCCGCCGTTTCGCCGCCTACCAGTGCGGCGCCCGCCTGGACGCAGCCCTCGGCAATACCGGCCACCACCTGCGCGGCCACCTCGATCTTCAGCGCGCCGGTGGCGTAGTAGTCGAGAAAGAACAGCGGTTCAGCGCCCTGCACGACCACATCGTTGGCGCACATCGCCACCAGGTCTATGCCGATAGTGTCATGCCGGCCAGTGTCGATGGCCAGGCGCAGCTTGGTGCCCACGCCATCCGTTCCTGACACCAGTACTGGTCGGCGGTAGCCTGCAGGCAATTCGACCAGGGCCCCGAAACCGCCGATACCGGCCAGCACTTCCGGGCGCTGGGTGCGCTTGACCAGCGGCTTGATGCGCTCGACAAAAGCATCGCCCGCCTCGATATCGACGCCGGCATCGCGATAGCTGTAACTGCGCTTGTCGTTCATGCAAGGACTCCAGGCGTTATAGTAGCTAACCCATGCGCCATCTGCCGAACATCATCTGCCTGCTGCGTATCGCCCTGATCTGGCCCATTGTTGCTGGACTGCTGACGGGTCATTTCGAGCGCACACTGCTGCTGTTCGTGCTGGCGGCCGTCAGTGATGGCGTGGATGGTTACCTGGCCAAGACCTACAGCTGGCAGAGTCGCCTGGGCAAACTGCTCGACCCCGTGGCGGACAAATTGCTGCTGGTCTCGGTGTTCCTGGTGCTCACCTGGCTGGGTCTCACGCCGCGTTGGCTGACGGTCGCTGCCGTGGCCCGCGATGTCATGATCGGCGCAGGCGCAGTATTGTTTCGCTTCGCCTGGGGCCCTTTGCGGGGTCGGCCTATTTTCTCGAGCAAGCTCAATACGCTGTTGCAGCTGCTGTACGTAGCGGTGGTCATCCTGCACGGCGCTACCGGACAACCGCCACAGACCGTGATCGATGCGCTCGCGATGTTGACGCTGCTTACCGTGTTGATCAGCGGCTTCGCGTATTTGCGCGAGTTTACCAGCCGTGCCCTGCAGGCGGCGGCTACCGGCTGAGTGGCGATGCGCCAGCTTCCCTTGAGCGTGCGGGTGCGTGATCCGGCGCTGTTTGCCAATTATCTGGCCGGGCCCAATGAACTGGTGCTGGCGCAGTTGCGCGCACTGGCGGCACACGCGGGTTGCGGCTGGCTGTGCGGGCCGGCCGGTAGCGGCAAGTCGCATCTGCTGCAGGCGCTGTGCGCCGAGACCGCCTGCGCCTATCTGCCGCTCTCGCAGCTCACACCCTTTGGTCCCGCCGCACTGCAGGAATGGCACGGCAGCGCTGGCCTGTGCCTTGATGAGCTGGCCACCGTGGTGGGCCACCTGGAGTGGGAGCGCGCGCTCTTTGCTCTGTACCGTGATTGCGAAGAGCGTGGCACGAGCCTGCTGTTCGCTGCCCGCGCGGCGCCCGCCGAACTGCCCTTCGCACTCGCCGATCTGGCCTCGCGCTGCGCCGCCGGGCAGCGCCTGACGCTGCAGGCCCTGGACGAGACCCAGCAGGGCGCCGCACTGCGCCTGCGCGCGTCCGCGCGCGGCCTCGAATTGCCGGAGGACGCTACGCGTTATCTGCAGCGGCGCCTGCCGCGCGCCATGAGTCAGCTGTGCACTGCGCTCGATGAGCTGGATGAGGCTGCGCTCGTAGGACAACGCCGGCTCACCGTGCCGTTCGTGCGCGAACTGCTGGACCGGCGCGCGCCCGGCCTCGCGCGGCGCTACGCCGTGACAGGAACAGTGCAGGGCGTCTGGTTCCGGGCTTCGGCGGCGCGGCAGGCGGAGGCCCTGGGAGTGAGCGGGTATGCGCGCAATTGCCAGGATGGCAGTGTCGAAGTGCTGGCCTGCGGCTCTGCTGCCGCGCTACGCGAGTTTGTCGGCTGGCTATGGGTGGGCCCGCCGGATGCCCGGGTGAGTGCCGTGACCGAAATTGCAACGCCGCCAGCGCCGCTGGCCTGGCCAGCCGATTTTACGACCGCTTGAGCGCGACGCGCCCCAGGTCATCGGCGCCATTCCAGTAGTGCGTCCAGCGGGCGACTACGTTGTCCGGATAATCGCGTGTCAGCAGCGTGCCGTTGTAACGGCCCAGTGCGCGCCGCACGTCGTTGTGCTCGGCCTGCAGGTAATGTCGCAGGATGGCGCAGCCCATGCGGATATTGGCCTCAATGGTCACCAGTTCGCGCTCGTGCATGCCCAGCTGCTCCGGCCAGAAGGGCATGACCTGCATCAGGCCCACCGCGCCGGCGCTGGAAACCGCCCAGCGGTTGAAGCGGCTCTCGACGTCGAGCATCGCCAGTACCAGGCCGGGCGGCAGCGGCGCTGCGTTGGCACGGTGCGTCTCGCAATAGACCGTACGCAGGATGGCAATGCGTTCGTCGCGTTTGGCCAGGTAGCGGCGCAGGCGCGGCTCCATGAGCGTGTACCACACCGCCGAATCATACTGATCGCTGAAGCACTGCGACTCATGGATCGCCTGCAGCACTACGGCGCGCAGTTCCGGGTCCTGCTGCGTGCCACGAGCTGCCGCGCTAGTCGGGGCCGCTGCCAGCGCGTTGGCAGCCGGCAGCAGCAGTGCCGCCCACAGCGCCAGTCGCTCAGCGCGCCAGGCGCGTGCGAATGAAGCCAATGATGTCAGCAAGTGGAACGTCCTGGTTCTCGGTGGCCGGCCGGTGGCGATATTCGCAGCTGCCGGCATCCAGCCCGCGTTCGCCGATGACGATGCGGTGCGGAATGCCCAGCAATTCAGCCTCGGCAAACTTGACGCCCGGCCGCGCGTCGCGATCGTCATAGAGCACGTCGATGCCGGCCGCGCCGAACTCGGCATAGAGCGCGTCAGCACGTTCGCGTACCCGTGCCGATTTTTGCAGATTGAGCGGAATGAGTACCACATGAAACGGCGCCAGGGAGTCCGGCCAGATGATGCCACGTTCATCATGATGTTGTTCAATCGCCGCGGCCACGATGCGCGTCACACCTATGCCGTAACAGCCCATGAGCATGGTCACGGCCTGGCCCGTTTCGTCGAGCACCGCGGCATTCATGGCGCTGCTGTACTTGCGGCCCAGCTGGAAGATGTGACCGACTTCGATGCCGCGCACGATTTTCAGCCGCCCGCCACCCACCGGGCTCAGGTCGCCGGCCACTACATTGCGCAGATCGGCAGCGCCCGGTTCGGCCAGGTCGCGACCCCAGTTCACGCCGAGCAGATGGGCCTCGGGTGCGTTGGCGCCACAGATGAAATCGGCCATGGCCAACGCGGCATGATCGGCATACACCTGGCAGGAAAGCCCAATGGGCCCGATGTAGCCGGGTTCACTGCCAGTGGCCGCGCGCACCTGCTCGCTGCCCGCCATGCGCAGCGGGCTTAGCACCCCGGGGAGTTTCTGTGCCTTGAGTGCGTTGAGTTCGTGATCGCCGCGCAGCACCAGGGCCACGACACCGTCATTGACCCCGGCGACCAGCAGGGTTTTCAGGCAGCGATCAGCCCTGACCTTCAGAAAAGCACAGAGCTCAGCGATGGTTTTCGCGCCTGGCGTCGACACCTGGCGCATTGCCTCAACAGCGGCAGCGCGCCCCTGCGCAGGCGGCAGGGCCGGCGCCAGCTCGATGTTGGCCGCGTAGCCGTCGCTGGCCGCAGCATCCTCCGCCACCGCGATGGCGTCTTCACCGGATTCCGCCAGTACCTGGAATTCCTCGGAGGCATTGCCGCCGATGGCACCGCTGTCGGCCTGCACAATGCGAAAATCGAGCCCAAGCCGCGTGAAAATGCGCGTGTAAGCCACCCTCATGAGGGCATAGCCTGCGGCCAGTGATTGTTCATCGACGTGAAAGGAGTAGGCATCCTTCATGATGAATTCGCGGGCCCGCAGCACGCCGAAACGGGGTCGCACCTCGTCACGGAATTTGGTCTGGATCTGATAGAAATTCACCGGCAGCTGGCGGTAGCTGCGCAGTTCACGGCGCGCAATATCCGTGACCACTTCTTCATGGGTGGGGCCGACCACGAAGGCCCGTTCGTGACGGTCTTTCAGGCGCAGCAACTCCGGCCCGTATTGATCCCAGCGGCCTGATTCCTGCCACAACTCCGCCGGCTGCACGGCCGGCATGAGAATTTCCAGCGCACCGGCGCGATCCATTTCTTCGCGAATAATGTTCTCGACCTTGCGCAGGGTGCGCAGGCCGAACGGCAGCCAGCTGTAGATGCCGGATGCCGCACGCCTGATCAGGCCGGCGCGCAGCATCAGCTGGTGGCTGATCAGTTCGGCCTCCGCAGGCGTTTCCTTGGTGGCGTTTACCGGGTATTGAGACAGGCGCATGGCGGCAATTATGGGCGGCAAAGGGCCCACGATCCTAGCAGATACGTCGCAGTTGGACGGCATCGCAACAGACACCTATCATGCCCGGGACATGGATGAATCAGAACCGCCCAAGGCCACGCCGCGGCGCCGCGCCATCTTTCTGCTGCCGAATCTGCTGACCACCGGCTGCCTGTTCTCCGGTTTTTACGCAGTTGTGGCGGCGATCGATGGCAATTTCGAGCGCGCCGGCATCGCCGTATTCGTGGCGATGATCTTCGACACGCTGGACGGGCGCATGGCACGCCTGACTCATACGGAAAGCGCTTTTGGCAAGGAATACGACAGCCTGGCCGACATGGTGGCCTTTGGACTGGCGCCGGCGATCGTTTCCTACCAGTGGGGCGTGGCGCGCATTGCCGAGTACGGACGTGCCTGGGGCCGGCTCGGCTGGTTGGCAGCGTTCTTCTATTGTGCGGCTGCGGCGCTGCGCCTGGCGCGCTTCAACACCCGCGTCTCGACGCAGGACAAGCGCTACTTCGAGGGTCTGCCCAGCCCGTCGGCGGCGGCAGTGGTATCGGGTTTCGTATGGGTGTCGAGTGAATGGCGCGAACCTGGCCTGACCGGATTGATCGTCGCGTTCAGCGTCACCGTGCTGGCTGGCGCACTGATGGTGAGTTCCTTCAGTTTCCCGAGCTTCAAGAATCTCGATGCCAAGCCAGTCCGCTTTGTCTGGCTGGTGGTCGCGGCGCTGGTCTTCGTGGTGATCGGTATCGATCCGGCGCGCGCCCTGCTGGTGTGTTTCGGCAGCTACGCGCTGTCGGCGCCGCTCGCGTGGGTGTGGCGCCGCATACGTCGCGCGCGTCGCAGTAACGACCTCGGCAGCGGCTCGTGACGCCAGGCAGCGCCGCGCTGCGCGCTCAATACCTGGAAGCGCTGGGAATCGAGCAGTGGAAGCTGCGCCGCGTCGCAGCTGCGGTGGCGAGCGCGGCGCTGCCCGCAGTCCTGCCCGCAGCAGTGCTTGCCGCTGGCGATGAGTGGGCGACGCTGGCCGCGGAAGTGCGCGCCTGCCGGCAATGCGGCCTGCACACCAGCCGTACGCAAACCGTGTTCGGAGTCGGCAGTCGCAGCGCAAGACTGCTGGTCGTGGGCGAAGCCCCCGGCGCCGACGAAGATCGTCTGGGCGAGCCTTTTGTCGGCCGCGCCGGACAGCTGCTCAACTCGATGTTGCGCGCGCTCGGGTCGCCACGCGAAAGTGTATTCATTGCCAACGTACTCAAGTGCCGGCCGCCGGGCAATCGCGATCCGAATCCGGATGAAGTGAGCTGCTGCCGGCCGTTTCTGCAGCGCCAGATTGCACTGTTGCAGCCGCAGATGATGCTGGCCGTGGGTCGCATCGCAGCTCAGAACCTGCTGGCCACCGATACACCTATCGGCAAGTTGCGCGGCAGCGTGCATCGCTTCGGCGAGCGCGGCACGCCGCTGATCGTCACCTACCACCCGGCCTATCTGCTGCGCAGCCCGGGCGAAAAACGCAAGGCCTGGAGCGATCTGCGCTTCGTGCGCAGCGAAATGGCACGCATCGGCAAGCCGGAGTAGTCAGGCGTGGTGGCCGCGGCAAGTGATGCAGTTCCGGTTCCGCAGATTCTGCCCCGAACCATGCAGGAAGCGGATCTCGCCGCCGTGCTGGAACTGGAAACCCGCTCCTACGCCTTTCCATGGACCGAGGGCATTTTTCGTGATTGCCTGCGGGTTGGCTATTACTGCTGCGTGCTCGAGATTGACTACCTGCTGGCTGGCTACGGCGTGATCTCCAGCGGCGCTGGCGAAGCGCACCTGCTGAACCTGTGCGTGCGCGAGGAATTCCGCTGCCGTGGTCTGGGCTGGCGGCTGCTCGATCACCTGCTGGACCTGGTCTCCCATAGTGGCGCGCGCCTGGCCTTTCTCGAAGTGCGCCCCGGTAACACCGCCGCCATACGCCTCTACGAGACCATGCATTTCCAGCAGATCGGCATGCGGCGCGGGTACTACCAGGCGGAGGGTGGCCGCGAGGATGCGCTCGTCATGCGGCGTGATCTCACTGTTTGAAGTCGACCGATAAGATTGCGTGTAATGCCGCGAGGCGCGGTGCTGCTCGAGTGGCTCTCCCGGGACCGCCATGAACCCATCCATGGGGGCTTCGGCTGCGACATCCATGTCGCAGACGATCCCGGGAGAGCCACTCAAGCAGCACCGCACCTCGCTACGTTGCGCGCGATACGAACGGGCGCATTCATCCAGTGGTGGCGCGTGGTTGAGCGTGCATCCTCTCGGTCCCGAGTCTGGCTGCGGTGAACCATCAGCATAGCGGCGCGCGTGGCGGATGAGGGGTCCCGGGACCGTGGGCGACAGGATGTCGCCCCCGGAGCCCCCATGGATGGGTTCATGGCGTTCCCGGGACCCCTCATCCGCGACGCGCGCCGCTATGCCGCGCCATGTTTTACAGCAGCCCGCTCTTTTCCGGCTAGAATGCGCGCCCCAAAATTCTTCGCGCCGCCAACTGCATGACTCCTCTCGATCAGGAAATCCTCCGCCGGCGCACCTTCGCGATCATCTCGCACCCGGATGCCGGCAAAACCACGCTCACTGAAAAGCTGCTGCTGTTCGGTGGCGCCATCCAGATGGCCGGCACGGTCAAGGGGCGCAAAGCCGCGCGGCACGCCACTTCCGACTGGATGCGCCTTGAGCAGCAGCGCGGAATCTCGATCACCAGCTCGGTGATGCAATTCCCGTATCGCGACTGCATTGTCAACCTGCTCGATACGCCGGGGCACGAGGATTTTTCCGAAGACACTTATCGTACGCTGACGGCGGTGGACTCGGCGCTCATGGTCATCGACTGTGCCAAGGGTGTAGAGCAGCGCACGATCAAACTGATGGAAGTGTGCCGCCTGCGCGACACGCCGATCATGACCTTCGTCAACAAGCTCGATCGCGATGGTCGTGCGCCCATTGAACTGCTCGATGAGATTGAGGCGGTCCTGAAGATTCATCCGGCGCCGATAACCTGGCCGATAGGCATGGGGCGCGAACTGATAGGCATCTATCATTTCCCCGAAGACCGGATCTACGTCTACGAGGCCGGCGAGAAGGGTCGGGTTGGCGGCAATCGCGTCATCGAGGGGCTGGCGAGCGACGCGGCGCAGGAGTTGCTGGGTGACCAGGCGGCGCAGTACGCTGAAGAGATCGCACTGGTGCGCGGTGCGACGGCCGCTTTTGATGCGCAGCAGTACCGCGCTGGTCGCCTGACACCGGTATTCTTCGGCTCGGCGATCAGCAACTTTGGTGTCGAAGAGCTCCTCAATGCCTTCGTCACGCACGCACCGCCGCCGCTGGCGCGCACCTGCCGCGAGCGTGTCGTGGAGCCGCTGGAAGCGGACTTAAGCGGCTTCGTGTTCAAGATCCAGGCCAATATGGATCCCGGGCATCGCGACCGCATTGCCTTCATGCGCCTGTGCTCCGGTCGCTACCAGCGCGGCATGCGGATGTTTCACACCCGTTTGCGCAAGGAAGTGCGCGTCGCTGACGCCTTGACATTCATGGCAGCCGATCGCAGCCAGGCCGAGGAGGCCTACGCGGGCGACATCATCGGCCTGCACAATCATGGCACCATCAATATTGGCGACACTTTTTCCACCGGTGAGTCCCTGGCCTTCACCGGCATTCCGGATTTCGCGCCGGAAATGTTCCGCCGTGCGGTACTCAAGGATCCGCTGCGCATGAAGGCGCTGGCCAAGGGTCTGGCACAGCTGTGCGAAGAGGGCGCGACGCAGTTGTTCAAGCCGCTGCGCAATGCCGACCTGATACTGGGCGCCGTCGGCCAGCTGCAGTTCGAAGTAGTGGCCTTCAGGCTCGCCGACGAATACGCTGTGCAGTGTGTCTTTGAAACCATCAGCGTGCACACGGCGCGCTGGGTGAGCGCCAAAGACTCCCGCAAGCTGGAGGAGTTTCAGTTGAAAGCCCACGACAATCTGGCGCGCGATCACAGCGGTGCGCTGGTGTACCTGGCACCCTCCCGGGTCAACCTGCAGCTCACGCTGGAGCGCTGGCCGGATATTCATTTCAGCGAAACGCGCGAGCACCTCGCTCATGCAGGCGACTGAGCCGGCACCGGACGCTGCCACCCGGCGGCGCGCGCAGCGCGCCTGGGCGCTGACGGCCTGGGCCAATCACAGTTTCGCCACCACTGTCCTGGTCGGTTTCTTCCCGATATTCCTCAACAAGTATTGGGGGGCCGAGCTGCCCGGTACGCGCTCGACGCTTTACCTCGGGCTGACCAACTCCGCTGCCAGCCTGGTTGTGATGCTGCTGGCGCCCTGGCTGGGCGCGCTCGCCGATCGTCGCGGGCAGAAGAAGCTTTGGCTGGGCCTGTTCACCGCCCTGGGTGTGGTGGCGACGGCGCTGCTGGCAGTGATCGGCCGGGGTGCGTGGCAATGGGCCCTGCCGGTGTTCGCCCTGGCCTCGGTGGGTTTCTATGCCGGCTCCTCGTTTCAGGATGCCTTGCTGGTGAACGTGGCCGCGCCGGCGGAGGCGAACCGTGTTTCCGCCTACGGCTTCGCCGCCGGCTACCTCGGTGGCGGACTGCTGTTTCTGTTCAATGTGTTGCTGGTGCTGCATCCGGCCTGGTTTGGGATTGTCGATGCCGTGACCGCCACGCGCGTGGCCTTTCTCGATGTCGCGCTCTGGTGGGCGCTGTTCACGCTGCCGGTGTTCCGCAACGTCCCGGAGGCGGTGCCGACCGTGGAGCCTCCGGGCTGGAAGGAATTGTGGGCCACCATCCGCAAGGTGCTGGCCGACAGGACGGTGCGCGGTTTTTTGTTTGCCTACTGGCTGTACATCGACGGCATCGGCACGCTGCAGCAGATGGCGGTTGATTTTGGCGCCAAGCTTGGACTGCCCACCTCGGCGCTGATCCAGGCGCTGCTGCTGGTGCAGTTCATTGCCTTTCCATCGGCGCTGTATTTCGGCCGGCTCGGCGATCGCATCGGCGCGCGGCGCGCGATCCTGATTGGCCTGAGTGTATTCGTGTTCGTCACCGGCTGGGCGCTGTTCCTGCAAACGGCCTGGCAGTTCTACATGCTGGCGGTACTGGTCGGCACTGTGCAGGGCGGCGTGCAATCGTTGTCGCGTTCGCTGTTTTCGCGCCTGATACCTCGCGAGCGTTCCGGCGAGTACTTTGGTTTCTACAACATGCTCGGCAAGTTTGCCGCGGTGCTCGGTCCCCTGCTGGTCGGTGCCACGGCCGCGCTCAGCGGCAGTTCACGCATCGGCGTCGCCTCGCTGATGCTGCTGTTCCTTGGCGGTGGGGCGTTGCTGTGGCGGGTGCGCGAACCCTGAAGGCTGCTTATTGCTGGCGTGGTACCCGGAACCTGCGGGCGGCGCCCAGCAAGGCACGCAACTGCTCCGGGCTGCCAGGTGTTCCGTAGCGCAGCTGCGCATACTGGCTCGCCAGTGGCAGGAGTGTCGCAGCCAGCTGCGGACTGCTAAGCGCCAGACGCTGCGCGTGGGCCAGAACGCCCTCGTGTGCCGCGCGCGCCAGGCCGGCGCGCCGCAGCCGCGCGTCGATGCGCCCCCAGGCACGCGTGAGCGCGTCCGGGCGCGCGCGGCGCAGAACGTGGCGCAGGGTCCAGCTCATCCACAGCATCCAGCCGACCAGGCCAGCGCCCAGCACCACGGTCAGGGCCTGCCAGTCGCGATCGGCAAAGCCCAGCCAGCGGGCGAGATCGAGTTGGCGCCTGAAGTTGAAACCGACCACCTGGTCCTGCCACCAGGCGTTCAGCGCATCCCAGCCCTGCAGCACGTTCCGGAGCCACGGGGCTCGCAGCAAGCGCGCGCGACTGCCGGCGCCGCTGCCAGCGAAATCGTAGCCGCCGCGTGTCAGGCGCTCGGGCGCGACCACCGCGGTGGGGTCAGCACGCACCCAGCCACGATGAGCGATCCACACCTCGGCCCAGGCATGTGCATCGGACTGCCGCACAATCAGATAGCCGCCGAAGTGGTTCCACTCACCGCCCAGATAGCCGGTGACGACGCGCGCGGGCACGCCGCCGGCACGCATCAGCGTGACAAAGGCCGAAGCGTAATGTGCGCAGAAACCCTGGTGGGTAGTGAACAGCAGATCGTCGACCGAATCGCGCCCCAGCCTTTGTGGAGTGAGGGTGTATTCAAAGCCGCCATCGCGCAGGTAAGCCATCGCCAGATCCACAAACGCGGCGTCGTCGCTGGCTGAGGCCCGCAGCGCAGTGGCCAGCGCCTGCGCGCGTGGATTGCGGTTGGCCGGCAGCGCCAGGTCGATGCGTCGCGCCTGAATTGACAGCTCGGCGCTGTTCGATGCCTGGGGGTAGGAGCTCAGTTCATAGCTTTGTACCTGGCTGATCGGGTGCGCGGCGAGCAGTTGATAGTCGCTTGTGAAAATGACGAACGGCAGTTCGCCTGGCGACGCCAGTTCCAGTGCCAGCAGGGTGCCATGCGTATTGGGTTCGATCGTCACGGTGTAGTGATACGCCGGGCCGCGATAGTTCAGCTCTGGATTGCCGGCCATCAGGCCACGTTGCCGACGCCAGGTACGGCCGTCGAAATCATGCAGCACCGGTCCGCGCCAGTAGCGCAGCGCAACCGGCGGCAGCAGCCCGGAAAATTGCGCCCGCAGTGCCGGCTCGTCCGATTCCACCAGTCGCGAAATATCACCCGGACTCATTTCATCGCTCAAACCGGTGATGGCGGCCTCACTGGCGGGCAACGCCCAGAATGCTCCGGACAGGCGCGGGAAGAATATAAACAGCAGTAGCGCCAGCGGCAGGGCCAGCAGCAACTGCCGTCCTGCGCCGCGCAGCAGCAGCGCCGGCGGCTGATTGCTGCCGCCATCAAGTCCACGGAACGCGCCGGCGCACAGCCAGAGCGTGAGCGCGTACCAGGGCAGGCGCCACAGCTGCTGGCGATCGAGGCAGGCCGCCAGCAGCAGGAACAGGGCGGCGCCAAGAATGACATACCAGTCGCGCGTGGCGCGGGTTTCGAACAGTTTCGCGGCAATCATGGCAGTCAGCAGCGTGGCGCCGGCATCCAGACCGTTGAGCGTGCGAAAACTGAGCAGCACTCCAGCGGTCAGCAGCAGTGCGATAGCGACGCGCAGCAGCCGGGGCGGTACCTTCGTGAGTCTGAGGTTCACGCGCAGATGCCAGATGCTGGCTGCCGCCAGCACCGGCAGGCACCACCAGGCCGTGTGATGCACATTCAGGAAGGCAGCCAGCAGCAGACCGCCCAGTGCCAGGCGCATCCCGGAGCGGGTTGGCGGCGCGGCGCTGTCGTGCGCAGTGCCCGCGGCAGGCTTCACAGCGGCGCCTCACCGTAGAGTGCGAGTGCACGTTGCAGGTTCGCCTGGTGCGCGGCCCCGCGACCCAACGGCAACTGACACGCTGGCAGTTGCAATCCGCAGGCGGCCCCGCGCTCTGCGCACTCCAGGGCCCAGGCGGCCAGTTGACTCAGCCGCGCTTCAAGGTCCAGGTCTTCCAGCCCCGAAAAACTCAACAGATGCTCATCACCACCGCTGCCTGCGTATTGTCCGACCATGAGTGCGCCGCCGCGGGCGTACACCTTCCAGGCGATGCGATGCGGATTGTCGCCCTGGCTGAACGCCCTGAGGCTGGACCACTCTTCTTCGTCGCTGCCGGCAATGGGGGTCTTTTGCGCGCTGGCGTGGGTACCGCTGCGCGGCAGTGCCCGTTGCCCGGCGGGCCGTGGATAGACAATGGCGGTGAGCGGCAGGTGCAACCAGGTCCAGGACCGGAACAGCCCAAAGGGTGCGGTGGTGGCCAGCTCCAGGCGATCAATATTTACCCGGCCGCGACGTGTCGCACGATAAAAGAGCTGCACACTTTCGGTGGCGCCGGCGGCGACATCAAAATGCGTGCCCGGCGTATCCCGGCAACGCACGCAGAGTGCGCGACGCGCGGCGCGCCGGCCATTGGCCAGCCGCAGCTCTATGACGCCGGTGCTGCCGGCGTGGCTATCGAGTGCCCATGCCTGGGTGAGTTCAAGCCCCTGCAGCGTGCGCTGGCATTCATACATGCCGACCAGCATGAAGCCGACCAGTGTAAAGGTGAGCAGCAGCGCCAGGCTGTTGGTGTAGTTCAGGCCTGCCACCAGCATCACGAACAGCAGCACACCGAAGGCAATGCCTGCGCGCGTGGGCAGTATGTAGAGTCGTCGCGCCTGCAGAATGAGCGGCGGCACATCCTCGCCCTGCCGCCGGCGGGCCCAGGCGGCCGCGCGTTCAAGCAGACGCGCGCGCAACATGGTTAGACCGGCACCGGCACCGAGCGCAGCAGTTCAGCCGCCAGCCGTTCGCCATCCGCCGCCTCGCTGCTGCCGCGTCGCTCCAGGCGATGACCGGCTACGGCGGGCAATACCGCCTGCACATGTTCGGGCAACACGGCACGCTCACCCGACAGCAGTGCAAAGCCCTGGGCTGCGCGCACCAGGCCCTGGGCGGCACGCGGTGACAGTCCCAGTCGCCATAGCGTGCGTGACTGCGCGACCAGCGCCTGCACGTAATCGAGCAGCGTGGCGCTCACATAAATGGCGCGTGCGGCGCGTTGCGCGGCCAGCAGGGCTGCACTGTCGAGCACTGCGGGCGCGGCCGCCAGCGCTTCGCGGCGATCGCCGGCCATCAGCAGGCGGCGCTCGGATTCCTGATCCGGATACCCCAGGCTCACGCGCATCAGGAACCGATCGAGCTGCGATTCCGGCAAGCCGAAAGCGCCGAGCTGCTCATGCGGGTTCTGCGTGGCCACCACAAAGAAAGGTTCGGGCAATACGTGGGTCATGCCATCGACGCTGACCTGTCGCTCTTCCATGGCTTCCAGCAGCGCGCTCTGCGCCTTGGGGCTGGCACGGTTGATTTCATCAGCCAGCAGCAATTGCGTAAACACCGGGCCGGGGCGAAACTGGAACTGCTGCGTGCTGCGATCGAAAACCGAAACCCCGACCACGTCGGCGGGCAGCAGATCGCTGGTGAACTGCAGCCGGCGCCACTCAAGCCCGAGGACTCGCGCCAGAGTATGTGCCAGGGTGGTCTTGCCGACGCCCGGTACGTCTTCGATCAGCAGGTGGCCGCGCGCCAGCAGGCAGGCGAGGCACAGGCGGATCTGCGCTGGCTTGCCGAGCAGTATCTGTTCGATGGCGGCGAGCGCCGCAGCGAGCGGATTCATGGGACGAGCGCGCGCACTTGTTCCAGTTGCTGCGCCAGAGCCGCCAGTGTGCGTTCGAAATCCGCCAGGCGTTCCCGCTCCTGCGCGACCACGGCTGCGGGCGCGCTGCGCACGAAACTGTCATTGCCGAGTTTGCCGCTGGCGCGGGCGATTTCCTCCTTGAGCTTGCGCATGCGCTTTTCGAGCCGGGCCTGCTCGGCGGCCGGATCAATCAGTCCGGCCATCGGCACCAGCAGGGCGAGTTCGCCCACCATGGTCGCGGCGGCCGGCGGCGCCGTGGCGCCGGGCCCCAGGGGTCGAGGTGCTTCAACACCAGCGAGTCGCATCAGCAGCGGCTCATGACGTCGCGCCATTTCCAGATCCGTCGCTGTCGCGTTCTGCAACAGCAGCGGCAGCTTCTTCGCCGGGCTGATATCCATCTCGCCGCGGATCTGGCGCACACCCAGTACCACGCGCATCAGCCATTGCATCTCGGTTTCAGCGCGCTCGTCGGCAGTGTAGTCCCCCGCCTTTGGCCAGGGCGCCAGCATGATGGTCGCGGGCGCGGGCGCCAGCGCGGCCGCCGGGTGCAGCGCGGCGCCGGCTGGCTGCGCGGCGGCGAGCGGCGCCACGCGCTGCCAGATTTCTTCGGTAATAAACGGCATCAACGGGTGTAGCGCACGCAGCAGCGCTTCCAGCACCAGCAGCAGGGTCTGGCGCGCGCCGCGCTGCTGTGCGGGACTTGCCTCAACGCCCTGCAGCACAGGCTTCACGAGTTCCAGGTACCAGTCGCAGTACTCATGCCAGGTGAACTCATACAGTGCGGTCGCGGCATAGTCGAAACGGTATTCCCTGAAGGCAATATCTACGGCGCCGATGGTGCGGCCGAGTCGCGAGCGTATCCAGCGATCTGCCAGGCTCAATTCCGCCGGCTCGTGATCACGGCTCCCGTCAGTGCCGGCCGCCGGGCCCGGTTCCACCATCAGGAGCACAAAGCGCGCCGCATTCCACAGCTTGTTGCAGAAGTTCCGGTAGCCCGCGACCCGCTGCATGTCGAAGCGCAGGTCACGGCTCTGGGTGGCCAGTGATGCCAGGGTGAAACGCAACGCGTCAGTGCCGTGCGCGGCGATGCCTTCCGGAAACTGCTTGCGCGTGGCGCGCTCAATGCCAGCGGCCAGGTGCGGTTGCATCAGCCCGGTAGTGCGCTTGGCGAGCAGGGCGGCCAGGTCGATACCATCGACGATGTCGAGCGGATCGATGACATTGCCCTTGGACTTGGACATCTTCTGGCCTTCGCCATCGCGTATCAGGCCGTGGACGTAGACGTCGCGAAACGGCACGTCGCCGTTGAATTTCAGGCCGAGCATGATCATGCGCGCGACCCAGAAGAATATGATGTCGAAGCCGGTGACCAGCGCGCTGGTCGGATAAAAGCGCGCGAGCTCGGCCGTCGGCTCGGGCCAGCCCAGGGTCGAGAACGGCCAGAGCGCCGAAGAGAACCAGGTGTCGAGCACATCTTCGTCCTGGCGCAATGGGGTCGCGCGGCCCAGCCGCGTGCGTGCCTGGGCAGCGGCAGCCTCGGCATCGCGCGCTACGTAGATATTGCCTGCCTCGTCGTACCAGGCCGGGATGCGATGGCCCCACCACAATTGGCGACTGATGCACCAGTCCTGGATATTTCGCATCCACTGGTAATAGGTCTTGTCCCAGTTCTCCGGCACGAAGCGGATGCGGCCGGTCTCGACGGCAGCGATCGCCGGCCCGGCCAGCGGCTCGACGCGCACGTACCACTGATCGGTGAGGTAAGGTTCGATCACCGTGCCGCTGCGATCGCCGCGCGGCACCAGCAGTTTGTGTGGTTCGATCCGCTCCATGAGGCCCGCCGCCTCCAGATCTGCCACCACGCGCTTACGCGCTTCGAAGCGATCGAGCCCACGGTAGGGCGGTGGCACGCTCTCATTGAGCTGCGCATCGGGAGTGAGGATATTGATCAGCGGCAGCCCGTGTCGCTGGCCGACCGCGTAATCATTGAAATCATGCGCTGGTGTGATCTTCACGCAGCCGGTGCCAAAGGCGGGGTCGACAAAGTCATCGGCGATGACGGGCAGCTCGCGATCGGTCAGTGGCAGTCGGATACGCTTGCCGACCAGGTGCCGGTAGCGCTCATCGCCCGGATGCACGGCCACCGCCACGTCACCCAGCATGGTCTCCGGACGCGTGGTGGCCACCACCAGTTGCCCGCTGCCATCGGCGAGCGGATAACGCAGGTGCCAGAGCCAGCCTTCCTCTTCTTCGCTCAACACTTCGAGATCGGAGAGCGCGGTGTGCAGCACCGGATCCCAGTTCACCAGGCGCTTGCCGCGGTAGATCAGGCCCTCTGAGTGCAGGCGCACAAAGGCCTCGATGACGGCGCGCGACATGTCCGGATCCATCGTGAAGCGGTCACGCGACCAGTCGACCGAAGCCCCCAGGCGACGCAGCTGACGCGCGATGGTGCCGCCCGACTGCTCCTTCCATTGCCACACCCGGGCCAGGAAGTCCTCGCGCGACAGATCGGTGCGCTTTTTCCCTTCGGCATTGAGCTGGCGCTCGACCACCATCTGCGTGGCGATACCGGCGTGATCGGTGCCCGGTTGCCACAGCGTGGCCGCGCCGCGCATGCGGTGAAAGCGTGTCAGGGCATCCATGATGGTGTCCTGGAACGCGTGGCCCATGTGCAGTGTGCCGGTGACGTTGGGCGGCGGAATCATGATGCAGTAGGCGCCGGCGCGGTCGGCGGTGCTGGCATTGGCGCGCGGCGCGAACCATCCCTGGGATTCCCAGTGGGCATACCAGCGCTGTTCGATTTCTGCCGGGGAGTAGGTCTTGTCCATAAACGGAAGTTCAGCTACCTGGCCGCTCGGCACTGTTGTGCGTGGTCGGCGTAACGCCCATCTCACGGTATTGCTTGAAGCGTGCGCGGCCTGCCTGGCGCCGCGTCGGGTCGGCGTCGATGATCTCGATGACCTGTCGGGCCTGGCTGGCTACCGCCGGTACCCCTGACGCCAGGTTTAGCAGCACTTCGGCGCCCGCGGGCGGCAGCGCCGCGCAGCTGAGCAACACCGGCGAGTCTTCCCAGTTTGACCCGGGGCCCACCGGGTCGTGAGGAATGAAACTGTCCTGCGCGAAGGTCCACAGCAGATCGTCGAAACTCTGCAGCGCGGCAGCATCATCGAACCAGACCAGCACGCGCTGCTCGGCGCCAAATGCCTTGTCGATTACGCGACAGGCAAATTTCAGTCGCTCGCGCGCGTCGCTGCTCTCAAGCACATAGAAATCGGCGCGTTCCATCAGCGCTCAGCCCGCCAGCGTCGGCATGTGCGTCTCAGCCGCGCGCGCGCCGGATCAGGAAGTCGCCCAGCAGACCGAGCGGCCGGCCGGTAGCGCTCTTGGCGGCGCCGCTTACCCAGGCAGTGCCGGCGATGTCGACGTGCGCCCACTTCAGGCCCCTGGTGAATTTGCCGAGGAATGCGGCGGCGGTGATGGCACCGCCATCGCGCCCGCAGACATTGGCGAAATCGGCAAAGTTGCTCTTGAGCTGATCGCCATAGTCGTCTGTCAGCGGCAGTTGCCAGGCGCGATCTTCCGCGCGCAAACCTGCTTCGAGCAACTCGCGCACCAGCGCATTGTCATTACCCATGACACCTGAATGATGTGCGCCGAGCGCAACCACGCAGGCCCCGGTCAGTGTCGCCAGATCGATCACCGCGTCGGGCTTGAAGCGGCGTGCATAGTGGAGCGCGTCGCTGAGGATCAGGCGCCCTTCGGCATCGGTATTGAGAATTTCGACAGTCTGACCGCTCATGCTGGTGACGATATCACCGGGCTTGATGGCGCGGCCGCCGGGCATGTTCTCGCAGGCCGCCACCAGGCCGACCAGGTTGATGCGCAGCTTCAGGCGCGCTGCAAGATCGAGGGCGGCAATGACGCTGGCAGCGCCGCACATGTCGTACTTCATCTCATCCATCGCCGCCGGGTCTTTGAGCGAGATGCCGCCGCTGTCGAAGGTAACGCCCTTGCCCACCAGCACCAGTGGCGCCACGCCACGCCGGCCACCGCGGTGCTCCATGACGATAAAGCGCGGCGGCTCGGCACTGCCGCGCGAAACCGCCAGCAGACAGCCCATCTTCAGGCGCCTGATCTGGGACTCATTGAGCGCCCGCACTCTCATGCCGCGATGCTCGCGGCCGACCTGGATTGCAGTGCTCGCCAGGTGACGCGGGGTGCAGACGTTGCCGGGGAGATTGGCCAGGTCGCGCAGCAGATGCGCGCTGGCCGCGATGGCCTCGCCGTCGGCCAGGCCGCGACGGGCTGCTGCCAGCTGTGCGCCGGCAAATGGACCCACCTTGACGCGCGTCAGGACATGCGGCCGCGGCCGCCGGCCTGACTTCAGTGCATTGATGCGATACAGGCCCGCGCCCACGCACTCTGCGGCGGCGCGCGCCAGCGTGTAATCGTCAAAATCGCCCGTGCCCGTGCCCGGGCGATCGAGGGCGATGATTGCCGTGGTGATGCGGGTACGCAGCAGTGCGCTCACCGCAGCGGCCAGCGCGCGCTTCCAGGTGCCGCGCTGGTATTGCTTCGCGGCGCCCAGACCCACCAGCAGCAGTCGTTTGCCCGCCAGGCCGGCACTCTCGCTCACCAGCAGCGTTTCACAGGCGCGTCCCGAGAAGTCACCACGCCTGAGCAGCGCCAGCAGGCGCCCGCCCATGGCGCGATCAATCAGGCGCGCCTGCACGCCGAGCTGCTGCTCGTCGTGCACGCCCACCACCAGACACTCGCCACGCGCGCTTGTTGCCTTGCCGCTGTACGCTTCGTACTTCATTGTGAATTGGCCACTTCGGGTTAAAGTGGCGGGAGTTTAGCCGATGCCACGCGCATCGTGAGGGCGCAATTGCGAATTCTGCAGCGGTATATCTGGCGCGAAATGGCCCAAAACGTCGCCGGCGTGACCGCAGCGCTGGGCGCCATCCTGCTCATCTATCAGCTTGGAGCGGTGTTGGCACGTGCCGCCGAATCGCAATATCCGCGCGGCCTGGTGCTGCAGCTTTTCGCCCTGGGCGCAGTTGAAAACTTTGCCATATTGCTGCCGCTGGGGCTGGTGCTGGGGGTGGTGCTGGCTCTGGGTCGCCTGTACAACGAAAGTGAAATGGTCGCTGCCCAGGCCTGTGGATTCGGTCGCTGGCAGATCTACGTGCCGCTGCTGGGACTGGCGCTGCCGGTCGCGGCTTTGGGTGCCTGGATGAATCTGCAGCTGGCGCCGCAGGCCGCCAGCCAGCGGGCGGAGTTGAGCGCCCAGGCCCTGCGCGCCGGACTGGCGGTGCCCTTCGAGGTAGGTCGCTTCCGCAGCTTTGATTCCGGTCGCATCGTGGTCTATGCGCGCAGCGCGGATGCCAATGGCGAGCTGCGCAACGTGTTCATCAAGCAGTCTGAAGGGCAGGCGGTCGTGACTACCGTCGCGCAACGCGCCCGCCGCGAAGTCGGCGCCGACGGCCTGAGCCAGACCATCGTGCTGTTCGATGGCGAGCGCCTCAAGGGTGTGCCGGGTGAGCAGAATTTCCGGCGGCTGCAATTTCAGAGCCTGCGCATTCCGCTGGCAGCGCCCGAGCTGGCGATGCGGCGCGCACGCCTGGACGAGCGCTCGACAGCAGAGCTCCTGCGCCAGAATGATCGACCCGCGCGCGCCGAGCTGCAATGGCGGGCTGGCCTGCCGCTCATGGTGCTGGTGGGCGCGGTTTGTGCGTTGCCGCTCGGGCGGCTGCGCCCGCGGCAGGGTCGTTACGCCAGGGTGTGGCGCGCGGTGGTTCTGTTTGGCGTCTATGGCAATCTGACTACGGCGGCGCGCACCTGGTATGAACACGGCTCAACGCCCGCGGTGCTGGGCCTGTGGTGGGTGCACGCGCTGTTCGTGCTCTTCGCCCTGTGGCTGACCTGGGGCGGTTTTGCCCGCCTGCGCAGGCGGCGCCATTGAACCTGCTCGATCGCTATGTAGCAGCTACGCTGCTGGGCGCAATTGGCCTGGTGATGGCGGTGCTGCTGATGTTGGGTGGTCTGTTCACCTTCATTGGTGAGCAGGGCAGCATTGGTGTGGGTCATTACACGATGGGCGAGGCGCTGATCTTCAGCCTCCTGAACGTGCCGCGCTTCGCGCTCAACGCCTTTCCGGCCGGCGTGCTGATTGGCGCCATGCTCGGCATCGGCTCGCTGGCACGCACGCACGAGTTGACCGCCATGCGCGCCGGCGGCATGTCAAAGTGGCGGCTGTCGCTCACCACGCTCGGCTGCGGCGTAGTGCTGCTGCTGTTGGGTCTGGCGGTCGGTGAGTTTCTGGCGCCGCGACTGGAACAGCTGGCGGACGAGCGCCGGGCGCTGGCACGCTACAACAATCTGAGTCTGCTTGGCGCTGGCGGCGCCTGGGTGCGCGACGGCAGTCTCATCATCAATATTGCGCGGCGCGACGGCGTGCGCGAGTTCGGCGGCATGTGGGTGTATGAACTGGGCAGTGACGGGCGCATCAGCGCGCTGGCGCATGCCGAGCGGGCCAGCAATGAGGCGCGCAAGTCATGGCAGCTAGGTGACTATGCCCAGTCGCGTTTTGTGGGCGATCGCGTCAGTGCGCAACGCGAGCAGGTCCACCAGCTGAAGTCGGCTGCCAGTGCCGGTTTTCTCCAGCTCGCGAATGTACGCCCGGCCGAGTTGTCTTTAGGTGCGCTGCATCGCGCGATCCGTTACCTGCGCAGCAACGAACTGGATGATCGGCGCTACCGCCTGGCATTCTGGTCGGGAGTGGCGCGTTCTGCCGCCATACCCGTTGCGGTGCTGTTTGCGCTGCCATTTGGCTTCGGCTCGCTGCGCAGCGCTGGCAGTGGCGCGCGCAGCACGATAGGGCTGGTCGTGGGTCTGGTCTATTTCTTCCTGCAACGTACGGTGGAAAGCGGCGCGGTGGTATTCAATCTCGATCCCCTGGTATTGGCCTGGTTGCCCACGGCGTTGCTCGCCGTGGTCACGGTCACGTTGTTGCTGCGCACCCGTTAGTGGCGCCTTTTCAGCGCTGCGCCTAAGCGTCGGCTGTGCTCTCGATGCGAGCCCGGTGAGTGCGCAACGTGCGGCGCACCTCACCCACTGACGGCCGACCGTCCAGTCGGCTGATGAGTTCGCCCAGTTCATGCCATTGGCGTCCCCATTTCAGCAGGCGTACGGCGTCATCCATGATCTGCCTGGTCTCCGGGCTGACCGCGGGCAGGCGGGCCAGGCGGGCAGTACGGTTCAGGCGCGGGCGCGTCACTTCAGGAATTGCGGGCCGCGCCGGCAGTATTTCAGTCTGTTCTGACTGGGGGTCGGCAAGCGGGATATAGCGGCCTGCCGGCTGCAGCCCGACCAGGTTCGCGAGAAACAGCATTTGCTCGAGATCGGCGGCAAAATTGGCATCCTTGCGGGCCAGCCGCTGCTCGAATGAGCGCGTCAGGTCCTCGATCTTTTCTCGTGCCAGCTTGACGATCCACGCGACCGGGCGTTCGTGTGCGGGCCACGGTTGCACATGCCAGTAGTGCGCATCATCCAGCGTCAGGTAGCGCTCGTGCAGCTCCAGGCTCTGCTGCCAGCGCCTGAGCAGCGAGCGCATGCGCGCGCAGGCATCGGTGGTTTCATTGCGGGACGTCACGATGGACCCAAGACTAAGGCCAGCTCCCTGCCTGCGCCTGCGAACTGCAGCACATTCACGCTACCCGGCGCCGCATGGTAGCGTGAAGGCCGTGCGACGCTGGCCTGCAGACGGCCAATATGCGCTGCAGGCGGGATTTGTGCGCATGGACAATGACAACTCTGGCAGGCCGGCGGTATGGGTCCGCGCCTTTGAGCGGCTGCTGGCGATCTGCGTCCGCATGGAAGCGGGCGAGCGCCGCGCCGTGTTGCTGGCCTTCATGTGCAATTTCGTCCTGCTGGGCGACTACTACGTGCTGCGGGCGGTGCGCGACACCCTGGCCACCCTGTTTGACGTCGCCCGGCTCAACTACCTTTTCATGGGCACCTTTGCGCTGGTGCTGGTGTGCGCGCCACTGTTCGCGGCGCTCACCGCGCGCTACCGCCTGGCGCAGGTGCTGCCGGGCCTGTTCTGGTTCTGGTTGGCAAATATCCTGGTATTTGCCCTGTTGCTGCACGCGGAGCCAGGGAATCGCTGGCTGGCCGGCAGTTTCTTCGTCTGGTTCAGTGTCACCAATCTGTATCTGATTTCGCTGTTCTGGACCCTGATGGTGGAGCTATTCGATGCCGCGCAGGCTACGCGGCTGTTTGCCTTTATCGCCGCCGGCGGCAGTATCGGTGCCGTCGCCGGCCCGCTGATCACGCGCTCGCTGGTGCACAGCGCGGGCCTTGATGGCCTGTTGCTGATCGCCGCTGCCGGATTCGTCTGGGTGATTGTGCTGTTGCAGCGCCTGATTCGCGAAAAACAGCGCATGCAGACCTGTGGCGCACACACCCAGAGCACCAACATGGACCACGCCTTGCCGGGGACAGCACTGGCCGGGTTTCAGCTGCTGCGCAAATCACGCTACCTGCAGCAGCAGGCGCTGTTCATGGTGCTCATGACCTGGGTCGCCACTGTCGCCTACTTCATGCAGACTGAAATCATCGCGCAGCATATCAGCGCCATGAGCGCGCGCGCCGTGGCGATTGCCGACATCGATCTGGCGGTGAATGTGGCGACGGCGCTGGTATTGATCCTCGGGCTCAGCCGCATAGTGCGCCGCTTCGGGTTGACGACTACCCTGGTGCTCAACCCGCTGATCATGATTGCCGCGTTCGGCGCACTGCTGCTCGCGCCCACCGTGGCCATGGTGCAACTGCTGCAGGTTGTACGCCGGGTAACTCAATACGCCATCGCCCGCCCGAGTCGCGAGATCAGTTTTACGGTGCTCGATCAGGACAGCCGCTACAAGGCCAAGAACGTCATCGACACCACGGTGTACCGTTTTGGGGATGTCACGGCCTCGTTGCTGCAATCGGGCCTGCGCGCTGCCGGCGCCGGCCTGCCGGGCATCGTGACACTGGGTATTGCGGCTTCGGCGCTGTGGGGCTATGCGGCCCTGGCCCTCGGCCGACGCTATGAAGGCAGTCGCAATGACGTAACATAGCGCGCACTGGCTGGCGCTGACAGGACGGCAGGTGCCCATGAACATCTACGAAATCCAGGTACGCAGCATCGATGGCAGCGAGCAGTCGCTGGCGGGTTTTTCGGGACAGGTACTGCTGATCGTCAATGTCGCCAGCCGCTGCGGTTTTACACCGCAGTACACCGGACTCGAAGCGCTCTATCAGGAATTCCGCTCACAGGGATTTGCGGTGCTGGGATTTCCCTGCGATCAGTTTGGCCACCAGGAACCAGGCGATGAGGCGCAGATCCGCCAGTTCTGCACGCTCAACTACAGCGTCACGTTTCCGCTGTTCGCCAAGCTCGAAGTCAATGGCGCGGCGGCACATCCGCTGTACCGGTTCCTGAAGGAGGCACGACCGGGGCTGCTGGGCACCGAGGCCATCAAGTGGAATTTCACCAAGTTTCTGGTCGGCCGCGATGGCACGGTGCTGCAGCGCTACGCGCCCAACGACAAGCCCGAGAGTCTGGCGGGGGCCATCAGCGCAGCGCTATCAGCGCGCTGACGGGTCCGGCTCCGGCGCACGGGCCGGATCGGCGGCGGGCAGCACATCACAGGCCCAGTCCATGCGCTTCCAGCCGGGCACCGGGGTCGGCAGCGCCGCGCGCGGCACAAACCTGGAGCGCTCGACGAGTTGCAGCTTGTGGATGTAACGCGGACAGTTCGGGAAAACCTGCCGCACTGTGACCTTCACGATGAACTGCGCTTCGGGGTACGCAGGCTGCAGTGCCGCTGACGGTTCGATGGTGGCGAGACCATTGACGCGCAGGCGTTGCTGATTCTCGAAATCAATGAACAACAGGCCAACGTGCGCGTTCTCCAGGGTGTTGCCCATCGAAATGTACATGCCATTGCCGTCATAGTTCGGAAACACCAGCGTGTGTTCATCGACAGCCCGCACGAAGCCAGGATCGCCGCCCTTGTAGGAGCAGTTCGGGAACCCCGCGGCATCTGCCGTTGCCAGGAAGAACATGTCCATGCGTTCAATGAAGACGCGATCATCGTCGCTGAGCTGCTCGCGAAACAGACGGGCCTCGATCCGGTCGGCGAGGCGTTCGGTATCGAATTCACGCTGCAGGCGTCGGTGGCTGTCGCCGAATAACTTTGACATCGTGCGCTCCTCTTGCAGCGTTAGCTGCAGCAGATCACGGCCCAGGGCGTGCGCCAGCCAGAAACAGCCAGGTGGCCACGACCGAATCGGGGTTCAGGGAAATGCTGTCGATGCCCTGATCGACCAGCCAGCGGGCGAAGTCGGGGTGATCGGAGGGCCCCTGGCCGCAAATGCCGATGTACTTGCCCTGCCGGCGACAGGCAGCGATCGCCATGGCAATCAGGGCTTTGACCGCCGCATCGCGCTCATCGAAGCGCTTTGCCACCAGCCCTGAATCGCGATCCAGGCCGAGCGTCAGCTGGGTAAGATCGTTTGAGCCGATCGACATGCCGTCGAAATACTGCAGGTAGTCTTCCGCCAGCAGGGCATTGCCAGGCAGTTCGCACATCATGATCAATTTCAGATCGTGCTGGCCGCGGCGCAGACCATTGGCGGCCAGCAACCCGGTGACTTCACGCGCTTCTTCGACCGTGCGCACAAAGGGCACCATCACCTGCACATTGCGCAGGCCCATGTCTTCGCGCACCCGCAGCAGCGCGCGACACTCGAGTTCAAAGCAGGGCCGGAACGCGGCATCGACATAGCGGCCCGCGCCGCGAAACCCGAGCATGGGGTTTTCTTCGTGCGGTTCATAGAGCTTGCCGCCGATCAGATTGGCATACTCGTTCGATTTGAAATCGGAGAGGCGCACGATGACGGGTTCGGGCGCGAAGGCCGCAGCAATCTGCGCAATGCCTTCGCATAGCCGCGCGACGTAGAATTCCACCGGGTCGGTGTAGCCGGCCATCTGCTGGCGAATTGTCGCCTGCAGCGGCGCATCGAGCTGCGTGAATTCCAGCAGCGCGCGCGGATGTACACCGATCATGCGATTGATGATGAATTCGAGCCGCGCCAGCCCGACGCCGCGATGCGGCAGGTTGGCGAAGGCGAAGGCGCGATCAGGGTTACCGACGTTCATCATGATGCGCACCGGTGCCGGCGGCATGGCATCGAGTTCCACCTGCTGATGCTCGAACTTCAGCAGGCCGGCATAGACAAAGCCCGTGTCGCCCTCGGCGCAGGAGACGGTGACCTCCTGTCCATCCCGCAGCGCCGCAGTCGCATTGCCACAGCCGACCACGGCCGGGATGCCTAGCTCTCGGGCGATGATGGCCGCATGACAGGTGCGGCCGCCGCGATTGGTGATAATCGCCGCTGAGCGTTTCATCACCGGCTCCCAGTCGGGGTCGGTCATATCGGCGACCAGCACTTCGCCAGGCTGCACCAGCGCCATGTTACGGGCGTCGCGCACCACACGGACCCGGCCGCTGCCAATGCGTCCGCCGATGCTGCGACCCTCGACGAGGACGGTCGAGCGTTGTTGCAGGGTGTAGCGCTGCAGTGTGCGTCCCGCGCGGCTCTGTACGGTTTCCGGGCGTGCCTGCAGAATGTAGAGTTGCTGATCGTTGCCGTCGCGCGCCCATTCGATATCCATCGGGCAGCCGTAGTGATCTTCGATCACCAGGGCCTGGCGGGCCAGCGCTTCGACTTCCGGGTCGCTGAGTGAGAAGCGGGCGCGATCCCCGGCCGCTGTCTCGATGGTGCACACGCGCGCAGCGGCGCCTGGCTCGGCGTAGATCATCTTGATCGCCTTGGCGCCCAGGTTGCGCCTCAGGATGGCGCGCTTGCCGGCGCGCAGCGCGGGCTTGTACACATAGAATTCGTCAGGATTGACGGCGCCCTGCACGACGGTTTCGCCAAGCCCGTAAGAGCTGGTAACAAACACCGCGTCACGAAAACCGGAATCGGTATCGAGCGTGAACACCACGCCGCTGGCACCCAGATCGCTCCGCACCATGTGCTGCACGCCCACGGACAGCGCAACCAGCGAGTGCTCAAAGCCCTGGTGTACGCGATAGGCGATGGCGCGGTCGTTGAATAGCGAGGCATAGACCTCATGCATGGCTTTCAGTACCGCGGCCGCGCCGCGTACATTGAGAAAGGTTTCCTGCTGCCCTGCAAACGAGGCTTCCGGCAGGTCTTCGGCCGTCGCCGAGGAGCGCACAGCGACGGCGATGCCCGCGCCGGCGTCCATGGCCTGCCAGCGTTCGAGCACGGCACGCTCCAGTTCCGCTGTGAAAGGCGTATCCATGACCCACTGGCGGATGCGCGCACCGCTGGCGGCCAGGGCCGTGACATCTTCTACATTGAGGCTGGCCAGTTCGGTGGCGATACGGGCATCGAGGCCGCCCTGGCGCAGGAATTCGCGGTAGGCATCGGCGGTGGTCGCGAAGCCCTGCGGTACCCGCACGCCCAGGCGCGTCAAGGCACGCAGCATTTCGCCGATCGAGGCATTCTTGCCGCCGACGCGCTCAATGTCCTGCATGCCGACTTCGTCAAAAGCGAGTACGTACACGGTCACCGTTGGCATCCTCACAATCGCATGTCGGTCGTATTGTCCATCATTTGGCCGCGTGGGACACTGCCGGCAGCGGCACGGCGGGTAGGGGAGTCATTTGCAGAAGCGCACGGTCTTTTTTGTCTCCGACCAGACCGGCGTGACGGCCGAGACCATGGGGCACAGCCTGCTGACGCAGTTCCAGGGCACACCTTATCAGTCGGTATCACTGCCGTTCATCGCCACGGTGGCGCAGGCGGAAGAGGTAGTAGCCCGTATCGACGCCGCGGCGCGCGACAGCGCGCTACGGCCGATAGTTTTTGCAACCCTGGTGGACGATCAGGTGCGCGCGCATCTGCAGCGTGCCAATGCCCTGTTTCTCGACTTCTTCGCCGCGTTCCTCGGACCCATGGAGGCGGAGCTCGGCATGCCTTCGGCGCATGCCAGCGGGCGGGCGCACGGCATGGCGGATCTCGGCGCCTACACGGCGCGCATCAACGCCACCAATTTCGCCCTCGCCAACGATGATGGCTCGGGCAGTCGCGACTACGCCGCAGCCGATGTGGTGCTGGTGGGGGTCTCGCGCTCGGGTAAGACGCCCACCTGCCTGTACCTGGCCCTGCAGTATGGTGTGCTGGCCGCCAACTATCCGCTTACCGATGATGAACTGGATAGCGCGGAGCTGCCGCGGTTATTACAGCCGTTTCGCGCCAAGCTGTTTGGCCTGACGATCAACGCCGAGCGCCTGCAACAGATCCGACACGAGCGCCGGCCCAACAGCCGCTACGCTTCGCCCCAGCAGGTGCAATTTGAGCTGCGCGCCGCACTGGCCATGTTTGCGCGTGCCGGCTTGCCCTTTCTCGATACCACCGAGTGCAGCATCGAGGAGATTGCCAGCCGGATCCTCAATCGTCAGCGTATCGAGAGGCGAGTGCGGCTTTAGTCCATCCGGCGGGCTCTGGAGTTGTGCCGCTGGACGGCGCGCTGCGCTTTACAGAGTGCGGCAGGCTCGGCATGATCGGGCGCGAATTCTCAAATGCCAGCTTACCTGGTGCATACACAACGCAGCCCCGGAGCGCAGCTATGACCGGCAAGACAGCGGAATCAGCCAAGTCGGCGGGCGCACGCCTGCGTGCTGCCGTGGCCAGTGAGCAACCGCTCCAGGTGCTCGGCACCATCAATGCCTACGTGGCGCGCATGGCGGAGGTTGTGGGGTACCGCGCCATCTACCTGTCCGGAGGTGGCCTGGCCGCCAATACCCTGGGAATGCCGGACCTCGGCATCAGCAGCATGCAAGACGTCGTGACCGAGATCACGCGCATTACCGACGTCGTGTCGCTGCCGCTGCTGGTCGACGCCGATACCGGTTGGGGCGGTGCCTTCAATATTGCGCGCACCGTCAAGTCCTTCATCAAGGCCGGCGCCGGCGGACTCCATATTGAAGATCAGGTACAGGCGAAGCGCTGCGGTCACCGGCCCGGAAAAGAGGTCGTGCCGCAGGCCGAAATGGTCGATCGCATCAAGGCGGCGGTCGATGCGCGCAGCGATGCGCAGTTTGTCATCATGGCGCGCACCGACGCATTGGCGAGCGAGGGCATCGAGCGCGCCATCGAGCGCGCGCAGGCCTGTGTGGCTGCCGGCGCCGATATGATTTTTCCGGAAGCCGTGGGCTCACTGGCCGACTACCGTCGGATTCGCGACGCGGTCGGTGTGCCGATCCTGGCCAACATCACCGAATTTGGCCAGACACCGCTCTATACGCGTGAAGAACTGGGCGGGGCCGGGGTCGATATCGTGCTGTATTGCTGCGCGGTCTATCGGGCGATGAACGCTGCGGCACTGGAGTGCATGCAGACCATCAGGACCGCGGGCACGCAGCGTTCGTTCATTGCACGCATGCAGACGCGCGACGATCTCTATCAATACCTCGACTACCATTCATACGAACAGAAACTCGATGAGTTGTTCGCGGCTGGTAAGGAAAAATGAAACCTGCAAGTGTGGCCCAGTACATTCAGGCCGCTCCGGTAGCGGGCCGGAAGAAGTTACGGGAAATGCGCGCCTGCATACTCAAGGCGGCACCGGGGGCGGAGGAAGCGTTGAAGTGGGGCATGCCCTCGTGCTCTTACCGGAGGATATTGGTTATTTATGGCGCCTTCAAACACCATATCGGCTTCTACCCCACCTCCTCGGCAACTAAAGCCTTTGCAAAGGAACTCGTCAAACTGAAGACCGCCAAAGGCTCGATTCAGTTTCCGTACGAACAGCCATTACCGCTGGCATTGATTCGCAGGATTACCGCTTTCCGTGTCCGGGAATGCAACGACAAAGACATCAAATGGATGCCCAATGCCAACAAATGAGCCACCTGAATCGCTTGATCCTGCCGACTGGCAGGCGATGCGCGCCCTGGCGCATCGCGCCATCGACGACGGTTTCGACTGGCTGAGCACGCTACGCGAGCGCCCGGTCTGGCAGGCGACGCCGGAGGCGATCAGCGCACAGTTTCAGCGGCCCTTGCCGCGCACGCCGCAGGGCGCCGAAGCGGCCTACCAGGACTTTCTGGCCTGGGTGCTGCCGTTCCCGATGGGCAATGTGCATCCGCGCTTTTTTTCCTGGTTCATGGGCAATGGCACTGCCATGGGCGCGATCGGCGATTTTCTCGCTGCGATCGTCAATCCGAACATGGGCGGTGGCAACCATGTCGCGATGCAGGTTGAATCCCAGGTGCTCGACTGGTGCAAGGAAATTGTCGGCTTCCCGGCCGATGCCGGCGGCCTGCTGTTGAGCGGCGCCTCGATGGCAAACCTGGTTGCACTGGCCGTGGCGCGCAACGCGGCTGCAGGGTGCGAGGTGCGCGCGCAGGGCGTGCGCGCCATGCCTGCCGCGCTGTGCGTGTACGCTTCGGTGGAAGTGCACAGTTGCGCGCAGAAGGCGCTGGAACTGCTGGGTCTGGGCAGCGAAGCGCTGCGCAAGGTGCCGGTGGACGAGCGCTACCGCATCGACCTGGCTGCGCTGCAGGGCATGATCGCAGCAGATCGCGCGCGCGGACTCAAGCCCGCCTGCGTAATCGGCAACGCCGGCACCATCAACACCGGCGCCGTGGACGATCTCACGGCGCTCGCCAGCATCTGCCAGCGCGAGAACCTGTGGTTCCACGTCGATGGCGCCATCGGTGCCGTGGTTGCGCTCGCGCCAAAGCATCGGCAGCTGGTTGCGGGCATGGAGCTGGCCGATTCGGTCGCGCTTGACCTGCACAAATGGCTGCACGTGCCCTTTGAAGCCGGCTGCACGCTGGTCCGCGATCGCAGCGCGCAGCGCGCCACCTTCGCGCTCACGCCCGATTACCTCAAGCACGCCGAGCGCGGCCTGGCGAGCGGCGCGCTCTGGTTCAGTGACTACGGCCCGCAACTGTCGCGGGGTTTTCGCGCCCTGAAAGTCTGGTTGTCGTTCAAGGAGCATGGGCTCGACAAGTTCGGTCGCCTGATCGATCAGAACATCGCGCAGGCGCATGAACTCGCCGCGCTGATCAATGCTGAGCCGCTGCTGGAATTGATGGCGCCGGTGGTGCTGAACATTGTGTGTTTTCGCTATCACCCGCCAGGCCTGTCGACGGAGAAGCTCAACGCCCTGAACGAAGAGCTGCTCATCCGGCTGCACGAGAGTGGCATCGCCGCGCCGTCCTACACGACGCTCAACGGCCAGTACTGCCTGCGCGCCGCGATTGCCAATCACCGCACCGAATCGCGCGATCTCGGGATCATGATTGAGGCTGTCGTGAAACTGGGCGCCGCGCTTTAGGCGGCCCGCAGGCTACGACGTCGAATGACCGCGCCGGCCGCCGCACCGATCCTCTACTGGCTGACTCCCTCGCTGTTCGCCGTGCTGCTGTACGGCATCGGCCAGGGGCTCGTGAAGAAGTGGATCGCGGAAGTACCACCGGCGCGCTTCTGCCTGTACTTTGTGCTCGCGCGTGCAATCGTCACACTGAGCTTCTTCTTCAGCCAGGGCCACCCCGCACTGAACGCCGTGGACGGCCACGCCTTCCTGGCGCTCAGCGTGCTGGCCTACATGCTCGACGGCACGGGCTGGATCCTCTATTTCGAGTCGATTGTCGCCGGCCCCATCACCATCGTGGGCACGCTCTCGGCCGCGTATCCGGCGCTCACCGTCGTGTTCGCGCACTGGTTCCTGGGCGAAACGCTCAATCCGCTGCAGTACGCCGCCGTCGCGCTCGTGATTGGTGGCTGTCTGGGACTGTCGTATTCGCCGCCGGACGCCAGCCAGAAGATCACCAGCCGCCGCTGGATCCCGCTGTCGTTCATGGCGCTGGTCATGTGGGCGTCCTCCAATACGCTGCTGAAGTACGCCTACGGTCTGCCGCAGGCGAGCGAGGTCAATGCGGCGCTGTGCAGCAGCATTGGCGGCGCGCTTACGCTAGGTAGCTTCGGCCTGCTGAAGGGCCGCAGCGGCCGCCATTCCCTGCGCGAATGGGCACACTCGTTCGTGCCGATGGGCATGATGGCCGGCGGCGACCTCGGCGTAATCATCGCCAGCCGCTACGGCCCGATTTCGTTCGTCACGCCGCTGACCGGCGCCTATCCGGTGGTGACGCTCACCTTCGCCGCGCTGGTGCTGAAGGAGCGCATCAGCTACCTGCAGGGAGCCTGCATTGTCGCGATCATCCTCGGGATGCTCGGCTGCTCGCAGTGAGCAGGCCGCGCAAAGCTCAGAACCTGAACCCCACCCGCAGCCCCAGCGTCCGCGGCCGGGCGACCACGCGGGTCGCGGTGAAGTTTGGCAGGGGTTGCAGAGTAGCCGGATCCTGCGCAGTACCACGCCCGCCGCTGAAAGCGGCCTCATTCGAGATATTGTTGACAAACAGGTCGCAGGTCCACGCCGATCCGGCCGCCAGCGACACCGCCGCATTGATGATCGTGCTCGACGGGATCACCCAGTAGCTGCGCGACGCTGGATCGATTACCGAAGGCGCCGCGTCGCGGTAGACGAGATCAGCGTGGAAATTGAGCGACCAGGGGGCAGTGCCACCGTGCGCCAGCGGCAATTGGTAATCGAGTGCGGCACTGATCGTGTTCTTTGGCACGCCGGGCAGCAGGGCGCCGGACTTCAGCGACACCAGCGGGCATATTCCGTAGACAAAATTGCCCGTGCCATCGTCGCAGTAGCCCAGGTCGGACAGGTTCACTGACTCGGTGACGGTCGCGTCCGTGTAGGCGTGACCGAGAGTGGCGGTCAGCCGGTTGGTAATGCGAGCCTGCAGCTCGAGTTCCGTGCCCTTAGAACGCGCCGTCTTGCCATTGAAGGTGCCGGGAATGCCAGAGAGGTTGGCGAGCGCGAACTGGAAGTTATTCAGGTCGATGAGAAAAACGTCGGCGTTGTAGCGCAGCCTTTGCCCGAAGGCCGTGCCCTTGATGCCGACCTCGTAATTCTTGGCCAGGTCCGGCTGGAAAGTCTGGTAAATGGGGAGCGAGGCATAGCCGCCGCTGCTCGGCAGCGCGTTCGCGCCGCCGCGGCGAAAACCTTCGGCGTAGGTTGCATAAATCTTGGTATCAGGGCCGAAGTCGTAGGAGGTGTTGAGTTTGACGACATGATCCTGGACGGACTGGTGCACCGTCGGTCCGTAGTCCGTGAACGGATCGGCAAGCGGGATCAACTCCACCGCGGTGCCGTCAAACGACTGGTGGAAGAAGCGCGCGCCCGCGGTGAACTGCCACGCGCTGGTGGCGTGCCACGTGAGTTCGCCAAACAGCGCCTCGTCGACAAAGCGCGTATCACGGTCGTACCTGAATTCCAGGTCCGGGTAGGCGGCGGCGTTGCCGACCGGGTCCGCTCCCGTGACTTCCCTGATGAAGTCAGTCGCGCCAGTAAGGTACTGGCGCGTGTCCGAGGATACGCGCTGATTGCGGTAGAAGGCGCCGACTACGTAGTCGAATCTGTCCCCGTGGTTTGAGACCAGGCGAATCTCCTGCGTGAACGAGTTCTCGTCCACCGGCGTGGTCTCGAGCGCCAGCGGCCGCGGGTAGTTGTGGTAATAGGCAGAATAGGCATCGAGGTAGTTCAGGCCGCCCGGGATCACGAAGTTGCCGATGATCTCCGTGGTCGCTTCTGACTGGTCCCGGTAGAAGGAAGTGGCGCTGGTAAACGTCGCCAGGCCAAGATCGACAGTGGCGACCAGGCTCCCCAGGTCCATCGTGTCTTCGTAGGGTTGTAGCGCGCCATTGGTCGCCGTGTAGTTGCCGCCCGCCGGCACCGTGAACGCGGCGGTCGGAAAGCGTGTGTCGGTGGTGGCCGTGCCGCAGTCGCGACCGATAGCCAGGTTCACGACGCAGCCCGGGTAAGTCGGATTGGCGGTCTGCACATCGTCCACCGTGGTGTGCTGGTGCAGGTAATCGAGCTGCAGGTCCCACTTTTCGGCTGGCTGCCAACGCAGCGCCGCCCTGGCGTACATCTGATTGGAAACGTTGGTGCCCTTGCGCTCCGGCCCGAGCACCGGACCGCTATACAGGTCGGCGGCAATGCTGCGGGTCGCCGGTGCGTAGCGGCCCGTGCCATCGCGCTGCCACAGTGCGACCTGGTTGATGAACCCGGCCAACTGCTCATCGCCCGCGACCAGTCTTAGGGCCAGCTGGCCCGACAGCGGCAGGTTGAGGACGCCATCGATGCTGCCATTGCCCTTGCCGTTCGCGCCTTCCGTGGAGCCGCCGCTCACGCTCACTTCGCCACCCAGGGCGTCAAATGTGGGTCGCTTCGGGATGAATCGGATCGTGCCGGCCTGGGCACCAGAACCGTACAACGTGCCCTGCGGCCCGCGCAGTACTTCCACGCGCTCAATGTCGTGCAGTGCGATCGGGAAAAATACCGGTGTTTCGCCGAAGTAGGTCGAGACCGAATTGACTGTCTGGGCTGGCACGTCGGTGCCGTTGTTCCCGGCGCCTCCCGGTCCGTCCGTGCGCAGGCCCCGCAGCGTCAGGTCGTTGGTGTTGCCGCGCGCCGCGGGACCGGCATCAACCACCGTCAGGCCCGGCACATTGTGGGCGAGCTGACTGAGGCTGGTGGTAGCGGTGCGCCGCAGGTCATCTGCGCCGACGACACTGATGTTGTAGGGAATGGCCTGGATGTTCTGCTCGCGCCGCTGGGCCGTTACCACGATCTCCTCGAGCATCTCGCTCTTCGGAGTCACGCTCTGTGGCTGCGGTGCGGGCGTGGTCTGCGCCTGTGCGCGTGCGATTTGCGTCGATGCGAGGATCAGGCCAACGGATGCGGCTATTGACCAGCGCGGCACTGTGGCCACGGCCAGACTCCGGCTCAGATCTGTGTTCGGCGACCGATGCTGGCGTGGATTCTTCATGACTTGCCACCTATATTCTTATTGTCCAGGCGTCCGTACTATAACTCCTGCAGAGAATTGGCAGTACTGCCTCGCCGCAATGTCAGCCAGGCGCTGCCAGATAACGGGTCAGTGGCCGCAACTGCTGCTCATAGTGACGCCATTTGCCGATCGAAGTGCCGTACAGCGGCCGACGTACCTGCGCAGCGCTCGCAGTGGTGACACTACCGGCTCGCCCGTGAAACTCGAGACAGGCGGCCTGCCAGGATAATCCGCAATGGTCCAGGATCCGCCGGGTCACGGCTTCCTGGTTGCCTACCAGTTCTTCGTAGTGAACCACGAGCAGGGCCTCGCCCAGAATTTCCTGCCAGTGCCGCATCAGGCGTTGCCACGCAACGAAATAACGACCGAGATCGTCCAGGTCGTAGGAAAACGGATAGGCGCCGGTGAACAGCGCCTTGTACATCGCGTAGCAGCTGTCCATCGGCTCACGCGCGAGCGCCACGAGGCGCGCGCGCGGTAGTGCGCGCCGGATCAGCCCGGCGTACAGATAGTTGAGGGGCAGCTTGTCGGTGTAGCGGCGCTTGCCACCGCTCGGTGGCCGCGTGGCGGCGCTATAGCGCTTGCCCAGCTCGCGCGGGTCGAGCGCGAGCGCACGCTCGACGAATGCGAGTTTTGGCACGGCCGCACCGCCCAGTGCCTGCACACCCTGGATGCACTGCTGCGGAAAGGCCTGCAGTTCACCACCTGCCAGCACTTCGCTGTGCGAGCCGAGGATACTTTCGACCAGCGTCGTGCCGCTGCGCGGCAGGCCGAAGATGAAGATCGCCGCGTCATCGTCGTGGCCACGGCCTGATGCCAATGCCGCGGTATCGTGCGTGGCGATGATCCGCTCCATGGTCGCGACGTCCTCGGCCACGTCGTAACTCATCGCCGCGCGCTGCAGCTGGCATCCCTGCTCGAGCTGCTCGAAGGATGCGGCGTACTCGCCCAGGTCCTCGAGTTCCTTGGCGAGCGCAAAGCGCAGCATGATCTGCGCCTTGCGATCCGCAACTCCCTGGCGCAGCAGCGCACGCAATGCGCTCACATGGTTGCGCTCGTGTGTCTGCGTACGCAGATCGGCGCGCGTGTAGTAGGCGGCGTAATCGTCCGGTCTGGCGGCGATGACCTCATCGAGGCTGGCCTCGGCGGCACTCAGCTCGCCGACCATGCGTTGCGCGGTCGCGAGGTTATAGCGGTAGGCCACACTGCCTGGCGCCGCGGCCACCGCGCGTGCATGCAGCGGCAGTGCGCGCGCGGGCGCCTCGCAATGGCTGTAGAGCGTGCCAAGCCCGTCGGCGAGTGCGGCGCTGGCAAGGGGCATGGCGGCGGCGGATTCCGCCACGGCAAAGGCCTCACGCTGGCGGCCGAGTCGGGCCAGGCACTGACCTAGTCGGATCAGCGCGGCGGGGTCGGCGGGCGCGCGTTCGACGGCGCGCTCCAGGCATACGGCCGCGAGGTCGGGGCGGTCGGCACGCAGGTGGACGGAGCCCATGAGCGTCCATGGCCGCGGATCTTCCGGATAATCTCGGATCAGCGCGAGCGCCAGCACCGAGGCATCGTGCAGTTCACCGGCTGCCAGCTGGGCCTGCGCGCGCGCCAGCTGGGTTGAGATCTGTGTCTTGTGCTCAGAGTGCTGCATGAACCGCTGCCCCCGGCCCGGCTCAGCCCGCAGCGGGGGGCTCGTGCTCCCGATGATAGCGGTGAATGGTCCACAGGTAGCTCTCCATGAGCGAATCCCGGCCCAGCTCTGCGAGTACCGCGTTGCGCCGGCTCTGCTGCGTGATACGCGACAGCAGTGCCTTGGCACGACTGAAATGATTCAGCTGATTGCGGTACTGCCACAGCAGCTCGCGCGTCGCCATCTTGTCCTGGTGCAGTTCCCACACTCCGAGCAGCACCGCCAGGAAGCCCATGCAGAAGGTCAGCAGGTTGCTCAGCATGACGCCCATGCCGATTTCGTAGTGGTGCATGGACTCGCCAAACAGGAACAGCGTCACGATCACCATCAGGATGACCACGAACACGGTGTCGCGCAGTATCCGTACGCGCCGGCTGCTGCGCTCGAGCCGTGCCACCTTGGCGGTGAAATAACCATACTGGTTCTCGATCCACGACAGTTCGACGCAACGCGAACGCACGCATCGCCTCGCTGTCACGCTCCGCGGCGTGGACATCGAGCGCCTCGACGCCATTGAGCACATAGCTGATCCAGTTGAAGCCGTGGAACCGGTCGATGCCGGACAGCGCCAGCACTTCCAGGGTGTCGACCCGATGATCGACGCCAGCCAGCCGCAGGTAGAATTTTGCACGCATGGTCTCGGCCAGCGCCCGGTAGGTCAGGTGCTTCACGAACCAGCGCCGGCGCCTCAGCAGGTAGTACACCCCGAGGCTGGAGAGCAGGACAAAGGCGTAGGCGACCAGCAGCAGTCTGGAGTCGACGAGTTTCTCGTAAGCCAGATAGGCCAGGCCCATGGCGAAGGTCATCAGGCCGAACAGGTCGAACAGCCGGTCGGAGCGCAACTGGTAGTAGATTGCGAGCGCGTCGGCCTTGCCATACTGGGCATCGATATCCTCGAGCATCATCGGCTGTTGCAGTGGCGCATCCGCAGGCAGCGCCGCCAGCAGTGAATCGGGCTGGCCGAGGCGCTGATCACGGATCAGCTCCTGGTACTCCTGGTTGTAATGATTGAGCAGCGCCAGCTGCGAGGATAGCTGTGCGGGCATGGCGCGCTGCATTTCGAGCGCATTATCGCCGATGCCGCGCAGGAAGCACGGCTCGGTCGTGCCGGCGGCAACTCCGCCGCTGCTGCGCGCCGTGGGCGTCCAGAATACCAGTCGTTCGGCCGCATCCATGTCCTCGTCGGCGTTGATAAATACGATCGGTTCATCGCTGGTGGCTTCATCGGTGCGCACGCCGAGATAGCGCAGCACCGTATCGGCGGTGCCACCGGGCAGGTGCGAGAGATTGCCGTCCCACAGCGCCAGCAGCAGGCCGCTGCGGCGGATCAGTGCCGCGGTGAGGTTCGCATACATCGCGTCGCGATTGGCAGCAATCACTGCGCCGCGCTCGTCGAGAATATGTGCGGGCGGTGTGAGCTCGACGCAGCGCACGTCCGGCCTGGCCAGCAGCTGCCTGAGCAGTGCCAGTGAATCGGGGCTGAAATCGGTGGCGTACTGGTCCAGCGACATGGGCAGCACGGCCTCGACCACCACGCCGAGTTCAAGCGCGGTCTGGGCAACCAGCAGATCGGCGCCGGCTGCCATGCCCACCACGATCCGCAGCTCGGTGTCGGGCAGGTGGCTATTCAGCTGCCTGACGAATTCCGCGACCGCCTCGCGCAGTCGTGGGAAGTCATTCGGATCCAGGTCGCGATGGCCTGAAACACCGACGATGAACGGGGAGTTTCCACTGGTTCTTTTTTTTTCGGACAAGTCTGCAGTCCCGCTGGCGAGCTTTGCCCGTGCCGCCGATTCTAGTACAGTTGGAGTATTGCGCAGCGGAGCTGCATCCTTTGCGGACCATCCTGCATAGCGCACATCCATCAGCTGCCGCTGCTGTGCACGGCGCCCGCGGTCCGACCACAGGCAGGGCGCCTCAGGGCTACCCGGCTGGCAGCCACATGCCATTCGTACTGTGCGTTTCTCTCATAAACGATTGATTTAATGGCGCTCCCTACGAGATTCGAACTCGTGTTCCAGCCTTGAGAGGGCCGTGTCCTGGGCCTCTAGACGAAGGGAGCGAATCTTCGAAGGGTGAGGCGAAAAGGCGCGGTATTATAGGCGGCCGCTCCGATTGCTCAAGCTATTCAGGGTTGATTTGAACGAACCTTCGTCAGTTTCCGTGGCGCCAGGCGCGCCACGCATCATTCCGCGCGCCGAACACCCGGTATCGCGGTCCGATATTTCCCCTAACGCCTTGCGCGTGCTGTATCGCCTCAAAGAAGCCGGTTTCCAGGCTTTCCTGGTAGGCGGCTGCGTGCGTGATCTGATCATTGGCCGGCATCCGAAGGATTTCGACGTGGCGACCGACGCCCTGCCGGACGAAGTGCGTCGCCTGTTCCGCAATTGCCGCCTGGTGGGACGGCGTTTTCGCCTGGCGCACATCGTATATGGTCGCGATGTCATTGAAGTGGCGACCTTTCGCGCCGCCAGCGCCCCGCCGCCGAGTGAAGACCCGGTGCCCAGCCGCGATGAGGACGAGCTGCCGGACGAGGGCGATGAGGCGGATGCGGAGTCCGATGCGCCGGCGCCGCCACCCTACGAATCGGGCTATCGCAGCGATGGCGGCGCGAGCGTGCACCGCGTGCAGAATGATCACGGCCGCCTGCTGCGCGATAACGTCTATGGCAGCATTGATGAAGATATCTGGCGGCGCGATTTCACCGTCAACGCGCTCTACTACAACATCGCTGATTTCTCGATCTGGGATTACACCAACGGGCTCGCTGATATCCATGCCAGGCGTCTGCGCCTGATCGGTGATGTCGAGACCCGTTACCGCGAAGATCCGGTGCGTATGCTGCGCGCCGCGCGCTTTGAAGCAAAACTCGGTTTCGCGCTCGATGCCGAAGGCGCGGCGCCGATTCCGCAGCTGCGCCAGCTGCTGGCGGGTGTGCCGCCGGCGCGGCTGTTTGATGAAATCACCAAGCTTTTCCTGGGTGGCCATGGCGCCGCGAGTTATCGCGTATTGCGCGAGCGCGGGCTGTTCGGCGTGTTGTTCCCGGCGGCCGAGCGCTATCTGCAGCAGCACCCTGGCGGTCTGGTTGAAGAGCTGCTGATCCACGGCCTGCGCAACACTGATGCGCGCGTGGCCGAAGACAAGCCGGTCACGCCGACATTCCTGTTTGCGGTGCTGCTCTATGGGCCCATCGCTGCGGCCATCGAGGCCTTGCCGTCGCAGCGCTGGCACGAGGCGCAGGCCATACTCGAGGCTTGCGACCAGGCGCTGCGCGAGGCGCAACTGCGCGTGTCGATACCGCGGCGTATTGCGCTCGGGGTACGTGAGATGTATGCCCTGCAACCGCGCCTGGAGGTGCCGGGTGGACGCCGCGCACTGCGCCTGCTCGAGCAGCCGCGCTTTCGCGCTGCCTTCGACCTGCTGGCGTTGCGTGCGGCGATCGGTCTGGCGCCCGCGGAAACTGCGCAGTGGTGGACCACGTTGCAGGTGGTCAGTCCCGAGGAGCGCGAGCAGATGGCCGAGGCCATGCCGCGTAGCACCCGGGGTGCGCCAGGTGCTGCCACTGATTCGGGCGCTGCGCCGCGTCGCCGCCGGCGCCGCCGCTCGCGCAGCGGCGGCGGATGAATTGGATTCCGGCCTATGTGGGTCTCGGCAGCAACCTGCACGATCCGCCGCAACAACTGCGGCGTGCGCTGGCGGCGCTGGCGACACTGCCTGCCACGCGACTCGTATGCCAATCACCGCTCTATGGTTCCAGGCCATTCGGTCCGGTATCGCAGCCGGATTTCTGCAACGCCGCGGCCGGGTTGCTCACGCAGCTCGAGGCTCCCGCACTGCTGGCTGAACTGCGCGCGCTGGAACAGCAGCTGGGACGTACCCCCGGCGCTGAACACTGGGGGCCGCGCGTGATTGATCTTGATCTGCTGGTCTATGGCAGCGAGCGCCGCAGCGATGCGGCTTTGACGCTGCCGCACCCGGGCATTGCCGAGCGCAGCTTCGTGTTGCGGCCGCTGTGCGCTATCGCCCCTGATCTGATGGTGCCGGGGCTGGCCACCGTGGCAAAGCTGGCTGCCAGCATTTCAATGAGTGATATCTGGGCCATGCCGTGACTGAAGCGCCCGCAAAGAAGAGCGCCAGGAAGCCCGCCGCTGACAGGACTGCTGCGGCGCCGGCACACCGCTTCATCGTGCTCGAAGGGCCGATTGGCGTTGGCAAGACCAGTCTGGCCGCCAAACTCGCCAACACCCTCGGAGCCGAGCAGGTGTTTGAGCAGGCTGAGCAGAATCCATTTCTGGAACGCTTCTATCGCAATCCGCGCGCCGGTGCACTGCCGGCACAGCTCCATTTTCTGTTTCAGCGCACCCAGCAGCTGGCGGCGCTGCGCCAGCAGGATCTGTTCGCGCCGGTGCGCGTCGCCGATTATCTGCTCGACAAGGATCGACTGTTCGCGCGTGTCACACTCGATGAAGAAGAGTTTCGCCTGTATGACCAGGTGCATGAACGCCTGAGTATCGATGCGCCGGTGCCTGATCTCGTAGTGTATCTGCAGGCGCCGGTCGATGTACTGCTGGAGCGCATTGCGCGCCGCGGCATCCGTCACGAGCATCTGATCGAGCGCGCCTATCTCGAGAAACTCAACGACGCCTACGCGCGCTTCTTTCATGAATATGAAGCCGCGCCGCTGCTGATCGTCAACGCCGCGGCCATCGACCCATTGCACAATGACTCGGACTATGCCGAGCTGCTGGCGGCCATTGCCCGCATGAAACGGGGCCGGCTGTACTTCAATCCGCTGCGGCACCAGGCCCTCTAGGGCGCTCGAGGCTGCGGGTGCATGGCCCCAAAGTTGCGCGCCGGCCGCCACTCCGTCATCCTCAATGCCATGTATACACAGCTCCAGCAGCGGGAATCCGACCGGCCACCCATCACCCTGACCACGCTGACGCAGATGCGCGCCGCCGGCGAGAAAATCGCCTGCCTGACCGCCTATGACGCCAGTTTTGCCACGCTCGTGGATGAGGCGGGCGTCGATGTGGTGCTGGCCGGCGATTCCCTGGGCATGGTGATCCAGGGTCACGACACCACCGTGCCCGTCACCATGGATCAGATGGTCTATCACTCCAAGGCGGTGTCACGCGGGCTGCGACGCGCCATGCTGATGGCCGATCTGCCGTTCATGAGTTTTGCGACCCGCGAGCAGGCGCTTACCAACAGTGTGCGCCTGATGCAGGAGGGCGGGGCGCGCATGGTGAAGCTCGAGAGCGGTGGCGCGCAGCTCGACATCGTCGAGTTCCTGGCGCGTCATGACATCGCGGTGTGCGCTCATCTGGGACTCAAGCCGCAATCGGTACACAAGACCGGCGGCTTCCGGGTGCAGGGGCGCGATGATGAAGCCGCCAGGCGCATGCTGCTCGAAGCGCGCGCGCTCGAAAGCGCAGGCGCCGACATGTTGCTGCTCGAGTGCATTCCGGCGGTGCTCGGGCGCGAGATTACCCAGGGCGTGAGCCTGCCGGTCATCGGCATCGGTGCCGGCGGCGATACCGACGGGCAGATTCTGGTGCTGTACGACATTCTCGATATCACCACCGGGCGCAAGCCGCGCTTCGTGCGCAATTTCATGAGCGGCGCGAGCGGCTGCAGCGATGCGCTGGTGCGCTATGTCGAGGCGGTGAAATCGCGCGCCTATCCCGCCGCCGAACATTGCTTCTGAGCTGACAGCCATGCAAACCGTCATCACGGTCGAGGCCGTGCGCGCGCAGGTTCGCGCCTGGCGCGCTGCCGGCCAGCGCATCGCCCTGGTGCCGACCATGGGCAATCTGCATGCCGGCCACATGAGCCTGCTGGCGGCAGCGCGCTTTCGCGCCGACCGGGTGGTGGCGAGTGTGTTTGTCAATCCGCTGCAATTCGGTCCGGCCGAGGACTTCAAATCCTACCCGCGCACGCTGGCAGATGATGAACAGCTGCTGCGCGAGGCGCAGTGTGATCTGCTGTTTGCGCCGGGCGTCGAGGAAATCTATCCGGATGGTGGTGCACAGCTGACGGTCGTTACGGTGCGCAATCTCTCCGGGATGCTGTGTGGGCAATTTCGCCCCGGTCATTTCGATGGCGTGGCGACTGTGGTGGCCAAACTGTTTGGTATCGTGGTGCCCGACGTCGCGGTGTTTGGCGAAAAGGATTACCAGCAGTACGTCATCATCCGTCGCATGACGCGTGATCTGGCGCTGCCAGTGGAAATTGTTGGCGCGCCCACGGTGCGCGCAGCGGACGGCCTGGCCCTGAGCTCGCGCAATCGCTTCCTGAGCAGCACGGAGCGCGCGCGCGCACCGGTGGTGCATCAGGCGCTGCAGCAGACCATTGAACGGCTGGCGGCGGGCGGCCGTGACTACAGTTCGCTGGAAAGTGCGGGTTGGCAAAAGCTGGCGACTGCGGGCCTGCGGCCCGACTACTATTCGGTGCGCGACGCGCTGGATCTGCAGGCGCCGCGTGCCGATTCGCGCGAACTGGTGGTGCTGACGGCCGCACGCCTCGGCAACGCACGCCTGATTGATAACCTGCGACTCGCCCTGCGACCCTGACAGGCAGAGCGCCTCAGCCTGCCGGCGCTACCGGCGCGGCGCGCGCCGCATGACGCGCCAGTGCCCAGTGCACGTGTTCGCGCACCAACGCTGAAGGGTCTTCGCGACGCGTCGCCAGCGCCGCCAGCGTTGCCGCGCTGCCCGGCGCATTCCCCAGAGCCACCGCGATATTGCGCAGCCAGCGCTCGTGACCAATTCGATAGATGGCCGAACCGATCATGCGCGCAGCGAACTGCGCCGCACTCCAGCTGAACAGTTCGCTCAGGCGCGGCGCGTCCAGGGCGTGGCGCACCCTGAAATCCGGGTGTGCCGCGTCACGCGCGTATTTATTCCACGGACACACCAGCTGGCAGTCATCACAACCGTAAATGCGATTGCCCATGGGCGCGCGCAGCGCCTCGGGAATCGCTCCGGGCAGCTCTATGGTCAGGTACGAGATGCAGCGGCGTGCGTCCAGTTGATAGGGCGCGACGATCGCGCCGGTAGGGCAGGCGGGGATGCAGGCGCTGCAGCTGCCGCAATGCGCACTCGCCGGGGCGTCCGCAGGCAGTGGCAGGTCGGTGTAGATCTCGCCGAGAAAAAAATACGAGCCCGCATCGCGGGCAATCAGATTGGTGTGCTTGCCGATCCAGCCGAGGCCGGCATTGCGTGCCAGGGCCTTCTCGAGCACTGGTGCGCTGTCACTGTAGACACGATAGCCGTGGGGCCCCAGCAGTGTGCCCAGCTGCGTGGCCAGCCGTTGCAAGCCGCGCCGCATGAGCTTGTGGTAGTCGCGGCCGAGGGCATAGCGCGAGACATAGGCGAGATTCGCATCGTCCAGCACACTCTCGGGCGCGTGCGCTGCGCCGGGCCAGTAGTCCATGCGAGCGCTGATCACCCGCACTGTGCCCGGCAGCAGTTCGGCGGGCCGGCTGCGTTTGTGGCCGTGGCGCGCCATATAGCCCATTTCACCGTGTCGACCGGCGGCCAGCCAGTCCTGCAGATGGCGCTCATCGGCTTCGAGCTGCACGTCACTCACGCCAATCGCGCTGAAACCGAGTTCACGCGCCCGGAGTTCGAGCTGCTGGCGCAGCGCGCTGTAGTCAGGCGCATTGGGCGGCGCGACATTCATGCCTCGGGCGACCCCGTATACTGTGCCGATGAGTAGTGCGGGCGCATTGTACAGAGTGGCGCAGGTGCGCGCGTTCGACGCACACGCGATCACGGTGCTGGGCGTGCCCGGCTACACGCTGATGAACCGCGCGGCGGCGGCAGCACTGGCGGTGCTGCGTGAACGCTGGCCGCGGCTGCGGCGCATTGCGATCGTTACGGGCGGTGGCAACAACGGCGGCGATGGGCTGGTGCTGGCCCGACTGGCACGGGCCTGGGGGATGAAAGTCACCGTACTCGCGTTGGTGGCGGCCGAACAGTTGCGCGGCGATGCCCGCCGGGCTGCCGATGAGCTGGTGAGCGAGGGTGGGGAGCTGTTGCCGTTCGATGTGACGACACTGGCTGGCGCCGAACTGCTCGTCGACGCGCTGTTGGGCACCGGCCTGCACGAGCTGGTGCAACCCCGGTATCGCGACGCCATCGAGGCCCTCAATCGCAGTGGCCGACCGATACTGTCGCTCGACCTGCCTTCCGGGCTCGACGGCGATAGCGGCACGGTGCTCGGCGCTGCAGTACGGGCGACCTGCACGATTACCTTTGTAGCGCAGAAAACCGGCCTGTTCCTGCGCGCTGGGCCTGAGTACGCGGGTGCCGTGCTGCTGGATGATCTGCAGGTTGCGCCGCTTGCGGGCGACGCGGGCAGGCCCGCAATCGAACTCATAAGCGACGCAGACGTCGCACGCGCGCTGCCTGCACGCCCGCGCTCTGCTCACAAGGGAGACTTTGGCCGCGTGCTGATCGTTGGCGGCGGCCCCGGCATGCCCGGCGCCGTACGCCTGGCTGGCGAAGCCTGTCTGCGCAGTGGCGCCGGGCTGGTGACGACCGCGAGCGCGGCGGAGAACGTCAGTGCAATAGCAAGTGGACGGCCGGAGCTGATCTGCATTGCAGCGCACTCGTCAGCAGATATACGCGGACAGCTGGCAGCCGCAACGGTGGTGGCGGTGGGTCCGGGCCTGGGCACGGGAGACTGGAGTCGCGAACTGTTTGCGGCCGCACTGGGCTGTGGCAGGCCGCTGGTGATTGATGCCGATGGCCTGAACCTGCTGGCGCTGGCTGGCCGCAAGCCACCAGCCGATGCGGTCCTGACTCCCCATCCGGGTGAGGCGGCACGGCTGCTGGGTGTGACGGGCGCTGACGTGCAGGCCGATCGCCTTGCTGCCCTGAATCGTCTGGTAGAGATCACAGGCGCCGTAGTCGCACTCAAAGGCGCCGGCACCCTGGTAGGTACGCCCGGCAAGACACCGAAGCTGTGCGTGCACGGGAATCCGGGCATGGCGGGCCCGGGCATGGGCGATGTGCTCACCGGAGTTATCGCTGGAATTCTCGCGCAATGTGCTGATCCCTGGCTCGCTGCCTGCGCTGGCGTGCAGGCTCATGCACGCGCCGGCGATGAACTGGCGCGGGTAGCCGGCGCGCGCGGTTTGCTGGCACTGGAACTCGCTGAGGGTTTGCCACGTTGGCTCAATGCGTCGCTGCACCCGACTGACATGCAGAAATGAGCTGCGCGACCTTCGCGCTCGCTGATGAGGCGGCAACGCTGGCGTTGGGCGCGGCCCTGGCACGCACCGCGCCGCGCCACGCGAGCGCTGCGATAACAGTATTCCTGCAGGGTGAGCTGGGCACTGGCAAGACCACCCTGGCGCGTGCGCTGCTGCGGGAACTGGGCGTAACGGGCACGGTGCGCAGCCCCACCTACACATTGATCGAGAATTACCCGCTCGCCGACTGGCACGTGCTGCACCTCGATCTCTACCGCCTGCGCGACGCTACGGAACTGGAGCAGCTGGGGCTGCGCGACGAATTGCGCGCGGCGGTCATGGTGTTGATTGAATGGCCCGAACGCGCACCGCTCGGACTGCCCATGCCGGATCTGCGCGTCGTGCTCTCGGCAGCAGAAGCGGATGATTCCACAATGGGCACGGATGCCCGGCGGGCGCACATCAGCGCCGAAACCCCGACCGGCCGCCTGTGGCTCAGCAATCTCGGTGCGCCCTGCGGTCCAAGAATTGATCAGAATAAAGAGCGCTAGCCTCCTGATTACTATTGAATAAAATGTCTACAAGGCCTAGAGTCCCGGTCGCCAGGGAGCACGCCATAGCCTTGACCATGCACAGCGCCACGCACAGCAGACGAGTACCGCGACGGTCGACCATGGCGACTGTGGCGCCAGGGCTGGTGCTGCTGCTGTTTTTTGCAGTCATGGATTACGCCGCCGCCTCTGGCAATTATCGCCACGCCTACAGTTCGACCGCCAGACTGCAGAGCGTCAGCCTCAAGTGCGATTCCACTTCAGCACAATTTACGCTGCAGTTTTCCGCGACTGTGCACCCCAGGATCTATCAGTTGACCGCGCCGACCCGCGTGGTCATTGATCTGCCCGCCAATACGCGCAGCTCGCCTTTGGGGCTGCCGCAAGCGAGCGGGCTGGTCGCTACCGTGCGCGCCGCGCCGCACGCCGGTCTGTATCGCCTGGTCCTGGAGCTGCGCTCGCCGCTCGTCGCGGCGCCCACGATCGTGCCAGTGGCTGCGGCAGGCGGCGGTTACCGGCTGCGCGTGGATATGCACGCCACTGCTGTGAAGGCTGATACGAACGCGCTCGTGGCGCGCGTTGCGTCGCCGGTGGCGGCCGCGGCGGCGGCCGAGCCAGTCGTGCCAGCGGCGACAGTTCCGCCTCACGTCGTGCGGCCCGAGCACATGCCTGGCAGTCGTGACATCGTGGTGGCCGTCGACGCCGGCCACGGTGGTGACGATCCGGGCGCTTCGGGCCAGTCCGGTACGCATGAAAAAGACGTCGTGCTGGCCATTGCCCAGGCCCTGGCGGCACGGCTGAACCAGCGACCCGGGATGCGTGCCGTGCTCACGCGCGATAGCGATCGACTCATCGACCTGCGCGAGCGTTTTGAGCGGGCACGCTCGGCGCACGCGGATCTGTTCGTATCCATACACGCTGACGCGGTGCGCGATCGCTCCATCGCGGGTGCCTCGGTCTATACGCTGTCGTATCGCGGCGCTTCGAGTGAGGCCGCGAAACGCCTGGCGGATCACGAAAACGCGCTGGTGCTGAAGGGTGGCACCTCACTCGCCAATGTCGATCCGGCGCTGGCCTCAGTGCTGCTCGATGTATCGCAGGAAGCGAACATGGGCGCCAGTGTCGAGGCTGCCGATGAAGTGCTGGGCGCGCTCGATCAGGTCGGCGCGGTGCGCAAGAAGATCGTGCAGCACGCCGCCTTCGTGGTGCTCAAGTCGCCCGATCTGCCCTCCATGCTGGTGGAGACGGCCTACATTTCCAACCCGGCCGAGGAACGCAAACTGCGTTCGGCCAGCTACCAGGCGCAACTCGCTGGGGCTATCGAGACGGGCATAGTCGCCTATTTTCACCAACATCCACCGGACTCATCGCCATATACCGCGCGCATCCGTTAATGTCGCGCCCATGCCGATCCGTTTCCTGCCTGCCAACCTGATTGATCAGATCGCCGCCGGCGAGGTCATCGAGCGCCCGGCCTCGGTCATAAAAGAACTGGTGGAGAATGCGCTGGATGCCGGCGCCAGGCGCATCGACATCGAGGTCGAGCAGGGTGGTCTGGGCCTGATGCGGGTGCGCGATGATGGTGGCGGCATAGCGGCTGCCGAGCTGCCGCTCGCCGTGCAGCGTCACGCCACCAGCAAGATCGCCACCCTGGATGATCTCGAGTCCGTGGCCAGTCTTGGTTTTCGCGGCGAAGCGCTCCCCTCGATCGGTTCGGTGGCACGGCTGCGCCTATGCAGCCGCACGGCGCAGGCGGAAGCCGCCAGTGAATTGCTGGTCGAGGGCGGCGCTGTGAGCGGCCCCAGACCTGCGGCACACCCGCCCGGCACCACGGTCGAAGTGCGCGAACTCTTCTACAACGTTCCGGCGCGACGCAAATTCGTGCGCACTGAGCCTACTGAATTCGGCCACATTGCGCGCGCCGTTGAGCGCCTGGCGCTGGCGGCGCCGGCGGTGGCGATTCGCCTGCGGCACAACACGCGCCTGGTCCTGGATCTGCCCGCCGCCGTAGATGAGGCCGGGCGCGATGCACGCGTGGCGCGCGTGCTGGGCGAGGATTTTCCGGGGCGCAGTCTGCGCCTCGCGCAGGACGGCGCCGTCCAGCTGTACGGCTGGCTGGGGCTGCCCACGGCCGCGCGCGCCACCACCGAGGCACAGTTCTGGTTCGTCAACGGTCGTCCGGTACGTGATCGCCTGCTCGGCAACGCCGCCAGGCTCGGTTATCGCGACGTGCTTTATCACGGCCGACATCCGGCCTATGTGCTCGATCTGCGCATCGATCCGCGCCTGGTGGACGTCAATGCGCACCCGGCCAAGCTGGAACTGCGTTTTCGCGACAGCCGGGCCGTGCACGACTTCGTGTTTCGCGCCGTCGAGCGCGCGCTGGCAACGCCTGGCGTGGCAGCGCAAACCGCCTCCGGCGCACTGGCGATGCCAGCGAGTCTGTACGCCCCTGCAGCGGCTGCGACTTCCACGTTTGCGGCCATGGCGGCGCACGCTCCCACGCAATTTGAATTGCCGGCCGCCCGGTCGGGTCGTGCGGACACCGTCGGCAGCTTCGGTGTCGCCGAGCCCGGCCACATCGACCCGCCGACAGATCAGCCGCTGGGTACGCCCATCGCGCAGCTGCATGGCCTGTATATCGTGGCGCAGAATCGCCGCGGCCTGATCCTGGTGGATATGCACGCCGCACACGAGCGCGTGCTGTACGAGGCCCTGAAGGAGCAGTTCGCGCAGAGTGCACCGGCCTCGCAGCGCCTGCTCGAGCCATTGGCCGTGTCGGCCGCCGAGCATGAGCTCGATACCCTGTTGGCCGCCAACGCCGATTTCACCCGGCTGGGCTTTGAACTCGAGCGCCTGGCGCCTACGCAGCTGGCGGTGCGCGCGGTGCCGGCGCTGCTGGCCACCACTGAAGTGGCGCAGATGCTGCGTGCGATCATCGCCGACCTGTCGGCCGAGCGCGGCGCACATCATCTTGAATCGTCCGCGCAGCGTGTGCTCGCTGCCATCGCCTGTCGCAGTGCCATCCATGCTCACCGACGCCTCAGTCTTGCGGAGATGTCGGCACTGCTGCGGCAAATGGAACACACGGAGCGTGCCGGACAGTGCAATCACGGTCGGCCCACCTGGACGGAACTGTCGCTCGCGCAGCTCGATCATCTCTTTCTGCGGGGCCGCTGAGGGTGGCGGATACGGCCCTGCAAGCTCTGCCAGGGCGGGCGCTCGTGCTCACCGGCCCGACCGGTAGTGGCAAGAGCGCCTGGGCGATGCGCCTGGCCGCACAATTGCCGATCGAAATCATCAGCGTCGATTCGGCGCAGGTGTATCGCGGCATGGACATTGGCACCGCCAAACCGGGCGCGGCCGATCGGGCGCGCGTGCCCCATCACCTGCTCGATATACGCGACCCGGCCGAGCGCTATTCGGCCGGTGATTTCGTTGCCGACGCGACTGCGGCACTGCGCTCGATACACGCGCGCGGCAGATTGCCAGTACTGGTGGGCGGTACGATGCTGTACCTGCGAGCCCTGCTGCGTGGCATGGCCGGCTTGCCGCCCGCAGAACCCGCCGTGCGCGCCCAGCTTGATCTCGAAGCGCGGCTGCGCGGCTGGCCGGCGTTGCACGCCGAACTGAGCAGCATCGATGCCCGCGCTGCTGCCCGCATCCACCCCAACGACCCGCAACGCATCCAGCGTGCCCTGGAGGTCTATCGACTCACGGGACGCACTATCAGCCACTTTCAGGCACAGACGCGTGCACCGCTGCGGGGCGTGCAATGGCTGCGTTATGCACTCATTCCGGGCGACCGCGCACGACACGCGCAGCTGTTGGCGCGACGCTTCACCCAGATGCTCGAAGCAGGGCTGGTCGCCGAGGTGCGTGCTTTATACGGGCGCGGCGACCTGAACGCGCAACTTCCCGCCATCCGCGCGGTCGGATACCGGCAGTTGTGGGATTATTGTGCTGGCGCGTGTGACCTTGAGCGCGCCACGGCCCTGGCAATAACGGCCACAGCACAGCTCGCCAAGCGCCAACTGACCTGGTTGCGCTCGGAATCGGGCTTCCAGGCGCTTGATCCAGCAGCTGATTCCGGATTTGCAAGTCTGCTGGCAAACCTACAGGTTGCTGATGCTAGAATGATTCCATAGTCCCGCGAACGCCGTAGAGCCACCGCTGGGCTGCGATCAGAATAAGGAGAAAGGTTCATGGCCAAAGGCCAATCACTGCAAGACCCTTTTTTGAATGCCCTGCGCAAAGAGCATATCCCGGTGTCAATTTACCTGGTCAACGGCATCAAGCTGCAGGGTCAGATCGATTCTTTCGATCAGTTTGTCGTGTTGCTGAAAAATACGGTCAGTCAGATGGTCTACAAGCACGCGATCTCCACCGTGGTGCCAGGTCGTGCCGTCACGCTGCCCAGTGCCGATGCAGCGGAGAGCGCAGCCGAGTAATGCCTGGGCGCGATCAGTTGAATGTTTGAGCGCCCGCGCAGCGGTGAGCGCGCGGTGCTGGTGCGCATCGGGCTCGGCGAAGCCGTGCGTCCCGAAGATCTCGCGGAGTTTTCCGCGCTCGCCTGTTCAGCCGGCGCCCTGCCGGTCGCCACAGTCACTGGACGGCGTGAGCGGCCCGAGCCACGCTTCTTCGTGGGCAGCGGCAAGGCCGAAGAAATCGGCGCGATCGCCGCCGCCGAGTCGGCCGATGTGATCCTCGTCGATCATCCGCTCTCGCCCAGCCAGGAGCGCAACCTGGAAAAGCTCACCAATCGCCGGGTGCTGGATCGCAGTGGCCTGATACTCGATATCTTCGCGCAGCGCGCCCGCAGCTTTGAGGGCAAGCTGCAGGTCGAACTGGCGCAGCTCAAACATCTGTCTACGCGCCTGGTGCGGGGCTGGACGCACCTCGAACGCCAGAAGGGCGGTATCGGCCTGCGCGGTCCTGGCGAAACGCAGCTGGAGACGGATCGCCGCCTGCTCGCCACCCGGGTGCGCACGCTCACCAAGCGCCTGGCGAAGTTGCGCCAGCAGCGCGACACCGGGCGCAGTGCACGCGCCGAAATTCCCGTGCCCGCGATCGCCCTGGTGGGTTACACCAACGCCGGCAAGTCGACCCTGTTTCAGGCGCTGACCGGCGCAGCCGCCTATGTAGCCGACCAGCTGTTCGCGACGCTCGATCCCACCGTGCGCCGCCTGAGCCTGCCGGGTGGTGCCGCCATTGTAGTCGCCGACACCGTGGGCTTCATTCGTGAGTTGCCGCACGAACTGGTGGCGGCCTTTCAGTCCACACTGCAGGAGGCGCGCTCGGCGAACCTGCTGATACACGTGATCGACGCCGCCGACCTGCGCCGCGATGAATACACCGCGCAGGTCGACGCCGTGTTGCAGGAGATCGGCGCCGGCGATCTCCCGCAATTGCTGGTCTACAACAAGATTGATCGGCTCGAAGTCGAGCCACGCATCGAGCGCGACGCCGAGGGCAAGGTGACCCAGGTCTGGATCAGCGCCGCGCAGGGCCTGGGCGTTGAGCTGTTGGCCAGGGCCATTGCCGAGCGGCTCAATCTCAGCGCGCAACGCGCCTGGCTGCATTTGCCGGCAGCGGCGGGTGCGGCGCGTGCCCGGCTTTTTGCCGGTGGCGCGGTACGCGAGGAGCGCACCGAGGAAGATGGCGCAATGATGTTGCTGGTGGAACTGCCGCCTGAGGCGATGGCGGAGCTGGCACGCCAGCCGGGCATGCGCCTGAGCCCGGCGAGCGATCAGGCCGGCAATGATGCGGCTTGTGCGCGCGCGGTGCCGTACCTAGAATCCATCGCCGCGCCGGTCGTGGCGGCTCAATCCTGAATTCATACGGCAAGGCGGCTATGGCCTGGAATCAATCTGGCGGCGATCAGGGCCCGAAGCGCCGCCCCGGCGGCGGCAGCGCGGGCGCTGCGCCCTGGTGGCGCAGCCTGAAGCAGCGCTGGACCGGCAGTCGCGGCGCGCGCGGGCCACTGTACGCGGCGAGCGCCGCTGCCGTCCTGTTGTTGTGGTTGCTGACCGGGTTTTATCAGATCGCAGCTGGCCAGCACGCGATACTCGAGCGCTACGGCGCCTATGCCGGCGAGCGCGGGGCCGGGCTGGGCTGGCACCTGCCCTGGCCGGTTGAAAGCGTCACGCGCATAGATCTGGGTCGGATCAACAGCGTCGATTTTCAGGCGCGGATGCTCAGTGCCGACACCGCACTGCTCAACATCACCGGCAGCGTGCAATACCAGCTGCGCGATGCGCGCCAGGCGCTCTATGCGCTGCGCGAGCCTGAGCGCACCGTGCGTGAACTGGGCGAGGCGGCCACGCGTGAGCTCATCGCATCGCGAACACTAAGCGACGTCCTGAATGGCACGGGGCGTGGGCTGCTGGTTGAGGCACTGCGCGACACCGTGCAGCTGCGACTCGATGGCTTGAATGCCGGAGTGCGCGTGATGGCGGTCAATCTGACCGACGTGCAGGTGCCAGAGCCGGTGCTCGAGTCGCAGCGCGGCACCGAGCAGGCGCAGCAGGAACGCAAGCAGCTGGCCCTCGAGGCACAGGGCTACGCCGGCGATCTGCTGCCACGAGCGCAGGAACTGGCGCAGCGCCAGCGCAGCGAGGCGGAAGCCTATAAATTGCAGATCATCGCCACGGCTGAAGGCGACGCGGCGCGCTTTGAACCGCTGCTCGCCGCCTATGAACGCGCACCGGAAGTGACCCGCAACCGGCTCTACATCGAAACCATCGAAACCATACTGGCGCGCTCGCGCAAGGTGATTATCGACGGCAAGGGCACTGGCAACAGCTTCAGCATCCCATTGGACAAGCTGCTGGATGAGCGCACCACCCACAATACCGGCGTTACCGGCGTCGTCGCTGCGCCGCCCGCGAGTGCTCCGGGCGGCAAGGCCGCGCCGACCACAGAGCGCGATGGGCGCGAGCGCGACCGGCCAGAACGATGATGAACCGACCACTCATGGCGATCGCACTGGGCACGCTGCTGCTGGTGGCGCTGGCCTCCAGCGTCTTCACGGTCAGTGAAACCGAGCTGGCGGTGCGCACCCGCTTTGGGCAGGTCATGGCAGGCGATTATCGCCCGGGTCTGCACTGGTGCTGGCCATTTGAGCGCGTGGCGCGGGTGGAGCGGCGCGTCATCACGCAGGAACTGCTCGGCGAAAGCTTCCTCAGCGGCGAGCAACAGGGGCTGCGCATCGACCTGGCGATCGCCTGGCAGGTACGCGATGCCGCTCAATTCCTGAGCGCCAGCGGTGGCGACGAACAGGCCGCCGGCGCGCGCCTCGCTGATCTGCTGCGCAGTGATCTGAAAAGCGCCTATGCGAAGCTTACCCTGGCGCAGATCATCACTGCGCCGCACAGCGGGGTGGCGCCAGCGACGCTGGCGCGCCTGCAGGCCCTGGCGCAGTTACTGGGCATCAGCGTCAGTGACGCGCGCGTGCAGCGTATCGATACCACTGAAGAAGTGACGAACGCGGTGCTGAAGCGCATGCAGGCGGCATTTGCGGCAGCGTCGGCGCAGATTCGCGCCGAGGGCAGTGCCGACGCCGGCAGGATCCGTGCCGAGGCCGAGCGCAACCGCGCCGAGATACTGGCCAGCGCCAATCGCGATGCGCAGCGCTTGCGCGGCGAGGGCGATGGGCAGGCGGCGATGATCTACGCGCGCGCCTACGCTCGCAGCCCCGAGTTCGCCGCTTTCTATCGCAGCCTGCAGGCCTATCGCAGCGCACTTGGCCGCGAAGGTGACATCCTGGTGATCGAACCGGAAGGCGATTTCTACAAATACCTGCGCAGCCCCGCGCGTCATTGATCAGGAATCGTTGCTGATGGGTCGTTTTGTAATCGTGATCGGTACCCAGTGGGGCGACGAGGGCAAGGGCAAGCTGGTCGATCTGCTTACCGAACGCGCCGTCGCGGTGGCGCGCTTTCAGGGTGGCCACAATGCCGGTCACACTCTGGTGATCAACGGTGAGAAGACCATCCTCTCGCTGATCCCTTCGGGCATATTGCATCCAGGCGTGCAATGCCTGATCGGCAACGGCGTCGTGCTGTCACTCGAAGCGCTGTTCCGTGAGGCGCAGGCGCTGATCAATCGGGGCGTACCGGTGTTCGAGCGACTGCGCATTTCACCTTCCTGCCCGCTGATTCTGCCCTCGCATATTGCACTCGATCGGGCCCGTGAGGCGGCCAGTGGCGCCAATGCCATCGGCACGACCGGTCGCGGCATTGGTCCGGCATACGAAGACAAGGTCGCGCGCCGTGCGGTGCGGGTAGCCGATCTGTTCCAGCGCGAGCGCTTTGCCGCCAAGCTGGGCGAAATGCTCGATTTTCACAACTTCGTGCTGCAGCGTTATTTTTCACTGCCCGCCGTCGATTTCCAGCGCACGCTTGATGAGCAACTGGCGTTCGCCGAGCGCCTGCGCCCGCTGCTGGTAGACGTCACCGGCACATTGGCGCGGCTGCGTGCAGCTGGCGCCAATGTGCTGTTCGAGGGCGCGCAGGGCGCGATGCTCGATGTCGATGTCGGCACCTACCCGTTCGTGACTTCCTCCAACACCACCGCTGGCGGCGCCGCCACCGGCACCGGGCTTGGCCCGCGGGTATTTGATCACGTACTTGGAATCGTCAAGGCCTACGCTACGCGGGTGGGCGCCGGTCCCTTTCCAACCGAACTGTTCGATGAGAGCGGTGAGCATCTCTCGCGTGTCGGCCATGAATTCGGCTCCGTTACCGGCCGACGGCGACGCTGCGGCTGGTTCGACGCGGTAGCCCTGCGTCGTACCATCATGCATTCCAGTGTCTCGGGCCTGTGCATGACCAAGCTGGATGTGCTCGACGGCCTCGATGTCATTCGCGTCTGCACCGGCTATCGCATTGACGGAAAACTGAGTGACGAACCGCCGCTGTTCGCGGATGCCTTTGCGGAGGTCGAGCCGGCCTATGAGGAATTGGCGGGTTGGCACGAGTCGACTGCCGGCATCCGTGACTACGCCGCCCTCCCTGGCGCCGCCCGCCGCTACCTGGAGCGGGTGCAGGAACTGGTCGGCGTGCCACTTGACTTAATCTCGACCGGCCCGGACCGCGATCACACAATTGTCCTGCGCCACCCCTTTGATTCCCCGGTTTAGCGCCGGGGAGAGCTGCCGCTGCTCAAGATCGGCCTGTCTGGTGCGATAAACAAGGACAGACGCAGCACCCGCGTAGCCCTGGGTCTTAGAGCAAGCAATGGAGAATCGTGCGGACGCCATCGCGGCCGGCCGTGGAGTCGCCGCGACCACCAAGCCGCCGGGCGCGGGCAGCCCATTGGCTCCGGCGCCGGGCGACTCGGCGCGCCTGCTGGCGACCCTGATCAGCAACCTCGATGGCGTAGTCTTTCGCTGCCGTTACGATGCGCAGTGGACCATGGAGTTCATCAGTGAAGGCTGCCGGCGCCTGACCGGCTACGGGCCCGAGGAGTTCATCGGGAGCCCGGCTCTCAGCTTCAGCGAGCTGATTCATCCCGACGACAAGGCCGCATGGGCCACCAATGAAGACGGCCTGCGCGACAGTCCGGCGCGCTATTCAGTGGAGTATCGCGTACGCCATCGCGATGGCAGCTGGCGCTGGGTGTGTGAGCGCGGCGCTACCGTCTTCGATGCCAGCACGTCGGGCTGGAAACTCGAGGGTCTCATCGAGGATGTTTCCGAGCGCCGCCGCCTTGATGAGGCCCGGCGTCAGGCCGAGGAGCGCTACCACAGCATTTTCGAGCACGCGCTGGAGGGCATATTTCACAGCACTCCGGCGGGCCAGATTCTGGTGGCCAACCCGGCGCTGGCCCGGATCCTGGGATTCGACTCACCCGAGCAGTTGATTGCCGAAGTGACGGATCTCGAGACGCAGATCTACGTGGAGCCGGTGCGACGCCGCGAGTTTCTGCGGCTGCTGGAGAGCAGTGGTTCAGTCAGCGCCTTCGAGTGCCAGGCCTTTCGTCGCAATGGTGAAGTGATCTGGCTGTCGGTCAACGCCCAGGCGCGCCGCGACCAGGCGGGCAATCTGCTCTATACCGAGGGCACCATCGAAGACATCACCGAGCGGCGCCTCTACCAGGCGCAGATCGAGCGCCAGGCCAATTACGACTCACTGACCGGCCTCGCCAACCGCACCCTGCTCAACACCCGCCTGCGCCTGGCTATCGAGCAGGCCGCCGCGAACAGCAGCGAGGTTGCGGTGGCGTTCATAGATCTTGATCAGTTCAAATTCATCAACGATACCTTCGGCCATGAACTTGGGGACAGCCTGCTGCAGAACATGGCCGACAGGCTGCGCTCCTGTGTGCGCGAGGGTGATCTGGTGGCGCGCCAGGGTGGCGATGAGTTTGTATTGCTGCTCAGCGACTATCGCCAGGACGATCTGGCCGGCGTGATTCAACGCGTGCATGCGGCCATCGCCCAGCCCTGGAAGGCGGGGCGACGCAATTTCCAAGTCTCCAGCAGTATAGGCGTGGCGGTCTATCCCGGTGATGGGCCCAATCCGGATACGCTGCTGCGCAACGCCGATGCCGCGATGTACAAGGCCAAGGAGAGCGGGCGCAACGGCTACCAGTTTTTCACCGCGGAGCTCAATCGCGCCCTGGTCGAGCGCCAGGACATTGAGCAGCGCCTGCGCGGCGCGCTGGCGCGCCAGCAGTTCCTGCTGCACTACCAGCCACGCATCGACATGCATACTGGTCTGATCTGCGGCGCCGAAGCACTGCTGCGCTGGCGCCTGCCGGAGCAGGGGCTGGTGTCGCCGCAGCGCTTTATTTCGGTGGCGGAAGATACCGGCCTGATCGTGCCGATCGGCCGTTGGGTCCTGCACAGCGCCTGCCAGCAGGCGCGCGCCTGGCAGGATGCGGGTCTGCCGCCGGTCGCCGTTTCGGTGAACGTCTCGCCGCGCCAGTTCCGCGACGGCAACATCGTTGCGACCATCGCCGAAGCGCTCACCGTCAGCGGGCTGGAGCCGCGCTATCTGCAGATCGAACTGACCGAAGGCCTGGCCATGCACGGTGCCGATAAGTACGTGCACATGCTCGAGCAGATCAAGCGACTCGGCGTGCAGATCGCGGTCGATGATTTTGGTACCGGCTATTCCAGCCTGAGCTACCTGAAGCGCTTTCCGATCGACCAGCTGAAAGTCGATCGCTCATTCGTGACCGATCTGGCCACCGATCCGAACGACGCCGTCATCGTGCAGGCCATTATTGCGCTCGGCCACAAGCTCGGGCTGCGGGTCGTGGCCGAAGGCGTTGAGACTGAAGAGCAGCTGGCATTTCTGCAGCGCTGCAACTGCGATGAAATTCAGGGCTTTCTGTTCAGCGTGCCGATTATCGCCGCCGATTTCTCCGCGTTGCTGGGGCGGCAGGATTTCACGGGCTATCTGCAGCGCCGCCAGGCCTGAACAGCTAGCTGCGCCGCGCCCGGCGCGCATGTGGATTGCGGCGCGCGTCGGGCAGGGGCAGGGCGGTAGTGCGCTTGAGCACTCCCAGGCTGAAACTGGAGTTCACCGAGCGCACACCCGGCAAGGGCAGCAGATGCCGGTCGATGAAGGCCGAATAGGCGTCGAGCGAGGCGACCAGCACGCGCAGCAGGTAGTCGTAGTTGCCACTCAGGCGCACGCATTCGACCACCTCCGGGCGACGGCGCAGCAGGCCCTCGAACTGCGCGCCGGCGGCGGCGCGCTGACTCTCCAGTGCCACGAAGGCAAAGGCTTCAACCCCGAGCCCCAGCCGTGCGGCGTCGAGCAGTACCACGGTCTGGCGGATGATGCCGTCCTGCTTCAGGCGACGCACGCGACGCAGGCAGGGCGCGGGCGAGAGGTGCACGCGGCGCGCCAGTTCCCGGTTGTCCATCGAGGCTTCATCCTGCAGGCAGGCCAGGATACGCAGATCCACTTCATCGAGCCGGTACGCGCCGGAAACCGCGGAACTATTCATGAGTCAGCACCTTAATTGCCTACTGAAGCAGCATTGCCGCAACAGATTGCAACAACATTGCGCGCCCTGGCAAGCCCAGCCGGTCTAGGCTGGCGTCCCGCTCCACTCAAGGTGAGAATCTGCCTATGAACGCGCCTCATAACCCGATGGGCACCGACGGCTTTGAGTTTGTCGAGTACACGGCGCCAGATCCGGCCGCGCTGCGCGCGTTGTTTGAGCGCATGGGCTTTCGCAATGCTGCGCGCCATCGCTCCAAGGACGTGTCACTGCATCGGCAGGGTGACATCAATTTTCTAGTCAACGCCGAGCCCGACAGTTTCGCGCAGCAGTTTGCCCGCGATCACGGCGGCTCGATCTGCGCCATGGGTTTCCGGGTCAAGGATGCCGCCGCCGCCTACAAGCGCGCGCTCGAGCTGGGCGCCAAACCCGGTCCACATACTGCCGGTCCCATGGAGCTGAATATTCCCTCGATCCAGGGCATCGGCGGCAGCCTCATCTATCTCGTCGATCGCTACGGCGCGAGCACCATTTACGACGTCGACTTTCTGCCCGCGGCGCCTGCACCTGATGTGCCCAACCCGGGCCTGCAGCTCATCGATCACCTGACGCACAATGTGTCGCGCGGCAACATGAAGGTATGGTGTGACTTTTACGAGCGGCTGTTCAACTTCCGCGAGATCCGTTTTTTCGACATCGAAGGCAAGAAGACCGGTTTGTTCTCGCGCGCCCTGACCAGTCCGTGCGGCAAGATCCGCATTCCCATCAACGAATCGCAGGACGACAAGTCGCAGATCGAGGAGTACCTGCGTGAGTATCGCGGCGAAGGCATCCAGCACATTGCGCTGGCGGCGGGCGACATCTATCGCAGCGTCGACGCGCTGCGCAAACGCGGCGTGGTGTTTCAGGATACGCCTGACACCTATTACGATGGTGTTCCGGCGCGCGTGGCCGGCCACGTGGAATCACTGGATGAACTCAGGCAGCGCCGCATCCTGATCGATGGCTCGGCCAGGGACGGGATTCTGCTGCAGATCTTCACTGCCAATGTCATTGGGCCGATCTTCTTCGAGATCATTCAGCGCAAGGGCAATGACGGCTTTGGTGAAGGCAATTTCCAGGCGCTGTTTGAATCCATCGAACTCGACCAGATCCGCCGCGGTGTGGTGTGAGCGCGCTGCGGCTCTACAGTTACTGGCGCAGCTCGGCCTCCTACCGGGTGCGCATTGCGCTCGAGCTCAAGGGCCTGGACTACGACTACCTGCCGGTGCATCTGCTGCAGGATGGCGGCGTGCAGTACAGCGCCGCCTACCGCGACATCAATCCGCAGTCGCGTGTGCCGACGCTGGAAACCCCGGCCGGCGTGCTCACCCAGTCGATGGCGATCATGGAATGGCTCGAAGAGACCTACCCGCAGCCGGCGCTGCTGCCGGGTGACGCCCACGCGCGTGCGCAGGTGCGCGAGCTGGCGCAATTGCTGGTAGCGGATATCCAGCCGCTGCAGAATGTGTCGGTTACGACCTATCTGCGCGCCACGGTGCATGCCGACGAGGCGGCGGTCAAACTCTGGCTGCAGCACTGGATTTCACGCGGTCTGGGCGCCTTCGAGGCACTGCTGGCCCGCCGGCCGCAGAGCGGAGATTTCTGCCTGGGCGCCACGCCGACACTGGCGGATGTGTGCCTGGTGCCGCAGTGCTACAGTTCGCGGCGCTTTGGCGTTGATCCGTCTGCGTGGCCGCGAATCGCGCGCATTGAACAGGCCTGTGCCGCGCTGAGCGCATTCCAGCGCGCGGCGCCCGAGCAGCAGCCCGACGCGGTGAATTGAGGAGTCAGCCTGTAGATGAAGAATTACATTCAATATCCGCGCGTCGCCGGCACCGCCAGCCGCCAGGCGCACGCCGACCTGCCGGCCGGCACCTACGAGCGCGAGATGGGCAAGGAGGGCTTCTTCGGCCCGGCAAGTTTCTTCTACCATCGCCATCCGCCCACTGGCTGGAGCAATTTTGAAGGGCCGCTGCGTCCGCATGCCTTCGATCTTGGCAAACTGGGGAGTGGTACTGCGGCCAGTGCCGGTCCTGGCCCCTGGGATGCGCCCGTGGTGCTCCACAATGCGCACACCGAGCTGCGTTACTGGCAGATCTCCGCAAGCATGGATCACCTGGCGCGCAACGCCGATGGTGATCAATTATTGTTTGTACATCGCGGCGCAGGCGAGCTGTATTGCGACTTCGGCCATCTGAGTTTTGCCGCCGGCGACTATCTGGTCCTGCCGCGCGGCACGATGTGGCGGCTCGAGTGTCGCGAGGCCGCAGCGATCCTGTTGCTGGAAGCGACCAACTCCAGCTATATGTTGCCCGACAAGGGCCTGCTTGGGCCGCACGCACTCTTTGATGCGGCGATGCTCGATATCCCGGAATTTGACGCCGCATTCCGCGCCCAGCAGACCGACAGCGAATGGCGGGTGCGCATCAAGCGGCGCGGCGCGGTGTCGATTGCCACCTTTCCCTACAACCCGCTCGATGCCACCGGCTGGCATGGCGATCTGTGCGCCTGCCGCATCAATGTCAGGGATTTCCGCCCGGTGATGAGCCATCGCTATCATCTGCCGCCTTCGGTGCACAGCACCTTTGTAGCGAATCGCTTCGTGGTCTGCACCTTCGCGCCACGCCCTTTTGAGACCGATCCGGGCGCGATCAAGGTGCCGTTCTTTCACAATAATGATGATTACGACGAAGTCATTTTTTACCATGCCGGCGATTTCTTCAGCCGCGATAATATTCATCCGGGCATGCTGACCTTCCATCCCTCGGGCTTTACCCACGGCCCACATCCCAAGGCGCTCGAGCGCATGCTGGTGCAAAGCAAGGCCGCCACCGATGAAGTGGCGGTGATGATTGACTGCCGCGATGCGCTCGAGATTGGCGCCGCCGCCGTCGGCGTTGAATGGGCAGGTTACGTCGACAGCTGGAAGGGCAGTAGCAAGTGAAGCTGGCGAGCCTGAAGTCCGGGCGTGACGGGCGCCTGGTTGTGGTCAGTCGCGACCTGGCGCGCTGCATTGCCGTGCCGGAGATTGCCGCCACGATGCAGCAGGCGCTCGATCGCTGGGAGGAGTGCGCACCCGGGTTGCGGCGCGTTGCCGATGAACTCAACAGTGGGCGGCATGGCGAGGCCTTTCCGGCCGGCTCCGGCGGTGTGGCGGCGCCGTTGCCACGCGCCTTTCACTGGGTCGATGGCTCGGCCTATGTCACGCACGTTGAACTGGTGCGCAGGGCGCGCGGCGTGGAGATGCCGCCCTCGTTCTGGACCGACCCGCTGGTGTACCAGGGCGGCTCGGATGATTTTCTCGGCCCCACCGATGAGGCGCCGTTCCTGTCGGAAGACTGGGGCATAGATCTCGAGGCCGAAGTCGCCGTCATCACGGGCGAGGTGGCCATGGGGTCGAGTGCCGAGCAGGTGCGCAGGCGCCACGACATACGCCTGCTGATGCTGGTCAATGACTGGACACTGCGCAATATCACGCCGGCTGAACTCGCCAAGGGCTTCGGCTTTTACCAGTCGAAACCCGCAACCGGGTTTTCACCGGTGGCCGTCACTCCCGATGAACTCGGTACGGCCTGGGATGGCGGCAAGGTCAATCTGCCGCTGCGCAGCTACATCAACGCTGCCGCATTCGGTGCGCCCGAAGCGGGTGTCGACATGACCTTTGATTTTCCGACGCTGATCGCGCATTGCGCCATGACCCGCAATCTGCGCGCTGGCACTATTGTCGGTTCCGGAACCGTCTCGAACACGGATCGCAGCAAGGGCTCTTCATGCCTGGCCGAGACCCGCATGCTCGAGACCATTGCCGGTGGCAAGCCGGTGACGCCGTTCCTGAAGTTTGGTGATCGGGTGCGAATTGAAATGACCGCTGCCGATGGCGCCTCGGTATTTGGCGCCATCGATCAACGCGTGGTACGCGGCTGAATGTCGGCCGGCAGGTCAAACAGCAACAGTTCTGCCTGCTGACCGCGCCCGATCTGCACCTGGCGCTCGCCGCTCAACAGCGCGCCGTCACCTGGGTGCAGGGCCTGGTCATTGATCGTGACGCTGCCACCCGCCACCTGCACATAGCCCAGGCGCCCGGCGTCCAGCGGCAGTTCCGCCGCCTCGGCGCCATCGAACAGCCCGGCGTACAGGCGCGCATCCTGGTGAATGCGCAGCGATCCGCCAGCGCCATCCGGGGATGCGATCAGGCATAGCTGGCCGCGGCGCGCTGCGCGCTCGAAGGCACGCTGCTCATACTCGGGAGCGATGCCGTACACATCAGGCATGATCCAGATCTGCAGGAAATGCACGGGCTCCGCCGGCGCGGGGTTGAACTCACTGTGCTGCACGCCGCGCCCGGCGCTCATGCGCTGCGCCTCGCCGGGACGGATGATCGAGCCGGTGCCCATTGAATCCTTGTGCTCGAGCTCGCCTGTCAGCACGTAGGTGATGATCTCCATGTCCTGATGGGCATGGGTGCCAAAGCCGCCGCGTGGCTGCACGCGATCCTCGTTGATCACGCGCAGCGGTCCCCAGTGCATATGCCGCGGGTCGTGGTAGTCGGCGAAGGAAAAGCTGTGAAACGAGTCGAGCCAGCCGTGATTGGCGTGGCCGCGTTCGGCCGCGGGCCTGATGGTAAGCATGGATTATTGTAATCCCGGAGATCAGTGGCGCACGCGGCTTCCGCCGGCAGTTTGACATCAGATGCATGATGCAATAACATCTGATGCATGCGTACCACCCTCGATATCGCCGACGATGTACTCCAGGCCGCCAGGGAACGGGCTCGCCGCGAACACAAGACTGCTGGGCAGGTGCTTTCCGAATTGGCACGTCAGGCACTGGTTGCGCCGGTAAACCCAGCGAGTGTCCAGGAGCCGAAAGCGATCTATGGTTTCAGGCCGTTTCCGTCGCGCGGTGGCATCGTTACCAATGAACTCATTGATACGCTGCGCGAAGACGACGCCTACTGATGCGCGCCCTGCTCGACGTCAATGTGCTGATCGCGCTGCTTGATGCCGATCACGTACTGCATCGCAGTGCCATGAGCTGGTACTCCGCTCACGCGAGCGCGGGCTGGGCATCAACTCCAGTCACCGAAAATGGTTGTGTGCGTATCCTGTCACATCCGGCCTATCCCAATGCGCAGCCGGTGCAGCAGATCGTCGAGCGCCTGCGGTTTGCCACGGCCGAACCGGTCCACGAATTCTGGGCCGACAGCGTCAGTTTGTTGGACGAACGGCTGGTCGACGCCACGCGCATTCACGGACCGCGCCAGCTTACTGATGTTTATTTGCTGGCTCTGGCCGTGCACCACAGCGCTCGGCTGGTCACCTTTGATACTGCAATTGCACTCGCTGCGGTGACAGGCGCGAGTTCGGCAAACCTCGTGAAACTGTAGTGGTTGGCGCTATGGCAATCGCCGGCCCAATCGCCCTGTTTGTAGACATAACGCCATATGGCTCTGGACGCCATAATCTGCCTATGGCATCATATGCCATATGAAGGCGGTACTCGCGTTCCACGACAAGCAGGTACTTCCAGATGGAGCGATAATCGAAATGACAATTTGGCAATTGGCTTCGCCAGTGTCGGGAAGCTCACATTCGCTTAAATATCGCCTGCACTACGGTGTCGCTGGCAATCGGATAGTGGGCTACGACAATGAGCGCGGCCAGGGCGATCACCGACACATCGCCGGCAGACAGGAGAGCTATTCTTTTTCGACGGTGGAGCAATTGATGGCTGACTTCCTGGCCGACGTGCGTAACTTGAGGGAAGTGCAATGACCAAACGAATTAAAGTCACTGTCGGCAGTCTCGACGACATGGGTGCGCGCTTCGTTAGCGCCTGGCACAGGCTTGAAGGTGGCGCAAAGGTGCGGGAAAGATTTCTTACCTTTCCGAACCTGCCGGCGATGTTGAGTGCGCTGTCGCCGAAACGACTTGAGTTGTTGAGCGTCGTACGGCGTCATCCTGCGCGCTCGGTGAAAGCGCTGGCTGAACGCCTCGGCCGCGATTACAAACGGGTTCATAGTGACGTCGAGACACTGACGGCTTCCGGACTGCTGCTGCGCGAAAATGGCGGGGTTTCAGCGCCATATGATGCTATCGCGGCGGAAATGCGGTTGTAAGAGCGGGCTCGCGAGCCGCCACTGCGGCCGCACGCGCTGGCACCAGGTTGACCGAAATGCTGAATCGGCGCGCCTCGTTCGGCTGCAGCACACCCACACCCACCACCTGGCGCGAGATCTGCTCGCCCTGTTCATTGGCGATGGCCAGCACCACGCAGAACTCGCACGGTTCCTGTGGCTGCTTGTGGCGCACCGTGCCTTCGATCTGCAGTGCCGCGTAGCCACTGGCGGCTGCTGCGGCCGCGGTAGTACCGGCAGCGCTCGGTGCATTGAAACGCAGGTGATGCTGGCAGGCCGGGCACACGTTGGCGCTCAATAGCACCGTAGCGCGGCAGTGCGGGCAGCTGCGGGTCGCGCCAGGTGCGGCAGGACGCGCTGCGATCATGAAGGCAGGCCGCTGCTCTTGGGTTCGATGCGCGAGAGCATGTGGTCGGCGCGCGCCGATTCGCTGCGCGTTGGCGTCGCGATGGCATCGCCCCAGCCAAACTCCACATGGCCACGCATCCGTGAGCCCGAAGCCACGGTGATGGTGTCGGCCTTGACATCGCCAACTATCACGCCCGAGGGCGTGACGTCGACGTGTTTGGCGCTGATGTTCCCCGTGAGTTCGCCGCTCACGGTCACAGTGGCCGCGCGCACTTCACCCTGATGCTTTGCGCCGGTATCGATGCTCAGGTTACCCTCGACCTGCACGTCGCCCTTGAAAGTACCGGCTATGCGCACATGGCCGGTCCCCTGGATCTTGCCCTCGATGGCAAGGCCGGCGGCAATCACGGATTCGCGCGGCAGGTCGCGTTGCAGATCACGGGGCGCGGCGGCTGGCGCCGGCGGTGCGCGCTCCGGTGCGGCCCGGGGCAGGGAATCAGCAGGGGGTCTGGGCGTATTGGCGGGTACAGGTGCGGCAGGTTCTTTCCACAACGACATGGCATTCTCCCCGTGGCGGTACTGGATGGCTGGGCTCGAGGCGCTACCGTAGCCGATATCAACGGTGGCGCCTTACTGTCTTATAGCGCCGACAGCGGGGATTGCATAATCAGCTTGCCGCTGGTCATCCGCGCGCCGGAGTCGCAAGATACCTCCATTATGGCCGCGGCAAAGAAACGAAAACCCGGAGCCCCGGCCGCCCGCAAGGTGGGGCCCACGGTCCTTGGCGAGGCGCTCGAACAGGTGCACCTGCGCCAGGCGGCGATCGAGAAGGCCAAGCTCGAATGGGAAGGCACGGCCGATGCCATGGCCGCCCTGGTCTGCCTGCTGGGCGGTGAGGGTCAGGTGTTGCGCGCCAATCGGGTGGTGGAAGACTGGTCGCTGGGCACGGTGAGCGGCGTCATCGGCACCAGTGCGCACAAGCTGTTGCACCCCGACTGCAGCAGTTCGCGTTGCCCGTTGCATGGCTTCATCAATCACGCCATTACGGAAATAAGGCGTGGTCGCCGCCGGCAATTTGAACTGCAGGAGCCACTCGACTCCCGCCAGGTACATTTTACGCTGCGGCCCATGCGCCTGCGGCGCGGTGCCAGGAGCGAGCGCGGTGATGCACTCGCGGTGTTCGTGGCCAGCGATGTCAGCGCGCTGTATCGCGCCCAGGATGCGCTCGAGCGGCTCAATTCCAGTCTGGAAGTGCGGGTGCGGGCCCGCACCCAGGCACTGGCCGATGCCAATCGTGATCTGCGCAATGAAATCGTGCGCCGCGAGGGCGCTGAAGTGGCGCTGCGCGACTCGCGCAATGAACTGGTGGCGCTCTCTGAACAGCTGATTCGCGCCCAGGAGGGCGAGCGCAAGCGCATCGCCATTGAACTGCACGACTCGGTCGGGCAATCACTGAGTGCGGTGAAATACACGCTCGAGCGCGGTCTCGAAATGATGCGCAAGCCGCGCCTCGGGAGTCCGGCCAAGGTATTTGAACTGGCAGTGCGGCGCATCCAGGAGGCGGCCGAGAACATCCGCGCCATCTCCACGGATCTGCGTCCAAAAATCCTGGACGATCTGGGCGCGGCCTCAGCCGTGCAGTGGTTTTGCCGTGATTTTGCCGAAACCTATCCGGGTCTCATCATCAATACCGAGCTGACGGTGGGCGACGGCGAAGTGCCAGGTCGCCTGGCTACCGTGGTTTATCGCTGTGTTCAGGAGTTGCTGAACAATGTCGTCAAGCACGCGAAGGCGCGCGCCGTGTGGGTGCTGCTGACCCGCGATGACGATGTGCTCACGCTGCAGGTACGCGACAACGGCCTGGGACTCGACAAGGCGACCATCGCGTCGCGTCGCCATGGTTCGGGCCTGCGCAACCTGCGTGAGCGCGCGCAGATGACCGGCGGTCAATTTTCCTGCATGGCGGCACCCGGCGCCGGCACGCTGGCCCAGCTCACCTGGAAACTGGGCGATTCGGAGCGCCTGGCCGCCAGCGATGCGTCTTACGCGAGCGGCGTTTCCAGATAGGTCAGCGTGTAATCGCCGATGACAATCTGATCCTGCGCCACCAGCTTGTGCAACTGGCGTCGCCGCCCATTCACGATGATGCCATTGGTGCTGCCCAGATCCTCGACGAAGCTTTGCTCGGCGGTGGTAATGATCTGGCAGTGATGCCGGCTGACAAACTGGCTGTCGAGATGCAGTTCGCAGTCAGTGCCGCGCCCGATGGTGACCCGCCCGGGTGTGAGCAGCAGGCGCTGCGCGGCAATCCCGCGATGCTGCACGTCCAGTTCGGCGCGTACCGACTCGCGCTTTGGGTTCACTGGTACGTTCAAGGGCGCGGCCGGCGCACGCGCAGAAAATTCCACCCATTTGAGTTCATGCGCAGCGTCGCGAATTTCGCTGATCCCGACGCGCGGGCTGTTGTGCGTTTCAGCCAGGGTCATTGCGGCATCGCACATTTCATTGATGAGCTGCGGCGTGCCGCCGGTGTAGCGCTGAATTTCTGCAAACGAGTCGGCGTCGAACAGATTGCGTGCGCCGCCGCCGGCAACGTTGAGTCGCCGGCGCACATAGCCTTCCGTGCCAACGATATCCAGGCGCGGCAGGTGCAGCGCGCTTACGGGTGGCGCAATAACACCGGTGGCCAGCGGGGAGGCTTCGCCGCCGAGCGCGGCCAGTTGTGCCCCCAGCTCTGGCGCACCAGCCAGAATCACCAACGGCGCCGGTTGGCGGGCGCAGAGTTTCAGCAGCTCCTTTAATGTGGCGCTCGCCAGGCGATGGGCTTCATCGACCAGAATCACGACCGTCCGGCCCTGGCCGGTTTCCTCGGCGATGAAGTGCTTGATCGGTGTTTGCGGGTTGGCAGCGGGATCGCGGGTCGCCGGCAGCCCATACTGTTCCGACAGGGTATCGAGCAGCTCACTAGAGGTTAAATTGGGCTGTTGGATGCGGGCGACGCTCATCGCGCCCTGGTGCTGCAGGGCAATGGCGTGCAGCATCGTCGTCTTGCCAACTCCGGCCTCGCCCGTCAGGGCTACGACGCCCCTGCCGGCGGCTACTGCGGCGCGCAGGGCTTCGAACACGGGCGTGGTTTCGCCGTTCAGGTACAGGAACTCGGGGTCCGGCCGCAGGCGGAAGGGCAGACGTTTGAGCTTGAACCAGTCGATATACATGGTTGATAGGGCCTTCAGGGCATCTTAACGGGCGCCGGGCCTCCTGGGTGGGGCAGATGACCCTAAAAGTGGGACGGGGGAACTGTGATGCAGTTCGCACGGGGGCGCCCGCCTACCCAGTTTGCCTACCTTACGGGGGTGGGTAGGTCTCGTAGAGTGCCAGTGTGAACAGGCTTGCGCTCACTGCCGGGATCATTGTTACTTTCGGGTCCGCGTCGATGGCGGCCCGGGCCGACATTTATGCCTTCACGGATGCCGCCGGGACCACCCATTTCAGCAACATACCGGACGATTCCCGCTACACGCTCGTCGCCCGTACACCTGCATTGGAAGGTTCCGTGCCCGGTGCCGATGCCCGGCGCGCCGCCCTGTGGCTGGCCCGTTCTGCCGACTATGACGCGACCATCCAGCGCGCAGCCCAGGCCGCCAGCATTCATGCCGAGCTGGTGCGTGCGGTGATTGTGGTCGAATCAGGCTTTAATCCGCGCGCGATTTCGCGCCGCGGGGCCATTGGTCTGATGCAGTTGATGCCGGGCACAGCGCGTCTCTACGGGGCCTTCAATGCCTTTGATCCGGAACAGAATATACACGCCGGGGCCCGATACCTGGCGGCCCTGCTGAGCCGCTATGGCGCCAAACACCTGGACCTGGTGCTGGCGGCCTATAACGCGGGCGAGAGCGCGGTCGAGCGCTATGGGCGGCGGGTGCCGCCTTACCGTGAAACCCGGGCCTACGTGCCCAATGTAATGAAGGTCTATAACGCCCTGCGCGCCCAGGCCGAATTGGCCGAGCAGAGCTGATACCATGGTGAATATGGTGTCGCAAGCCGTTGAAACTCAAGCCCACAGGCGGCTGCGCGGCCGGGCGCTTGCGCGGCGTGCGGTCTGGCAGCGTGGCTTCACCCTGCTCGAGCTGCTGGTCGTCATGGTCATCATCGGCCTGCTGGCGGGCTTCGTGGCACCGCGCTATTTTGCGCAGGTCGGTAAGTCGCAGGTCAAAGCCGCCCGTGCGCAGATCGATGCGCTCGATAAAGCGATTGAGCAATACCGTATCGATGTCGGCCATCTGCCTACCACTGAGCAGGGCCTGGCGGCACTGCAGGCTCAACCTCCGGGCGAGCAGAATTGGGCCGGACCTTATCTGAAGAAAGAAGTGCCCAATGACCCCTGGGGAAGCCCGTACGTCTACGGCGCACCCGGCACGCACAACAATGACTACGACCTGATGTCCTTTGGCAAGGACGGTCGCCAGGGCGGCACCGGCGAGAACGCCGACCTGGGGAACTGGTAGCCATGCGCTTTCGCATCAAAGCCATGAGCGGTGGGGCGGACGTGCTCTCCTATGTGCTCGATGCCGCCGATGAAGCCGACGCTCGCCGTCAGGTGACGAGCGCTGGTCTGGCATTTATTTCCATCGCGCGCGAGCGCACCCTGAATTTCGGCAAGCGCAGCACGCGCATGCCGCTGGTTACTTTCAGCCAGGAAATGGTCGCGCTGCTGGATGCCGGCCTGTCACTGGTGGAATCGATTGAGACGCTGGGGGAAAAAGAAGCGAGCCCGATGATCCGGCGCACGCTCGATCAGGTGCTGGTGCGCTTGCGCGAAGGCCAGACCTTTGGTGCGGCGCTGGCCGAACATCCGCAGAGTTTTCCGGCCCTGTATGTGGCCACGGTGCGCGCCAGCGAGCGCACCGGTGCGCTGCGCGAAGCGCTCACGCGTTACGTGGCCTATCAGCAGCAGATCGACGTGCTGCGCAAGAGCCTGATCAACGCTTCCATTTATCCGGCCGTGCTGTGCGGGGCAGGCCTGCTGGTGGTGGCGTTCCTGATGGGCTACGTGGTGCCGCGCTTCAGTGCCATCTACGAAGACATGGGCAGCAATCTGCCGCTCGCCTCGCGCCTGCTGATGCGCTGGGGGCAATTTATCGAGGCGCACGGCTATCTGGTGGTGGTTGGCACCGTGGGCATGATTGTCGGCCTGGTGTACACCTTTACGCGGCCGAGTGTGCGCTCCTCCCTGGGCGCGCGCATTGCACGCATACCCGCGCTGGGCAGCCGCCTGCACGTCTATCAGCTGGCGCGACTCTATCGCACCGTGGGCATGCTGCAGCGGGGCGGCACACCGATGGTCACGGCCATGCGCATGTCGGCCGGACTGCTGGGCGCCAATCTGCGCAGCAACTTCGCCAATGCCACGCAGGCGGTGCGCGAAGGCCGCTCGATCGCCGATGCCATGGAGCAATACGGGCTCACCACGCCGGTGGCCACGCGCATGCTGCGTGTCGGTGAGCGCAGCGGCAACATGGGCGACATGCTGGAGCGCATCGCGGCGTTCTACGACGAAGAACTTTCACGCTGGGTCTCGCTGGTCACGCGGCTGATCGAGCCCGCGCTCATGAGCCTGATCGGCATAGTCATCGGCGTCATCGTGGTGCTGATGTACTTCCCGATCTTTGAACTTGCCGGGAGCATCAAATGAGTGCGGCTCTGGACAGCTCCGGCATGTTCGGTCTCGATGAGGCCATGCTGACGGCGGCGGTCACGGAGGCGCAGGAAGGTGGCGGCTCGACGCTCGATTTTCTCGAGAAGCGCTCGGGACTTGGCCCCGTGGAGCTGACTGCGGCCTTGGCACGCGCGCTGGATTATCGCGCCCTCGGGCGCTCGGACCTGGCCAAGCTCGAGCCGGCCTTTGATCTGCTGCCACCGGCTGACGCCGCACGCCGCAATTGCCTGGTAGCGCGCAGCGGCAAATCATTGCTGGCAATCGTGGCCGATCCCTTCGATGCCGCGCTGCGCTCCTGGCTCGAAGTGCGCGTGCCGCAGGCGCTCGAATGGGTGCTGGCGCCGCGCGCCGAAATCGCCGCCTATCTTTCGCGCAATGAACAATCGCTGCGTGCCCTCGATTCCGCCGTAGCGGGCAATACCAGCGCGGTCGCGGCCGGTGGCGGGGTCGACAATCTCTCGCTCGCTTCCATCAGTCTCGATTCCAGCCCGATCGTCAAGCTGGTGCACTCGACGCTCTACGACGCCCTGCGCGCCGGGGCCAGCGATGTGCACCTCGAGACCGTGCCCAATGGCCTGGTGGTGCGCTATCGCATCGATGGCGTGCTGGTGCAGATGGCCGCCGTCACCGGCGCCGAGGTCTCCGAGCAGGTGGTCTCGCGCATCAAGGTCATGGCCGAACTCGATATCGCCGAGCGTCGCGTGCCGCAGGACGGTCGCTTCAAGGTCGCGATCGACGGCCGCGCCATCGATTTTCGTGTCTCGATCATTCCCAGTGTGTTCGGCGAAGACGCGGTGCTGCGGGTACTCGACAAGCAGGCGCTCACCCAGAAGGTGCACGGCCTGACACTCGCCTCGCTCGGCTTTGACAGCGAGACGGTCACGCAGCTGCAGCGCCTGGCCAGCCTGCCCTACGGCATGTTGCTGGTTACCGGTCCTACCGGCAGCGGCAAGACCACCACGCTGTACGCGGCCATCACCGAGTCGCAGACCGGGAATGACAAGATCGTCACGATTGAAGATCCGGTTGAGTATCAGCTGCCAGGGGTTTTGCAGATTCCGGTCAATGAGAAGAAAGGGCTCACCTTCGCGCGGGGTCTGCGTTCTATTCTGCGTCACGATCCGGACAAGATCATGGTCGGAGAAATCCGCGATCCGGAGACGGCGCAGATTGCCATCCAGTCGGCGCTCACCGGGCATCTGGTGTTCACCACCGTGCACGCCAACAATGTCTTCGATGTCATGGGCCGCTTCGTGCACATGGGCGTCGATACCTACAGCTTTGTCGCGGCCCTGAGCGCCATTCTCGCCCAGCGCCTGGTACGTATCGTGTGTGAACAGTGCGCCGATTCCTACGTGCCCTCGCGCCGCCTGCTGGAAGAGTCACAGCTGGGCATTGCCGCTCATGCTTCGTATGAGTTTCGCGTCGGCCGCGGCTGCAAGCATTGCCGTGGCACCGGCTATCGCGGCCGTAAAGCCGTAGGCGAACTGATGGTGCTCAACGACGAGCTTCGCGAGGCCATCATCTCGCGTGCGCCGGTGCGCCAGCTCAAGGAGCTGGCGGCGCGCTCCGGGGTGCGCCTGATCCGCCAGTCCGCGCTCGAGCTCGCGCGGCGTGGCGAAACCACGCTCGAAGAGGTGAATCGTGTCACCACTATGGCGTGATGAAATCGGCATCTATCTCGCGCCGCATAAGCTGGCGCTGACGCGGCTGGCGCGCGGCGTGCGCCCGCAGCAGGTTGCCCAGGCCGGTTGGGTCAACGACGTGGCCGGGGACAGTCACTGGACGGCGGTGCTGACGGCACTCGATGCCCAGCTCTCACAACCCGAGTGGCAGAAGGCAGCGGTCCGCATCGTGATCGCCGATCACTGGGTGCGCTATGCCACGGTGCCCTATGCGGCCGCGTTGAGCGGCGCGGCCGAACGCCTCACCCACGCGCGTCACGTGCTCACCGGCATTTACGGCGAAGTCGTCAGTCAGTGGACGGTCACGCTCAGTGACAGCCGTCCGGGCGCCGCCCAGGTGGCTTGTGCCGTGCCGGCTGCGCTCATCGAGGAATTGCAGCTCATCCTCACGCGTCATCAATTGCCGCTGAAGTCACTGCAGCCGCAGCTGATCTCGGCCTACAACCACTGGCGCACCAGTCTGCCCGATGGCGGCGCCTGGTTCGTATCGATAGAGCAGGGCACGCTGGCGGCAGCGCGCCTGGTCGCCGGCGGCTGGGATCGCGTGCACAGCGTGCGCATCGGTGCGAACTGGGCCGTCGAACTGCGCCGCCTGCAGACCTTCGGGCGTCTGGCGAACAATTCCTCCCAGGAGGGCCGGGTGTATGTCGATGCGCCGGCTGGCCTGCGCATTGCGGCCGGCCCGAGCGGCACCGAACTGGTCTGGCTGGAAGAAGAACGGGCCGGTGACTCGACTGCCGGCAAGCTGGAATTTCTGCGCAGGCATCAGGCATGAGTGCGCCGCGCCTCGAACTTGATTTTGCCGGCAACGCTGCCCGTGGCGGCTCGGCGGGCATTGCCCTGGCTGTCGCGGGCGCCCTCGCTCTGGTACTGGTGATGCTGCAACTGCATTCGCTCAGCACGCAGCGCGCCGGACTGGAGCTGCGCAGTGAGGCGCTGCAACGCGCACAGAGTCGCGCCTACGCACTCGATAATGTCGCGGGCCTGGGCGCACAGAACGCCGAGAAGACCGTGCGCGAACTGGGCACTCCCTGGTCGCAGCTACTGGCCGAACTCGAGCATGCCAGCGGCGATATCAGCGGCGACGTGGCGGTGCTGTCGATCGAACCCGATCACGCCAAACACCGGGTGCGCGTGACCGCCGAGGCACGCACGCTCGAGCTCGCGCTCGCCTATGTGCAGCGCCTGCGCAAGACCCAGGTGCTGCATTACCCGATGCTCGACAGTCACGAGATCAAGAGCGACGACAAAGACCATCCGGTGCGCTTCCAGTTGTCGGCTGACTGGAGCGATGCCTCGTGAGCGAGCTGCATCTCAAGCTGGTGCCGGCGGCGACGCCCGTGGCCACACGCAGGATGACGCGCCCGACGATGAGTCACTGGCGCCACTCGCCACCGTCACGCCAGCGGGCGCTGCGCCTCTTGGCGAGCTGCGCCCTGCCGTGGCCACTACGCTTGCGCGTATCCAGTCATTCACCAGTCGCGCGCTGGCGGAATCCGCCTATCGCCTGCGCCGGGTCGGCGCGACGGGCCTGGCAGGAATAGCGCTGGTAGTTGCCGCGCTGGTCCTGTTCATCGCCAACAATCTGCCGCAAAGCACCGCGGTGGCAGCGCTCAAGGCACAGATCCTGCACCTCGCGCCGCTCGGCCATGCCCCCGCTGCCGCTACACCTGGCGGCACGGTGCTGGCAGCGCTCCCGAAGCGCGACGATGCGCCGACCGTGGTGGGCAAGGTTTTTGCGCAGGCCGCGGCGGCGGGCGTCGAGCTGTCACGCGGTCAGTATGAATTTGTGCCCTCCCGCGACGGTGTCGCGGCGCGCTACCGCATGACTTTCCCGGTGCGCACCACCTACCCAAAGCTGCGCGACTTCATGGATCGCACCCTCATCGCCCTGCCGGCGGTGGCGATTGAGGGCCTGCGTGTCGAGCGCAAGAAAGTGGGCGATGAGGAAGTCGATGCCGAGCTCAAGCTGTCGGCCTACGTGCGGAGTGAGCCGTAATGGTGCTCACGACACGCGTCAAAGTGCTCGCGGCGGTGGCGGCCGCGATAGCGGTGTACGTAGTGGTTTCCGCGCCCGACTCGTCGACTGGCACGACTGGCGTAGCTGCCAGGCGCGCCGGCGTAGCGACCAGCAATTCGACCAGCGTCGCCGCGGGCGGTGCCGTGCATCACAACGTCTCGAGCACCAGCGGCCCGGACGCCAGCAGCCTGCTGGCGCGCCTGTCACGCCGCGTGACCGATGGCAAGGCCGCGCCGGCGCTGTTTCACGCTCAATCGTGGTATGTGGCGCCGCCACCGCCGCCACCGGCGCCTTATGTAGCTCCGCCGCCCCCGCCCCCGCCCACAGCACCGCCGTTGCCCTTTACTGTGATGGGCAGCTACGCCCGTCCCGGCGATGTCGCCGTATACTTCCTGACGCGTGGCGATCGGGTGTTCGATGTGCGCGTCGGCGACACGATAGATCACATTTACAGCGTGGACAGCGCGGCCAATGGCCAGCTGCTGCTCACCTATTTACCGTTGAAGATTCAGCAATACGTTGCCCCTGGGAGGCTCGCAGTGAACCGCATATCTGGCAGGCTGTGTATCGCTTTGATCAGCGCCCTGCTGTTCGCCGCTTGTGCCAGTACGGAGCTGCATCGATCAGGGGATCGATGCCTTCGAGCAGGGTCGTTACGAAGAGTCCCTGGACATGCTCGACCAGGCGGCGAAGAGTGACCCATGCCAACCTCACCTACCAGGTCGACCTGAAGCGCCATCAGGAACAGGCAAAGCTGAAGCTCATCGCTGCGGGCGATCGATTCCGCGCGGCCGGTGACCTGGATTCGGCCGAATCGGCCTACCGGCGCGTGCTCGCCATTGAGAGCACCAGCGTTCGCGCCCGGCACGGCTGGAAGGCATCGAGGGTGACCGGCGCCATGCGCAGCTCGTGGAGCAGGCGCAGCAGGATCTCAAGAACAGCGACCTGGACCAGGCCAACGGGCGATTGCGCAGTGTGCTGGCCGAGGACCCGGGCTATGCGCCGGCGATCGCTTTGCGCGCGAAGATCGATGCCGCCCGCGGCGTGGTCACGGTAAGCCCGCATCTGCGTACCCGCGATGATCGTCCCGTGACGCTGCAGTTTCGCGATGCCTCCACCAAGATGGTGTTCGAAGTGCTGTCGCGCCAGACCGGCATCAATTTCATATTTGACAAGGACGTGAAGAGTGACGGCAAGACCACGATCTATGTGCAGGAGATTCCGATCGAGCAGGCCATCGACCTGGTGATTGGCCAGAACCAGCTGGCCCGCCAGGTGCTCTCGGACAACATGGTGCTGATCTACCCGAATACGCCGGCCAAGCAGAAGGACTACCAGGACCAGATCGTCAAGACCTTCTATCTGAACACTGCGGCTCCGAAGGATGTCGAGAGCCCTGATCAAGACCGTGCTCGATGCCAAGACAACTGGTCGTCAACGAACGCGCCAGTGCCGTCATCATGCGCGACACTCCCGAGAACGTGCGCATGGCCGAAAAGCTGGTGGCCTCGGTCGACATCTCCGAATCGGAAGTCATGCTGGAAGTGGAAGTGCTCGAGATCGCGCGCAGCCGCCTGCAGCAGCTCGGCATCGCCTATCCCTCGTCAGTGAAGCTCACCACGCCTCCGAAAATGACCATCAATGACCTGAAGAACCAGAACGGCGATTCAATTCTGGTGTCCTCGCTATCGGTGACGCTCGATGCCCTCAAGACCACCGGCAATGCCAACTTCCTGGCCAGCCCGCGCATCCGGGCGCGCAACCGGGAAAAGGCCAAGGTGCTGATCGGCAGCCGTGTGCCGGTAATCACCTCGGCCTCCAGCTCCTCGGGGAACGGTGGCGTGATCACCAATTCCCAGGTGCAATATCTGGACGTCGGCCTGACGCTCGATGTCGAGCCGACGATCTACGCCGACAGTGACGTGGCTATCAAGCTGAGCCTCGAAGTCAGTTCGATCACCAATCGCGTTACCGTGGGCGACACGGTGGCCTACGAGATCGGCACCCGCAACTTCAACACGCTGCTGGAATTGAAAGACGGCGAGACGCAGATTCTGGCCGGCCTGATCAGGGACCAGGACACCCACAGCGCCACGAAAATTCCGGGCCTGGGCGATATCCCGGTCATAGGCCGTCTGTTCAGCGATCACAACACCAGCGGCGACAAGACCGAAGTGGTGTTGTCGATTACGCCGCGCATCATCCGCGCCAAGGCGCGACCCTCAAGTGACACGACGGAATTCTGGTTTGGCACCGAATCGCGCAGTGGCCTCTCGCCATTGGGTTCGAGTGCCGGGTCGACGGCCCGCACTCCCAGCGCAGCGGCCATGAGCAGCACCGCCATGCCGGCCGGCACGGCGATGGCGAGTGCACCGACCGGCCGGGCACCGATGGATGTCAGTACGCAGGACGCTGCGCGCAACCGTGGTTGGGGCAGCCATGGTTGGCGCCGCGGTCAGCGGGGGCGGCAGTGCGCCGGCAGGCACGCCTTCGCCGCGCATCGCGGCCCTCCAGGGCGTCACCGAAGTGCCTTCGGGCCGACCGACTGAGAGTGACGGCCCGGTACCCCATCCGACTGCCACCCTCGCTGGTCCCGCGGACGTCAAGGTCGGCGATGAATTTACCGTGACGCTGCAGCTGCAGACCGATCAGAACATTGCCAAGGTGCGCTCACAAGTGCGCTACGACGCCGCGGCGTTCCAGCTGTCCTTCTGACC